>CAZNPL010000017.1:0-124407 GCA_964574815.1 uncultured Phycisphaeraceae bacterium
GAGGCGATCAACGTTCACGGCGCCGACATCGCCAACAATTCGATCGGCACGAACGCGTGCGCCAACCTTTTCGGCTGCAACATCACGGGCGATTATGGGGTGACGTCCACCGTCATCGATTCGATCGTTCGAGGAGCGTTGGGAAAGCCGTTCCGGGTGGTCTGGGCCAATGGGAATGAGCGTGGCTGCACGTTTTGCTGTCGCGTCAGTCCGGGCGGCTATCATTCCACAGCGCCTCCTGCGACGGCGAAGAACCACATCACGGTCGGCGCGGTCAATTCGAACGACGCATCGGTCACATTTTTCACGAGTTGGGGACCAACAGACGATGGTCGACTCAAGCCCGACGTAACTGCACCCGGCTGTCAGCTCGACGATGACCTGGGCGTGACCTCGTGTTCGCTCAGCGGCGCCTACTCCACCAAGTGCGGGACATCGATGGCGACGCCGACCGTCACGGGCTTGGGCGCCTTGCTGCTGGAGGACTATCGCAGCCGGTTTTCTGACCGCGCGGATCCTTCCAACGCCACGTTGAAGGCCTTGCTTGCGCATAACGCCGAAGACCTGGGCGCGGTGGGGCCGGATTTCCAGAGCGGCTACGGACTGGTGAAGATCCAGCAGACAATCGACTTCATGCGCTCCGGCTCCTTTCAGGAGGAGCAAGTTGCACAGGGCGATTCGCGGAGCACTTCCATTCACGTCTCATCCGGGGCGGAGCGGGTGAAGGCGACGCTCGCATGGGACGACGTACCGGGGACACCGAACGTGGAGCCGGCGCTGGTGAACGATCTCGACGTTCGCGTGATCGATCCGCGCGGTCGGGTCCATCACCCGTGGACGCTGGATCCGGAGGCGCCCACCGCCCCGGCTACGCGCGACGGGCCGGACCGTCTGAACAACATCGAGCAGGTTGTCGTCGACGATCCCACGCCGGGCATCTGGCGCATCGAAGTAAAAGGGCACAACGTGCCCGCCGGCCCGCAGACATATTCTCTTTGCATCTCGCCGCTGTTCGAATCCGATTGCGACGGCGACGGAACGGAAGACGCGCAGCAGATTCAGGACGATCCTTCCCTGGATTGCGGAGGCGACGGGATTCTGGATGTGTGCGAACCCGATTGCAACGGAAACGGGCGCGCCGACTCCTGCGATATTCTTGTCGGCTCGAGCATCGATTGCGGCGGCGACGGAATCCCCGACGAATGCAATGACCCGGTCGACTGCAACCTAAACGGCGTTGACGACGCTTGCGACATCGCTGAGGGCACAAGTGATGATTGCAACGATGATCTGGTGCCGGATGAATGTGAGACCATTACCGATTGTAATGGAAACGGCATTGCGGACCTATGTGACCTTTTGTCGGGCGAGAGCGGTGACTGTAATCGCAATACGCGACCTGACGAGTGCGACATCGCCTCCGGCGCGAGTGTCGACTGCCAAGGGGACGGTGTTCCGGACGAATGCCTGGCGCCGGACCAGGACTGCAACGGGAATGGCGTCCCGGATGAATGTGATATCGCTTACGGCTCAAACCGCGACCGTAACGGTGATGGCATCCCCGACGAATGCCGTGCGGAGGTCCTGTACGTTGATGCCGCAGCCGCGGGCGACGGCGACGGCACAAGCTGGGGAGACGCTTATACGTCACTGCAATCGGCTTTGGCCATCAGTTCTCGGACGGGCAACGCGGTGCGGGAGATCTGGGTAGCCGCCGGAACATACACGCCGACGAACGCCGGCGGGAGCCGGGAAGCCACCTTCCTGCTGCCGTCCGGCGTGGGGCTTTTCGGCGGTTTTGTCGGGATGGAGCGACAGCGCGACGAGCGTGCCCCCTGGCAACACGCCACGATTCTCAGCGGCGATCTCAATGGAGACGACGGCTCGGAATTCGCGAACATGGAGGAGAACGTGTTTCGCGTCGTCACGATCGTTGATGGCGACGAAGGCACGATCCTGGATGGATTCGTGGTGACAGGCGGGCGCACCACGGAAGATGCATGCCGGGTGTTCACCGGCGGCGGCATTCAGATCGAGGGCGGCGCCCCGACGATTCGGCAATGCATGGTCACGGGTAACGTGGCCGCCGTGGGCGGCGGCGTATACATCGAAGTGGGTGACCCATCCATCGAGGATTGCGTCATTACCGGCAACAAGGCGACCGAGTTCGGCGGCGGCCTTGTCAGCGCCAATCTGAGTTCGCTGGTGGGCGATCTGGCCACACTCAGCGGCGGCTCTCCGTTCACCGCCGGAGGACCGCTGTTCGACGACGGGGGCGATCCCGTTCTGACCGGCTGCGTGATAAGCGAAAACCAGTCGGTGAACGGCGGGGGTGTCTGGATCGCCGGCGGGCGTCCTACGTTCCGCAACTGTCGGATCGAGCGGAACGCGGCCAAAATCGGAGGAGGCCTGACGAACTGGGGTGCCACCGCCCGGTTCGTCGGCTGCGGGTTTGTGCAGAACTTCGCCGAAACGGCCGGCGGCGGATTCTTGAACATGTTCGAGGCCAATCCGGTCATCGTGAACACCCTGTTCGCCGGCAACGTCTCGGAGACGGGCGGGGCCATGCAGATCGGAGATCTGCTGGGAGGAGCAAGCCGGCCGCTGCTGGCCAACTGCGCGTTCAGCAACAATCGGACATCCGGCGCCGGCGGGGCATTGTACGTTTTGGCCAACGGCGCACCCCGCCTGGTCAACTGCACGTTTGTCGCCAATCGCTCTCGGAGCACGGGCGGCGGCGTCCATGCCGTCAACGGCGCCGCGCTTGATATTGCCAACTCGATCTTCTGGGATAATCGCGATGCTGCCGGCACCGGCGAATTCGCGCAGATCTTCGCCGAAGAAGGCATGCCCGCGATTCGCTATAGCAACGTACAGGGATGGACCGGCGCCTTCGACGGAGTCGGCAACCGATCGATCGAACCGATGCTCGTGAATCCCGCCGGCATTGATGGCGTCACCGGCACGAGTGACGATGACCTCTCGATCTCCGCGCTGTCGCCGTGCGTCGACGCGGGCGACAACTCCGCAATTCCGGCCGACTTGGCCGACGCGGACCTCGACGGCGATGTCACCGAGCCGGTGCCGCTTGACGCCGCCGGGGTGGCCCGGCTGCTCGACGACCCGAAGACGGCGGACACGGGCGCCGGAGTGAGCCCGATCGTCGACATCGGCGCGTACGAGGCCGGTGACTGCAACGGAAACCTGTTCCTTGACGACACCGAGATCGAACTGCGCAGGGTGCCCGATTGCAACGCCAATCGCATGCCCGACGGCTGTGACCTCGAGGACGGCACGGTCGGCGACTGTAACGAAAACGGCGTGCCGGACGAGTGCGAGCGTGACTGTAACTGCAACAATGTACCGGATGACGAAGAGATAGATGCCGGGCTTGTTCAGGATTGTTCCGGCAACGGGATACCCGACGAATGCGAACCGGACTGCAATGGCAACGACGCGGCCGACAGTTGTGACATTCACAGCGGACTGAGCGCTGATTGCAACGGAAACGGCATACCGGACGAATGCGATATCACCGGCGGCGCGAGCGTTGATTGTAATGTGAATGCAATTCCCGACGAGTGCGACTTGGCGAACGGCGTTCTCGGCGACTGCGACGGAAACGGCGTGCCGGACGTATGCCAGGACATCGACTGCAACGGCAATGGCCTGCTCGACGAATGCGACGTCGCGACGGGTAGCAGCCCGGATTGCGACGGCAACGGCGTGCCCGACGAATGCGACCTGGCCTCGTCCGGCGCGCGCGTATCAGACGAGTGCTCGAACGCCAAACCGATCTGCCCCGGCGTCGTCTATCTTGGATCGATCGAGAACATGGACCGCGACGGATGTTCCGACTGCTCCTGCTCGGACGCGGAGGTGGACGGGTGGTACCGCTATACACCGTCACGCGACGGTGTGCTGACCGTTGACACGTGCGGCAGCCTCCTGGACACAACCGTGTCGGTGCATACAGGCTGCCCGGGACCGGGCCAGCGCGAGGCCGGATGCAACGATGACGCCTGTGGAGCGGCGTCGCTCGTTACGACTTCCGTCACGGGGCAATCGACCTATTACATCAGGGTTGCGGGGCCGGTTGTCGGCGAGCCGCGTTTCAGACTCCGACTGTCCGGCCCTGCCTGCGACACCCGAGACTGCAATGAGAACGGCGTGCCCGACACGTGTGACATAAACACCGGGGCATCCACGGATGCTTTTCCGGGAGGCGGGGACGGCGTTCCGGACGAATGCCAGGGCGACTGCAACTCGAATGGTGTGCCCGACGACGAGGACATCGCCGGCGGGATTAGTGCGGATTGCGACGAGAACGGCAAGCCGGACGAATGCGACATCGCGATGGGCGCGGCGGCGGACTGCAATTCCAACGGTGTTTCGGACGCGTGCGAAACGCGGGTACGCGTGCTTGCGTCCGGTGCGGTCACTGCAGGTTTCCTCGACGATTTTCGGCAGGCGGATGCCGTCGTGGAGTATCTGCCGATCGGGTTTATGCCGACGGAACTGCGGTCTTACGACGTGATCGTTCTGGGAGCGGGAGCAGCCTCGGACGATGCGGCGTTCGTCAGTCGAATTGACTCGTTCGTCGGCCGGGGCGGCGTGCTGGTTCTGCTGCACGCAGTGCCTAACCGCCAGAATTTCCGAGGTCGATCAAACCCGGTTCTGCACGCGGGACCGGTCTCCGTGAGAACGAGTACGTACGTTGCTGAACCGTCCAACCCGGTCGTCGCCGGCCTGGACCCGGAATCTTCGCTGAGCGGCCCAAGTGCGCTGCTCGTACCCAAGGTCGATGCCGAGGTCGTGCTGTCGTGGTCCGACGGCGTTCCGATGCTGGTGACAAAGCGGTTCTATCGAGGTCACGTCGTCTACATCAATCACATGTCGGCCGGCGACGACGATCTGGTCTGGGCGGGAGACCGTGCTTACGGCTCGCAACTCATGGGCAACGTGCCGGCACTGGTTGACTCCGTGGCGGCGGACTGCAATGGCAACGGCGTTCCGGACGATTGCGATTTGGCAAACGGCGTCGCCGACGATGTGATACCGCCGTATACCGACGGGATTCTCGACGCGTGCCAATTCGACTGCAACGCCAACACGCTTCCTGATCGAGACGATATCGCCAGACGCAGAGTTACCGATTGCAACGAGAACTTCGTGCCGGACGAATGTGAACTGGCCGACGGTGCGGCAAGCGACTGCAACGCGAACGGCATCATCGACCAATGCGAGTCCGCCCTCGCCGTCTTGATCGGCGGCGAGGTCGATCCGGGCGTCATTGCCGGCCTCCACGAAGCGGGGCACGACGTGCGGGTCGTCCCGGCCACGCGCCTCCCGCAGCAGAGCTTTGCTTCGTTCGATGTCGTCGTTGTCGGCGTGAACGAGCAACTCGAAGCGGCTTATTGTCCCGATCAGCTTGACGACTTCGTAGCCGCCGGAGGCGGGCTCGTTGTGTTCCAGGCCAAGCCGGGATCGACCGGAGCCTTGTGCGACGCCAGCCCCGTGGTCGGCGCCGCCGATTTCCGGATTCGCAGTGGTACGACCCTCATCGATCCGGGCAACTCTTTGATTAACGGGCTGGAAGCGAGTGACGAACTGCACGGCATGAGCGTCTGGGCGGACCTGCGCGATGACGCATGGCTGGTGGCCGAATGGGCACAAGACGGAAGCCCGATGGTGGCCACGTCGCATTACGGTGCGGGCCGCGTCGTCTATTTCAACTTCTCGACGGCGCTCCTGGATAACTGGCCGGTCGATTACGCGTACGGGGGGGGATTGATGCTCAATGCGCTGCATTTCGTGGCCGGTGATCGGGTGGACTGCAATCGTAATCGCATTCCCGACGAGTGTGACGTGGCGTCGGGGACGTCGGCGGACGTGCTGCCTCCCGAGGGCGATGGCATTCCCGACGAATGCCAGGCGGATTGCAACGCCAATTCGATCGCGGACGGACTCGACATCGCCGAGGGCGGCAGTCTGGACTGCAATGGCAACGGCGTGCCCGACGAATGCGATGCCGACTGCAACGGGAACGGGATTCCGGACGGCTGCGACATCGCGGCCGGGGAGTCCGAAGACTGCAACCGAAACCACGTGCCGGATGCTTGTGACGTGGCGCAACGAACGAGTGTGGACTGCCAAGCGAACGGCGTGCCCGATGAGTGCGACGTGGCCCTGGGAACCTCCGCAGACTTCAACAGCAACGGGGTCCCGGACGAATGCGATCAGTGCACGAACGAAATCGCATGCGACGACAACAATGTCTGCACATGGGACTATTGTCAGAACGGGACTTGCCGGCATGCTCCGCGCGTGCACGGAGATGTCAACGGAGACGGCGCGGTCAACCTCGCCGATGTGTTCTGCGTGCTCGATGCGCTGGCCGGAGCGTGCGGTGACGGAATGCCATGCTCGTGCGTCAACGCCGACGTGACGCCGTGTCCGGCCGGCAACGGTCGCAGCGACCTGCTCGACATCTTCGGGATTCTGGACACGATCGGCGGGCAGACCGTCTGTAACTGTGGCGGAGCAGCGGCGGCGGAATAGCGGCTGCCTTCCTTCCCAGTGCTTTCCGTGATCGGTCCGACTCTTGGGGCTGCTCAGTGTGGATCGTCGCGAATCCGCCCGCCGGGCCCAGCCCCGTTTACGGTCTCGCGTCTGCTTTGTGGGCCCAGGCGATCAGTTCACGACCGGCCAGTAGCGCGAAGGCGCCGTCTCGAAGCGACATCTGCGGCAGTTCTTCGAACGTCCCTATGTCGATTGGATCGGCGACGCGCGGCGAGCGGTCCGGTCGCCCTGACATTCGTGTAAAGTAAAGTACGTACCGGCCAGAGCGATTGCCGATCGGTCGGGCGACGGATACCAGGTAAGGATCGCCGTGGAAATGGTCGCGGAAAGGACTTGGCGTTTCGGGCGACGTTTTCCACACCCGACGACCGTCGGCGGGATCGAGCGCCGTCACGGCCGATTCCGAAAGCACCAGAAGTGCGTCGGGGCCGAGGACAACGCGCGTTTTTTCGACCTTGAACGGAAAGGTATCACTCGAGTTCCATAACACGGTGCCATCGTTGAGGCGCAGCTTCTTCACGTGCCGCGCGTCGTCGGACAGGTACATGGCCTTGCGATCGAACGCCAGCGAAGCGTCGATGATGTAGCCGTCCACGTCGATTTGCCAGATGTCGGAGTCCTGCGCCGGGTCGACGCATCGCACCGACCGCGAGCGCATGATCAACAGTCTCTCGTCCGGCGTCAGGTGAACGCGCAGGTCGAAGACGCGTTCGCCTGCGTCGATTGTGCGGGAGACGCGGCCGGTGGCGCTCTCGACCACGTAATAGCGGTGCGTCCCGTTCGCTTCGCCGCGGAAGATCAGCCAGCGATCGGAGACGGCAAGGCGGCCGGCCGGGCGGCAGTCCAGCTCCTGCTCCCAGAGGACCTTTCCGGTTGACAGGCCAACGCGTATAGCACGGCCGTCCTCACGCAGCACGAACAGATCACCGCCATGGTAGGCCCGGGCGTAGATTGCCACGAAGTCCTCGGGATCGGTGCCCGGGCGATTCAGGTCGGACGGCCGTTGCCCCACGGTCCAAAGCCGCCGGCCGTCCTCGGCACGGAGCGCGAAAACTTCATGCTCCGTTGTAAGAACGGCACGCTCCTTCGTGGCCACAAGAAGCTCCGGCCGAAATTCCTGCTCGAACGGCTCATCCCACACGATCGACCCATCCGCCGCGCGCAATGCCTGAACGGCGCCGACGCTGTACACATAGATGCGGGACCAGTCGGATTGCGGGGTCGGGGGCAGGACCGTCTCCAGGACAACAACATCCTGATCAAAAGAACGCTTGTAGGCGCGGGAAAGCGGAGGGTGAATGGCCGGTCGTCGCACGTCGCGATCGGCGTTCCGCGTGGCGTTTCGGTCCTCGTCAGCGGCCTCGTCCTGCCCCCCCGCGTTCGAAAGCACGAGACACGCGCAGCACGTATATGCAAAGAAGATCGAACGAACGCTCAACATCGACAATCTCTTCAGGCGGCTCGCCCTACGATTCCTTGGAAAAGTAACGTCCGATCAGCGGCTGCAGACGCTCGATCGTCGCTGCGTCCACGGCGCTCTTGTCCGACCAGATGGCCAGCTCCAGCGCGTTCTGGCAGGAGCAGTCGTTCAGCGGCCCGGTCGCCAGGCGCTTGATGACCGCCTCGATCAGAGCGATGGCCGCCTCGCTGGCGTGCTGCATGTTCGACACAATTTCGGCCAGTAAAGTGGACTTGTCGGCCCCGGGCGGGTGCGGCCGCCAGCAGTCGTAGTCGGTGGGCAACGCGACCAGGGCGTAGCACATCTCGGCCTCGCGGGCCAGCTTGGCCTCCGGCATGCAGGTCATCCCGATGAGATCGCCGCCCCACGCCCGGTGCATCAACGCCTCGGCGCGGGTGGAGAACTGCGGTCCTTCCATGCAGACGTACGTGCCGCCGTCATGGGCCTTGGCACCGATCGACTCGGCCGACTGCAGCAGCGCCTCCCGCAGCGGCTGGCAGAACGGATCGGACATCTCGACGTGAGCGACGAGCCCCTCATCGAAGAAAGTCGTCTTTCGTTGATGCGTCTTGTCGATCACCTGATCGCATATCACGAGCTCCCCCGGGGCGAGTTCCTCGCGCAAACTGCCGGTCGCACCGCTGGCAATGACGTGCGTCGCTCCGAGGCTCTTGAGCGCAAAGATGTTCGCGCGGTAAGGCACCGCCGAGGGGATGATCAGATGCCCTTCACCATGCCGGCTGAGAAACAGGCAGGTGACGCCGTCCACATTCGCCTTCAGAATCGGCCCGCTGGGTCGTCCGAAGGGAGTCTGGGCGTCAATCCGCTCCGCCCCGGATCGCCCGGCCAGCCGCTCGCCGATACCGGTTCCGCCGATTACACCGACGATACGCTCTGTCACCTGTTTTCTCCCATCGCAGCGGTAATGCGGTTGCGAACTCGTGTGCGAGGCACGTCGCGATCGTAGCCGGACATCATCGCCCGGCAAGGTCGAAAGCGTCAATCGAACTGCGACGCTTCGGACGTACGCGTTCAGTGCGCTGAGGAGGGTGCCATGAGCAACGCGGATCTTTCCCGCCGGCAAGAGCCGCGTTGCCCGTGCTGCCGCCGTAGGGAAGGCACGCACGGGCAAACTCGCTAAACGCGTACCTTCGGATGGCCTGGGTGGTCCGCTCCCTGACGGTCGCGGCTCGGAAAAGTAAGGTGGTCCGCTCCCTGACGGTCGCGGCTCGGAAAAGTAAGGCGGTCCGCTCCCTGACGGTCGCGGCTCGGAAAGATGACGTCGCGGCTCGCAGTAGCTAGCGGCGGCTCAGCGTGGTCAGGCGTTCGAGGATGGACGGCATCAGGGTTACCACCTGGTCGACTTCTTCCTCGGTATTGACGTGCGAGAGGCTGAACCGGATGGCTCCGTGGGCGATGTGCGAGGGGATGCCCATGGCCGCCAGCACGTGCGACGGTTCCAACGAGCCGCTGCTGCATGCCGAGCCGCTGGATACGCAGACGCCGGCCTCGCTCAGCAGAATCAGGACAGCCTCGGCTTCCAACCCCTCAAAGGCGATGTTCGCCGTGTTGTAGATCCGCTCGGCGCCGCCGCCGATCACGTGGGCTGTTGATGTCGCCCCGGTCAAACCGACCTCCAGGCGGTCACGCAACACTCGAACTCGATCCTTCTCTTCGGCGGTTCGGTTCATCGCGGCCTCGGCGGCCACGCCCATGCCGATGATGCCGGGCACGTGCTCGGTTCCGCCGCGCATGTCACGCTCCTGGCTTCCGCCGACCACGTGCGGTGAGATTCGCGTGCGCCGCCGGATGTACAGCGCTCCTGCGCCTTTGGGACCGTGGAACTTGTGGGCCGACATGCTCAGCAGCGTCGCCGGCAACTGCTCGATGTCGATCGGCACCTTGCCGGCGGCCTGGACCGCGTCCACGTGCAGCGGCACGCCGCGATCGGAGCAGATCTCCGCGACCTGCTGAATGGGAAAGAGCACGCCTGTCTCGTTGTTGGCGTACATGAACGTGACCAGCCCGGTGTCGTCGCGCAGTTTCGACTCGAACTCGGCGAGATCGAGCCGGCCTTGTGCGTCCACGCCGATGGCCTCGAGCTCGCAGCCGTCGTCGGCCAGTCGGGAACAGACCTTGCGCACCGCATTGTGCTCGACGGCCGAGGTGATCACGTGTCGCCGTTGCGGGCGGGCGGTGAGCAGGCCGCGGATCGCCAAGTTGATGCTCTCGGTGCCGCAGCTCGTGAACGTAATCTCCCGCGGCTTGGCGCCGATCAGCCGGGCCACGCGCTCCCGGGCGATCTCGACCTGATGCTTTACCCGCTGGCCGAACTGGTGGACGCTCGAGGGGTTGGCGTATTCGCCGCGCAGAAACGGCAGCATGCACTCGACGACCTCGTCGAGCGGTTTCGTCGTCGCGTTGTTGTCGAAGTAGATGATCTGGTCCATCAGGCGCATTGTATGCGGTCGTACCGCTGACGGCCAGAAACCCCGCCACAGCCGCAGTCAGCCGGTTCTCCGGCGGTTCAATGGGGCACGATGGGTCCGTCCCCCGCCCTGCGCCGCGGGAATAGCAGTCCTCCGTTGCTTAAACAACGGGGGCGCTTTTCTCCCTTGCCGGGGGTCTCGACAACAGGCGAAGGGCGGGGCACCCGCGCGTTGGTCAAGTTTGCTGCGTTTTACGCAGTTCGAACTGCTTGGCCACCAGGAAGATGACCGGGTAGATGAGCAGTTCCATGATAAAGCTGGTCATCAGGCCGCCGAACATCGGCGCGGCCATCCGTTTCATCGTCTGCGAGCCGGCCCCCATCCCGATCATGATCGGCACCAGGCCCATCATGGTGGTCATCACCGTCATGGTCTTGGGGCGGATACGCATGACGGCCCCGTCGTGGATGGCCGCCCTGAGGTCGGCCAGCGACTTCATCCGCCCCTCGGCCTTGAAACGGTCGTAGCTGTTGTGCAGGTAGAGCAGCATGACCATGCCGGTTTCCGCATCCAGGCCGGCCAGCGCGATCAACCCCACCCACACGGCCAGCGACATGTTGTAATCGGCGATGTACATGAACCAGACGGCCCCGATGAGACTGAACGGAACCGCCAGCAGAACCACGAAGGTGTCGAACCAGCTACGATGCGCGAGGTAAAGCAGCAGAATAATCACGAGAAAGACGATCGGCACCGCCACCGAAAGGCGCTTGTTGGCCGCCTGGATGTATTCGTACTGGCCCGACCAGATCGTGTTGTAGCCTGCCGGCATGGGGACCTTTTCGTTGATGATCGACTTCGCCTGTTCGACCCATCCGCCGACGTCGGTAGTGGTCAGATCGACGTAGACCCAGGCGGATTTGCGGGCGTTCTCGCTCTTGATCATGGGCGGGCCCTTGTGGATCTGAACGTCGGCGAGCTGTGCGAGCGGCACCTGGGCACCGGAAGGGGTGGCCACCAGTGTGCGTTTCAGCGCCGGCAGGTTGTCGCGCAACTCGCGCTTGTAGCGCAGGTTGACCGGATAGCGCTCCAGGCCTTCGACGGTGCGGGTGATGTTCATGCCGCCCATGGCCGACAGAACGACGCTCTGGACGTCGTCGATCCGCAGCCCGTAGCGGGCGATTTCGTCGCGGTCGATGTTGAAATCGATGTAATTGCCGCCGACGGTCTTGTCGTAATAGACGCTGAGCGTTCCGGGCAGGTCGCGGACCTCCGCGGTGATGCGGGCGGCCAAGTCGCCAAGGACACTCAAATCGTCGCCGGTAATCTTGATGCCGACCGGCGTCTTGATGCCCGTGGAGAGCATGTCGATGCGGGTCTTGATCGGCATGGTCCAGGCGTTGGTCAGACCGGGGAAGCTGACCACCTCGTTCAACGAGTAGATGCGTGCGCCGCCCGGCGTGTAGCGCTCGATCACTTTGCCGTTGTCGTCGTATTCCTCCTGGGCCAGTTCGTGGATTGTGATCGGGCGTTCCTCGGGCCAGAAGTAGGTCAACCCGGAGTAACGCTTGAGCCAGTCGGGCAGAAAGGCGAACCAGCGGTCGAACTTCCGCTTGCGCCACTGGCTCTTGTCCGGCTCGAGCATGATGGTGGTCTCGATCATACTCAATGGCGCCGGGTCCGTCGCTGTTTCGGCGCGGCCGATCTTGCCGAAGACATGATGCACTTCGGGAAAGCTGGCGATGAGGGCGTCGGTCTGCTGGAGGAGCTCCCGGGCCTTGGTGATGCTGATGCCCGGATCGGTTGTCGGCATGTAAAGTAAATCGCCCTCGTTGAGCGGCGGCATGAACTCGCTGCCGATCTGGCGCGACATCTTCAGCCAGGGGACCGCGTCGCCGACGACCTGCCGCCCGAAGATGTATTTCTGCAGGGGGAGCAGGGCGCTGCCGATCAGCACCAGCGCGATCAGCAGCGTCAAGTACTTGCCCCGCATCGCCGCCCAGAAAAACGGCTCGTAGACGCGCTGCAGGAGGCGGCTGATCGGGTTGGCTTCCTCGGTCATGATCCGGCCGCGGATAAAGTAGATCATCAAAATCGGAACGACGGTCACGGCGAGCACGGCCGCCGCGGCCATCGCGAACGTCTTTGTGAAGGCCAGCGGCTTGAACAGCCGCCCGCTCTGCTCGCCGAGGACGAAGATCGGGATGAAGCTCACCGTGATGATGAGCAGGGAGAAAAACAGAGTCGGTCCGACCTCTTTGGCCGCGTCGATGATGATCTCGGCGTGCGGCTTTTTGCCCTTGTCGCGTTCGTAGTGCTTGTGGGCGTTTTCGACCATGACGATCGAGCTGTCCACCATCGCACCGATGGCAATCGCGATGCCGCCGAGGCTCATGATGTTGGCGTTGATGCCCATCACCTGCATGATGATCAGGCTCGCGAGCACGGCGGTCGGCAGCACGAAGATGGCCACCAGGCTGCTGCGCACGTGCAGCAGGAAGATCGCGCAGACGACGGCGACGACGATCATCTCGAGGATGAGCTTCTTCTTGAGTGTGTTGACGGCCCGCTCGATCAGGGCGGATCGGTCGTACTCGGTGACAATGCCGACACCGGCAGGCAGGCCGAGCGCGAGCTCGTCGAGCTTGGCCTTCGTGTCGCGGATCACCTCCAGGGCGTTCTCGCCGTACCGCATGACGACAATGCCTCCGACGACCTCGCCCTCCCCGTCGGCTTCAGCCAGACCGCGGCGCAGCTCGGGTCCGAGGTGGACGTCGGCGATGTCGCGCAGGTAAAGCGGCGTGCCGTCGGCGGTGGCCCGGATGACGATGCGTTCGAGATCACGAATTCCCTGCTCGGCACGGGCCCGGCCGAGCGGCGCGCCGGCCTCCCGGGCCGCCTGAATCTGCTCGGGTGAGAGCGTGGCCAGGTACCCACGACCGCGCACCATGTATTCGGTCTCGGACATCTCGAGCACGCGCCCGCCCACGTCGCTGTTGGACTGCCGGATGGCGCGTTTGACATCGGTGAGCGGGATGCCGAAGGCCAGCAGGCGGTCCGGATCCACGACGACCTGGTACTGCCTCACGAAGCCCCCGATGGCCGCCACCTCGGCCACTCCGTCAACGGCGGTCAGCTCGTAGCGGAGGTACCAGTCCTGGAGCGATCGCAGTTCGGAGAGGTCGAACTCGGCCAGGACAAGCTCGGTCTCGTCGTCAAAAGGGCACGGCCCGCCGTGTTCGAACATCCGAACGCGTTCGAGCTCGTCGCGTAAATCCTCGGGGGCTTCTTCGCGCGACGCGTACCACGTGTCCGGCTGATCGGGATGACGGAACATCCCGTTGGGGTGATCGGGGCAGTAGTAGCCGTTGCGCAAAGAGTATTGATAAACCCATCCCACGCCGGTGGCGTCCGGTCCGATCTGCGGAGTGATGCCTTCGGGCAGGCGACCGGCGACGTAGTTGAGGTATTCGAGCACGCGCGAGCGCGCCCAGTACATGTCGGTCCCGTCCTCGAAGAGAATGTAGACGAACGAAACGCCGAAGAAGGACTGTCCGCGGACGTCCTTGGCATAAGGGACGGCCATCATCGCGGTGGTGAGCGGATAGGTCACCTGATCCTCAACCACCTGGGGCGCCTGGCCGGGGTACTCGGTGAGGATGATCACCTGGACATCGGATAGGTCGGGAATCGCATCCAGCCGGATGTTGTAGATGGTCCAGACGCCGCCGGCGACGACGAACGCGGTCAACAGCAAAACGAGCAGCCGGTTTCGACAGCAATACTCGATGACTCGTGCGATCATGGAACTCTCTTTACTTTGATTTCGGGCGCGAGGCCGGCCGGTCTTGTCCGGTCCTTACTTGACGTCCTGAAGCTCGCCGCAATCGAGCATCTGGAAACCGTAATAGGGGTTGCGCTTTTCTTTGGAGCTCTGGATCCAGTCGCCCTTGGACATCGGGCAGTGGTAGATGTAGAGCCTGGGCCACCGTTTTGTGTCCGGCCGGGCGTGCTCGAAAATCGTCCGCATGGCTTCACTCAGCTCGACCAGCGCGACGCGATCGTGGGCGAGGTCGTCTCCGCGGATCTTCAAGGCCGCCTTGTGTAGCTGCTGCGTCGCCTCGGCAACTTCGTCAGGCAGATCGACGTCGGGGTCATCCAGGTGCCTGGCGAGCTCCTCGGAGGCGGAAACCAGTCCCAATGCGTTTCGCGCGACGCCGGCCGTTTTGTCGGCCGCGAGCAGCCGCGTGATCTCCAGATAGTGCTCCGTGAGGTAGTTGACCTGGGCGGCCACCTGCTCCGGAGCGGCCTGCGGTGGTTCGAACGTGGCCTTTTCGACCAGTTGCATGCCGCAGATCGAGCAGGTTCCCGGCTCGGCGGCGTGCTCTTCCGGATGCATTGGGCAGATATACTTGTCGTGATCCGCCTCGGCCGCCCGCATCTCGCGGACCCATTCAACTTCCTCCATCGGCTGGAGCTGCATGCCGCACACGGAACACTCGCCCACCTCGGATGAAAACTGCCAGCACACCTTCATCGGACAGGTGTAGGCCGCGTCGGCCGGAATCTGTCGGTCGTCCGGCTTCGCTTCGGCGACCTGTTCCTCGGTCGATTCCAATGGCTTAGCGCAGATGGTGCAGTGCCCCGGCTTGTCGCTGTGAACCAGCGGGTGGATCGGGCAGCGATAGGGGGCCGTCTCCGCCAGGCTCGGCGTCGGCGGCACGTTGTCGGCGGCCATCTGCTCGTCGAGCCAGATGCCGCGATAGGCGGCCAGCCCGCGCCCGCATTGGGGGCAGTTGGCGGCGAACGTGCTGATCACCCCGGCATGCTCGGGATCGGGACAGGTGTACATGACTTTGAACGGCTCGAGCGTCTTGCCGCAACGCGGGCATTCGCCCGGCTCTTCGGAGAAAACGTGCTGGTGGTCGGGGCAGGTATAGGCCACGTCGCCTCCGCGGGCGGCGCGTCGCACTTTCACCCAGTCCAGCTCGTCGAGCGGCTTGAGCTCCATGTTGCACCATGGGCAGCGGCCCGGTTTCTCGGCAAAGTACGCACCCTGCTTGGCGGGGTCTTCCTGGCTCGGATGCTCGTCCATCGGACAAGCGAAGCGGGCGTCCTCCGGAATGCCGGTTGTGGGTTCCTGCCCGGATTGGGAGACCGCCGCGTCCTCGGGTCCGCGCTTGGTCGTCTTGGCGCGATCGACCTCCCTCATCTTGGCCGCGGCTTCTTTGAGCTTGCTTTCGGCATCAAGCAGGAACTGCCCGCTGGTGACGACGACTTCCCCCGCATCGAGACCGTAAAGAACCTCGACCATCCCGCCTTCCGCCTCGACGCCGACCTGGATCTCCCGCGGCTGGAACTTGCCGTTTCCGCGGTCGACGAAGGCAACCTTGCGCGTCCCAGAATCGATGTAGGCCTGGCGGGGAATGAGCAAGGCGTCGCGCTGCAGCTCGGACTCCAAACTGACGTTGGCATACATGCCGGGCTTCAGTTCGAACGCGGGGTTGTCGAACTCGAGCCGTACCTTGATAACGCGGGACTGCTGTTCGAGGTAGGGGTAGATATAGACAACCTGTCCGGTGAACTCTCTGCCGGGAATATAGGGCAGTTTCGTCCAGGCAGTCTGCCCGACGCGGACCCAGGGGAGCTGATACTCGTACACGTCCACGTAGACCCACACGCGCGACAGATCCGCGATGGTGTACAACCGCATGCCCGGCTTCACGTGCATGCCCTGCAAAGCCATCTTTTCGGTAACGATGCCGCGGGCCGGCGAGTGGATCATGAGCGTCTTTTCGATCCGTTTCGTCTCGCGCATGCGGGCGATCTGTTCGTCGGACACGTCGAGATACTTGAGTTTCGTGACGGCGGCCTCGACGAGCTTGCCCGCTTCCTCACGTGCGGCGGCGAATTTGCTGTTTTCAAGTCGCGGAAGGCTTCGGATGGCGGCGAGGTACTCCTCCTGAGCGGCGTAGAGCTCGGGCGAATAGACATCGAACAGCGGTTGCCCCTTTTCGACGAACTGGCCTGTCTCGTCCACGTGGAGTTCTTCGATCCAGCCGCTGAATTTGGTATCGACGAAGGAGACGCGCTGTTCGTCATAGTCCACGCGCCCCAGGGCGCGAATTGTCTTGACGAGCGGGCCGCGCTCGACCACCTGCGTCCGGATGCCCATGTTCTGAATCGTGACCGGATCGATACGGATCGAGTGCGTCCCCGCGGATTCGGCCTCGTCGGCGTAAACGGGGACCAGGTCCATGCCCATGGGGCTCTTGCCCGGCTTCTCAGAGATGTAGCCGGGGTCCATGGGGGCGCGCCAGTAAAGCACCTTCCGCTCCTGGGAAGCGCCTGCTGCGCCTGCGCCTTCGTCGGCCTTGTCTTCCTTCCGCGGCGTGAGCTTCATCTGGCAGATCGGGCAGATGCCGGGCCCCTTCTGCAGAACGTTCGGATGCATCCCGCAGGTGTACCACTTCTCGCCGCTTTCGCCCTCGCCCTGCTGGTCGGCCGCCTCGGTCGCTTGCGAAGCACCACCTTCACTCACCCGTTCCGGCAGCAAGTATCCGCCGACCGCACCGACCGCCAGTCCGGAAATGACCGCGATGACGATGACCACCGCGCGGGCCCGGCGCCGTTTTCGTCGCGTAGGATTCATTCGGTTGCTCCGGCCTCGCTGAGGCTCACGCCGATCGCCTGCTCCAGGTCGGCGACGCTGCGCTCGAGCTCGCCGAGCGATCGGTGGTATTGAACGTTGAAGGTCAGCCATTTGCGCCAGTTGTCGATCACATCGAGAAAGTCGATCGTCCCGGCGGAATAAGAGCCTTGCGACACGCGATAGGTTTGCTCGGCCTGCGGGATGATCGTGTCGCGAAAGAGCCGGGCCAATTCCGCCTGAGCGTGCACGCGCTCGAGCGCGTCGCTGATTCGGAATGAGACCTCATTTTTTGCAGACGCGTATTCCTGCTCGGACGCGGCCAGTCGCCGCCGCGCCTCCTCGATGCCGGCCTCGATTCGGTCGAACCAGATCGGCACGTTGAACCCGAACGTGACCGCCCAGTTGTCGCTGCCGTCCTCACTGAGCTGAGATACGACGGGCCGCCGCCCGGTCTGCGGATTTCGCGGCGGTTCGAACGCCCCTCGGGGGTCCATCTGCATCCAGGTAAACCCAATCGTGAAGTCGGGCCAGCGGGCCAGCCGGGCCAGTTTGACCGCCTTGCGCTCCCGCTCGATCTGATGCCGAAGCCGACTCAACGCGGGATTCGACTCCGCCGCCTCGTCGATCAACGCATCAGTCGATACCTCCGCGTCACGAATCCCATAGTCCTCCGGCGACGGCACGAGCGTCGTCGTCGGCCGATCCAGCAACTGGTTCAATCGGGCCGCCGCGACAGATCGGCCCTGGCGCAGGCGAATCAACTCCGACTCCAGTTCAGACAACTCGACCTGAGCGCGCAGCACGTCGTCCTGGCTGCGCCGGCCCGCGGCCACTTGGGCACGGGCCACGTCGATCAGCCCTGCGAGCAGCTCCTGATTGTCACCCAGAATCTCAATGCTCCGGTCCTGCACGTACAGCCTGAAGTACGTCCGCTTGACGTCGGCAATCACCCGCAGGCGTGTGTCACGAACGCGATCCAGCGCCATCCGGGTCTCCTCGACGGCGACCCGGCCGGCAGTGTCCAGCTTGCCGGGTACAGGCAGCTTCTGGCTGACGTCCAGGTTGAAGTAATTGTCGCCTTCCGCGGTGCGAACCGGTTCGACAAATGTGCGCGTGCCCACCATCGGATCCGGCAGCGAGGTGACCTGAGGGACCCGCTCGGCCGCGGCCCGGGCCGTCTCCTCGGCGGCCTTGATGGCCGGGTTGCGACGCAACGCCAACTCAACGTACGCGCTCAGCGTCGACCCGGCCTCCTGCGTGGCGTCGCACGGTTGCGATTCTTCCTCGTTCCCCGCCCGCGCCCCGCGCGGTGTCATGCCGTAGTGACCGGCCGTCGCGGCACGGTCCTGCTCCTGCCGCTCGAGCAGCGCCGACACTTCCTCGCGCCCCGCCTCGTTCAGCGAACATGCGGCGAAAGCGAGCAAAGTCGCTGCAATCAGCGTCGCGACAGCCGCGCGCGTCGTGCGTCCAAAGCCCGGTCTGTTCATGCTCGCTTTACTCCTGTTCCGGCTGGCAGATGAGCCAAGGCTCGTCCTGCGGGCGCAGTTCCGGCAGGGCAAGCTTCCACCGGCACGCTTGTACGTCGGTCGCACGCGCCATCCCGACGGCGCGACGGCACGCCCTGCGGCGTTTTCCGCGTGCTGAAAAAAACCGGCTTGGCGTTACGTTATCGTTGCCTTGCGATTATTGTCGCGACAACTCCTCAGCCGTAAAGCGATAGCCCTGGGCCTCGAGGTTGGGCAGGTAATTCTGCGGTTCCGCGAACAGTTTGTTGTCGCAACCTTTGCAGCAGTAGAAGACCTTATCGCCGCCTGCCAGCTTCGTGAAGGCCTTCGGATTGATCTTGCCGCCCATCACGGGGCATTTGGTCTGGTAGGTGTAACTGTTTGCGAGCGCACGCTCGTACTTATCGGGATCAGCTTCGAATTGCGGGATGCAGCCCTCACAACAGAAATAGACCTTGCGGCTGTCGTGATCGATGTGGACCTTCCGATCGACCGGTTTGCCGGAGACAGGGCAGGTCACCTGAATCTTGGGCCTGTCGGCCAGCGCCTTACGTTGAGCCGCCACCTCGTCGGCATATTCGGAGGGATCGGCCTTGTACTTGCTGATGCAGCCCTCGCAGCAGAAGAAGACCGGCCCGTCGTCGGTCGCGATGCTGACGGCCAGATTGACCGGGTTGCCCGAAATGGGACAAGCGGCCTTGGCTTCTGCGTCGTGCTCGTGCTTCGCCTTTCCGTGGTCATGTTCACCGCCTGCGAACGCCACAGCCGCCAGGGCAAGAGTTCCGCCAAACATCATAAAAAGAATGTTACGCTTCATCGCGTGTTCGTCCTTTCCGTCCAAAGTACCATTTCTCCGGGCCGACCGCTTCGATCAGGCCACTTCGCCCCTCCATCGTAGGAGACGCTCATGCAATTGGATGAGCACCACCTCCGATTTCTTCCCCGGTCTCCTCGATAATCTCACGTTCGGGGCGATTCTCGTCCGTTGCAGCGTGGTGTCGGATGCGTCCGGCCTCCATTCACGACCGTTGCCACCCCGGGGCCGGGGAGCGCATGAAAAAAACCAATTCCGGCGGAAGAATCCAAGGTTCCCGATCATCGAAACGGTATCGTCAAACGACCGGCATTCGGGACCGCTTACGCGGCGGTGTCGCCGCTGCGACGGTGTGCGACCCAGATAGAAGCCCCCATGAACAAGGAGTCATGAACATGGAACGTCGCTTCGCAGTCATTGCAGCAATCTCTGTCATCGCCGGAACGATCACGGGCTGCGGTTCGCTCGTAATCCCGAACGCCGACGCCGACGTCGCGGCCGTCGCGTCCAAAGCCAACGCCGTGGCCAACGAAGTCGGCGGCCCGGCCGGATTCGGCGGCACGATGATGAACGGCTACGTGGCTCACGCGCCGGGACAAATGGGATTTCGGAATCAGGCCGATCTCGCTGCCGAGGGCGCCACCATCATGTTGCGGCTCCACAACGACACCGCCGAAGATTGCACGTTCAGGTTGGCTTACTTGGTGCATCATCTGGGTCCGGATGAGCAGGTGATGAACGTCGATGTCGAGGGCGGCGAAACGGTCAGTGTTGATATTCCTTGCGCGGAGATCGTCGGGATGGGACGGCTCGACATGCCCGGATCTACCGCATGCGTCACGGTCGGCGGCGAGGAAATCGACAACATGATGACCGTGCCCGGTTTCCTGGGACTCGACTACGACTGCGGCGACGTCTACGAGCACTTTTTCATGCATGATCTGGAGGACCTGGACGGCGACGGCAACACCGAGGAGTTCATCGTGACCAGCGAGTCCCTGAACGCCCACCTGAGGAACGGCGGTCCCACGGGCCACCACCACGGTGTCGGCGCTGGGATGATGGGGCACCACTTTTAGCCCGGTGCGAGCGCCGCAGCGCTGCTTGGCGATGCCGCTCTGACGGCACGATTGGGAAAAGATGCTGAACGGAAAGGGGGGCCTCATGAGCCTATGACGCACCGGATCGGGCCCGTTGGCGCACCCGGGCTGCCCACGGCCTGGATCGTCGCGTCATGGCGTGAGGACTCGAAATCGCCTCCCGATAAGCCGGGGGGCGTTTTCGTTGCCCGCCGCGCAGCGTCATATACTCGCCCGTACGCCTTGCGGCAGAGGGCCTTTTCCCGCCAACTGCACTCAAACACACAAATGACGGTACGCCCGGCGCCTGCACAGCCAGCCGTGGCCCTTACCCTGCCGGTGTCACTCGGGTATCGTCATAAAAAGTGGGGCGGATTCCCTGGCAACGAGGCCATATACTCAAGCGCTTGCCATGAACGAGGTCGAACTGGTCAGAGCCTGCCGCGCCGGAGACCGCGAAGCCCAGCACGAGCTTTTTGAACGCACTTCGCCGCGGATTTATCGCCTTTTGCTGCGGATGACCGGAAGCGAGGAGAGTGCGTTCGACCTGGCGCAGGCCACGTATCTGCGGGCCTTTCAACGCATTCATCAATTCGACGAGCGTGCCTCCGTATCCACCTGGCTGCACCGAATCGCCGTTAACGAAGCACTTCAGTTCTTCAGGAAATCGCGGCGAAGCCGGGCAGAATTTCGCGTCGTGCCGGAGCACGTCCCCGAAGAATCCACGGCGTCCGAAACGGACGTTCGCATCGACATCCGGCAAGCGCTGGACGAACTCAAGCCGACCGACCGGGCCATCCTGTTGTTGCGCTATCAGGAGGGGCTCGACTACGGCGAGATCGCCCGGGCAATGCACTGCCGCGCGGGGACGGTCGCCTCGCGCCTGAACCGGGCGCGGGCGCGGCTTCGCGAGATCCTCGGCGATTCCTACGATTTACGGGAAGAGGCAGGGGCGACTGGGCATCAAAAAAGAGTAGGCGATCTTCCCGAGCGAAGTGCGCGCCGGGGGTGAGCGATTGCCAAGAAAGATGGAAATGGACTGCCGGACCGTCAGATCGAAGCTCGGTGCCTTTTACGACGGCGAACTGCCGTCACGAGAGGCCCAGCAGCTCCAGGCACATCTCGATGACTGCCCGAAGTGCTCGGCGGAACTGGCATCGCTACGCGCCCTGGCGGACGAGTTGGCCGATCCCAGCGAACGCCGCGTACCGAACCAACTCTGGCCGTCCATCGAGATCAACTTGGAGCCCGAACACAGTTTCCGTCCGGCGGCGCAGTGGAGGCCTCGGGCTGCGCCGGATCGCCCGACTCGATTGCGAAGACTGCCCGCCGCGCTGGCCGCGACGGTGGTTCTGATCATCGGCCTGGGCTTGATCGCGACGGTAGTGACCGGGCCTCGGGCCGAAGCCGCCACGGTCGACTTCAGCGTGCTCCTCGACTCGCTGCCGCTCGACCCTGAGAAGGCCTTTCGAAGGTTCCTCGTGCGCTATGACGGGCAAGAGGCCTCACCAATCGAGGCAAGGCGACACGCACCCCAACTGAACTTCGACATCCCCGAGCTACTGCCCGGCGGCTTCGAGTTGGAGAAGGTCTACACGCTCCGATTCGGCGAGAGCCCCGGCGTCGCCGCCCGCTACCACCGCGGCGAGGAGTTCCTGGCCGCAATCTTCCACGCCCCCGTGCGCGCGGAAAGCTACGGCACACACCGGGACTACGACTGCGTGGTGGGCAAGCACCGAGGTCACAAGGTCGAAGTCGGGCGATGGAAACTCGTGCACCTGACCGACCCGACGACGTGCCACTGCGTCCTCAGCCGGCTGGACGAGCAAGAGGAGCTACCCGCGATCATGCACGCCGTCGCGCCGAAGCTGCCGCCTGGTGATCCGCATCCACATCATTGACCTGCGCCGCCTTGCGGTCGGTTCGCGCATCTCTCTTCCGAGCCGTAGTCCCGCGCGCACAACTTGCTGCGCCTGCTCCAGTGCGCGGCAATTCTGAGGGCGTTGAGCTCGTCAAAGCTCTCTGCTGACCAGCTTGATGACAACCCCTTGGATGGAGAAGTCACAGTCGGCGTCGATGACGGCCGGCGGTATGGCGGGATTATCGCCCCGGAGAATAATCACGCGCCCGGTCGGGCGTTGCTCGACGGTGACCCGCTTGAGCGTCGGCTCGCCGTCGACGAGGCAGGCGCAGATACGCCCCTGGACGTGGGTTGGGTCAACGTTGGGGCGATAGTGCACCAGCACGATGTCGTCCGGCTTGAGCGTCGGCTCCATGCTGTCGAAGGTGAGTCGCAGGCAGTAACGGTCCTGCGCCCACAGATGCCGCAGCACCGGAAACATCTCGAGCTGCTCCTGCGAATCCGCGGGCTTTCCGGCCGGAATCGAGCCGAACAGGGGCAGCTCGGCCGTTTCGAGCGGTTGAGGAGCGTCGTGATCGCGGCCTTGGCCGATGAGCACGGCCTCCGGGACGTCGAGCGCGACGGCCAGCGCGTGAATGGTCCGTCGGGAAGGGTCGCGTTTGTCCTGTTCGATGCTGGACAGGTAGCCCTGATTGATCCCCGCGCGGGCGACTAACTCCTTCTGCGTCATCCGGAGCCCCTTGCGCAGCCGCCGCACACGCTGCCCCAGGCTCTCGGCGGCACGTCTGGCGATCCGTCCCTCATGCGGCGGCATACCGCCAGTCTACCAAAATCGCAGATTATTGCAACCAGCAATTTACCGTCCCGAACGGCTGGTGAATGACAGTTCAAGCGTCAAGCGGGCAAGGCTCCCGCCGCGCCGCCCCCGGCAATTCAAAGGGCCGCGGCACACCGGGCGGACTGGCTCAAGCCATGCATCGCGTAGCGGACAAAAGCCAAGAAGCGCCTTTGCAGCGTTGTGGGCCAGCCTTCGATCGCAACTGCACGTCTACGCCGACGAAACCAGCTGGTGGGTCGGGGGGCCGAAGTATTGGCTGTGGGCCTTCACCACACTGGATCAAACCCTCTCCCGGGTTGCAGACAGCCGTGGCAAGGACGTGGTCTTCTCCATCTTGGGGGCCCGCTTCAAAGGCGTACTCATCAGCGATTGTTTGGCCAGTTACGAGAACCTTCCGTTTACCATGCACAAATGCTACGCCCACCGCCTCAAGGCCATCACGGTTGCCGTATGCCCGGTGTTAAGGCCAGAAGGAGGGTACGAGGTGCCGTGATGAGTGCCAGAATCGTGAGAAAAATCCGAAGATGCTGCCAGCGGATCGACCGCTGCCGCAATCATCTTGGCCTGTCGGCCCTCTGGCTCGCTCCGCCCGCCTACCAGAAGACCATCCTTGCTACAAAAGATACGCGCCTGAAACTCTGGCTCCTGGGCTTTACCGAGTTGGAACCTGAAGTCCGCGCCCGGTACGAAGCGGCCGGTCTGGCTTGGTGTTCATAGGAATACCGCTTCGCGCTGCTCACTGAATTCGGGTTCGGGTCGAGCCAGGCGGCGTCCGCTCCTCACGCGTTACGATTGTTTACTCCATGGTCTCCGGGGGATCGCGCTCAGTTTCGCCGACGCGCGTGAGGCGCGGTTCACCCACCATGGCAGTCTCGCCGTTGTCGAATCGCACCTCATAGCGGTATGGCCACGGGGACAGGCTCGGCAGCACGCCGGGTTCGCTCTTGCTCGGTGGTAAAGGTCCGCGTAACACAGTGCATTTTCTGACTCCACCATCGGGGAAACTGCATTCGCAACGATCACCGGGACGGACGATCATAGCCGATGCCCTCATTTAGCCGCTGTTCGCAAGACCTTTCCCGTACATCCTTTGCATCAGACTCCTAATAATATCAGCTCTTTCCAGAATTGCACAGTGAGCTGGCGCAACCGAGAATCTGCGGCTTGAAGCTTCGCGACCGGCCCGGCTCACGATAGCCAGGGAAGGAAGCCTACTGGGCTGGGCGCGAATATCAAGCAGAATTCTTCGCGGTAAAGTAATGGTTCGAAAAACATTGATAGGCTGAGAGACGCAGGCCGTGTACCGCGTGGCGATGACGACACGCCGGGCTCACCGAGGCGCCGGGTCTTAATCTTGGGAAGCCGGTCTGCCGCACTCGGGACTGATTCCGGTGATGCTTCCCCGAAGGTCGTAGCCGCAACCTGGGCAGACACCTTTGGTCGTCAGCCGGGCCCATGCGCGCATTTGTGGAAGCAGCAAATACGAGAGAATTGGATCGGTCGGCAGCGCGAACAACGGCTGCGCGAAGATCACCGCGCGCAGCCGGCCAACCGACGGTTAGGTGATCGAGCGATGAGACTGGTGTACGGCTTGATTTGCTGCGTCGGAGATCGAAACCTCGATCAGCATGGCCGATGCGTTCGGCACCGGATCCGCACACACCCTCGGTCGAAATTGGACGGCGTAAACAGCATAAAACGGCGAATTCCTGCGAATCGAATTGTACTGCCGGGAAGGGCGAGAGACTGACCCCAACGGGATTCGAACCCGTGTTGCCGGCGTGAAAAGCCGGTGTCCTAGGCCTCTAGACGATGGGGCCGCAAAGAGCGACAAACCCTAGCGGGTCCGTGCCGAAGTGTCCAGCTGGACGCCTTGAGACGGGTTCACGTCGAGTTGGTCCAGGCGGGCAGGCCGCGGGCCACTCAGACGATGCCGGCGGCCGCGGCTGAGCTTATCGGCGCGTCCGCACGCGGGTGGATTCCCGCTCCGCGCGCTGCTCCGGCGGCTGCGTGTCGATCCACTCGTTGTTCTCCGCGTCGATCCACTGCTTTCGCGTGACGACGCCCTGTTCGTCAAAGCTCACCAGCACGTTCAGATGACGCGTTGGACGCTCGTAGTGCCACTCCTGCTCCCGGACGTAGGTCGGCTTGCCGATCGTGCGTCGGACGTCCTCCTGGTTGGACATGTCCACAGAGATCATCTCGAAGCGATCACGCGTCAGCGGGTCGCAGCCCGTTGTCAGGGCCAGCCCCGCGATAACCACCACGGCCAGTCCGAAGTTTTTGAACAACACGCCGTCTCTCCTTGATGACCGGCGCTTCGCAGCACCGAGCCTCATCGTCGTTCGCTCAACGCATCGCCGGCCAAGGGCACCTGCAGAATCATCTCGTCCGAGCGGTGGACCCCCAGTGGAGAATGATGCGTCACCATCAAAACGTATTTCTCGCCCGCAGACATTCCCTCCGATTGGGAGGCCAGCTCCAATTGGAAATCGTACATCTGCGTCGCGCGATTCCACCGCTGGACCTGATCCGACTCGGTCAGCAGCGCAATCGTCCACATCTCCTTCCGCTCGCCTTTGGAGAGTCCCGATGCCGGACGAAACTCGTACAACTCCGCGAGAATCGTCCCGGCCGTCTGTATCGGCTCGCCGGCAGCCGTCAGCGGCTGCACGTGCAACTCGATTCCGTCGATCCCGGGGCGGTCGTCGAAATCGGCCCAGCGCGTAAATGCCTCGACGATCTCGATCGACTGCGGCATGACAGTCGACAAGGATTCGGCGGTCGCCGGTTCGATTGGCGTTTCGGCCGGCCGCTGGCATCCGGGCAGCGTGCTCAACACGGCAACCGTGCGGAGCGTCGCCCGGGCGACCGCCCAATTGGTACGTGATTCGCGTAGCACTGGTCTCACCACGCGCGGGAGTCTATCGGCGCCCTGCGAAGCGTGTCAATCGACCGCTTGCGGCAGCCTGCACACTCAAAGCTCGGTACGGACAACGATACACTTGCCTTGACGCTGGTTGGACACGCCCGCCGATACTGGGTTAGCGGGCAATCAGGTTTTCCGCCGCGTTGACGAGTCGCCGGCTTCGCCGGTAGCCTCGGCGCGGTCGAGGCATGTTTGACGATCGCAACCGCCGGCGGGCGTCTTGACGAACGACGGGCGCGGCGGTGGCGGCGATCAGGACGAAAGGGAACCATGGCGAATTATCTTGTGACGGGCGGCGCCGGTTTCATCGGCTCACACCTTGCCGAGCGGTTTGTGAACGACGGGCACGCCGTTCGGGTCCTGGATGATTTCAGCACCGGCAAACGCGAAAACCTCCGCGGTTTCTCCGACCGGATCGACCTGGTCGAGGGCGACATGCGTGATTTCGAGACTTGTCTGCGGGCGTGCGACGACATCGAGATCGTCTTTCACCAGGCGGCGATTCCGTCGGTGCCCAAGTCCGTCGATAACCCGGTCGCCAGCCACGACGCCAATATCAACGGCACGTTCAACCTGCTGATGGCGGCGAGGCAGAAGAAATGCCGGCGGTTCATCTATGCGGCCAGCAGCTCCGCCTACGGCGACGTCGACGTGTCACCCAAGCATGAGGGCATCAAGCCCGAACCGCTGAGTCCGTACGCGGTTCAGAAGCTCGCCGGGGAACTGTACCTTAGGGCATTCTTCGAGTGCTTTGAACTGGAATCGCTCGCGATCCGCTATTTCAACGTCTTCGGGCCGCGGCAGGATCCGGCCAGCCAGTATGCAGCGGCCATCCCGGCTTTCGTCACGGCGATCCTGGCCGATCGGCCGCCGACGGTTTACGGCGACGGAGAGCAGACGCGCGACTTCACCTACATTGACAACGTCGTTCACGGCAACGTGCTGGCCGCTGAGGCCGCCAAGACCACCGGTCAGGCGATCAACGTCGCCTGCGGCGAGCAGGTCAGCGTCAACGCGATCATCCGGCGGATCAACGAGCTTCTCGGCAAGGACATCACACCGAACTACGTTCCGCCGCGCGCGGGGGACGTGAAGCATTCACTGGCCGACATTCGCCTGGCACGAGAACTCATCGGCTACGAGCCGCGGGTCTCGTTCGACGAAGGCCTGCGTCTGGCCATCGATTACTACAAGTCGGCAAGCGTTGAAATCCAGAAGGGAAGGTAAGGTGGCCTTTGCCGCCGCGAAGTGCCGGGTCACTCGGCGCCGTAGTGCTCGAGGAACGTGAGCAGATTGGGTAGAACGTTGTCCAGCCCGCGAATCTCCTCGGTGGTCATCCACTCGATACGCTGCACCTCGGCCGGTTCCGGACGTAGTTGCCCGCCGATCATCTCGGCCGTCCAGAATTCCAACTCCAGGCCACGGTCGAGGCTCCGCCATTGCCATACGCACCTTCCCGCCCGGACGTCGAGTCCGACCTCCTCGCGCATTTCCCGGATCAAGCCGTCCTCGATACGTTCGCCGTCGTGCACGGCGCCTCCCGGAAAGCACCAGGCGCCGCCTGCAAGAATGCCCTCGGCCCGCTGGATCATGAGAAACTGCTCCCCGCGCTGAACGACGCCGACTACACCGAGCACGCTGCCACGTACACGCGCGCGGGGGAACTCGTCCGCCGCCGCCGTCTTCGACTTGCTAACCCGTGTTCGTTCGGCCTTCATATCGCTTTCGTCAACGGATGCCGGGCTGCTCAACCAGTGGCGTCTCGGCGAAATCCGGCAGACGCGGCGTTCGGGAGCCGAGGTCCGTCGACTTTACCGGCCACCGCGTTCATTGCAAATCCTTGCGCCGACGCCGCGCAGCCGAATTTGCTGTCCGAATTGCGATCGGCCCAGAGCAATCGCGGCACTGATCGGGCGTCGCGATTGGTGTTGCCAGCTTGCTTGGTCCTGGAACGCCCGTGCGGTATAATCGGTTCAGCCGTTCAACTGATAGGCTCATATTCACGCCAAAGAGGGGTCGAGCAATGAAGCGACAAATACGTCATGCGCTGGCAACCGGTGCAGCGAGCCTTCTCGGCATCGTGATCAGCGCCCACGGTGAGCCAACATTTCGATCGTCCGAAGGCTTGGCGCCAACGGGGCAGGCCTTCACTTATCAGGGCATGCTCAGGGAAGGGAACGTGCCGGTGAATGAGACGTGCGATTTCTGGTTTTCGTTATGGGACGCGCCGGAGGACGGAAACCAAATCGGCCCGACGCTCGCGTTCGACGGACTGGACACGAACCGGTTGCCCATTGCGGTTGCCAACGGGCTGTTCGCGGTTGCGTTGGATTTCGGGCAGAGCGCATGGAACGGCCAAGCACGTTGGCTGGACATCGTCATCGCATGCCCGACGGGCAAGTCGACGGCGACGCCGCTCGCGCCCCGCCAGCCTGTCACCGTTTCCCCCTACGCTGCCTACGCGTTCGCCGGCCCGGGCGGTGACGGACTCTGGGCGGTCAGCGGGGATAACATCCACAACACCAACATGGGTCACGTCGGGATCGGAACGGACGAGCCGGCGTCGTCGCTGGACGTTGTCGGTGATGCTGCCAACAACGCCATCCGAGCGCAAGGGACGGTCGCCGTGACGAAAGGTCTGGACGAACCGGGGACCGGGCTTTCAGTGTGTCGGACGGTATCGACCACACCGCTTACCATCACAAAAAGGACAGAGATTGACGGGAACAGGATCGACTGCTTTGGCTTGCTGGGAACGGGCACGAGCTTGATTTTGAACGCTGCTTCGACGGGCAGCGTGGGCATCGGCACGAACACTCCGGGGCGCAAGCTGCAGGTCGGGGACAGCACAATACCGGATTCAGAGGGAATGATCCGCTTGGCCTCGCGCTCCGGGACGCAGGGTTCCAACCGGGTCTGGGATGTTGGCGTGCCGGAGACCGACGGTGATTCGACCGGCATTGGCTATTCCTTCGTGATTGACGACACCCAGGCCGGTGAGGAACCTGAGGTCATGGTCAAGTTCGGCTCCGGCGATGTCGGGATCGGTACGGTAGACCCCGAGGCCAAGCTTGACGTGGCCGGCACCACGAAAACAACCGCATTGGAGATTGACGGCGGCGCGATCCGTGTCGCCGGCGCGGGGGCGAACACCAGCACGGCGGTTTTTCGGCACGTGCCCTCGATGTCGAACAGCCGCTGCGATGCGATCGGCAACGCCTGCCATGAGACGACCATCAATCACCCACTGGCCAACAACGACCCCGCGGCAATCCTGCTCGTCACCATTAATGGGGTGTTCCGCCAGGAAAGCGATTCGACACCTCCGCAGGTGATGTATGATACTGAAACGGATCGTTGGAAGATCAGGATGCGCTGGTGGGATCTGCCAGACGTTCAATTCAACGTCATGATCATCAAGAACTGACTTCGAATCGGGTGTCAGCGCGGACCCGGTCTGCGGCCACATGCCGCCGCACGACGCGGACTGACAGGTTCATTGCTCGCCGTTCGGATCATCTTCGGCTAGGGATGGGCGATCACGAGCAACGCCCTGGCTCGGGAGAGGACGCATTGCAGGCAACGCCGCAGCGTTTCGGGGTCCAGGGCTGCGAAACTCTCGTCCAGGATGATCAGATCCGCTTCCTGCAACAGGGCCCGTGCGACGTAGATGCGACTCTTTTCGCCGTGGGAAAGCTGCCAGCCCGTCTCTCCGACCATCTGCTGCAGACGCGCGGGCATGCGGTCGAGCACGTCGCCCAAACCAAGCTCGCGGCAGATATGCTCCGCCTCGATCAGATCCTCGTCGTCGGCCGGCCAGCCCCGTCCCATCAGGAGATTGAACGCCAGGGAGCCGGTGAAGATCAGGTTTTCGTGGAACTGGGGGGCGGCGACGACCTTTCGCCGCCAGCCCCGATCTCCGAGCGAGTCGCGGTCCAGCCCGTCCAGCAACAACAGTCCCGATTGTGGCTCACGCAGTCCGAATAACACCGACGCCAGGGTGGACTTGCCGCATCCTGACGGTCCCTCCAGCAACAGTCGATCTCGATGATGGATCGAGAGATGACATCCGCGAAGCACGGCCGCTCCGCTTTCGCGGTAACGAAACTCGACGTCGTGCGCTTCCATGAGGGGGGGCGCGTCCTTCCCATCGCTTTTGTCACCGGCGCCTTCGGGGCCGGACAGCAAGTACTCAGGCGATCCGGGACGCTCGACGTCCGCGGCGGCATGGAAGAGGGGGGAGACCTGGTCCCAGGCGATCCTCGCGTCCACCAGGTACGAGAACCCGTTGCTAAGTTTCTCCAGTGCCCGGGCACCGAGCAGGATTCCGCCGATCCCCACGGCCATCGCAGTCGCCGACGGATCGTCGCGCAATAGGGCGGGCAGCAGCCCGCACACGCCCAAAATGCTCCAGCCGCCCACGGCTCCGGAAAGCACGAACGCCGCGATCCGGTCCATCGCGGTTGATTGCTCGTAGTAAATCTGCACCGGCTCGTCCTCTCCGTCGTGCCAGCGGTCCGGTGATTCCTGAGCCAGACGTGTTCGGTGACCGACCATGCGCTCGACCAAGTCGTGTGTGAGGTTCACGCGCGTCCGCGTCCAGCCCCGTCTCTGTACGTAGAACCGTCGAATCGCGAGCCCCACCAGCACCAGCCATCCGGCGTACAGCAGACCATGCACTCCTCCGGCGGGGCCGATGAGCAGCACGATCGCGGCGCCCACCACCTCAACCGCCGCCACCAAAGCTAGAAAGCCGCCGCCCAAGACCAACGCTTCCACGGCCTCGGATTCCATGACCCGTCCAAGCAGGTGGCCGACGCCTTCGCTGCGCGTTCGTTGCGGATCGAGCCGAAAGGCCCCTGCCAGCAGCCGCTGCCGCAAAATCGCTCCGGCCCCGAAGGACAAGCGTCCCTGGCACCAGATGGTCGCCAGGCGCGGGCCGATCATGGTGAAAACCAGAAGCGCCCATGCGAGGAGCCATCCTGCGTCAAGCCGGCCCTGCAAGGCCCCGCGCCCGATCACCCACCACGACAGGATCATCAGGGAGTGATGCACCGCGTGGGATCCGAGCATCAGCGCAAGAAACCGCGGCAGCCTCGCCTCCTTGAACTGGCCCCAGAAGGACGACCCGGGTTGCGGACGCAACAGCCAGCACCCGCTGACGGGTAAACGCCCAAGCCGCTCCTGAAGGATCGCCTCGTGCGCCTTTCTTCGCCGATTCGCCGGAACGCCGGCCTCGGCCAGCAAGCGTTCGACCGGCTCGGCCAGCATGTCCTCGAGACGGCGACACACGGCACTTTCCACGGCTGTGGCATCCACCAGGCACGCGTCCCCGTCCGGCGGAATGACGGTGGCTTGCTGTTCGTCGCACCCTGTGATAGCGAGAAAGCGGGCTTGCCCATTATGAGGGAGCTTGAAGAGCGCCGGCCCGACGCCGGTGATGAAACGATGCACCGTTCCATAGGGTGATTCCACCGCTTCGGCTTCAACTCCGAGGCGGGCGGCGGCCTCCTCGATCCAAGAGTTGAGGGCATGACCGTTCGAACTTGAAACACCCGGCGGTGGCCTGGGGACGTCCACCTGACGCGGCTTGAGACGTCCGGTGCGTGCTACCGCCTCAAGAGCTTCGCCCAACCGCGATTCCGGCCAGGTCAGATTTTCCAGCCGATTGGTCATTGCCGAGTGTCCTGAGACGATTCTCGAATCTCGCCGTCCTCCATTCGGAGATGTCGCCAGCCGGTGCTCGTCCAGAGTCCGGTACGCACGTCGCCCTCGGCGTTCAGCATGGCGCTGAAGCGTGAGTTGGGGTTACGGGCGAGTGTGTGCGGATCATCCACTTCCGTTACGAGGCCGTGCTCGACAACTACGGCGCGATCGAAGTCCAGCGTGTCGCCGACGTCATGACTGATGCACAGGAGTGTTGCCCGAGGCCACCAACTGCGGGCTTCGGCCATCAGGGTTCTTCGCTTCCCGCGATCCAGGCCGCGGAAGGCCTCATCCAGAATCACCAGGCGCACGTTTTCGCGTGCCATCGCGCGACCGAGCCGCACCCGCTGCCCTTCTCCGCCTGAAATGAATCCGCCACCTTCTCCGAGCGGCGTCTGCAAGCCGGAGGGGAGGGTTTCCAGCACGCCGCGCAAATCGGCGCCCCGAAGCACGCGTCCAAGGGAAATCGGTCGCTGGCGTGCGTTGCCATAGTAAAGGTTTGCCATCAGCGAGCGGTTCCAGAGCCGTACGGCCGGGTCCACCCAGGCCGTTTCGCGGCGCAGACGACTCAGTCGTTCACCCACGGGGGCGCAGTCGTCCACCAGCACGCGACCGGCGCTGGGTTTGTGCCACCCCAACAGGAGGCCCACCAGCGTCGACTTGCCTGCTCCCGAAGCACCCACGATCGCCACGTGGGTGCCGGCGTCGATGTTCAGATTGACGCCTTGAAGAATGGTGTGTCCCGCGGCGCGAACCGTGACGTTCTCCAGTCGTATCGATACTCCCCTGGCTGCGTCTGCCGAACGACGCTCCGCAGCCGGCTCGTTCTTAGTGGCCCGCGGCTCTTTGGTCTCCGATGGCGGCGGGTTGTCCGTTTCGTCCTCGAGGGCGCCAAGCGGCTCGATCAGACGCATTGCGATGTTGCGCTGCGTCGGGTATTGCCGCGTGATCTGCGCGATGCCCTGTCCCAAGCCTGGGATGGCGAGCGTCCAGTACGTCAGCAACAGCAGGCCGCCGCCGACTCCTTCCCTGTCGACGTGCCCCATGATCAGCCAAGCGACGAGTCCGAAGCTGATGGTCAGTACGAGGGCCTCGGTCCAGACCAGCACGCGGTTTACGCCCAGGCCGGCGCGGGCCCATTCCACGAGAAGGCTTTCGTGCTCTCGCCGCAAGGCCGGCTCGGCGGCGTGCGAACGGGCGGCCACCAGCCCCAGCAGGGCATCAAGGTAAAACCGGCCCAGCGCCCCCGCGTGCGTCCGAACGCGCATGTCGCGCTCGGCGATTACCGGTTGACAAGCCAGCGGTACCAGAACCGAAAGGACCGCAACCGTGATCGCCACCGGGGCGGTGGCCGGGTCAATCCAGATGACACCGGTCGTGGTGGCTGCCAGAGCAAAGACGCCCTGCACGAAATTGCCGCCCAGCGTGGTCAGGAGCCGGACTGCGTGCACGCTGTGTCCGCGTTCGGCCATGTCCGAGGTCGGTCTGCTTTGGAAATAGCGGTCGCTCAGCCGGGGGAGCTTCCTGAGGAATGCCAGTCGGAGGCGCGTCTCGAGGCGGCGTCCTGCACGGAGCATCCCCAAGCCGGCGCCGAGCCGCAACGACGTCAGCACGGCGAGAAAAGCAATAACGAGTGCGAACGCCCCGGCGCGCTGAATGCCGAGGCCGAGCGACTGGCCCACTTCCATCAACGCCCGGTAAAGGAGCGCTTCGACGATGACACCGCCCGCGGCCAGAACCAACGCCAACGCGATGACGCTTGGGGCCAAGATCCCGTCTTCCTTGAGAAAACGCCACATTTCGCGTGCCGGTCGCGTTTTCGGCTCCCGCAGCGCCGCCTCCAGCTCTCGCGATAAACGGGGCGCTTCGCCGGCTTCTTCGGTCTGCGCTTCAGGAGGCGCTTTGCCGGGAGCGGGCGATCGACCCTCTGCTCGAACCAGGACCGCGCCGTGGACAACGAGTTGCTCTTGGTCGTTGCTCGCACCTTCTGCCGGCAGAACCAACCAGTAACCCGCTGGGATGATCTGCTCCGACTGCGACCAGTCCTGCGCACAGCGTCCGAAGAACGTTTCAACGAAACGCGCTGCCAAGCGGCCACGTCGCAGGCCGTCGGCTCGAACCAGGCTGTCACCCATTCGGACTGCGGCATCGAGGGCGGCGATGCCGCGCCAGGACGCATCGGACTGTGCCTGGGCGATCAGCCGCTCGGCGCGGGCACTCGAGATCCCGATGTCGGACATTCGACGGCGCAGCGGTACTTGGAACTCGCGACCGCCGGCCCAACGACGCCAGATCGCGGCGGGGATCGACATTCGGTGCAGGTAGAGCTCGTCGAGCAGTCGCCGTTGGCTGGGCCAGCGGCGTCCCGTTGCGGGGTCCATGACCTGCACGAGACCTCCCTGTCGGCGCCACAGCACGACGAAATGCGTTTCGCCGCTCGGGCGGCGCACCACCGCAATTGCGGGTAACGATTTCGCCTCCGGCAGAAGGACGTGGTCCAACGGAAGCAGCACCTGTGCGGCAGAGAGGCCGAGTTGTTGGGCAACCTCCTCGACGGTATCAATCGAGGTCCCGTCCACGTCTGTCTGGCAAGCCTCGCGAAGTCGGCCGTAACTTACCGAGATGCCGTACCCCTCGAGCAGGCATTTCAGCGATGCCGGGCCGCAATCCATCGCAGACGTCTGGACGACTTCCGGTACGAGCCATCGCCGGCGTGTGACGACCGATTGGACGCTCATCGGGCTCCCGCGGTGTGATCGTTTCGAGGTTCGGGACTCGTCCGAGGTGACCGAATGCGCATACCGACCGTGCGGAGCAGCAGCACGGCTGGCGAAATGCGATCGACTTCGACCTCTACGCTGCCGGGCAAGCCGTGCTGCAGAGGGATGGCTGATTCTCCGTCCGGCTGCAACTCGAACTCAACCCGGATGCGGCCCTCGCGCACTTCGCTTCCGACGCGGGAGGCGACTGCCTCGACAGTTCCGTACCGACTCCAAGGAAATCCCGCGAGTCGAAGATGGGCCCGCTGGCCGGGGCGGATGCGTCCCAGGGCCTGTTGTGGGGTAAAGTAGGCTACGAGCTTGACGCCGTCTTCCGGCACGATCGCGGCCAACCGCTCGCCCGATTCGACAAACGAGCCGGACTGCAGGTCGGAGACCTCGCCGACCGTTCCACTGACCGGCGCGCGGATCGTGCGCTGGCCGATTTCGTGAGTCAGCCGATCAATCGCCGCATGGGTTGTCTCGATCAGACTGGCCAGCTCAGCCGCCAATCGCCGGAGTGCCTCGATCTGAGCGACGTACTCCGATTCCGAAGCGCGATGATCGCGCTCCACGCGCAGCACCGCCGACTCGGCGGCGTCCACTGCCGCCGCGAGCTGCTTCGCCTCCGATCTGGCACGGCGCGTTTCAAAATCCGAGGCCAGATTCATGCGCCGTAGCTCGTTGACGTGTTCAAGCTGCTGATCGGCAAACTCCGCGGCCGCAATTGCTTCACGATGACGGGCCTGGGCTTCGGCGAGCGCTGCTTTGGCTGCCTCTCGGGAGTCCTGCGCCGCCTGTACCAATGCCGCGATCTCCGATTGCGCCGCCACCAGTTGCGATTCAGCGCCCGAGCGCCGTGACCTCTCTTCCGTCAGGCGCAGTCTCAAGGCCTCTGTGTCCAGCTCCACCAACACCTCGCCGCGTTGCACCTCCGCGCCGACTTCGAGGTGAACCTTCTGGACGCGACCGGAGACCGGCGATTCTACGGGGTGTGTGGCCTGGCGAACCTCCAGCCGTGCCGCCTGACTGGTTTCGTAGACCGATACCTGCGCGAGAAAGAACCATGCCAGCCACACTGCCAGCAGGGCGATTGCGCCCGCCAATGCCCAACCCAGGCGGCGGAAGCGATCCATGTGCAGCGAGCGCATCGTTCGGGAGAACGTCGTCGCCAAATCGAGACTCCTTCAAGTGCGCGTTCAGATCTTGGCGACCGCTTTATAACCGATGCGTGTAATCGTGGCGAGATTGCCGATCGCAGCCGCGACGGGTCAGGCTGCCGCTCGCCGTGATGAGGCGGGTTTGGCCATCGGGAATCACACGAGCCAGGCCCGGTGCTGATCAATGATGGACGACGAGATGCACGGGGCGATGCGGTGCTGTCAGATCGTGCGAAGTCATGCGGCCCCGAACGAGGCTTTGAGTCGCTCGGCGGGGTGTGTGAACGTACCGCCGGCTGTGCGCGCCCGGGGGTCGGCACTGATCAGCGGTTGTATTTCGGCGTCCGCGTAATCGAGACCGCGCTCGCGCAGCATGCACTGATAGGCCGGCCGGGGATCGGGGTAGGCGTCGGGTTCCGGCAGGCGCCACTTGGCGAAGAGTTTGCGGTTGTCGTCATCGCCGGCTCTCAAGTCTGCGATCTTCCGGTCGTCGTGGTACTCCTCGTGTTGAACGAGTGCCCGGCGGCAGCCGATCACCTTCAATCCCGCTTCGAGCTGCACCTTCAGCGACAGGTCGGGGTCGAACCCGAAAAAGTAATAGCGTTCGTCGGCATAACCGACCTGAGCCAACAAGGAGTTGCGGAGAAGCCCGAAGTTCGCATATGGGTAGCCGCGCACGTTGTACATCGAGTAGATGCGGCCTTGGTACAGAACCGAGTCGAGCACGTTACGCCGGCGATCCCAGTCGTGATAGAAGGCCACCATTCCGACGTCGTCATGTTCGTGCAGCACGTCGAGGGCGGCCTCCACGCTTCCCGGCACAGGGAATGCGTCGTCGTTCAACCACATGACGAACTCGCCGCGCGCCGCCCTGAAGCCCTTGTTGAACGCCCGCACAGCTCCTTCCCGTTCGCGTTCGAGAACGACGTGCAGACGGCCGTCGGCGGCCAGGAACTCCCGTGTGCCGTCCGTTGACCCGCCGTCCACAATGACGATTTCGTGCGGCAGCGAGACGTTCGCCCTTACACGGGCCACCGTCTGCGTCAGACGCGAAATTCGGTTGTAAGTCGGAATGACGATGCTCAGCTTGAGGTCGTGCGTCATAAGCGGGCTTTCACAAGGTCCTGGCGAGATTTCCAAACACGCACGGTTCGACCGTCTGCAAGGATCGGACCGCCCGAAAAAGCACAGGCCGATACGATCCGCGCCAACCCCCGGTCGCGACAACTTTGTACGGACCCTTACCGTGACTATCGGCGGGGAAGGGCGACGATCTTCCGCGATTGATGTACAATTCGGTGGCGGCGGAGTCGAACGGAGTCCTGGAGAACGGTGCCATACGCCTTAATTGTGACACTTTTGACCCTCGTGCTCGGACAACAGGCGTCCGGGGCGGGCGATGATAGTGCAGCTGCACCAACCCCGGAAAGCCAGTTTGAAGGCATTTGGCTGACGCCGGGCATGGTCGATCGGCTGCTTGACCGATGGGTCGAGAGTGCGGGCCGGCAGTTTGAGCTGACCGAGAGTCAGACCGATCAATTCGCCGCGCAGCTCAGGGGGCGGTGGCCGGCGTTTCTTAAAGAACACCGGCCGTTGCTTCAGCCCCTCATCAATGAGTATCTCGACGCCCGGCTCGCGGGTGAGCCGCCCGAGGCGGATCACGTTCAACGATGGGCCACCCGCGCCGAACCCGTATTTGAAGCGTTCCGCAGGAACATTCGCGGCACGTATGACGAGCTCTCGGAGTTGATGACTCCCGCCCAGCAATCCAGGCTCAGCCTCGAAAACATCAAGATCAACACGAGACTTCATCGCTTTGAGAGCCGCTTGGAGATGTGGCAACAGGGCCGCTTCGAGGAGTCCGACTGGTGGGAGCCGGGTGCGAGTGCGGAGCAGTCCCCGCTCGGAGACCGCCATGCGGATGCATCCGCCGTCGAAGAGCGTTCATCGGCGGCGGAATCGAAGATTGGGGAGGAGCTGGAACGCTGGGATGGCTTCGTCTCCGCGTTCATCCGGAAGTACCGGCTCGACGACAGGCAGAGCGAGGCCGCCTTTTCCATCCTGCGCGAATGCAAGCAACGGGTGCGGCGTTACGTCGAGCGGTACCGCGCGCGGTTGGAGCATCTGGAAAAGCTCCTGTCGCAAAGCGACGAGACGACGGAGGAGTTGCGCCAGGAGGCCTTCACAATGTACGCCCCAATTGACGCGATCTTCGTGGATCTCAAGACGCGCATCGAGCAGATTCCGACCCGCGCGCAGAAGGAAGCGGTGCAGGCACGAGAAGCCGCGGCGTCCCGGAACGCCCCGGACGATGATGCTTCTCCGGAACCGCCCGCATCGCGGCCGCGGTAGACGGGCGTATCTCCCTCCGCCGCATTGAATCGCGACCCGGAGACGGTATGATTCTTCGTCCAGGGCTCCGGGCAAAACGGCAAATAGTAATGAGCGATCGGTCGAGGCAAAAGGTGGTCGTCGCCATGAGCGGCGGCGTGGATTCGAGCGTGGCGGCGTGCCTGCTGCACGAGCAGGGGTACGACGTGGTGGGGCTGTTCATGCGCGTCGGAACGCCTGAAGCTGCCCCGCCGGTCGCGGGCACGCGCAACCGCCAGGGCTGCTGCAGCGCGGCCGACGCATCCGACGCCCGTTTCGTCGCCGGCATGCTGGACATCCCGTTTTTCGCGCTGAACTTCGAGCGCGACTTCGACGAGCTGATTGACTACTTCGCCAACGAATACGCCGCTGCGCGAACGCCCAACCCCTGCGTCGTATGCAACCAGAAGTTCAAGTTCGGCAGAATCCTCGATTACGCGGACGCCGTCGGCGCGCACTATGTGGCCACGGGGCATTACGCGCGAGTCGAACGAAGCAACGGGCGTCGCCGCCTGATGCGCAGTGCCGAGCCGCAAAAGGATCAGACCTACGTGCTGTTCGGGCTGCGACGTGAGCTTCTCGATCGCATCATCTTTCCGCTCGGCCACCTGACGAAAGGGCAGGTGCGTGCGGAAGCCCGGCGATTCGGTTTGCCTAACGCCGATAAGCCCGACTCGGTCGAGATCTGCTTCGTGCCGGACCAGGACTACGCTGGTGTCGTCGAGCGGCGTCGGCCCGACGCTTTCCGCGAGGGCGACGTCCTGGACGTCAGCGGCCGCGTGGTCGCGAAGCACAAGGGCATCCCGCGCTATACCATCGGTCAGCGGCGTGGGCTGGGGTTCGCCGCCGGCGTGCCGGTGTACGTGACACGGATCGATGCGGAGTCCAACACCGTCACAATCGGGGAACATGACCAACTGCTTCGACGCGAGTTGACCGCCGAGCAGGTCAACTTGCTCGTGCCCGACGTGGGACATCGATTTCGAGCTGAAGCGAAGATCCGCTACCTTCACCGCCCGGCGGCTGCGACCGTCGAACTGACGGCCCGCGATTCCGCCCGCGTCGTCTTCGACGAGCCGCAGGCCGCTCCGACGCCGGGGCAGGCCGTCGTCTTTTACGATCAGGATACTGTCATGGGCGGCGGCTGGATCGCATCGTAAAGCAGTTCGCTCGCCGTCCGAATGTGAATGTGATCTACGGACCTACGCAAAGGAAGCCAAACAATGAAACGTGCCGTTGTGTTGATGATTCTGCCGGCCGGGCTGATTCTCGCCACCCTTACGTTTTACGCCGGAGCACAGCCGCAGAAAGCCGAGACGATGTTCAAGCCGGAAGCGCCGCTGCATGACCTCATGGAGTTGAACGACGCGGTAAACGACAGCCTGCGCGTTCACCTGGGCACCAGTCCCGACTTCAAGGCCGCTGCGCACGATGCTCGCATTATGGGTGAAATCGCCAACGTTCTGCATTTTCATAAGTCGCCCGACGTTGCCGACTGGTGGCAGTGGGCGAGCGACTTTCGCGACGGGTCACGTAAGGTGGTCGCCGCCGTCGAGCAGGAAGACTTGCAGGCCGCCCGCACGGCACTAAGCGGAATGTACACGTCGTGCAAGCAGTGCCACAACAAGTACAGGGCAGAGCAGTAGTCGAGCCGCCCGCCGACATCCTGATTCTCCACGGCGGAGCGCTGGGTGATTTCGTGCTCTGCGCACATGTCGTTGCGGGAGTGAGGGGCCGATTTCCACAAGCCCGCTTGACTGTGGCCGCCCGGACGCCGATTGCGCGCTGGTTTGCGGGCCGAGGACCGTTTGACGAAGCTTACGACGTTGAGTCGCTTGCCCTCCATCGCATGTACTCGGGCGATGGTTTTGTACCTGAGAATAATCCTCTGACGGGTCGGGACCTGATCATCAGCTTTCTCGGTGGGTCGGCTGCTGCGATGACGCAGCGCCTCGAACGGTCCGTCGCAGCCCGTGTTTTCGCGGTTGATCCGGGGGCGAGAGTCGGCGCCGATGGGGCGCCACGTCACATCACCGCCCAGTGGGTGGAGGATTTGCGCGCCGCGGGACTGAAGCTCCAGAGCGTGAGTGAAACGCAGCCGCTGATACGAGACGGCTGCGGGAGCGGTCGGAAGGCGACTCCTCGATCAATCCGGGCGATTTGCCACCCGGGGAGCGGGGGTCGTGAGAAGTGCGCACCGCTCGAGGGTCTCGAGGGAATCGTCCTGCACCTGATAAACCGCGGTCTGGAAGTTGCGTGGATGATTGGCCCGACCGAGCGAGACTGGTATGGCCAGCCTTACGTGGACCGGCTCGCTCGAAGCGCGCGCGTGATCGAGGAGCACGACATCTGTTCCGCCGCCGATCGGCTCCTCGGGTGCGATGTGTTCATCGGCAACGATGCGGGCACAACGCACCTGGCCGCGGCACTTGGTCTGCGCGTCGTCGCGCTGTTTCGCTCAACCGATCCGGCGGTCTGGCGTCCGCTGGGACCGCGCGTCCACGTCGTACGTCTGGACCAGTCCGGCGCCTGGATGCACCAGGCGGACAGAGAAGCGATTCTCCAAGTCGTCAGCGGGTAGGCGCGGTTTTGCGAAGGGGCGAGCCGTCGCGGCGTGATGGCGGCGCCACGGCGTCGAGCAGAGTCGCCAGTTCGCCCGCCAGGTTCCGTCGAGTGTAGCGATGCAATCGACGCGGATCGCAATGGGATCGCAGCGCGCCTGCCTGCCACTGGCGCCACAGTTCGCTGAGGGCCGCGCACACCGAGTTCGCGTCGGGATCCGCACCGGTGCCCGCGTTGAGGGATTGCACCAACTGCTGCGTCACCGAGCTTTGCGGACCGATCATCAGAACCGGCCGATTTGCTGCGAAATACTCGAACAGCTTGCCAGAGATCGCTGTATCGGCATTGAGTTCGTCGGGATATTGCAGGAGCAATGCGTCGGCCCTGACCATCTCAGCGATGGCCTCGTGGTGCGATACGTAGCCGCGCGCCACGTGCGGCACGCCGGCATCTTCCAACTCTCGGCGAAGACCTGGTGAAACCCAGCCAACGATCCGAAGCTCGAATTGATCGCGATCATCATGCAGGGCGCGGACGAATCGCCGGATTCCCTCGATCATTTCGGGACGGACGCGCTCCCGCGTGAAACGGCCGACGTGCGCCATAACGAACTTTCTCGTCTCGACGGCAGTGCCATCTTCGGCACGTGTATCGCGATAGATGCGCTCACGCTCAAAATCGTCCGTATCGAAACCGTTTGGAATCGTCCGAAACTTACGCTCCCCGCCGGGAACGCGTGCGGAGAGTATGCGCGTCTGCGGTTCGCTGACGCCGATCACCGCGTCCGCGTCTTCCAAGAAGCGTCGTTCGAGAAAACGGTCTGCGGCACGACGCCATAGCGGTCCGGCCGCGAACGGATACCAGCAGTCCTCCGTCCACAGATCGCGGTAGTCGCTTACCCAGGGGCGATGCGTCACTCGTTTCAGCAGCCAGCCCAGCAGATGGTTCGACGCCGGGCTGAAGGTGGAATAGATGACATCCACGTTCTCCCGCGCGATGACTCGCCTCAGTTCGTGCAGACTGGACAATGCCCAGAACACCTGAGGATCAGGGATCAACAGCGAGACGACAGCGCGTGCCGCACGATCCACACGCCACTGTACGCCGCGCCTGAAATCTCCGTTCAGTCCGAGGAAGTGTAGTGTGGCCTCGACCAGCCAGGTTATTCCGGTGGCCCAACCGCTGGCATCACCGAATGAATGTGGGCGCACGTCCAGCCCCTCCGGGAGATCACGCAAGAGGGAATCGTCTCGCGGGAGGTCGGTCACCGGACCACAGGTCCAGACGATGGGCTTCCACCCGAAGTGCGGGAGGTACTTGGCGAACTTGGCGCTGCGCTGCACGCCCGCTCCGCCTGTCGGCGGAAAGGCGGCGCAGATCATCAGCACCCGCCGCGGTGTCGCCTCTTGTCCGGTCACGTCCTCTCTGCCTCGAAAACCTGTGGTACAAACGTGAATGGGTGCGACTGGCGGCTTACCCGCGAGCGCCTTCGCGTCGTCAACCAGGGAATCGGGATACGTTACGGCAGCCAAGTCGCAACCCTCGAGGGACTTTCCCTCGTTGGGTTATCGGCGGGTTACGAACAAGTGGTTAAGAGTGGTAGACCCGTCGGTCCGCCAGTCTGGCGTCAGTCCGCCGACTGGAGATGCGTCCGGATTTTTCCCATCAGATCTTCGGCGCTCGCGGCGTCGGGGGCCTCAACGATCAGACGCATGATCGGTTCGGTGTTGGACCCCCTGACATGCACCCATTTTCGTTCAGCCGGCCAGTCGGCCCGGATGCCGTCCATATCGTTGATTTCCGCGTCCGCGAATGCTTGGCGCACCGTTGCGAGCACGTGGTTGATCCGATCCTGCTCGCAGCGCACCTTTTCCTTGATCATGGCGTATGCGGGAAGCTCGCCGACCACGTCCGACAGCGATCTCTCCTCCGCGGCCAGCAGGTCCAGCACCAGTGCCATACCCACGAGGCTGTCGCGAACATGGACGACCTTCGGATGGATCACGCCGCCGTTGCCTTCGCCCCCAATGACGCAATGGTGCGCTTTCATCCCGTCCACGACGTTGGCCTCGCCCACCGGGGTCCGATAGACAGAGCAGCCCTCGCCTGCGGCGGCGGCCACGTCGTCCACAAGTCGGGATGTGGACAGGTTAGTCGCGGCCGGTCCCCGCTTGGCTCGAAATGCTTGCCTGGCTGCAAGTGCCAGCGAATACTCCTCTCCGACGTAGCGGCCTGCCTCGTCCACGATTGCCACCCGGTCGGCATCCGGGTCTTGCGCAAACCCGATATCGGCTCCCGCGGCTCGGACTTTGTCACACAGATTGGTCAGGTTCTCCAAGATCGGTTCCGGCGGGTGTGCAAACGTCGCCGCCGGCTCGGCGTTCAAATGGTGGACCGTGCATCCCAGTCTTTCGAGCAGCATCCGCCCGACCTTCGCGCCGGCGCCGTTGATGCTGTCCAAGACGACGGTGAAACGTCGTCTGCGGATGCGCTCGGTGTTCACAAGCTCCAGCACTGCGTCCACGTGATGGACGTGTGGGTCAAGCTTCATGGGCGACGTTCGCCGGCGAAGGGGGTCGTCGTGATAATCGCCTTGATCGAAAATGCGGAAGATTGCCTCGGCTTCGGCTTTCGCGGGCGCACGGCCTTCGCGTGTCAGGAACTTGACGCCGTTCCACTGGGCCGGGTTGTGGCTGGCAGTAATCACTACACCGCCGGCCGCTCCCGCCGCCCGGGCTGTCAGGGCCACCCCGGGGGTCGTCACGATGCCGAGGTCCAGCACTTCGACACCGCATGCGCGGGCACCGTCGGCGAATGCGGCGAGCAGTTCCTCACCGCCCGCTCGACCGTCCCGGCCACTGACCACGACCTGCCAGCCGCCGGGCCCGGTTCGCACCAGATGCGTGGCGTAGGCTTTTCCCAGGCGGCGCACGACGTCGGCATTCAACGTTACTTCTTCGGGTCGATCGCCGCGGGCGATCCCCCGAACTCCCGAGACGCTTTTGATCAGACTCATGCCCGCTCCTTCCGGCGACGTCGTTCCGTGGCCCGCTCCCGGTGGAATCCGACTGGGGAGGCGAAGCCGTACTGTGACGGTTTTGCTTATCTGCGCCGCGTGGCTCGATCCATCTCCCGCTGCGCCTCGCGCTTGCGGATATCCTCCCGTTTGTCGTGCTGCGCCTTGCCTCGCGCCAGAGCCAGCGTCACCTTGGCGATCCCGCGATCATTGAAATACAGCTCGACCGGTACGAGCGTCAGGCCGCGAAGCCTCAACTTTGGCTCTAGTTTTGCAATCTGTGATTTATGAAGCAGCAGTTTCCGCCGCCGGAGCGGGTCATGATTGTGGATGTTACCGTGCTCGTACGGCGGAATATGAAAGCCACAGAGCCAGATTTCGCCGTCCTGCAATCTGGCGTAGGCCTCCTCCAGTGTGCCTTGACCCGTGCGGAGGCTCTTGACCTCAGTCCCGGTCAAGGCGATCCCGCATTCGAGCTTCTCGATCAGCTCGTAGCGAAATCGCGCCCTGCGGTTTCGGATGCGGGGAGTCTCTTTTCGGGGCTTGGAGGGCATAGATTATTGACGACGCTTGTTTTATTCGATAAACACCGATATCGGGCGATGTGCCCAAGGGTGGTGCGTGACAAGTCTACGCGGACCTTGAAAGTTTGCAACGCGGGGTATTCGATACTGTTAGAACGAGCTTATAATGCACCTGGAGGGCTTCCACCATGCCGAACCGGCCAGAGGCAAAAGCCCAGGAGCGGCGCGACGAGAAGCGCCTGGTAACCCGCGCTCGCCGCGGCGACAGGGAGGCTCTGTGCGAGCTTGTTGATCTGCATAAGGACCGGCTCTTCGCTTTCGTTCGGCGTATGATCCGCAACCACCACGATGCCGAAGAGGTGGTGCAGGACACGTTTCTCAAGGCTTTCGCGTCACTCGATTCATTCTCCACCGAGTACCGCTTCAGCACCTGGCTGTTTACCATCGGCTACCGTCTCTGCCTGAATGCCCTTCGTCGAAAGCAGTCTCTCACTGGCGAGATCGACTTCGGGACAGTGGCCGACCCGGCCCCCGGCGGCGAACGACTCTCCGCTGAGAGTGATGAAGCCAAGCACCTTCGGCTGGTGGTCTGGAGTGCGGTGGACCGCCTCAGCGCCCCCCAGCGGGCGACGGTGATCCTGTTCTACCGAAACGGGCAAAGTTGCCAGGAGATCGCACAAATATTGGAACTTCCGGTGGCCACCGTGAAAAGCCATCTGCACCGTGCCCGAGCGCGGCTTAAGGACTACCTGGAGCCACTGGTCACCGACGAAACGTCCAAACTTCGCATCCTCGCCGGCTTGGCCGGGTAAAACTCGGATGGAAGGCGCGGCTGGCGGACAGGTGTCCGGAGGCTGCCCTATCGGTGAGGCGAAATGGCCATGCATTGCGAACAGGCGCGAAATCTCTTTGACGCCTACCTCAACGGTGAACTGTCTTCCGCACTGGAGACGGAACTGGCCGCCCACCGCCTGCAGTGCCCCGACTGTCGCCACCAACTGGCCATGCTGGAAGTGGTCGGCCATGTTGTCGCGGCGGATGGCGAAGACGAACACTCTCTGGATGATGCATTTACCGACCGTCTGATGGCCTGTCTCGATGAGCGGCGTATCGCTCCTGTTCGGCCCGGTTGGCGACCATGGGCCCTTTGGTGCGGAGGTCTCGCAGCGGCGGCGGCGATTGCGATCACGTCCACCATCCTGGTCAATCGCCCGCATCCGCGGGTTCTCGGCGTTCGGCAGGAGAAGGTGGTCGAACCGGTAGACCTGGGCCTGGCCGCGGATTCGCTCGCTCGCGACCTTGAAACGAACTGGCAGCAGCATTACGACAACGCCCGGGACGTCATCCGTTTCGGCGAGATGACCATCATGCAGATTCTCGACCGCCTGGGGATTGACGAGGCTGTTGATTCGGCCGAGCCGTTCGACGTCATGCCCGATTCCTTCGACGAGCTGGTTCCGCACGTGGCGGACAAGCAGATCGAGGAACTTTAATGGAAGCGGACCGATGAGCGGGTCCCGCATTCCACTCCCGTGTTCTTTCCAGACAGCGTCTCCGTTGCGCGCGCTCGTTTGGTCGTTATGCGGCCTCCTGTATTTTATATCCAGCGCAGCGGCAACGGGCCAGACGCCAGAACCTGTAGTGGGTCGCTCGTCTTCTCTTGCCGCGTACGCGCCGGCCGACACCGGCCTTTTTATCGAGATCAACGGCATCACGGCCGATCCGGAATCGGATAGAACCCGCAACGCCCGCAGGCTCGCTGACCTTTTGCTGGGGGAGGTCCAGGAGCGCAAAGAGGTTGCTGATTGGCGGAATACGTTCTTGCGGGGGTTCGGGTTGGATGCCGACGAGGGGTTCGGGCCACTGTTTGCTCGCCAACTCGCCGTGGCCGCCCCGTCCTGGAGACGGCTTTCTGAAGGCGTGATTCTGCTGCGTCTTCAACCTGATGACGAATTGCTGGAGAAGACGTTCGCGCCCGGCGATGACGAATCGGCTGAGGGGGAAAGCGACGTCATGGTCTACCGCACTCGGACGCGGCTGTTTGCCGCCACCAATCGCGAGGTTCTCGCCGTCAGCCAGACAGACGAAGCCGACTCGATTTATCGGGCACTCGTGCAGCGTTTGCGCAGCGGGTCCGGTGCCGTTCTTACCGAAGACCCGGAATTCTTGAGCGAAATCAAAGGCCTTCCGGCGAAGCGCGACGGCACCGTCTATCTCGAGTGGAATGCCAATCGTATCGCCGAGCCGAGCGGGCTTCAGAAGTGGATTCGATGGCCCGTAACTCGGCTGGCCGTCGGCGTACGGTTCGAGCACGACCACGTCAGCTTCGCTTTTCATGCGAAGCGCCCTGAAACGCCGGTCGAGAAAGCCGATGGAAGGCCTCCAATGAGCCGGTTGCTTCGCCTCCCGCTGACCACGCTGGTGGCCTGGTCCACTGAATTTGATGTCCCCGCGGCCTTCCGAGCGCTGATGGATCAGGGGGTTGCATCCGCGGCGCCGCCCTACGTTGAACGGTTCCTGCAGATTCTGGATTCGGACCAGTTCGAGGAGAGCATCATCAAGAACCTCGGTGCGGGCGCGATCGTCACGTGGGATCAGTACCTCGGTCCCGGCACCGAAATCCCACAGGTCGCGGTCATTTTGGAATCGGGCGATTCGTTGAAGTGTGCGAATGCTGTGGCGGAGGTGATTCAGGCGGTCGTCACGTTCTTCGACATTGCCAACCGCGGTCGTCCCGGCCCCCGTCTCCGCCTGGCGCGGACTGACTATCTCGGCACCGCCATCTACGAAGTCCGATTGCCTTTTGAAACGGGGGATCGTGGCGCTGCGTGGCGCTTTCAGCCGGCGTTTGCGGCGGTGGGCGAGAGCTTCGTCGTCGCACTCAGCGCCGAGCAGGTCCGAAGTCTCATCGACGCCGAAATGGGACTTGCGCCGACTTTGACCTCTCTGCGCGACCTCGTGCGGCACCGGCGTGACGATCGCTCGGCTGTTATGCTCGGCCTCGCACAGCCGGCGTTGATTGCCCAGACCCTCGAGCAGTGGCTGAGTACGCCCGATGGAATGATGGGCACATGGGTGACTCAAACCTTAGGTGTGGCGGCAGCCGAAGCGGCGAAGCCCCCGATGCCCAAGCTCGGCATTGGTATGCGGTCCGGCGAGAAGCCTGGCACCGTGGAGGTCGTGCGTGTCGATCCGGAAGGTCGCAGCGCCGGCCGCATCTTCCCGGGAGACCAGATTCTTGGTGTCAACGGATCGTTGCTCTCTCTGGAATTGGCGACGGTTGATCTGCGTCAACTTGTGATCGACGAGGCGGCATCGGGACGATGGACGTTCCGCATCGATCGCAACGGCCGCTTTCTTGACGTCACTGTTCCCTGTCCAGGCCTGACGCGCGCCTCCGACCCGACGCAGGCATTGCGAAGGCTCAAGTCGGTCCTCGAGCACATCGATTTCGGGAGCCTTCGTGCGGTCGCGTTCGAGCCCGACCGTGTGCGGGCCAATCTCACCTTGCGGTTCGCAGCGTCCGACAGCCGCGGCTGATGGCCGTTGAGGACGGTTGTTTGACGGCCCGGCTCGGGCCTTCGTAGAATGCCCCTACGCCGTTGACCTCAACGTATCCGTACTGCAAGCGAAAGAGCGCTTTCATGCCCGACTGGCGCGCCGATCGCCTTGACGAGCTGCCGCCGTACCTGTTTGTGGAGATCGATCGGCGCAAGGCGGAAGCCGTCGACACCGGGCGCGACGTCATTGATTTCGGCGTGGGCGATCCCGATCTGCCGACGCCGGGTTTCATCATCGATCGATTGTCCGAGGCCGCGCGTCGGCCGTTGAATCATCGTTATGCTCCCGGCAGGGGCAAAGCGTCGTTTCGCCAGGCCTGTGCGGCGTTCATGCGCAGCCGCTTCGGTGTGAAGGTTGACCCGGACACCCAGGTTACGGCTTTAATCGGGAGCAAGGAGGGCATCGGGCACCTGCCGCTGGCGGTCCTTAACCCCGGCGACACCGCCCTGATCCCCGATCCCGGATATCCGGTGTATACCGCGGCCACGATTTTCGCGGGCGGCGTGCCCCACGCGATTCCATTAACCGCAGAGGGCGGGTGGCTGCCGGATTTCGACACGGTAGCTGCCGCGCTCCCGGATCGCACGAAGCTGCTGTTTCTCAACTATCCGAACAACCCCACTGGAGCGGTCGCCGATCGAGAGTTTCTCGAGGGTGCAATTCGCTTTGCCCGAAGGCGCGAAATCCTGGTCGCGCACGACGCGGCCTACAGCGAGTTGTATTTCGATACACCACCGCCGAGCATCCTGCAGGTCGACGGCGGCCTTGAGCACGGCGTCGAGTTCCATTCGCTCTCCAAGACCTTCAACATGACCGGTTGGCGCATCGCTTTCGCAGTGGGCGAGCCCAACGTCATCGCGGCATTGGCTAAAGTGAAGGACAACTTCGACTCGGGCGCATTCGGTGCGGTTCAGGATGCTGCCGTCACGGCCCTGCAGTACCACGACGACCCCGCCGTTCGTGCGGTGGTTGACGTTTACCGTGAGCGCCGGGACGTCGTTGTTGCGGGATTGCGCGCCGCCGGTGTCGAGGTCCAACCGCCGAAGGCAAGTTTCTACGTGTGGTTCAAGTGCCCCGAGGGCTATACGTCGATGGAGTTTGCCGCTCGCGTGCTCACCGAGGCCGATCTGGTCGTCATCCCGGGCCGCGGCTTCGGGCGGGCGGGCGAGGGGTACGCGCGCATCGCGCTTACCGTTGGCCTCGGGCGTACGCGGGAAGCCATGGAGCGATTCGGGCGGATACGCTGGTGATGTTCAGTCATGGTAGCGGAGAAGGGAACCTGACCGTTTCAGAGGTCTATGTCGGACTCGGGTCCAGCCTCGGCGATCGACGCAGTAATCTCGAACGGGCCCTGACTGAATTGGACCGCGCCGCCGGTGTGGAGGTCATTGCCCGCTCGCCGATCTACGAAACCGCGCCGGTCGGCGGGCCGCCCGACCAACCCGACTACCTGAACCAGGTCGCCCGCCTCCGCACGTCTCTTTCGCCGGAACAGCTTCTCGAGTTGACTCAGCGTATCGAGCGGAAACTGGGGCGCGCCCGCACCGTCCGCGATGCCCCACGCACGATCGACGTCGACCTCTTGCTCTACGACGACCTCGTTCGCCCGCAACCGGACCCTGTTATTCCCCATCCACGCATGCACCAGCGCGCTTTCGTCCTTCGCCCCTTGAGCGATATCGCACCCGATACCGTACATCCCATGCTCGGCAAGACCATCCGCGGGCTGCTTGACGATCTCGCCGATGCCCCGCCCGTCCGCCCGTTGGTTGGTCCGGGGGACGAATCTCAAGCGTAATCGAGTGGCGGTTGTCATCCTTCGTCGCGCCGTTACATTGAATGTCGCCCCTCGGTCCCGGAGTGGAATCAAGCCAATGCCTGCCAAACCCGCGACAACGTCCCGTAAGGCTCGCTCGGACAGTCTCACTCCGGCCATGCGCCAGTATCACGAGCAGAAAGAACAGGTGGCCGACGCCATCCTCCTGTTTCGCATGGGCGACTTCTACGAGACGTTCTACGACGACGCCCGAACCGCCGCCCGTGTCCTTGGGATCGCCCTTACCTCGCGATCGAAAGGCGAAAATCCCATTCCGTTGGCCGGCATTCCCTACCACGCGCTCGAGTCCTACCTCAACAAGCTCGTTGCCGCCGGCCACAAGGTGGCCATCTCCGAGCAGGTCGAAGATCCGAAGCTCGCCAAGGGCGTCGTCAAACGCGAGCTCGTGCGTATTGTCACCCCCGGGACCCTGACCGACGAGGCTCTGCTCGACCGACAGAGTGATAATCTGCTCGCCTCCGTTGCGGTGGGGAAGCGAGGCGTCGGGCTGGCGGTGGCCGAGCTTGCGTCCGGACGATTCCGCCTGTTCCAGGAAATGCCCGATGGCGTGGTCGACGAGCTCGTTCGGCTGCGGCCCGCTGAGATTCTCATCGATGACGATCCCCATTCGCCGGTCGTTTCGATCGCCGAGGAGGTTCGGAGCCTATGCGGAACCGCCATTGCGCGGCGGAGCCCCTACGAATTCACCGAGCATCATGCGCTCGAAGCGTTGCACCGACATTTTGGCGTCGCCACGCTGGAAGGGTTTGGCATAAGCCAGCCCGATGCGTCTGCGCGAGCCGCCGGGGCCATCATCGACTACCTTGCTGAGACCCAAAAGACGACCCTGGCCCACATCAATCGCCTCGAGCCGCGCCGCCGCAATGACGCCCTGCTCATCGACCACAACACCTGGCGCTCTCTGGAGATCGAGCGGACCTTACGGTCCGGCGAACGGGAGGGCACCCTGCTCTCTGCTGTTGATCGCACCGTCCATTCGATGGGAGCACGACGCCTGAGAGAGTGGATTTGCAGCCCGCTTGTCGATGCGGAGGCCATCACGGCCCGGCAGGACGCTGTGGCCGCCCTGGTTGAGTCCGAACGGGTTCGCTCCGACCTGCGCCTCCGACTGCGCCAGTCGGCCGACATCGAGCGTATCACGGCTCGCGTGGCTCTCGCCCGGGCCAACCCGCGCGACCTCGTGGGACTCGGGCGCACGCTGGCCGAACTGCCGGCGATCCGATCGGCCATGGACGGGCTCGACCCGCCGCTCCTGAAACAGTGGGCCGGCGACCTGGAGGGGCTGGACGACCTCGCTGCCCTGCTCCGAGGGGCAATTAACGAAGACGCCCCCATCACGATCCGGGAAGGCGGTATCATCGCCGAGGGCTACCACAGCGAGCTCGACGAGCTGCGCAACATTCGCCGAAACGGCCAGGCCTGGCTCGCCGAATATCAGAAACGTCAGATCGACGAGACCAGAATTCCGTCGCTGAAAGTGGCCTACAACCGCGTGTTCGGGTTTTACATCGAAATCACCAACACCTATCGCGATCAGGTTCCCGCCCATTACGTCCGCAAGCAGACCATCAAGTCGGCCGAGCGGTATATCACCGAGGAGCTCAAGCAGTACGAAACAAAAGTGCTGACGGCCGAGGAAAAAGCCAACGAGCTTGAGGCGCGTTTGTTCGAGGATCTCCGTGAGCGGACGGCGGGTCACATCGCCGCGCTTCAACGGGTTGCGGCCGCCCTCAGCCGGATCGACTGCGTCGCTGCCTTTGCGGAGCTTGCTGTTGAGCGGCGTTACTGCCGCCCTGTTATCACCCACGGCACTGATTTGCGCATCATCCAGGGCCGCCATCCGGTCCTCGAACAGTCCATCGGCGACGGGTTTGTCCCCAATGACACCGACGTCGCCGGGGACCGGCGCGTCTGGGTCATCACCGGCCCCAATATGTCCGGCAAGAGCACGTACATGCGCCAGATCGCTCTGCTCGCACTGCTCGCTCAGACCGGCTCGTACGTTCCGGCCCGCGAAATGACACTCGGCATCGTCGATCGTCTTTTCGCCCGCGTGGGCGCTTCCGACGAGATTGTGCGCGACCGCAGCACATTCATGGTCGAGATGACCGAGGCCGCCCAGATCCTCAACAGCGCCACGGGGCGGTCGCTGGCGGTTCTGGACGAGATCGGCCGGGGCACCAGCACGTTTGACGGCCTCTCACTGGCGTGGGCCATCACCGAGCATCTTGCGACCAAGGTGAAGTGCCGGACCTTCGTCGCGACCCACTATCACGAACTGACCGAGCTTGCCGAGCTTCACAAAGGCGTGGTGAACTACAACGTCGCAGTGCGCGAGTGGCCCGAGGCCGAGCACGAGTCCGAGCGGATCATTTTCCTGCACAAGATCATTCCGGGCTGCTGTGATGAGAGCTACGGGTTGCACGTGGCCCGCCTCGCCGGCGTCCCGCCGGAGGTCGTCACCCGCAGCGCCGAGATCCTCGACGAGCTCCAGTCGGGGTTCGATCGCAAACGTCGGGCGGACCGGCTCGGCAAGAGCCGAACCAGGAAGGACCCGCAGCTCAGCTTGTTTGGGGGCACCGGCGACCGAGTCACCGAGGAGCTTCTGTCGCTGGATCCCGACCACATGACGCCCATCGAGGCCCTGCAGCGACTTCGCGAGCTGCGTGACAGCGTCAGGCACCGGTGACCATGCCGGCGAACCATCCGCCGGGCTCCGGCGTATAAATTCTTATGGAATGATTGTTGCCATAAACGATGAATTCGTGTTAGATCAAGCTGCAACGCGGATTGGCCGGCCGCCGTCCGCGTCGTCGCGCCCGTTCGGGTTCGGCGCGACGCCGGTTTGCGGTTTCGGTCCCTTGGTTTGCGGCCGGATATATGGGAGACAGTCATGCGATTTCATACGTTATTCCTACCGCTCGCTGTTGTCGGGTTGTTCCTGCTCGCCGGATGCAAGGAAGATGAGGGACTCATCGAGGAGGCGCAGAAATACACTGAGGAGGAACAGGCGCTGAGGGATCTGATCCACCGTGACGGCAAGGTGACCCGGGCCCTGACGGCGTACAAGTTCGCCATCGGCGACTACCCGACAACCGAACAGGGGCTGCAGGCCCTCTACGAACGGCCCAGAGGCCTCGAAAACCCGGAAGCTTGGCAGGGCCCTTACCTCAAGGAAGAGGAGGCCGTCATCGATCCCTGGGGCAACCGGATCAAGTACATCTACCCCGGCGAGACGCACGAAGGGAAATACGATATCATCAGCGCCGGCCCCGACGGACAGTTCGACACCGCCGACGATTATCTCAACTGGAATATCCGGTAGCGGGCCTGTAGAGCGGTTGACATGAGCACCGGGGCACGCGCAAGCGCGTGCCCTGTCTTTGTGCGCGAACCGTTCCACGACCGTGGCCCACACGCTGTACAGGTCCGTCGATCAGGCAAGCAGCGGAGCGGACCGCGCGGCCGGCGGTCATCCCGCACACTACTGGTCATCCCGCACACTACTTTGCGGGGGCCGTGATTGCGTCGGCGACGCGCTTCCTCTTACGTCGGAGATCGGCACTTTGCACGGATGACAACACGGCGCCCGCCACGTGCACCAAGACCAAGCCGAAGTAGATCGCGAAGAATGCGCTGAGGACCCCACGACCAAACGAATCACTCGCCCAGTCCAGCAATTCGGATACGGCCGTTTGCCCCGATTGGCCTGCAGGCACGAGGACCTCGATGAGCGGCACGCCGATGGCCCCGATGGCAATGGGCGCAAGCCCGGCGGCCACCATGATCACCCCAATTCTCTGGCTACGAGAGCGTCGTCGTCGGCTCCACAACCGTCGCCGCCTCAATGCTCGGGGTCCGACGACGTACTCGACCACGAGCGCTCGCGCCCGGGTAAACGCTAATCCGCATTCGGGACAGCGGCCGTCGGGCAATTGTGTCAGACTATAGCCGCAGCGCTCGCACCAGATGGGAAACTCTTCTTCGGGAAACAGCCGGGGATCGACGACGGCGTTTGGATGAACGACGACCGTGCCGAACAGCGGCTTGTTGAGCACGTCAAGTACCCGCTGTCCGAATGACTTTCGTATGTCGCTATTCGCGGCCACACGTTCAAGACGCGGCGTCGGCAGTTACGCCCGTGCCGAAGCGTCGCGTCGCTACTCCAATTGAATGTGCTTGTTATCCGAATCGTCCTTGTCGGCCATGGCGTAGTTCTTGTCCTGCCGGTCGTGGTTCACCTTGAGCTTCTGCAGGTAGAGGTTGTACACGTCTTCTGCGTCCAGTCCGACGCATTGGGCCAGACTGATCCAGAAGAAGAGCAGATCAATCACCTCGACGCGGGCGTTCTGGAGATCGTGCAGCTTGAACCGCTCGCCGCGCCTTGCCTCCGCGCACCAGTGCTTCCAGTAAGTACAGTCGCGCAGCTCCTCGAGCTCATTCGCGGCAGCCATGATGTAGTCGTTGAGCCACCGGCCCGCCTTCTGGGGGTCGAACGATTCCTTCAGGGATCGCGTATCGGCTCCGACGCGATTGTTCAGTTCCGCCTGCAGTTCGAATAGTTCTTTGAGCACGTGGTAACTCCATGAGCGGCCGCGTGAGGAGAACCCGTTTCCCGGCCCACTGGGCTCGGGCTGTTACGGCCTCTTTCTCGCGGCCTGGCTCTTTTGGTTGTCCAAAAGAGGAGGCGTCCGGACGCCTGAGGCGCGCCCGCCGCCGGCGCTGGAGGCTCTTGTGGCCTCGTCCGGTGGCGTTGGGCGCCTGCATTGCCGGCATTCTACCTGCGGACGGCGCGTACGACTACGGCGTGACCAGCGGTGAGAACGAGCGCGTGGAATCGACGTGTTACTTGCCGGCCGTGCGCCGCGGCCCTTGAATTGTGAATTCGTGAATCGCCTGCGTGCGTTTGTCGGCCAGCAGGTCCTCGACCGTCACTTTCAGCACGTAATCTCCGCCCTCCAGGCTCGGTGGGAGGGTGATGCGCTGGGCGACGAAGAAGTCCTCCCGGTGGCTCCGGGAGACGTCCTCGATGTTCGGCTCCTCATGCTCCCACAGCAACGCACCGTCTAGGGACATCACTTCGAAGCGGTCGCGAATCACCGAGCGGTAACGGCCGTCTTCGGTTTCCTGAGAGGCGAAATTCTCGATCTCGAAGTAGACGATCGCCTGGTTGTGAACGCCTTCTCGCAGCGCGCCTTCTGGCAACTGTTCATACACACCGAAGGCATTCACACGCGAACAGAGCGCCACCGTCGGGACGCGCAACTCGGCCCGAGGCTTCAGCGCCCGGCGAAGGGCTTCGGTCGCAGTGAGTGCCTCCTCGACGCCCGTCACGGGTTCCTCGAGAGCCTCGCGAGCGGCCGACATGGTGGCCAGCGCATGATGGAACAGCGCAGCGTCCTGCTCGGACATGTCGGCCGGCGCCTCGAGTTCCGCGGCATCCCAGCCGGTGCTCAGCCTGAGGAGCGCAAGATGCCACAGGGCATCCAGGTCGCCGGGCAAATCCTCCACTCGCCGCTCGGCCCTTTCAACGGCCAGCTTTAGCGCGTCGATCTCGGGGGTGACCTGTTCGGTGGCGATCGGTCTGTTGGCCACCTGTGCTTCCGATTTCCGGCTGATCTCGACCTGCGCAGTCGTTTCCGGGCTGGCGGGTTCGAAAGAGCTTCTTTGCCGAATCGCCACCGACACCACGCGAGGCGGCTGCACTAGATCCTGCGCAGGCGGCTGGATCGTCGCTGGCGCCATCGCTGTACGTCTCGGCGGCGTGGCTTCCCGCGGAGGAGATGAATGCTCGGATTCGCGGCTCTGTTGACTGAGCTTCCTGGTGCTGTGGAAGGAGCCGTCAAACTCGGGCCGGTTCCCGGTCGTCAATGGCCCGTCGGCAGGGGGGTTGTCAAAGTCGCGTGGCGACGTTGGTTCAACCGCCGCTTCGCTTTCTCTCATGTTCTCGAGCCGGTTGATGAACGCCAGGACCTGATCACGCGCTTCGTTCGCTCGGCGCGGAGAGGATTCGGCGGGGGCGCTGTCGTCAGACCATGGGCTTCTCTCTGCCGTGGGCTCGTTGAACGGCTGCTGTCGCGCAACTCGCTCCCGGTCGTGCTGGGGCTGCCACAGCGGCTCCTGTTGCTGCATATGCGGAGCGCAGCCGGGCGGGAGCAGGGTCACCGTGATGACGGTCAGCGGAATCAGGCCGGCGATACACCGGCGTGAGAGGTCGCGTTGAATCGGCTTGCTTCTTCTGGCGTCCATGCCGAATGTTGAACTCCGTTTCATCCCGCGGCCTTGGCCGCGCAATGTTTGACAATGAACCGTTCAATCGTTCGTTCGACCGTGCCCAGCCCCGTTTTGGACTCGAGGTCCGCATTGAGCAGATCTCCGAGACGATCCTCGAGTTGCCGGAGGTCTGCGTGCTCCATCCGCCGCCGGAACACGTTGACGTCGGTCCAGTTCTCGCGCGCCAGCGCCTCCAGACGCTCGCCCTTGTCCAACCGCCGTCGCGCGTCGATCAGCCGTCTGAGTCCCCAGGCCAGTCCGCCGACGGCCCTGGCCGGCGCGGCCCGGTCCGTGGCCAGCACGCGTTGCCACTCCCGTAGGGCCGTCTCCGTATCGCCCGCGGCGATCGCGTCCATCACCGCGAAGACATTCTGTTCGCGATAGCGACCTACCACGGCGCCCACGTCGGCCGTGGTGATTTCCGGCCGGTCGGCTGCATAGAGCGAGAGTTTTACCAATTCGGCATCCAGCGCTTCCTGAGAGGTACCCACGTGCTCGCACAACTCGGCCGCTGCATGGCGGCCCATTTGTTTGCCGTGCACCTCACGCGCCGTCGAGATCAGCCATGGTATCACGCCGGCGCCTTGAAGCGGCTTGCATTCGATCAACTCGCCGACCTGCTTGACGGCCTTGTAGAGTCGCGTGCGGGCATCGAAAGTGCTGCAGACGAGCACAAGGCAACCGGAATCGGCCGGCGCGCCGACGTAACGCTCGAGTGCGGCGCGGTGCTTGCTGATGAAGTCGTCGGCTTCATTAACGACAACAACCCGCCGGTCGCCGAGCATGGAGAACGTTCGAACGTCGTCGAGCACGTCCGCCAGCTCCGCGTTGTCCCCGTCCACCCGGTTCAGGTTCAGCGCCGGGTCTCCGCCCGCAAGCTCACGCTCAACGACGTCTTCGACTGCTTTGCGGCGAGCATACGCGTTCTTGCCGTAGACCACGCAGACTGGTTTCAGGTTGGCTCGAGCGCTCATTGAACGGTATCAACCTGGGCGAACTCCGCGGCCAGCCGCTCGAGTTCGGCCAACCGCAGCCGAGCTTTGCCGATGACCTCGGTCGCCGTCGGATCGAGTGTTGCCGCCTTGCGGTAATGCTCGCGGGCCAGGATCTCATCCCCCTGGTAGATCGCTACGTCTCCGAGATTCAGCCATGCCTCAACGTCCTTGGGATTCGAGCGGACGATGTGGCCAAGCTCACGAACTGCGTCGGAAAAGCGCCGCTGCCCGATGTACACGAGGGCAAGACCCTCGCGAGCGCTTCGCAAGTTGGGATCCTGGCGCAGCGCCAAGCGATAGGCCTCGATCGCCTCGGGAATTCTCCTTTGAGCGTAGAGGACCTTGCCGAGTTCGACAAGCGCCTCGGTCAAGTCGGAATCCAACGCCAGCGCATCCTGCAGTCGAGAGGACGCCAGTCGGTATTCGCCGCGCATCGCGTGCAGGACGCCTTTGCGGTAGAGGGTAACGGCACGCTCGGAACCGATTTCGGGAGGGACCGAGTGAGAGGCGCCGCGGTCTATGCGATCTTGCCAGCTTTGGGACCTGCGTTGTTGACTCCGGCGGGGCGGGGTCGTCTCGCGAGGTGGCGCAACTTCGCGCACGATTTCGATCGGGCCCGATGTGACCTGTGTGCGGTGCCCGGCTTCGTCTCGGACGGTGAGCCGAATCCGGATGCGTCCGTTTAGTGTGGGCGGGACGTGCCATGTGTAGGTGCCGGTGTTTGGAAGCGCATCCGCGATGGTGCTCCAGGCGCCCTTCGGTATCATGCGGTACTCGATCAGAATCGGTCGTGGCGGCAACGCGGTATCGCGTGCGGACCAACGGATCGGGACAACCGTAAGTGGCTCAGGGGCCCGGACGCGGGGTTCCGTTTCCTCGAGTTCTACGACCGGTGACGAATAATCCACAAGTGCCCAATGGTGCGGTTCCGTCGTTGGTCCGGGCTCGGGGCCGGAGGAACCGGCCGCGTTGGTTGCAACGACATAAAACCCGTACAGACCTTCCTCGCCGGCCGTAAACACGATCCGGTCCTCGGCCCGCGACGCGGTGTCGTAATCCTGCCATGTGTGTCCGCCGTCGGTGGTGTACCACAGTTGCAGGGTGTCGATCGCCGATCCACCGTCGTCGAGGGTTGGAGCCAACTCGAATCGCTGGACGGTGACTTTCTCGACCGATTCGACAGGGGGCGCATTCGCACCCGTTGCCGAAGCCGTCCATACCAAGGCTAACGCCATCGTGGTGAAGTTGGTCAGAGGGCGCACGGCGTTCTTCCTCCTCGACTGGTCGGGCAATTTGGGATAACTAGAGGATATCGGACCTCGAACTGGCTTTTCTCTAGTCTTTCCGCGGTGGGCCGGGCGTAGTGATTGCCTGAGCCGGGTGCGCGACACAGCTTGCCGGCCGCCAAAATCTAATAAATCAAGTCCTAATGTAATTGATGAGCTGGCGCGCACGGTGCTCGCCGTGAGCCGGAGGTATCTCGCATCGCAAGGTCCAAACACTCTTGCGGGACGTTCTTGGAGGCGAGATATGGGAGGAAACATTGCCTGCGTGACTGGGAATCACCTTCTATCCGGAAAGAATGACTTTACGGCTACTGGCAAGTGCTGATAGACTTCAGCCCGCGAGTTTGGCGTGGTGTCCCCAACGTGATAATCCCAGGAAGATAAGGATTTCCGAAATGATGGCGGCATACGAGCGATTGAAACAGCTTGTGGAGGCGTGTAGCGAGGATGTGGCGAAGGCTGCCGGCGGCAACAAGGCCGCTGGCACGCGTGTGCGCAAGGCGATGCAGGAAATCAAGTCCGCCGCCCAGGACGTACGTAAGAAGGTGCTTGAAGAGCGGACGGAGAGCAGCAGCTCTTCGTAACACTTGGTGAGGTGTGGCGCTGACGCTTGCCTCGGCGTGAGGGCACGGGGGCGCGAGGGGGTCCGGCGGCTGACAAGGTCGGCGGCGGCAGGCCGTCGCGCCCGTTCGCCATTGTCGGCGCTCGCAACGAGGCGTGGAGACCGAGTGCGAGTTTCGGGAACTCATGGCCAGCGCGCTGATCTTTGATTTGGATCGACATGACCTGGACCATGTCGTCCATGACCGGGCGTCGATTTACGGCCGTTTGCCACAGCGGCACGAGTTTGAGCAACTCGACGGGGTGGTGCATCTCGATCACGAAAGCGGTGAGGCCATTGCGTATCGGGACGTCCGTGACGATGAATGGTGGTGCCGCGGCCACATCCCGGGTTCTCCGGTGTTGCCGGGCGTCTTGATGCTCGAGTCCGCGGCTCAATTGGCGGCGTTCATGGAGCGATACTCCCGCCCGGAGTTTGAGGGTTTTGTCGGTTACGGAGGTGTGGACGGCTGCAAATTCCGGCAGACCGTCAGGCCGCCCTGCCGGATTTGGCTGCTGTGTCGCCGGAAGGACGCCCGTAGCCGTCGCATCATGTGCTACGTTCAGGGGGTGGTGGAGGGGGCGTTGGTCTTCGAGGCCACGGTCACCGGGCTTGTTGTGCCCGTATGAGCGTGGCCTGGGTTGCGGCGAGTTGAGGGACGCCGTACGGATCACGGCCACACGGGCGAATCGCTCCTGTTCCGATTGTGGATTCGCGGCCAGATAGTGCGCCCGCGATGCCTATTAAGTGGGGCCGACTTCCGCGCTCGCAACGAGCAAGAGGTTAGGATGCACTTTCTTCTGACGAACGACGATGGTTACGAGGCCCCGGGCATGCTGGCGTTGTATCGGGCGATCCCTCAGGAACATCGGATTTCGGTGGTGGCGCCGGCGAGCGAACGGTCGAGCTGCGGGCATGCGGCGAGCCTGTCCGGCGCGATCCGCGTGAACCGCGTGAATCACGACATGATGGGGGAGGTCTTCGCGGTGGATGGCACGCCTGTCGATTGCGTGCGTCTCGCGTTCAGCGAACTGGTTGACAAGCCGGTGGACTGGGTGATTTCGGGGATCAATCGCGGGGCTAACGTGAGTATCGTGGACGTGCACACGTCGGGAACGGTGGCGGGCGCTCGGGAGGCGGCGATGTGTGGCGTCGGCGGTATCGCTGTCTCTCAAATGTATCTCAAGGGACGACCCATAGACTGGGAGCGAGCGTCACAGATCTTCAGGGCTCTTCTTCCGCAACTTGTTGAGGCTTCGAGCGAGGTCGGCAGGCTGTGGAATGTCAACTTCCCGGCTCTGCCGCCGGGTGAACAACCGCAGGGCATCTGCGTGGTTCCGCTCGCGCGCGACCATATTCCGCTGGCGTACGAGCAATCGCCTGGCGAAGGAGAGGGCCGATCCGTGTTCGAGTACAGAGGCTATTTCGAGACGCGTACCATGAGCGAAGGCACCGATCTCGCTTCCGTGTTTGAAGGGCAAGTGGTCGTTACGCCGCTGTGCCTTGATGCAACCGACCGGTCGCTGCCGCACGAGGGCCACGAATTTCGCTTGTGAGCCGCCGCGAGGATTCAACATGGCGGCGCACAGTTACCCGGCGCAGGGCGGGGGCGCCGCGGGCCGGTGGGCACGGCACGCCGGCGAGGTTTGGAACGACGGCGCCGCGCGGCGGGGGTGGTACCGCGTGAACTCCCGACACCCCGGTCTCTTATTTCATTCGGGGCGATGGGTGTGCATTACGCTTTTCGTGGGGAGCGCTTGGCAAGGGCGCGACGTTTTATGGTATGATCATGCCCGGGTTTTGAAGAGGGTGCAATGATGTCGGATCGGGCCGAGACGATTCAAGCAGCCGTGGTTGGGATGTACACGGATCATCCCTCGCCGAGCCGCAGAGACAAACTGGCATTCGCTTCGCGGCGGATGCGTCTTCGCCTTCGCTGCTGCGGCGTTCGCGAGGAGCACTACGTCGGCAAACAGGTGCTCGACGCCGGCTGCGGGACGGGCGAATACTCGTCGTGGTTTGCGTCACAAGGCGCTCACGTGACGGGAATTGACCTGTCGGACGGGTCCCTGGCGGAAGCCCGGCGTTACGCGGAGCTTGAAGGACTGGGGAACCTCCGGTTCGAAAAACGTTCGGTTCTGACGACGGAGTTTCCCGACGAGCAATTCGACTTTGTGTACTGCACCGGTGTTCTGCATCATACGCCGGACCCATGCGGCGGCTTTACCGAGCTTTGCCGCGTGCTCAAGCCCGGCGGGCGTATCCTGGTGAGCCTTTATAATTCTTACGGGTTCTTTCCGCGCGAGATGCGGCGGCGTGTGGCCAGACTGTTCGGCGGTCCGGATCTGAGTCGGCGAGTGACCTGGGGGCGCAGGCTGTTTCCCTTGACGACCAGGCGATTGCTCAAGGGCGACCGCAATGACGAGCAATCCGCCCTGTATGATTACTTCGCCATTCCCCACGAGTCCCTGCACAGCCTGGGCGGAATGCTGCGCTGGTTCGACCGGGCAGGTCTGACCTACAGCGGAACGTTCGCCCCGGCGCGGTTGAGAGACTACCTCCCGCTGTTGGCGGATCGTGACTACAAGTCGATCGAGCAAAACTACCGCAGCCGCCTGGCACCGCTGATCGGTCGATTCGGTGGCGGGCGGGAGATCAGCGGTCAACGTCCCGGCCCGATGTCGCGCGCCATGGTGCAGACCCTTTGGCTGCTCACCGGCGTCGGCATGGTCTCGATGTGCGGGATCAAGCCACGAGAGGCGTCGTCGCGAGCTTCTGTTAGCTAGACCCGGCCGGCCAGCATGGTGGAAAGGTCCCCGTCGTCCGAGGAGGGCCTGATATGCTGGGAGCCGGGCCCTATAAGCAGAATCTGATTGCCGCCCCTTTGCCAGGCTCTCGTCTTGCCCTGGCCCGTATCGGGTACCTAGAATTGTCCGAACGTGGGGCGGAAGGAAGCGCCGTCAGCACGCCTCATTACGGCCTCCCGGACGCAAATGTCTGGCGGGCGGCCTGCTTCAGTTCTACAGACCCATGGAGGCGAATAATGCGCGTCAGGATTTCGGTCTGGTGCCTCATTGCCGCGGGCGGAGCGGCGGTGCCTGTCGTGGCGGGCACGCAGCAGACAACCGAGGCACAACCTCAAGCCGCTGCCGTGACCGGCGCGGGCGACTGCTGTGTCCCGTTTAACGGCTCTCCAGGCTGCAACGACGCCGAATGCGAGGCGATCGTCTGTGCTTCCCCGGATAACGAGGTCTGCTGTACGGACACCTGGGACGCCATCTGCGCCGACAGCGCCGCGGACATGTGCTCTCTCCTTTGTGAGGCGAGCACCAACGACTGCTGCGTCAGCCGTCGCTCTCCGGGATGCGGCAACGTCGCGTGTGAAGAGATCGTTTGCGGAGCCGATCCGTTCTGCTGCGGCTCGTTCTGGGACAGCACTTGCGTGGAGCAAGCAGTGGCCGAGTGCGGTGACCTGTGTGTTATCGAAGGGGATTGCGCGATCGACTTCGAACTCACCCTCGACGACTACGCCATTCTGTTCGAGTGCGTGACGGGACCGGGCGGCGGAACGCTCGAAGACAACTGCGCGTGCACGGACCTCGACGGCGACTCGGACGTCGACGCCGTCGATTGGGGGCTACTGCAAACGTTGCTCGGGTCTTAAGGCATCTCGGAAGATTCTGCTGGTCACTTCCTCGTTCACGTGCTTCTGCGCGGCTGTTTCAGGTCGTTGACGAGCCGGGGTGGCATGCGCGAGTGGCTTGGCCGCATATGCAAACGGCCCGCCAAACAGGCGGGCCGATCGTTTCTTGTTTCCGTTCGAGTAAGCTGCGCTACTCGCTCCGCGGTGGCACGCGATCCGGACTGCCGATCGGATCCGCCCCCTCGCTCGGAGGCGGCTCTTCGTCGTCGCCGCCATTGCCGCCGCCCGTAATGATGTTGCCACTGCTCATCGCGGCAGTGTCGCCACCGTTCTCCGGCGGGTCGACGATCCGAATGCGGTAGTTCGGTCCGGTTGTCCTGGTCGTATCGGGATCGAACCAGACGAGCAGCTCAACGACGGGCAGGCCGCTGAGGTGGCACGTCGGTCCTTCATCATCCGCTGCTGTCCCGTCACGCGGAATGTGAACCGCCTCTCCATTGAGCAGGGCCTCGAGCTCCGCCTCGGCGGTGAAGGGCAATTCAACGTTTGTTACCCAGCCGCTGCCGATCCTGGCGGCTCTCTTGTCGAGCTCAGGTGTGATACGCCGGCCGATCTCCACGATGTTGACGTGCACGGTCGCTCCGCCGGGCGACCGAATGGTTCTTGCAACTCGGGCCGGTAACGCGGGGTCCAAAGGCTCACTCCCGAGCAGTTCCGTTACTGCGACGTCTGATGCGGTGACGACGGAAACGAAAATTGCTTCGCCCGACGGTAACTCGATCACCGCGACAGAGGATGGATCGTCCGGCGTCAGAATCGGGACCGCCGGATCGATCGGAACGCGATCTGCTCCAAGTGCGATTCCGTTGAAGTTGAATGCGCAACAGACCATCGTAAATGTGAGAAGCTGCGTGCTTCTGACGTGAGCGAACATGATGACATTGCTCCTTGATATGTTCACGCCGCCCGAAAACAGCGCGGCGCGGATTCGCCTCTAGCGCAATCGCCCAAGCACACCTTCAAACAGTTTCCAGCTCCTGTGCCGTTTCAGGAACTGCCACTCGGAAGGATCCCGGATGTCCGCCTGAATCCCCCGAGGCCAGGTCGAAACGTCCCAGCCTTCCCGCTCCAGGAATAACTGGATCAACTCCGCCGCCCATTCGCCGTCCTGGAGATCGTTGGCGCAAGTCAACGCACCGCGAATCGTGGACGGGAAGTAGAAGGTTTTCAACGCATCGGCGTGGAGGAACTTCGATAGCCTTAACATCCGCGACGATCTCTCAGGCCAAACGCGCGCTGTCCGCAAGGCAATCGCGGCTCCGTTGTTCAGGATCGCCGCCAACGTGCGCCGGCGCACCTCCTCGCCGAACTGCGGATGAAATCTTCCGCGCTCGCACGCCCTTCTTCCCAGCGCGACGACCCGCAGGCTCGCACGCAGTTGGTCGCGAGACGTGCTCGGACAGGCGTACACGCTCTTGAGCACGTACATGATGCTCATGGGGCCGTAGGGATTCCGGCGGGCGTTGACCACGCTTCGCATGACATCGCCCAGCAGCATGTCCAGCTCGCGGCGCTGGTTTTCGTCGTCCACCGTGAGGAGCACGGTGTCCGATTGCTGCTGCAACGCGATGGCGTGTGTTTGCTCGCGAGTGCTGACCGCCGGCAAAGCCGAAATGCTGAAACCTACGCTGTGTACGTCCTTGCACTTGAGAGGTCCGCCGAACGTCGCAAGGCGCCGTTCCAATTCCCGGCACTTCTCGAGAATCTCGTAGCCCCGCTGGAGATTGATATCCCCCACGCGAGCGTTCTTGAGTCTGGAGAGTTCTGCGCTGTCAATACAGAGATACTGCGCAACCGCCCGGTTCGAACGGATGCCGAAAGCGCGGAACTTGTGCAGGTAATCGTTGAGCTTGTCGGCCAACTCGCCGAACCGCTCGGTGACGGACCGATTCCTGAGGTCAGAAAGTCCGGAATCGATAATTGGCATGTTCGTCCTCCCGCTTACACGCGACATGCCGCAAGTTCAGCTCAGCACGCCCGCACCGTCCAATATACACGCAATCCGGTCACTCCCGCAGAACTAATTACGAAAAAATGCTCAATTGACTCATCGGCAACCCATGCGACCCTTGCGACTTAAATTCAGGATTCAATAATTAAACCAAGGGTGACTTAGAGGCCGCACCTCAATTAAGCGCCCTGCCACCTGTCGCTTCCTGGCTGTTATTGAACGTAGCATCGGAGACTACTCCCGTCCGCACCTATTATAGGCACCCTATTGCAGCGGCGTCCACGAATCTTCCTTGTTCTGCGGGCATCATGGATTTGCGCTGCGCGTTCGAACCCGCTCCCACGCTGCAACGATGATTGAATCCCGCTTGAATCCCCGCGCACAGGTTGTTAGCGTACCCTGCCACGGGCGAACGCCCGCCTTATTGGGGGATCTGCGTGCATGGATCAGCTTGAACGCCTCGACCAGTTGTGTGTCAACACCATCCGCACACTATGTATTGATGCGGTCCAGAACGCCAAGAGCGGACACCCGGGAGCGCCGATGGGCATGGCGCCTGCCGCCTTTGCACTTTGGGATCGATTTCTCCGGCACGACCCGGCGTGGCCCGAATTCCCCAACAGGGACCGGTTCGTCCTGTCGATGGGGCACGCTTCGATGTTGCTGTACGCCCTGTTGCACCTGACCGGGTACGACGTGGCGCTCGACGACGTCCGTTCGTTCAGGCAGTTGCACGGCCGCTGCGCCGGGCATCCGGAGTCCACACTGATCGGCGGCGTCGAAACGACCACCGGACCGCTGGGGCAGGGGGTGGGCAACAGTGTGGGCATGGCAATCGCCGAGCGCTGGCTCGCCGCCCGTTTCAACCAGCCCGGCCACACCATCGTTGACTACCACGTTTACGCGCTCTGCAGCGACGGCGACCTGATGGAAGGTGTTGGTGCCGAATCGGCGTCGCTGGCCGGTCACTTGGCCCTCAGCAATCTCATCTGGATTTACGACAACAACGGGATCACCATCGACGGCTCCACCGAAATCACCTTCTCCGAAAACGTGGCTCGCCGGTTTCAGGCGTACGGCTGGTATGTGCAGACCGTTGCTGACGCGAACAACCTCGACGAGCTCACAGCGGCTATCGAAGCGGCGAACAACGAATCGCGGCGTCCCTCTTTGATTATGGTGCAGAGTGTGATCGGTTACGGCAGCCCCAATCGCGCGGGCACGCCTAAAGCCCACGGCGAACCGCTCGGCGAGCGGGAAGCGCAACTCGCCAAGGAGGCGTACGGGTGGCCGCTTGATCAACCGTTTCACGTTCCCGACGAGGTGTACGTCCACCTTCGGGACCGGGCCCTCCGCCGCGGTGCGCAAAGCTCGTCGGAATGGCGGGCCGCCTTCGAGTCGTACGCCGCAGAGCATCCCGAACTCGCCCGGGAATGGAACCAAATGCAAGCGGGCCAAGTGCCCGATGACTGGGACGCAGATCTGCCCACATTCGAGCCGGACCCGAAAGGGATCGCCACGCGCGTCGCCGACTCGAAAGTTCTTGCGGCCGTCGCGCGCAAGGTTCCCTGGATGCTGGGCGGGTCGGCGGATCTGGTCGCCTCGACCAAGACAATCGTGCCTGACAGCGGCCTGTTTCAACCCGACGAACCAGATGGACGCAATCTCGCCTTCGGTGTTCGCGAGCACGCCATGGCCGCCGTCATGAACGGGTTGGCGCTCTCGAAGATCCGGCCATTTGGATCGAGCTTTCTGACGTTCACCGATTATTGTCGTCCCTCGGTTCGGCTGGCGGCGTTGTCGGAGCTTCCGTGCATTTACCTCTTTACCCACGACAGTGTGGGGGTCGGAGAGGACGGCCCGACGCATCAACCGATCGAGCATCTGGCTTCCCTGCGTGCGATGCCGAACCTCGACGTCATCCGGCCATGTGACGCAAACGAGGTCGCGGTCGCGTGGCGCCACGTGATGCGGCTGACGGATCGCCCCGCGCTGATGGCGTTGACGCGGCAGACAGTGCCGACGTTGGATCGTTCGCGTTACGCATCCGCGGATGGGCTGTTGCAGGGTGGGTATGTGCTGTCGGATTGTGACGGCACGCCTGACGTCATTCTCATCGGAACGGGCTCAGAGGTGCAGCATTGCCTCGAGGCGACCGAACGACTCGCGGGCGATGGCATCGACGCTCGTGTCGTGAGTATGCCTTGCTGGGAGTTGTTCGAACAACAGTCGCAAGAGTATCGTGACTCCGTGTTGCCACCTCTCGTCAAAGCGCGAGTTTCGATCGAGGCGGGATCAACGATGGGGTGGTCCTGCTATGTTGGTGACGCGGGCGTGGCGATCGGAATCGACCGGTACGGACTTTCGGCCCCGGCGGACGAGGTCATGAAGGAGTTGGGCATTACCGCCGACGCCGTCGTTGCGGCCGCGCGGCATGTGGTGGCCCGGTTAAAGGGCAGCATAGCGGAGGACGGCTCCGGCGAACGATTGGATGACGGAACAGATAAGAGCAGCGAGGCATCTTTGAATACCAATAAGACGCGCATTCATCAGATTTCCGAGTCCGGTCAGGCGATCTGGTGTGACAGCATCAGCCGCGCGATGATCGAATCGGGCGAGCTTGCCCGGCTGATCGACGTCGGTGTCGTCGGTGTCACATCCAATCCGACGATCTTTCAGAAAGCGATCTCGCAAGGCGCCGACTACGATGACCTGATCGCGTCACAGGTTGCCGGTGGCAAAAGTGTCGAGGAAATCTATGAGTCGATTGCGATTGGTGACGTGGGCGACGCGGCGGACATACTACGGCCGGTTTACGATCGTACCGGCGGTCGCGACGGATTCGTGAGCCTCGAAGTGAATCCGCACCTGGCGCACGACACCGATGGCACGGTCGGCGAGGCGCGCCGACTCTTCGAGCGGCTGGCCCGCCCGAACGTGTTCATCAAAGTGCCCGCCACACCCGCAGGCATCCCGGCGATCGAGACGCTGATCGCCGAGGGCATCAACGTCAATGTGACGCTGATCTTCGCCCTCGCGATGTATGACCAGGTGATGGAGGCGTATCTGCGAGGCGTCGAGCAACTCCTGCAGAAGGGCGGAGATGCGAGCCGGGTGGCCTCGGTGGCGTCGTTCTTCGTGAGCCGCGTCGATTCCCTTGTCGACAAGAAGCTCGAAAAGAGCATCGCCGACGGCAATAAGGGCCTGGAGCGGCTGCTGGGCAAGGCCGCGGTCGGCAACGCGAAGCTGGCGTACCAGAGGTACAAGTCGGTCTTCGGCACGGCAAACTTTGCAAGGCTGAGCGCCAGAGGCGCTGTGGTCCAGCGGCCCTTGTGGGCGAGCACAAGTACGAAGAATCCCAAGTATGCCGACACGCTCTACGTCGATCCGTTGATCGGTCGCGATACGGTCAACACGCTCCCGCCTCAGACCATTGAAGCCGTGCTCGATCATGGTGAGTGCAACGATAGCATCGAGCACGATGTCGATTCTTACCGGCAAGTTATGGCGGATATCGAAGCCGCCGGCATCTTGATGGACGAAGTCACCGACGAACTGCTGGAAGCAGGCGTGAAGGCGTTCGCCGACTCCTTCGACCTCTTGACCAACGAACTACGAGCGAAGATCTCCACGTTTCAAACGGCATAGTCACGCGAATCATGACCCGGTCCGGCTTGTGTGCAGGGATCATCCCGCTTCGCTGCGCCACTGGTCTGCCTCAGGCGAGTCCGCCCGGGTTTGCGGTCGGATCAACTTTGCGGTGCTGACGTGGCAGGTTGCAGGTATCCGGGACAGCAAAACGGGAAGTGAAAGCGCCCGCGCGGACGAGTTGTGAGTTGGGTGACGGATCACCCGGTGCGTTGGCTGGAGCGCACCACTCGTCCGCGCGAGCACAGACTTTCACTTCCGACTGCTGAAGGAGGCGGAACGCGTTGAGACAACTCGGTGGAGGCGGGAGGCTCGCGGGTCGAATTCCACGTCGGCAGCGGGAAGGTGGATTCAACGCGGCGGCCCCACGCCCTCGAGGCACAAGGTTCAAAACAGAACGAGGCGAAACGCTCGTGAGAGGCTACCTGTGTGCGGGCAGTGGGAATCCGGAATGGGCGTTGCCGGTACATTTTTACTCCCATTACTCTGACGACCCACGAGCATCTCACCTCGTATCACCGGGTATACGGGCCTGCCGGACTTCTCTGTCACGAGGCCGGATTTTTTTCTCTGCGGGGACAGAACCCCCGCCTGAGAAACGTAACTCAAGTGATTTCAGGCAGTTAGATCGCCCCAGGGCAGCTGCAAGGCCATTGGAGCCATGACGACGATCACCGTGAATTACGATCCCCGCAGTCCGGTTCGTATCGGTCGCGCCGCGCCGCGTTCTTCTGACGCGGGTGTCTGCCTTGTCCGCAACGGTCGCCGGGTGATAGGATCAAAAGTGGTCATGGATACTACCCGTCCATCGCTGCTGATCCGTGTGAAGCGTCCCGAAGACGGGAGCGCCTGGCGGGAGTTCTACAAGCTCTACGCGCCGTTGCTGGCGCGCTTCGGCCGCTCCCGCGGCCTCAGCCCGGAAGAAGCCGAGGACGTGGCGCAGGAGTGCATGAACGTCCTCGCCCGCAAGATGCCCACGTTTGATTACTCCAAAGGCAAGGGATCGTTCAAGAACTACCTGTTCACGCAAGTCTGCAATCAGATCACCGATCGACTGAGGAAGAAGCGTCCGCGTCAGGCCGAAAGTGGTGAGCTGCGCCGTCTCCCGGCGGCCGAGGACAAGGACGTGGCTAGAGAGTGGGAACATCACTGGCTTCAGGAACACCTGGCCTACTGCCTCAAGAAAATCGAATCGGACTTCTCGCCGACCACTGTTGCGGCGTTCAAGTTGTACGTGCTCGAAAATTGGCCAGTCGACAAAGTCTGCGACACGCTCAGCGTCGGCGCCAACCAGGTTTACCTGGCCAAATCGCGCGTCACGCGGCGCCTGCGGAGCGAATTGACCGAGTTGGTCGGGGACGTACTATAGCCAGCGTCAAGGTCACGACCTGAAGATCAGCCGGTCGTTCGGCGTGTCGCCATGGTCGTCAGCGCCGTGGGTTCGGTGTTGGATCGCAGACGTCCGCGCGGGGTCCGCTGGTTGCCTGGGTGCACCGTCCTGCGCCGGAGGACAACAACTCCTCGAAGAGGCTCCCGGATCATGTCGAAGTGCCTGAAGATCGCCGACTTCGAACGGTTTGATTCGGGACAATTGGACGAAGAGACGGCCCGGCAAATCAGCGATCACCTGGAACACTGCAAGAAGTGCCGGCAACGCTATGAGCGTTTTCAGAATGACGAGGCGTTCCTCTCGCGGGCCAAATCGCTGCTGGAAGACCGCACACGCTCCGTCGCCACCGACGCCCTGTCGATGCCGGTCCAGACCGAATCCCAGGAAGCGCACTTTCCCAGAATCGACGGCTACCGGATTGTCGGCGTCATCGGCCAGGGTGGCATGGGCGTGGTCTACAGGGCTGTTCAGAGAAAACTGGAGCGCACGGTGGCCCTCAAGGTGCTGCCGGCCGTGATCGGGTCGGCCAGCCCGGCGGCGGTTTCGCGCTTCCGCCGCGAGGCGCATGCGGCCGCCAGGCTGCACCACACGCACATCATCCCGATCTACGACTTCGGCGAGTCGCACGGCGGGTACTACTACGCGATGGAGCTGATCACCGGGCAGCCGTTGAACGTGCTGATCCGGCGTTTCGCTGAGCAGAACGCGGCGTCGGCCTCGCCCTCCCGGCTGGCCGAGTTGCTGCGGCGAACCACCACCGACTACACCGACCGGATGTCGCTCGATATTCGCTCTGGCGACTACACGTCGCGCGACTCGTCGCCCCCCAGCGAGGTCACCACGCCTCGCGGCGGCCGGCTTTATTATAGACAAGTGGCGCGCTGGGTCGCAGATGCGGCCGAGGCCCTGCACTACGCTCACGGGCAGGGCATCATCCACCGCGACATCAAGCCGGCCAACATCATCCTTTCGCCCGACGGGCGTGTGATGATCGGCGATTTTGGCCTGGCCAAGACGGTGGACGAGGACAGCCTGACGATGACCGGATCGCTGATGGGGACGGTCCGGTATCTGAGTCCGGAGCAGGCGATGGCCCGGCGCATCCCGGTCGATCACCGGACGGACATCTATTCGCTGGGCGCCACCATGTACGAGCTGCTCACCTTCCAGCCGGTTTTTCCCGGCGACGACGACAAGCAGGTCCTCAGTGCGATCATCACGAAGGAGCCAGCGCCGCCGCGGAAGATCGGTTCCTATGTTCCTGTTGAGCTCGAAACCATCTGCCTCAAGACGCTGGAGAAATCCCCCGACGCCCGCTACGAAACCGCTCGGGCGTTGGCGGAAGACCTGCGGCGATACGTCAACGATCTGCCGATCGTGGCCAAGCGCCCGGGCCCCATCCGGCGCACCATCAAATTCGCCAAGCGGCACAAAGCCCTGGTCGTGACCATCTCGGCTGCATTGTTGCTTGCCGTCTCGGCTGTCTTCTTCACACTGGAGCGACGAGGCCGCCAACGGGAAGAGGTAGACCGCCTCATCAACCAGGGCTATACGGAAATGCTCGGGCAACGTTGGGAGCAGGGACGCTCCAAATACAACAAAGCGCTTTCGAAAGACCCAAACAGTTGGCGCGCTTGGGCGAACCTGGCGGTTCTCTACAAGGAATGGTTGAACAGTAAGCGCGAGTTGGACGAGTCTCTTCTGAAGCTTGGCGTTGCTGCCGCCGACTGTGCAATCCTTCTTAACCCTGAGTCTGCGAGCGTCTGGAATATCAAGGGCGTCTTCTTCAAGAAACAGGGCTTGCTCGACAAGGCACTGGAAGCTTTCGACCGGGCCATCGAGTTGGATGAGGAACACTACTCAGCGTGGAGTAACCGCGGGCTCGTCTACGCCCTGAAGGGGAATATTGAAGAGGCTGAGCGGAACATCCCGAGAGTCGCGGAGCTTGCCAAGGGCAAGAGCGAATACGAGGGGGAAGTTTATCGACGGCTGGCGTCATTGGAGATGCACCTGGGCCGCACCAGTGCCGTCAGAAACATCGAAAAGGCTCTCGAGCGGAGGCCGGGTGATCCTATTACCTTCATGATCGCGGCGCGCGTGAAGCTTCAGCTTGGGGGCGAGGAGAATATCGACAAAGCTCGCAAGCACGCCATCGCTGCCTGCGAGAACGCGGATCAACTGAAGTTGATCGATCCTCGGATCGAACGCATCTCTGCCCTTGCCGAATTGCGGTACGGAGATCTGAAGGCGGCCATCACGCACGCGGAGGATGCGCTCAAAGAGGGCGACATGCAAACCATCAACCTTCTGATCCTTGCGATTGCTCACGCGCGCAAGGGCAACGTCGACCAGGCCGCAGGTTTTCTCCAGCAAGCCCAGGACGTCTGGCCGGAGAGGCTGGCTGAGCCCGGCGATTACTACGCGACCGGCGAGAAGGGCATCCTCTGGTTTGAGTCGGCCGACGAGCTGATTCAGCTACGCCAGGAGGCGGAAGCGGCGATCGCGGAAAACCGAGATTCACCCTAGCGCGCGCTAGAGTTTCCGCAATCTCTTGCGCAGACTACAGTTAGCGGGTCGCGCGCACCACCGAAATAACTTGCATTCATCGCGACGGTACGGTATATTTTTATCGGAGCGTCGGGCATGTCACGTGGTCGATCGTGCCGTCAGCCGGCTCCGATTCGGGCCAGAACACATCCTGGAGTGGGCTTGTAATTTATGGCGCACGCATATGGCGTTGCCGTAACCGCGCCTGTCTGCCGGCGTATCTGCTCGTGCAGACAGGCCTCTGAAGGAAAGGAACATATCATGGGCATTTCGAATCCAAACAAGAGTTCCGGTGTGTTGATGATTCTGGCACTTCTGGGCGGCGCGCAAGCCGTTCGCGCGGACACCGCTACGTGGACCGGTGCCGCCGACGATAACTGGAACAATGCCGGCAATTGGGACACGGTGCCCGACCCGGACGTCGTCCCGTGCAACAACGGCAGAACGTTTGACGTCATCATCGACGGCTCGTCAGCCACCGTCACACTTGACATCACCTGCACGGTTGACAGCCTGCAGCTTCTCAACGATGCGACGTTGAACGTCGAGGGCGGAGTCACTCTGACGGTTCTGTCATCTTCGTCGGACGCGCTGACCATTGACGGAACGCTTAACGTGCTGGGCAACGTGACCGTGGATGTCTCCGCCGGAGGCGTCCTTATCGAGGCGGGCGGCGTTTACCAACCACATGTGAGCGCCGTCATCGGTGAATCTTCGGCGTTGAACGCGGCCAGCGCGACCATTCTCGGCGGCCCTGCGGACAGCGGTGTTCTTGGCGGGCAACTGTTGCTCGATTTTTCCATGACGCTGCACGTAACGGGCGATTTGCTGTTGGATGGCACGGGCATGTCTTCAGTCCGGTCGGCGGCGGCGCTGGGCGGCACGACACCGCCCGTGCTGAAAGTAGAGGCCGACGCGGAGGGTGACGTCGACGGCTCAACGGAAATCAGCGGGTCGGGAGAAATCATTGTCGAGAGCTCCGAAACCGAGAGGGGCAATGCGCTCTACGGCGCCTTTGGAGGCACGCCGACGGCTGAACTGCGTATCGGAGGCGACTTCATCAATAACGGCACGCGGCCCGATCTTTTCAGCGTTGGCACCGGCCGCATCGTCCTCGACGGCACGACGCCGCAGACCTTCGAGGTCGGGGGTATCATCGTGGACTACAACGATCCCGTCTTGTCATTTCAGAACAACTTTGCCGTCGGCACCCTTGAGATTGCCCCCGGTGCAGACGTCGAGTTTCGCGACGACTTCATAAACGTGCTTGGCAGTACCCAGGAATCGCTTTTCATCGGGAACCTGGCGCTGCCGGCCGGCTCATCGCTGGCCGCAACCGACAGCGGAGTGCTCTTCACGGCGGCGACCGTGACCGGGGGAGCGTTTTCGGCAGCCGGATCAGGCCAATTCAGAACCACGGACTATCTCGCTGTGCCGGGCACGACGAACTGGGCCGCGATCCAATTGGGGTTGCTTATATTGATTGCTGGAACGGTTCTGGTAGGCCGCCGCGCTTCCGCGATGCGAAGCAGGCTGTCCGGCTCGTCCCGGTCCTGATTCCTCGTGCGGTGTGGGCGGATTTGATCAGGTGAGCAGTTGAACAGGAGACCGCAGATGAGCGGGTGCCGCCCTTATGGGCCTTGGTGCGCGGTGAAGGTCGGGTTTGCCGACTGCGCTCACCCGATCTGGTGCTTACCTGCTCTCCGATTTTGGGCGGCCCGTGGCCGCCCAAAATCGGAGCGGGAGGGATTCGAACCCTCGGTACGGTTACCCGTACACCGCATTTCCAGTGCGGTCCCTTCAGCCGCTCGGACACCGCTCCGTGCGGGCACGCAGGCCCTGAACACCGTTTCGATCAAGGCAGACGCCCGACAAGCGCGATTCTACCCGTCACACGGCCGCCATCAAGGAAAGAGCGGCCCGCGTGCAATCCACCTTTCAGACGTTTGCTTCCGCCGTTCGGTGCGCCGTTTGCTACCGAAATCTCGGGATCTGTACCTGCCACCGGCTGCCGGCGCCGCTGCCGGACCGATCAAAGTGACGGCCGACACCCGCCGACCCAAGGCCGTCGACCTTCGTTCGGGGTGGTAACGACCATCACCTGCATTAAGGCTTGGCTTGGCACAGCGCATGCAGGGCGGAGTGCAGAGTTCCTGGGTCCGCATGGAAAGGAGGTAGTACGAGTATGGCCGATATCGACAAACTGAAAATCATCATCGATAAGGACGAGTGCATCGGTGACGGGGCGTGCGTGAACGAGGCCCCGGAGACCTTCGAGCTGGACGACGAAGACAAGGTCGTGCTGAAGGAGGGCTCGACCGACCCTCGTGAGTACATCCTCGAAGCGGCTCGCAATTGCCCGATCGACATCATTACGGTGATCGACAAGGACACCGGCGAGCAGCTTTATCCCGAGGAGTAAGGTACGGAAAACCCGCCATGTCGTCTGGCGGCTTCTGATGCCGGCGGACGTACCGCCCGGGTGTCGGGGGCAAGCACGGCTGTTTCAGCGGACGCGCTTGCCCGCGCCTTTTCCTCCAATACCCACGGCAGCCAATAAGGACTCATGAGCAACGGGGTCTTACTCTGAAAGTGGGACCCCGTTGCCCGTAAGTGCAGTTGCGTTGGCCGGCGGGATGTGGTCACGCCAGATTGTGGCGTAGCGTCGTGTGCTGCGCGATATGACGCAGGGGAGGCCGCAAATCACGCTGAGGTGTCCCTGCCCCCCTCTCGTTTGCCGACACTGCTGCCGCGACAACTTTCGAGCGACCTACATGCCGGTCAAGGGCAATGGCCCCATCATGTCGGCCTCGGTCAACGCCGGAGGAGCCGCCTTCTCACCGTCCCACACACGGATATCCGTGATTTCCACCGACACGCGATCCGCGGGAATTTTCCGGCCGTCGCCAAGCCGGTAATACCCGCCGGAGAGCGTTCGCGTTGATCCCGGCATGAGCGGCCCGCGCCAGTCGTCGTCGGCTGCAAACGGGGTGGCTGCCCACTCATTACTCTCCACTGCCGGTCGCCCGTCTTCGTCCAGGATGACCACCCGCATTGAAAGCAACGTCACGAGCCGGTTACCCCGGTTATGGACTTCGATCACCGGCTGCGTCACGCCCTTCCGACTGTCTACCTCGGCCAGTTGCACCGAGACGTCAAGTTGCTCCGCGTAGTCGGGAGCGCGACGATCGTTCAAGACGTCCGAAATCGCCGGAGGCAGCGCCTCGGTCACTTCGGGCAACGAGACGATCGACGACTCCAGCAGGTCCACGAGGCTGTCGGACTTGCGGTCGACGATGTACAGCCCGTACAGAATGATGCTGGTGGCGCATACCACCACCGTCACGGTAAACGCGCTCAAGCCAAAAGCCGCCGTTGACAAGGTCGATCGCGGCTTCTTGACAATCTGATGGCCTGTGTGGTTCATCATTTGTCTCCTCTCGTTGTCCAGGCCGAATCATGTGACATCCGGTCACTCGGGTATTCGCAAGTCAATAGGGGATATTTGGGGCTGGATGCCGCAGGTCACGGGGGGGGCACTGGTCGGTCTGGGCATCACGGAGCGGTAAGGGTGCCACTGGTCCGCCCGAGGTGGACCCGCCAATGAGTTCTTTTGCTTGGCCCGTCTTGCGAAAGGGCCTACAACCCGACGATGTTGTACCCTGCGTCGACGTAGACGTTTTCGCCGGTCACCCCGCTGGCCAAGTCGCTCACGAGGTAGACGGCGGTTTTCCCGACCTCGTCCGCCTCGATGTTGCGTTTGAGAGGAGCCTTCTTCTCGACCCAGCCGAAGATCTCCTCCAGCCCGTCCACCGCCATCGATGAAAGCGTCTTGATCGGGCCCGCGCTGATCGTGTTGACGCGAATGCCCTTTTCGCCGAGCTCGGAAGCCAGGTAGCGGGTGCAGGTCTCCAAGGCGGCCTTCGCGACGCCCATGACGTTATACCCGGGGATGACTTTCTCACCGCCGTAGTAGCTCATCGCGACGATCGAGCCGCCTTGCGGCATGATGTCGGCCGCCCGCCGGGCCATGGCCACCAGCGTGAATGCGCTGATATCCAGTGCCTGGGAGAAGGCTTGGCGGGGTGTGGTGTGGAAGTTGCCCGTTTGCAGGTACTCCCGATCGGCGTAAGCGATCGAGTGGATCAGAAAGTCGATCGTGTCGAAACGCTCGCGGGCAGCATCGAACACCCGGTCGAGGTCCTCGTCCTTCGAAGCGTCGCACGGCGTCATCCACGGCTCGACCAGCCCCCCGCTCTCCAGCGTTTTGCGCACCCGGCGTTCCATCTTGTCGCCAGGCAGATGGGGAAATCCGCAAGTCGCACCCTGGGCCAGAAGATTCCTGGCGATGTGCCACGCGATGCTGCGATCGTTGGCCACACCGAATACGAGACCCTTCCGCCCGTTGAGTAAACCCATGGTCGGCCCTCTCCGACACATCCTGAACCACGCCCTTAGAACGAGACGGCGTATTCTGCCGATATCCCGCCGACATGACAACCCGCCGCCGGGCCTGACGCTGGACCACGGAACGGAAATGTCGGGGACTGGGCTACTGCCTCAGGTGGATGTGTGTGCCTTGCGGACCCGACCGACTGTTGACCACTGAGAATTCGTCCCGGAATGCCCTGGTGCCCAACATGATGCGGACGTCGACCTCATCGCCATGCGACACTTCCGGCGTGCCCTTGGCCAGAACGCCGATTCCGTCGTAGCTGATGTCTGTGCAGGTGATCGGAAACTCCTGCCCTCGGGCGGTGATCACGCCGGGAAGCCGTCTCGCGTAGCGGTGGGAACGACGCCGTTCCGCATGCGGCTCGCGCGGCGAGATTGGCTCTTCGATTTCGGGACAGACAAGCCGGCGTATCGGCCATTCTCTCACGGATGCCTGGGGCACGGGACGACTCCTGCAAAACGGTCTAGTGGTCCAATCTAAACGTGAGCTTCTCGGAAAGCTATCAATATCGGCAGCTACTCCCGGTCAAATCGAGGCCAAAGTGCAAGGCCGGCCTGCGACCCACGTCCCCAGGGTCGCCGCTATTCATGAACTCGAAAAGGGAGCAAGCCGCCCGATAAATAAATAAGGCCATCATCGCGTGTGTCTTGCACGCCGGTGGCCGCGGGATGCACGTAGACATCCTGGCCTCTTCGCGTAGTAGCGTGACAATGGCTGCGGCGCCTGTCGTTGTGAGGCGTCCGCACACGACCTAAAATGCCCGGTCGTGCGAGACCTGACGCCGATCACAATCGAGGACCCGAGCCGGATCCTGATCGTCCTGCCGACCTGGGTGGGTGACTTTGTCATGGCGACGCCGGCCCTGCGCGCCATTCGAGACCGCTTTCCCCAGTCGCGGATCGCCTTTCTCGCCGTCGAAAACCTGCGGGACCTGATCGATGGCGGTGACTGGATGGACGAGGTCGTCACCTGGCCCGCTGGAGCGAAGCAGGGCCGGATCGGCGCGTTCCTGAAGCTGATCCGGGAGTTGCACCGGCGCGCGTTCGATCTCGCCGTTTTGTTTCCGAATTCGTTCCGTTCAGGGCTGGCGGCCGCCCTGAGCGGCGCCACTCGCCGAGTCGGGTACAACCGCGACGGCCGGGGCTTCCTGTTGACCGATCGCCTCGACGTGCCGCGCGAAAACGGCGAGGTCCGCCCACACCCGATCTGCGACTATTACGCGCGAATTGCGATGGCCTTGGGCTGCCCGCACCCGGGCGATCGCCTTGAACTGTTCACCACGCCGGCATCCGACGCCGCAATTGCGCAGCGACTTGACTCGCTCGGAGTCGCCGGCCGGCACCGCAAGGTGGTGATCAGCCCGGGCGCGTCCTTCGGCGCATCGAAACTGTGGTTATCCGATCGCTTCGCGGCCGTGGCCGACCGCCTGCACGATGAATACGACGCCGCCGTCCTCATCACGTGCGGGCCCGGCGAAGAGGGGATCGCCCGTGAGATTGCCGACGCGATGACAGGGCCGGTCCATGTTTTCGACCAGCCGAGGCTGTCGCTCGGCGAACTGAAGTCGCTGATTGAACGCAGCGATTTACTGATCTGCACCGACGCCGGCCCGCGTCACATCGCAAAAGCCTTTGGCGTGCCGGTCGTAACAATCTTCGGCCCGACTCATCAGGCCTGGACAGACACCAGCTATGAAAACGAACGCAAGGTCTCGATCCCGGTGGACTGCGGGCCTTGCCAGCAGAAGGTCTGCCCCCTCGGCCACCACGAGTGCATGACCGGCGTCACGGTCGAAATGGTCTACGGGCGTTGCGTCGAGCTTCTGGCCAAACGGCTCCAGTCGCTCGCCTGCCAATAGCATGTCAACACCACCACCCACGTTCACGATGCTGGGTGACATCCAGGTGGCGACGCGATACGCGGAGCTGTTCGCCGCCTGCGGCTTGACCTCCTTGGCAAGTATGATGGGCTACGCCAGCCGCCGGCTCGACAAGCCCGGCCTGCCCAACTGGCGCGAACGAGTGCGAATGGAGTTGAGTGATGCCAGTGGGCAAGCGGTGACGCTCTTCCTCAAACGATATCGGTCGCCGCCGTTGCGGGCGCAGATCGAGCGGGCGCTGGCCGGTTCCGTCCGCCACGGCACGGCGTGGATCGAATGGTATTGGATGGGCCGCCTGAGCGCCGACGGCGTCTGCGTTGCGAAGCCGGTGGCGTTTGGCGAGTTGATGCGCGGCGGCCGCGAACGCGCCAGCGTCGTTGTGGCCGAGCCGGCTCGAGGCCTCTCCCTGGAGGCCTGGGCCCGGGTGCGGCGCGACCGCTGTAATCGAGCGATGATTGATCAATTGGCGGCCTTTATCGGCCGCTTTCACCGGCTGGGGTACGTGCACCGCGACCTTTACCTCTCCCACATTTTCTACGATGAGACCGCGCTGCCGCATGATCGTTTTCAGCTGATCGACCTGCAGCGTGTCATGAGACCGAGCTGGTTGCGTCGCCGCTGGATGGTCAAGGACCTCGCCGCCTTGAACTATTCGACGCCCCGTCGTATTGCCACGGCTGGGGACCGCGTGCGTTTCCTGCGGCGCTACTTGCGCAGCCGACGGCTCGGGTGGTCCGGCAAGCGGTTGGCCCGCCACGTGCATGCCAAGACGAACCGTATTGCACGTCACGATCGGCGGCGCGAGCAGCGCCTCAGCGTGGCGAGCTCGCCGGCGGAGCGTGGAGAATGAAGATCGGCTTGATTGTCGAATGGCTCGACGCAGGCCGAGGCGGCGCCGAAACCTCGGCGGGTGAGTTCATCAACGAACTGGTTGCGCGCGACGTCCAAGTCGAGCTGTTTACTCGTAGTGAGCAGGCCACCAAACCCGGCGTTGTCGCCCACACGTACGCGAGCCGTGCGCCTAGCCGGGCCGGCCGCACGCTCAAGTATCTGAACGCCGCGGAGCGCTGGCTGCGTCAAGCCCGTTGCGACCTGATCCACACGCTCATTCCTTGCGACGGCGCCGACATCTACCAGCCACGCGGAGGCCTGCTGCCCGAGACGATCGCCCGCACCCTGGCATCCCGCCCGCCCGGGCTCGCCCGCTGGTGGAAACGTCTGAATCTCGCCACGAACCGCCGGCAGCGCCTTCTGCTGCACCGGGAGCGAGCCTGGCTGACCGGCCCGCGAAAGCCCATGGTGATCGCCATCTCGGAATACGTCTTCCGCCAACTGCGTGACCATTACGACTACCCGGAGACGCACATCCGGCACATCCTGAATGGGGCCAATATCGAAGCGGTGGATGGAAAGTCGCAAGCGGCCGCGCGACTGCGTGTAAGGCGCGGGCTCGGTTTGAGTCGCGAGGATTTCCTGGCCCTGCAGGTCTGCCACAACTTCAGGCTCAAGGGCGTCGGCGCCGCCGTACGAGCAGTGGCGCGGGCCAGAGAGTTTCACGGTAGCCCGGTCACACTCGTGGTGGCCGGAAAGGGCAACCGTCGGCCCTACGGGAAGCTGGCCGGACGGCTTGGCGTAAGTGAACACATCATCTTCACCGGCCCCGTCGAGTCGGTGACCGATCTGATGCACGCCGCCGACGTGCTGCTGCACCCGACCTATTACGACCCCTGCAGCCGCGTTGTGCTCGAGGCCCTTGGGCTGGGCGTGCCGGTCATTTCGACCCGTTTTGACGGTGCGTCGGAGATAATTGAAGAGGGAAAGTCCGGCTTTGTTGCGAACTCGCCCGAGGCGATCGGTGAGTTGGCCGGCTACCTTGGAGTTTTGTCCCAGAACCATGCTGAGCGGAAGGAGAATCCCGCATTGGTGGCCATGCGAAGGCGTGTCAGCATGTGGCGTCATGCCGAGGAGGTCTGGGCGTTGTACCGACGGTTGGTGTAGATGGGCAAGTTGCGGCCCGCCAAGTCTCCCGGCCGACCGCTGAAAAAGCGCGTACAATCCTGAAAGGGCTTGTATTGTCCGGTGTCTTAGTGCTAACGTATACTGGGGCGTGGTTTTGGTACCTCCTTCGGTGAAGCCGGGGCGTCGTAGTCCCGACGGTCAAAGCCTCGCCCACACCACGTAGCAGCGGAAGCATGGCGATGGAACAGGCGCAACGAACGATCCGAGTGTTGGTCATCCAAGGCGAGGGTGACGACCCGCCAGCACTGCTCGATCATCTCGGTCACGAGGTTGAAGTGGTGCGCTCCGCTTCGCCAAGCGAGGCCCAGGCGCAGCTAGCCGACGAAGCGTTTGATTACGTTCTGGCGGCGCCAGCGCTGCTGAACGATCTTCCAAGCCTCACGGCCTCGCCCTCCGGCGTCGACCTGCTCGAGACCGTCAGCCAGGGGGTCGGAATCGTCAACAGCCGCGGTGAATTCGACTGGGCCAACCCTCGTTTGCTGGGCTACCCCCAGGACTTACGGGCGTTCGTCGGGCAGGTGTGTTCTCGGGCGTTCGCAGAAGCCGGCCGGCGCGACGCGGCCGGCGTTCCCAGTCAGCTTTCCGGACAGCGCTCGATGTTCACCGGAGCCGACGGCGGCCTTTACGATGTGACGGCCACACCGATCACCGACGAACAGAATCGCGTTGTGCAGATAGTCGCAGTCGTATGGGACGTGACCCGTGCGCGCAAGCGACAGGAACAGTTGGTCGCGATCGATCGCGCCGGGCGCGAGCTGGTTCGTCTCGAGACGGAGCAGGTATCGCGCCTGGACACTCAGGAGCGGCTGGCGTTGCTCGAGCAGAAGATCGTCCGCTACCTGAGCGAGTTGATGCACTTCGACAACTTCTCGATTCGCGTCTTCGATAAGGAAACCAATCGGTTGGAACTTGTCCTGTCCTGGGGACTCAAAAAGGATACTCAGCCGGTCGACCTATACGCCCTGCCGCACGGGAACGGCATTTGCGGCTATGTAGCCTTCCATAGCCGAAGCTATATCTGCCCCGACGTCTCGCGGGATCCGAGGTATTACCAGGGAACCGAGGGCGCCCGAAGTTCGCTCACGGTTCCGCTGCGCTACAACGACGAGGTCATCGGGGTCCTCAACGTGGACAGCAAGAATCTCGCCGCTTTCGACGAGGAAAGCCGGCAGTTGGCCGAGCGCTTCGGCCGCGACATCGCCGTCGCACTCCACATTCTCGACCTGCTCGTCACCGAGCGCTACACCACGACCGGCAAGCTTGGAAGCGACGTGATGGCCGAGATCAGCGGGCCGGTCAATGACATCCTCACGGACGTTGAAAACCTCGTCGAGGACTACATCGGTCACGACGACCTGCGGCACCGGCTGAACAGAATCACCAACAGCGCCGTTACGATCCGAAAATCCATCAAGCGCGTCACGTCGCCGAAGCGCGGCGTTATGGGAGCGCCCACCTCGGGTCTGCGGCGGCAGGACCCGATCCTCGACGGAAAGCGCATCCTGATCGCCGACGACGAATCGCTTATCCGCGACACCGTCCGGGACGTGTTGGTCAGCTACGGCTGCGCCGTCAGCGTCGCCGACGATGGCAACCAGGCCCTGATCCTGTTGAGCACGCAGCCATTCGACCTGGTGCTCACTGACATTCGGATGCCCGGCAAGGACGGATATGCCGTGTTCGCCGCGGCCAAGGATGCCGACCCCACCACGCCGGTCATTCTCATGACGGGCTTTGGTTACGATCCCAACCACTCGATCGTTCGCGCCCGCCGCGAGGGGCTGGCTGCCGTGCTCTTCAAGCCGTTCAAAGTGGACCAGTTGCTCGGCGAGATCCGCACCGCCCTGCGCCACGCCGCGGGTGGCTGATCGACCGTCAGGTCCGCTCGGCCGTGAACCTTCGGTACCCTTCGACGTATAAAGCTGTAGACGCAAGCTTCGTTTGACAGGTTCTGGAGATGGCTTGCGTCTCTTTAGAACTGCCGGTAGCTTTTTCCCTCCGGCAGTATCTTCCCACGCAAATTGCTCTGGCGGACAACAATTTTGGAGCCACTTTAATGGCGACAACGCAGCTTGACGTGAAGCAGATCGGAGAGGCCGTCGCGTCGGCGAGCGCCCCGTTTCGGCGGCTCGAAGAGCAGGTCCACCGGCTGATCATCGGGCAGGAGGCGCTGGTACACAAAATCCTTGTGGGCCTGCTCTCCAACGGACACGTCCTGCTGGAAGGCGTGCCCGGGCTGGCCAAGACGATGACGGTATCGGCATTCGCCCGGGGTCTTAACGCGAAGTTCCAACGCCTTCAGTTCACGCCGGACCTCCTGCCGGCCGACCTGATCGGGACGCTCATTTACCGCCCGCAGGATGGCGAGTTCGCCGTTCAGAAAGGTCCCATCTTCGCCAACGTCATCCTGGCCGACGAGATCAACCGCGCGCCGGCCAAGGTCCAGAGCGCCCTGCTCGAGGCGATGCAGGAGCGGCAGGTCACGATCGGCCGCGATACGTATCCGCTGGATGAGCCGTTCATCGTGCTGGCCACCCAGAATCCCATCGAGCAGGAGGGCACCTACCCGCTGCCCGAGGCCCAAGTGGACCGCTTCATGATGAAGTTGACGGTGGACTACCCCACGAAGCGCGAGGAGCGTGGCATCCTGGACCGCATGGGAAGCACGCATCCCGATCTCGACGTCGACGTTGTTATGCAGCCGGGCGACATCGAAAAGGCCCGCCGGCTCGTCGACGAGATCTACATGGACGACAAGATCAAGGAATACGTTGTGGATCTTGTGGTGGCCACGAGGGATCCGACTGCCGCTCGCGTTCCGATCGAGGGGCTGATTCAATACGGGGCCTCACCCCGGGCGACGATCGCGTTGACCGTGGGCTCCAAAGCCTCGGCGTTTCTTGCCGGGCGTGGGTACGTCACGCCGCAGGATGTAAAGGACGTGGCGTTGGACATCCTCCGGCACCGCGTGATCGTCACCTACGAGGCCGAAGCCGAGGAGAAAACATCGGAGGACATCGTCAAGACGGTCCTCGACCACGTACCGGTGCCGTAGTCGATGCACGCAATCTGACGGTGCGGAGCGAAATGACAGCCTGTTGACCTTTGACTGATCGAACGCGTCCATTGTCATGATTCCGAAGGAGCTGCTGAAGAAGATTCGGCGCATCGAGATTCGCACCTCGCAGATGGTCAACGACGTGCTGGCCGGCGAGTACCATTCCGCCTTCAAAGGTCGGGGCATGGAATTCGAGGAGGTGCGGTCGTACCAGATCGGCGACGACGTTCGGACGATCGACTGGAACGTCAGCGCTCGCTACGGCGAGCCCTTCGTCAAGGTCTTCCGCGAGGAGCGGGAGCTCACCGTCATGCTTCTGGTGGATATGAGCCGCTCTCACTTGTTCGGCACCGCCGAGCAGCTCAAGCGGGAGCTTGCCGCTGAAGTCTGTGCCACGCTGGCGTTTTCGGCGATCCACAACAACGACAACATCGGGCTGATCGGCTTCACCGACCGTGTGGAACACTTCGTGCCCGCCAAGAAAGGCTCGAAGCACGTACTGCGCATCATTCGCGACTTGCTCTATTTTGAACCGCAGGGCACTGGAACCGACCTCACCGTCGCCTTCGACCACTTGAACAAGACCACCCGGCGGCGGTGCGTCGTCTTCCTGGTAAGCGACTTTCAGGCTGAAGGGTACGAAGACCCGATGCGCATCGCACGCCGGCGCCACGACCTGATTCCGATAACCATCACCGATCGCCGGGAGGTCGATCTGCCCAACGTTGGCCTCATCGAACTGGTCGACGCCGAGACCGGCGAGACCGTGCTCGTCGATACCTCCAGCAAATCGCTGCGACGCATGTACACTGCCGACGCCGTGCTGAAAGCCGACCAGCGCACACGGCAGTTTAAACGATCCAAGATCGACGCCATCGACGTGATGACCGGCGAGTCGTTCGTTGAACCCCTGACCCGCTTCTTTCGTTCAAGAAAGGCGCGACCGTGATGACGACCCAGACACCCAACCTGCAAGTGCCGCAACGATCGACACAAACGAACCGAACAATCCATCCGGCCGGGATGGCGTTCCTGTACATACTCCTTTTGGTTGTGGTCGGGATGCAAATCTGGCTGCTGGTGAGGCCCACGTCCGCCGCGGGAACAACAACGCCCGGACCGCCCGCGATCAACGTCGATGCTCAGCGCGACCTCGCCATGAAGCTGGAGGACCGCAATCTGCCGGAAGCCTCAGCCCAGGCCTGGGAACAATACCTGACCGCGGCTTCGCTGGCGCCGGCCGACGAGGGCAAGATCCGTTACCGCATCGGTAAGCTCCTGCAGCAGGCCGAGCGATACGAGGACGCCGTGGCCGAGTATTACCGTGCCGAGCAATTGCTCAGCGATCAGGCGGGTGACCTCTCACAACGAATTACCGTCAACGTCCGCGAGTGCATGAGCAAACTTGGGCAGTACTCGGATCTCTCGCGCGAGATGGCCGCCCGGTCGTCGATGTCCGACGACTCCGCCTCGCTGCAGGGCCGCCAGGTTGTGGCCGAGATAGGCGACGAAAAGATCACGGTCGCCGACTTCGACCGCATGCTCACCGAGCAGGTCGAACAGATGATCGCCACGCAGGTCGGGATCAGTCCCGAGCAGGCCCAGGAGATTCGCCGGCAGGCGCACGCACAATTCGCCGACCCGCAGGCCAAGGCGCAGCAACTCCAGCAATTCGTGGCCACGCGCGTGCTCGCCGAGGAAGCCCGCAAACAGGGCTTGCAGCAAACCCCCGCCTTCCAACGGCAGATGTCCGAGTTCGCCGACCGTTTACTGGCTTCACGGCTCATGCTGGACGAGATCGCGGCCCGCGCGACCGTCACCCCTCAGGACGTCGAACGCTATTACAAAGCCAATCTGGAGGCCTATACCGAACCAACCCACGTCCGCATCGCCCACATTCTGTGCGATTCCGAGGCGACCGCCCGGCAGGTGATCGCCAAGGCGAACGCGGGGGAGGCGTTCGGCGAGTTGGCCCAGACCTATTCGTTGGATAAGGACTCGAAGGAGATGGGGGGCGTGGTGGAGCAGCGCGTCGTCGAAGTCGGAGACTACGTGCCGGGTGTCGGAAACAATCCGGAGCTTCATGCTGCAATCGTCAAAGGTGTTGTCGGGAGCGTATTGCCCACGCCATACGAAAGCGACGAGGGTTGGCACGTGGTCAAGATCGTGGAGCGCGAGCAGGGGCGGCAGCTACCGCTCGAAGACGTGCGCGAGGAGGTAGAGGCCGATGTACGGACCGACCGTCGCGCCGAAGTGACCCAGCAATTCCTCGGTGAGCTATTCGAGGCAAGGCGCGTGAAGTTCTACCCGCAGGCGTTTGCGGCCGGTGGAAGCGGCACGAATGAGAGCTGAACGCGCACGTGAACGCGATGTGTTGATCCGAGCCGCGACCATTGTTCCGAGCCGCGACCGTAAGGGAGCGGACGGCGCAACGCGCAGGCGACGCTCGACTCCGTCTGTGCGCGCCTTTCTTGCACTCATCTGTATGGCCGGCGCGCTCACACTGTCGGCATGCACGCAAAAGAAAGCCACTGACGAACCGGATACGTCAATCGAGCCGATCGTGAAGACCGCCGAGCGCGGGCCCGTCACCATGATCATCACCGCCGACAGGAGTGAAATCACCATCGCCGATCGCCTCAATCTGACGATCGAGGTGCTCGCCGAAGACGGCGTGGACGTCGAGATGCCCGAGTTCGGCCAGCAGTTGGAAGCCTTTGCGATTCGCAACTACACGACCGAATCGCGCGTGCCGGTCGGTGGCAAGTATCGATGGCGGCAGGAATACGAGCTCGACATCTTTCTGTCCGGCTCCTATGCGGTGCCCGCCCTGACCACGCGCTTCGTCGACCGCCGCAAGGGTGAAGACGACGTCGTCGAAAGCAGCGTCACCACCGATTCATTCGAGGTGACCGTGACGCCGCTGATGGAAGGAGAGTTCGATCCCACAGTGTTTCGGGACGTCAAGGGGCCGGTCGAACTATCCATCAGCCGAACCTGGACGTGGCTCGGCTGGGCGGCGGGGGGACTGGCCGCGGCTGTCGTATTGTTCTTTCTCGCTCTCTGGCTCATCCGGCGGGCCCGCAGGCCGGTGCCGGAGATCATCATCCCGCCACACGAATGGGCGTTCGAGCAGTTGCAGCGGCTGGCGGACGAACAGCTTGTCGAGCAGGGCCAGGTGCACGAGTTCTATTACCGGCTGAGCATGATCGTCCGAGTGTACATCGAGCGGCGTTTCAATCTGCGAGCGCCCGAACAGACGACCGAGGAGTTCCTGGTCGAGGTACGGCGTAACTCCCTGCTCGCCACGCGCTACCGCGATATGCTGGGACAATTCCTCGCAGCCTGTGACATGGTAAAGTACGCTCTGTACGAACCGCAGGTTGAAGAAATCGAACAGGCCTTCAACGCCGCGCGCGACTTCGTCGATCAGACGGCTCTACGGACCCCGAGCGATAAGGAGAAGGTGGCCGCATGACGAACTGGGGCGCGCCCTGGATGCTGATTCTGCTGTTGCCTCTTGTGCCGCTCGTCTGGTGGCGCTGGGTGAGGCGGGCCCCACATTCGGCGGTACGCTTCTCGTCTGTCGACTGGCTGAAGCGCCATGGAAGCAGCTTTCGCACCAAGGCCCGACACCTCCTCCCGATTTCGCGAACGCTGGCGATCGGACTGCTGGTCGTCTGCATCGCCCGCCCTCAAAAAGGCAACGAGGAAACGCGCATCCTCTCGGAGGGCATCGCCATCCAGATGGTCGTGGACCGGTCCAGCAGCATGCAGGCGATGGACTTCACCGTGGACGGCAAGCCCACCGACCGCCTCACCGCGGTCAAAGACGTGTTCAAGAACTTCGTGCTCGGTGGCGAAGACCTTGGCGGACGCCCCGACGATCTGATCGGCATGGTGAGCTTCGCCGGCTACGCGGACGGCAGTTGCCCGCTGACATTGGACCACTCCTTCCTGGTACAGACCCTCGATCAGATCGAGATCGTCACCGAGCGATCCGAGGACGGCACCGCCATCGGCGACGGGGTAGCGCTGGCCGTAGCGAGACTGCGCGAGCTCGACCGCCGCCGCGACGTGGTCGAGGCCAACCGCGTCAAGGGCAAGGTGATCATTCTGTTGACCGACGGCGAGAACAACGCCGGCGACATCTCGCCCGAAAAGGCGGCCGAGCTGGCCGACACCTTCGGCATCAAGATCTACACCATCGGCGCGGGCACCACCGGCTTCGCCCCTGTGCCGGTGCAGGACCCCTTCGGAACGATCCGAATGCGTCCGATGCGCGTCACCGTCGACGAGGAGACACTCAAGAAGATGGCCGCGATCACCGGCGGGCGATTCTGGCGCGCTACGGATACGAACTCGCTCAAGGAGATCTACACCGAAATCGACAAGCTCGAGAAGACCGAGACCGAAGAGAAGCGGTATAAACAGTACGTGGAACTGGCCACCGAGAGCGTAAAGCTGGGATCGATCCCGCTGCCGCCGTTGTTGGCGGTCGTCTTCGCCCTCATGGCCATCGAGGTTCTTCTGGCCAACACGGCATTGAGAAAGGTGCCGTAGAACCGCCGTGCGAGACTTCAGCTTTGACCATCCAGTCTTGTTGAACCTCTTATGGGTCGTCCCGCTGCTGGGCGCCCTCTATTGGTGGGGATTCGCGCGCAAACGGCGCGCCCTCGAACGGTTCACCACCGTCAACCTGATCGGCACGCTCATACCTGCCGTCAGCCTCGCCCGCCAGCGCGCCAAGGCCGTCCTGGTCCTTATCGCGGCCGCCCTGATCGCCATGGCCATGACCGGTCCGCGGTGGGGAACGCGTGAAGTCGAGGTGCAGCGCCGCGGCGTCGATATCATGTTCGTTCTCGACGTGTCCAACTCGATGCTCGCCGAAGACGTCGTCCCGAATCGCCTGGAGCGGGCCAAGCTCGACATCAAGGACATGCTCGAGGTCCTGCCCGGCGATCGAGTGGGTCTGGTGACCTTCGCAGGCGAAAGTTCGCGTACCTGCCCGCTGACTATCAACTACGGCGCCTTTCGCATGGCCCTCGACGCGGTCGACACCCGCAGCGCCCCGCGCGGCGGAACCAACATCGGTGACGCCATTCGGATGGCCGCCGACAGCTTCACCGACCCGATCAAGGGCCACAAGGCCATCCTCGTCATCAGCGACGGCGAGGAAACCGACGACAGCTACGCCGTCGAGGCCGCCCAGAACGCCTTCGAAGAGCAGGGCGTTCGCGTCTTCTGCGTCGGCATCGGCGATCCGGTCGAGGGAGGCCGCATTCCGGTCGTCCGCGGAGGACGTAGAACGTACCTCAAGTTCCAGGATCAGGAAGTGTGGACCAAGCTTCATCCCGGACTGCTGCAGGACATGGCCGCGGTGGCCGATGGCGGATACTTCGCCAATACCGACTTCCATGAGATCTACGAGGTTATCGCCCAAAAGGTCCAGAGCCGCACCTTTGAAACGGAGCGCAAGGAGATCGGCTACGCCCGCTTCCACTGGTTCGCCGGGCTGGCCCTGGTACTCTTGGTGATCGAAACCCTCATGACCGACCGAAAGGCGACGACATGATGAAACGGCACCTGCCCGTGATTGCAGTGATGGCGCTCGCGCCGTTCGCGTTCGGGGACGAGCCCAGTCCTCGGCAACTGGTCGCCAAGGCGAACCAGGCTTTTGCCGATGGGAACTTTGAGGCCGCCCTCGAGGGCTACAACAAGGCCGATGTGTACATGCCGGAATCGCCGGAAGTGGCCTACAACCAGGCGCTGGCCCATTACAAGCTCGGCGACTACGTGGCCGCGAGGATCCATTTCAACCGGGCACTGGCCACGCGAGACCTGGAACTGGAGGCCGACGTCAAATACAACCTTGGCAACGTCGCCTATGCCTCCGCGCTCGAGAAGCTCTCCAGCCCGCAGGAGGCGATCGATTTGCTCAAGAAGGGTATTGGCCACTACCGCGATGCCCTCGAACTCGACCCCGACGACCAGGACGCCAAGGCCAACATTCAAGCGGCCCAACTCCTCATCAAGGACCTGCTCGACAAGCTCAAACAACAGCAGGAGCAGCAACAACAGCAACAGGGCGACCAGAACAATCAGAATCAGCAGCAACAAGACCAGCAACAACAGGAGCAACAACAGCAGCAGGGTCAGCAGGGCGACCAGCAACAGCAGCAGGACCCTGGCCAGGGCCAAGAACAGCAACAGGATCAACAGCAGCAGGAGAGCGGCCAACAGGACGCGAAGCAGCAACAGTCCGATCAGCAGCAACAGCAGGTCGAGGCTCGCAAGATGACACAGGAAGAGGCCGAGCGGTTGCTTCAAGCGGTTCGTGACAAGGAGATGCGCCGCCGCGAAGAGCGTGCCCGCAGAATGCAGGCCCGGAGGTCGCCGGTGGTGAAGGACTGGTGAGCATGTTCAGGACGGTCGCCTCGATTGCTTTTGGACTCTTGCTCGCGCTGGCCGCTACGGGCCGCGCCGCCGATGTGGATTTCTCCATCAGCGGCCGCGAGACCTACGTCGGACTGCCGATCCGCATCCAGGTGACCGTCAAGAACGCCGACGAGCACGACCCGCCGGAACTGCCCGAGATTGACGGCGCTGACGTTCGACTGGAGGGGCCCAGCACTCAATCGTCCACCTTGATCGTCAACGGAAGGGTCGAACGCACATCCTCGCACACCTACGCGATTGTGATCACCCCGCGCCAAGCCGGTACGCTCAGAGTCCCCAGCATTATCGTAAACGCTGATGGAGAGTCGCGTGCGTCCACTCCCACAACGATCAGTGTGCGCGAGTCAGAGAACGACGGTCTGCTTTACCTCGAGATCGTCAGTGAGGAGAAATCGGTGTACGTGGGCGAACCGATCGACGTCACGCTCGAAATCTGGCTCAAGCCGTTCTCGAATCGACAGGTCACCCTCGACGAATCCAACATGTGGCGATCCTGCGTCGATGTCCGCAACAGCGCGTGGGGGCCTTTCGCCGACGTGATTCAATCGGGCGAGGTTCGCGTCCGCACCGATACGCGGCGCGACGACGAGGGTCGGCTGGAGACCTACTACGTCTATCTGCTCCGGCACCGCGTCTGGCCCGAAAGGCCGGGCGTCTTCGATGCATCCGACATCACCGTCGTGGTCCAGTACCCGATCAATGTGCGGCAAAACCGCTTCAGCATCTTTGCGCCGGAACACTCGATCAGCGCGGCCCGCCCCGTCTCGGCACAGGTTGGTGACGTGTCCATCCAGGTCAAATCCCCGCCCGCCGAAGGTCGCCCCCCGATTTATCGCGGCGCAGTCGGAAAGTACAGTATGGAGGCCACCGCGACGCCCACCGAGGTCGCCGTCGGCGATCCCATCACCATCAACATCGCCATCCGTGGAACCGGGCGACTCGAGCTGCTCCAGCCGCCCCCGCTCACCGAGCAGCCCGAACTGACGGCCGATTTCCGCGTGCCCGACGAGACGCTGGCCGGCACGATCGAAAACGGGGTCAAGAGGTTCAGCCAGTCCATCCGGGCCAAGCACGACAGCGTCGCCGAGATCCCGCCCATCCAATTCGCCTACTTCGATCCGCAGGCGGAGCAGTACAACGTCATTGAAAGCGACCCGATTCCGATTCGAGTAAAAGAGGCGACCCGGATGGCCGTCAGCCAGGTTGTCGAGGGCGCCTCACCGGCCGCCGGCCGCACCGAGCTGACGCTGCTCGACGAAGGCATTTGGGCCAACTACGACGACGTCTCCGCACTGCTTGCCGGGCAATCATTGGTCCCGGGCTGGTGTGTCTGGGCCTGCACCGGGGCCGCGCCGGCGATCTACTTGCTCTGCTTTGCTTTAGTACGTTATCGCGACCGGGTCCGCGGCGACCAGGGTTTCGCTCGGCGGCGCTCGGCCCGCCGGACGGCGTTGTCGCGGATCGCCCAGGCCGCCCGCGACAACGGCAGCAACACCGCCGCGGCCGTCTCCGCCGCGTTGACCGGCTATGTGGCCGACCGCTGCAATCTGCCCCCGGGCGGCGTCACCCGTGCCGACGCGGTGCGGCAACTCCGCTCGCGGGCGGTTCCGGCCGAGGTCGTCGATCAGGTCGACGCGCTTCTGAGCCATTGCGAGAGCGCGCAGTACGCCGGTGGTGGCGACGGAGCGGCCGGGGATCTCGTGACCGGCGCCAAAAAGTGCATCGAACAACTCGAACGCCGCAGATTCTGACGATGGCAGACCGATCGCAGCCCGAAGCAACCGCCGAAGCGCACCCCAGCGCGGGACGCCGCGCACGGGTGCCTTGTCGGGTGTCACTGGCCGCTTCCTGCCAGTGCGGCAAACGGGGCGGTCGGGTGCCATGCCCACGCCCGCGTGGGCATGCTTGTCTGTCGTGGGAGGTTGGCGGCCGGCGTCCATGTGTGGAACGTATGGGCCGATCCCGGCGTGAGGGTGCCATGGGCAAGCGGAGCCTCCCCAGACGGCGGAGCTTGCCCGTGTGTTTACCCCGCACGCCAATAGCACGGGCAACTCGGGCCTTACCCGCGGGTAAGGCCCGCGTTGCCCATGGCACCCGCTCCAAGCCCGTACGAAGCACCTTGGTCCTGCTGGCCACAATCCTGATTCCTGCGGTCGTCGCCCAGCCCGCAACCGCCCAGTTGATGAGCAGATCCACTCAACAGAACGTCCTCATCGAAGCCCTCCAGGCCTACGACCGCGGCGTCGCGCAGCTTCGCGAGAATCCTAACGAAGCGCTCAACGCCTTCCGCACCGCCCGCGACGGATTCCAGGCCGTCATCGACAGCGGCGTCCGGAACGGCAAGCTGTACTACAACCTGGGCAATGCCCACCTGCGTCTCAAGGAGATCGGCCACGCCATCGCCGCCTATCGTCGCGCCCAGAAGTTCATCCCCGGCGACGAGCAGCTTCGCAACAATCTCCGCTTCGCCCGCTCTCTGCGCCGCGACACCATCCGGGAAAGCGGCCAGCGGACCTTTCTGGAGACGGTCCTGTTCCTGCACTACTCGGTGCCGTTCAAGACGCGCGTTGTCGTGGCGGTCGTTGCTTACGGCCTGTTCTGGCTCCTGCTGCTGATGCGTCTTCTCAATCGTCGCATTCGCCTCGGATATGTCACACTCCTGGCGCTCTTCGTCTGGGGCACGCTGGCCGTTTCGATCGGCGTAGACTGGCCCGACCCGGACAACCCCGACGAGGGTGTCCTGGTGGCCGACGACGTCACGGTCCGCAAGGGCGACGGCGAATCCTATGCCCCGCTCTTCGCCCAGCCCCTCCACCAGGGCGTCGAGTTCGACGTCCTCGAGCAGCGCGAAGGCTGGGTCCACATCGAACTGGCCGACGGCAACCAGGGCTGGGTCCGCATCCGCGAAGTGACGCTCTTTTGAAGACTGGCCCCACAAAACGATCTGCATTTGTTATAATCGGACGCGGCGATGCAAGCGCACTGCAACGCTGCAAACTTGTATCCGCACACGGCCGGTGCGTGTCGTGAGCATCATCACGGCAAGAGTCAGCGCCATTCCGGTCGGCTGCCTGTAAACGCCGTCCCCGAGAACACGTCAGAATTTCCTCTTACGCGTCCGTTTCTTCCAGTCCGGCGTTCGCGCGTCCCGAATCCGGGCCACCAGCCAGATCGCGCTCAGTATTGCCAGCAGGGCCGCCGCCACGGCCAGCATGATCAGTACGCTCGATATGGACATCGGCGACGTCCGCGAACCGCCCGGCGCCGAGGGTTGCTTGAGCCATTCATCGACGACCGTCGACAACCACAAGAGCAGGGGACAGGCCACACCGCACGCGGCCGTCGCCACCGCAATCTTCCAGATCGGCCATCGCTTGGAACGCTTGCTCATCGCCGCCACCACCGAGGTTCATGCTTTGCTGCTGTCGCCGGGAACGTCATCCACGCGCCACGCTACGCCGTTGTGCGCTTTCGTCAAGGTGCCTCGTATACCACCGCACTCCGCGTGAGCTTGATGCAGTCGAACCGGAACTTTACAGCCGCAGGCTGGCGAGAATCTCGAACGGCCCGATTGTCAGCACGTCCCGATCGCGCAGCATATGCCGCATGACCTCGTTGTTGTTGATCCTGGTGCGGCCGGACCCGCCGAGGTCCTCCACCTCCCACCGGTTCCCGACCGACTGGATGGCGCAATGGCGACGGTCCACCTCTGGATGTGGCAACAGCCACAGCGCCGGTTCGGCGCTGCCGATCTCGACCCGTTGCGGCGCCAGCATGTTGAAGGTCGGCGAGATGATACTCGGGCCGCGTTGGATGATCAGCGAAAGCGGCGGCGCCACTTCCGCGCCGGACGAGCGGCCTCGACCTTTGGTGCGCGCCACTCTGATTCGATAGCCGCCCAAGTCGAAAAAGTCCGCATCGTTCAACAGCGACTCGGTGCATGCCTCGTTGTTCACGCGTAGCTGCGTGCCGGAATCGAAAGCCTGAATCCACCAGTTGCCGTTGGCATATTTGACCCGGCAATGACGGCCGGCCAGACGCCCCGACTTCAGCGGAAGCGTGCAGCTCGTGTCCGACCCGATATCGATTGTCGCGCCCTCGACAAGCTGAACGCGATCCTCGATGTTGGACGGGCCCGCAATGACGATGAGCTCGAACTCCGGCAGTGGCGCCGCCACCTGCATGGCCAGGTGGGCGTCTCGATCAATCCCCAGCTCCTCCGCCAGCGCTTTGTCGTATGCCTCCTTCTGCGGCGGATCGGTCAGGACGACCCGTGCCCGTGCGATGCGATTCATCATGTCCTGAATCGTCTCCCGCGTCGCCCGATCGGGATGTTCCTGATACGGTTTCAGCAGGCGGAACAACTTGCGCACCGCGCTCTCGATCCGCTCGTAATGGCTGCAGAACAGCTCCAGACCGAGAAGGTCGTAGTGGTGCGGCGGGCGCGGCCCGGGCGGGATTTCCAGATAGAGCGAATACGGGTCGCCGCTTGGTCCTTCCATGTCGTGTCCCTGATGCGTACGAAGAGCTTACTCGACCGTCAGCTCGCCCAGCGCCTTGGTCAGCGCGTCGATGGTCATCTGGTCGAAGCCGGAATCTCGCTGAATATAGGCTTCCGCCCGCTTCTGTGAAGTGGTTTCCACCGCCTGCACGTGGATCCGGCCGCTCTTGTCGTACCGGAAGGTGACCTCGACGGGCGAGCCCTGCGGAAGCCCTTTGGGCAGATCTCGAATGGCACATTCCCCGATCTGCGTGCAGGCCCGCGGATCGCGCGACTCGCCCTCCACCACGCGCAGACGGACCATACGCTGGTTCGGCGCCTCGGTTCCGAACAGCTTCGTTCGCGACGTCGGCAGCGGCGTGTTGGCCTGGATCACGATCGAATTGACGATTCGCCGATTCTCACGCGACGACCGCACGATCACACCTAGACTGTGCGAGTTCACGTCGTGCACCCGAACCTTCTGAGCCGCTTCGCGAACCGGCGGATCGAAAACGTCCAGAATGCTTGGCTCCCTCTGTTGCTCCTCGTCTGCGAACTCGTACAACTCGTCCTGCCGGATCGTCCGCGAACCGTCGGTCGCCACGCTCACCGGCGAACTGGCCATCTGGCTGATCGCCGCATGGATCGCCGCGCCGTGGGCCACGATCTGCTCCGGCGCAGTGGCCATGTTGGGCTGCTTGCCGGAAATGCGCTCCAGCATGTTGGCGATCATTGGCATACGCGACGAACCACCCACAAGCAGCACGTCGTCAATCCGGTCCCAGGTAAGCAGGGCGTCCTCGAGCAGCAGTTCCACTGACATTTGGATGCGTGTGAGCAAATCAGCAGAGAGGTCCTCGAATCGGGGTCGGGTCATCGGCACCGCCAGATGACGCCCCAGATGCTGAAGCTGTATGGCCACCTGCTTCGCCGTGCTCAACTCGATTTTCGCGTTCTCACATGCCCCCAAGAGCTTCGCGTACAACTGCGGATCGTCGCGCGGGTCGATTCCGTGGTGCCGCGCGAAATCATCCGAGACCACGTCCGCCAAACGACGGTCGAAATCGATCCCGCCCAGCCGAACCTCCCCGCCGGTGGCCAGTACGTTGAAATCCTCTCCGTCGATCCGCACGATGGTGACGTCGAAGGTTCCGCCACCCAGGTCGAACACCAGCGTCGTAGACGGCGCCGTCGAGGCGATCGCCGCCAGCTCGAACTTGATCGTGGCCCCGCCCGCCGCGAGATACTGTCGAAACGCGTTGGCCAGAGCGGCCGCCGTCGGCTCGTTGATGATGTCTACCACGTTCAGCGATGCGATTCGACCGGCGTCCTGGGTTGCCTTGCGACGGGCGTCGCCGAAGTAGGCCGGCACGGTGATGACGGCACCGGCCACCGGACCGGTCTGGCGCACGAAGTCCTCTCTCAGTTTCTTGATGACCAGAGCTGAGAGCGCCTCGGGCGAGAACTCCTTGCCACCAATCTGCCGGTGGTAGAACTTTTCGCCCATGTCGCGTTTGAAGTTGGTGGCCACCCAATCGGGATGGGATGCCGCCCGAGCCCGCGCTTCCTCGCCGACGAAGACCCTTCGATCCGGCTGGATCAGGACGACCGAAGGCGTCACCGGCTGGCCTTCGCGATTCACGACTGTCACCGGCCGCCCCTGCGGGCTGAGATAGGCGATCGCCGAGAATGTGGTCCCCAGGTCAATTCCGACGTATCGGCCCTGTCCGGTCTTCATGACTGCGAGCGTTCTCCGTGGCAGTGTCGCCCGAACGCGAGGAAGTTTAGCGCCGCCCAGGTGACGGATCAACCGTTGTTGACGCGCGCCCGCCGCCCTCGGGCGACTTACCAGACCGTCGAATTGCTGTCCAACTCACGGACGGTGCCATTCTTCGCAACTTGCGCAGAGCGGGCCGGCATCGAAGTGCCCGTCCGCATGACGCTGACGAGCGTGCCTCATCTTCGTCCCCAACCAACATTCGGCCAGCGACTCTTTGTGCAAATCGCCCACCGTGTAGCGGCCGGTGAAGTCCTGATCGCACATCGCAACGCGCCCGTCGGCGAGTACGGTGGCACGATGGCGGATCCGTCGGCATCCGCTCCGCGTCGGGGGCGACATGTTGATCACAGTTCGGTCAGGGCGCTGCTCCGCGTAGTGACTGTAACCGTTGATGCACGCACAGCCGGTCTCCGTGACCCAACCGTCGAAGAAAGCATCCAACTCGTGAACCGTCTCGACCGATTTGGTCATCTCCGGCACCAGGATCGGCGTGACACACTGCCGCTCGGTCCGGCGCTGCGTAAGCCGAACGAGATTGCCCCGGACTCTCTCCCAAAGATCGGCGCCCTGGACGCGGGCATATAACTCGCGCGACCAGGCATCGAGCACGACGTTGAACACATCAACCCGATGGTCGATCAACAGCCCGGCCAGATGCTCGTCGAGTGCCAATCCGTTGCTGCGCACCGCCAGCCCGTAGACGCCCGAATGCGCGAGTATATCGAGAACCTGGCCGAAGTCCGGATGAAGCAGCGGCTCACCGAATCCGCCGAGAACCACCAGCGAATCGTCGAAGGCCGACAGTTCATCTGCGATCTTCTTGATGAGTTCCAATCCGATCGGACCGCGTCGGCCGACCTCCTCCCCGCGTGGCCGCAGCAGCGCGTTTGATAACTGATCGTCAGTCGTCAGTTCAATCTCGACCTCACGCGGCAGTTCTGGCGTCGCCGAGGTCTCGCGCTCGAGTAGCCACCGCCCCACGCGCTCCGCTTCGATCGGTAGCCCGGAACCGAGATAATCGTCCACCGTGCGCCGCGCGCGTTCCGTATCGACGATGAGGCGCCCGCTCGCATGACGTACCGCTTCCGGCGCCGTGTAACAACACGATTTGAACGCCAGATCCATTTGCGGCGCGGCCGGCTTGTAGCTAAGCACAAAACCCGGAGGAGAGGCCTTTTGAGCCATCTCGATCAACAGATCAGTCCGGTATACCGTACCGGTCAGGCCCGGCGGCGCCTGCGTGAACGTCAGACGGGCCTCTTCCTCGGTGTCCGCGGCGTGTTGAACCAACGTATCGACCAGCGCGGGATCTAGCAGCGGACTTCCCGCCGAAGAACAGAAGAGCGCATCGGCCTTTTGCTCATGCGCCAGCAGCGCCAACTCGTCCGACCGCGTGAATTCGTCCATCACGCAGGTGCCGCCCAGTCCGCCACGCCATCCGTCCAGAGACCACTTGCGCGCCGTGCGCACCAGACTCGCGTAAGGCCGCGTTTTGACCCGCGTCTCCCGCACTTCGACCCGGCCGTTGGCGTCACCGGGCATTAGGGCCGCGCATGCCGAAACCTGATCCGAACTTGGACAAAGCACAAACAACTTGTCGATCGCCCGTGCATCCAGCACACGGCGGACCGTCCGGGTCAGAACCGGCTCACCGCGCAAGATCTCGCCAAGTCGGCTTCGTGTCCCGATTTGGGATCGAGCCAAATCCGCTTCAATGGCCGCAATACACTTCAAGATCGCCCCACTCCCATGAATTCGTCGAACCGCTCCAGCGTGCGGTCGAGCATCTGGATGACTTTGTGGGCGGCGTCACGCATGCTCTGAACGAATCTGATGTCCCGATCCAGTTGGCGCCTGGCTCGCTCCGCCCCGGTGGCGTCGGCCGCGGCGAGCTTCCGATCCGCCGTGAAACGCTGCAGTTCTGCAAGCTGCGCCGTCGAGTTGACGATCCGATAGGCCCGGTATGAGTTCGTGACGATGCTGCGCAGCTCGTCCACCCGCACCAGGCAGCGATTGAATCGCGGCGCGTCGCCGGTCAGGCCCTTCAATTTCTCCAGCAGCCCCAGCATCTCGTCGCACAGCCCGTCCATCTCGGAGATTTCGCGCCGGCGGGCCTCGATCTGGGCGCGGACCGCCGGCAGCCGCGAAACATCTTTCCAGTGGCTTTCGTGTCGGTACGCAAAGGCCTCCGCCGGCAGGTCGCGATTGCAATAACGGTCAATTGCCTCGCGCAACGTGGTGACGTCCGTACCGCGCATTCTGGCCCCGCCCTCGGTCGCGTCGATCACCCGGGCAGGAGTCGATTCGAAATCCCGCTCGAACTGCTCGAGGTACGTCAGGAGCAACTCGTCGGTGTACACCTCGCGGCCGTTGACATCGGGGACTTTCCTGAGGATCGACCGGTTCCGAGCGATCCGCTCCCACTCCTTCGTCTCCATCGGACAGAACCGGTTGATCTCGCTGCGCCACGTCCGGTGCGCCTCGACCCCCGGGATGTAGAAGCAATGCCCGGTAAACGCCAGGTCCTGGCCCACGAAGATGATGGGATCGCAGCCCATGTATTCGGCCAGATAAAATGCCAGATGCGCTACGGTGGCGCCGGCTTTCAGGCCATCTCGCGCCGCCATCTCGCGGCCAATTAATTGCTCGGCGAACTGGCTGTACAACAGTGACACCGGCCCGTCATACTCGTCCAATACGTGCCAGCTCACCTTCGGCTCGGCGATCAGATGCACACCTTGTGCGTCGCGGATTCCGTTGAAGTACTGACCCGAAAGCGCGTGAAAATCCAGAGTCGTGACGAAGTCCGGAACGATGCCCCGCTCCAGGAGCGGCTTGAACAGCGTCTGCACTGCGATCAAGACGGCCTTGCCTTTCGCCGCGGCCAGCAGATCAACGTTCTTTCGGAGCGACGGGCCGCCGGAAATGACAATCGCTGGATGTCCGCGGAAACGGTCCCGTAGCACGCCGATCGGCGGCGTGCTCATGTATTTGGGAAGATTGTATGCGATGTTGCGGCAGGTGATCTCGGCGTTGCCGACCAGCGTCAGCAGGGTCATCCGGGAATAGCCGACGAAGTCGGTGATCAGTTTCCGCGCGTCAGTGTGAAACTTCGCCGCTACCTGCTGCGACGGTGGATGTGCCACAAACTGAGCACCCAGCATCACCAATGTGTTGAAGGGGCGAAACTTCTCGTGCAGCTCAGACTTGTCAAGCCGATCGAGGACAATCAAACGGCCTGACTCGATCGCGCCCGAAAGGTCGACGCAGGACAAAGCGGTGGCGAGAACCTCCACCGACGGTTCGCATACCGCGATCACCGCGTCCCCCCTCAGGCGGTCGTAGAGCTCCCGAACGTGATAGCCCAGGCCGAACCCGCTCACCACGAAACAGAACTTCTCGTCGATTGCGACCGAGTCGATCAGCCGGCGAGCCTCGGTCGTGGGGTCGTATCGACTGTGGAGCAGTGTCCGTCCCCCCGGGGTGGGCACCATCGCTGTCACGTCGCCTGAGCGGGTCGTCAGCAGCTCCAGCCGGTTCTCGTCCGGAACTTCGTCGATGTGCTGCGCGAGCCGGGGGTCCTTTCGCCACAGCGCGGCCATGTTGCGGATAAAGACGGAGTTGTCCCATCCAGATAGCGCATCGGCGGTACCGGTGGAACGCGCAACTGCTACAACGGAAGCGCTTGTCGCGGAAATGGCCCCCACCTCCATGCCGGAGACTCTTCGAGCTTCAGGACGTACTGCCAGAGACTAATCGGCAAGACGGCAGGGCTGGCTCAACGCAATCTTCAGCCGCCGCAGGTACTCCTTGCGGGGAATCTCGACGGCACCAAAACGCCGCAAGTGGCCGGTCACGAATTGTACGTCGAGAAGGGTGAAGCCGCCGCGACGCATTCGCTCAACCAGCCCGACCAGCGCCACCTTCGAGGCGTCCCGAACGCGGTAGAACATTGATTCGCCGCAGAACGTCCCGCCTAGGTGAACGCCGTAGAGCCCGCCGGCCAGTCCACCGTCCAGGCGCGCCTCCACGCTGTGGGCGAATCCCATCTCGTGCAGCCGGGTATAGGCTTCGATGAACTCCGGCGAAATCCACGTGCCCTCCGGCCGCTCTGCGCAAGCCTGGATCACCGCCGGGAAATCGCGATCGACCACCACCTCGAACTTCCCCGACCGGCACAGTTTCCGGAGGTTCCGCGACACATGGACCCCGTCCAACGGCAGAATGGCCCGGGGATCCGGATTGAACCAGAGAATCTCTCCGTCGTGGTCGGCCATCGGAAAGATCCCCGACGCATACGCCCCAAGTAGGATTTCCGGCTCCAACTCGCGAACGGCCATGGCACCATGAACCACCGTTGTGGCAAGATTGTCAAGACTGCGACGCGCGCGGGGCGCAAACATCAGAGCCTGGAGCGCCAGCGACAGGACAGGTACCACAATGCCTTGGGCGCCCGGCGCACGCCCGTTCTCGCCATCAGCGACAAGCTCGGGGATGGCGGCACAGGAGTTGACGAGGGTCAGGAACTCCTCGCTCGCACACCGACACCCAGCTTATGTCCTGTCGCTAGCGCACGGGGCTCCGATTGCGGCGTACTGATTCACGTGATGATCCTAGCCTTGATGCTCGGAGACGTACCTGATGGCCGCCTGAACTTGTTCCGGTTTCCAGAGATATCGTGTGCTGCCGTGATGGGTTCAGATTTTCCGGTCAACCGGGAAGCAATTGTCTTCGCGAAGTCGTCTGGTGGCCCACGACTTGAACTGTGTCAATACGCGCTCCGGCGGCAGATGTGGAAAGCTCATGACGACGTGGACATGATTCGTACGCACGTTTACAGCTAGCAGCTCCCACTTTCTGTGGCGGCAATGGTCCTCGACTGCGCGACGGACGATTTCCCGGGACCGTTCGTCCAGGGTGGTCGGCGTATGCGCAAGCGTGCATTGCAAGACCGCCACTCGCCGTGGATTAGGTGGAAGGAACGGGCTGCCAAAAGCCTTGTCTTGATCATCGACGGAACCGCGTTCGTCTCCGTGGAGCCAAGTGCCATAGCACGTCCACGTAAGGAAGTAGGCAAGCGGCGGTCCCATGTGCCGTAGGGTGAGCCACACGCCTGCCCATAGCAAGGGCGCCAATCAGAGCCTGGAGCGCCAGCGACCGGACCCGAACCTGTGGCGGACCGACAGTCGCAAAGGTCCGTGGTGGTCCCGCAGAATCCTGCGAGTTTCCGCAGACTGCCTCCGAGTTCCGTAACTATCGGGATTCCAGTAATTTAGGCAAGAGCCCGACCGCTTGCCCCCTCATCTCGTCGCGGCGGACGGCGCGTTTTATCCCGGCGTTCGCTACCCAACCGGCACTCTTGGACCTGTCGCTGGCGCTCCAGGCTCTGATGCTTACTCGTACCGCAGCGCTTCCACGGGATCGAGCCTGGATGCTCGGATTGCGGGATAGATCCCGCTGAGGATTCCGACTGCGGCGGCCATGATCAAGGCCGCGATGACCGCGCTGCGCGGCGTGTACGTGTCCAAGACCTGCGTCCACTGCTCGAGCAGGTCGGCAAACGCCCACCCCACCACCGTGCCGAACGCTCCCCCGATCATGCTGATCACGGCCGCCTCCAGGACGAACTGCCAGGCGATGTGACGCCGCCGCGCGCCCACCGCGATCCGCACGCCGATTTCGCGGGTCCGCTCGGTCACCGACACCAGCATGATGTTCATGATCCCGATCCCCCCGACCACCAGCGAGATCCCTGCGATGCTGTACAGAACGAGCTGGAAGATCTGGGTGAAGTCGGCCAGGCGCTCCTTGGCCTGCTCCTGCGTAAATATGGTAAAGTCATCGTCGGCCCCGGCGCGAATGCGGTGCTGGGCTCGCAGCGTACGGGCCACCTGTTGGATCGCAGCCTCCAACTTCTCGGCGTCGACCGCCTGGGCGGTGATCATCGTCACGAAACGCAGGCCGAACAGCTTATTCATCCCCGTGTTCAGCGGGATGATGACCTGGGAGTCCACCTCGCGGAAGCCCAGAAAACCCTTCTCCTCCATCACACCGATGACCGTGAAACCCAGTCCGTTGATTTTCACGCGCGTCCCGACCGGAGGCGCATCGTTATACAGATCCTTGGCGACCTTGTGACCGAGGACGCAGTATTTCCGGTCGGCCATGTTGTCCTCGCGTGCGATGAAACGGCCTTCGACCGGCTTGTACTCGTTGATTTCGGCGTACGCCTCGGTAGTCGCCAGGATGGTGATGTTTCGGTTCCGATGGAAGTATTTGATCTGCCCGGGCTGTTGCACCTCGGGAGCGACCGCTTTGACCAACGAGCATTGCTCGCGGATAGCCGCGGCGTCCTCGGGCTTCAGGGCGTCGAACCGTTGTTGGCGGCTCTGCCGACGGGCGCTGCCTGATACGATCATGAGTTGATCGGCCCCCATCGACTCGAACCGTTCGGTGAAGTCCTTTTTCGCACCAGCGAGTATGGACATCGCCGATACCACCGCGGAAACGCCGATGATGACCCCGAGCGTCGCCAGCAGCGACCGCATCAGGTTCGCCTGAAGGCCTCGCAGCGCCATCTGTACGATGCGGATGATGAAGAACATCAGCCGGCCCTCGCCCTGACCGTGTCGCCCAACAGGTCCGACTCCGCGTGGGCGCCGATGACGGCGCTTTGCAGAAGCTCCTTCCGCAGGTCCTCAGCAACCGGCAAATCGGCGTCGATCAGACCATCGGTCATGTGGATCAGTCGCTGTGCGCGGGCGGCCACGCTCATTTCGTGCGTTACCAGCAGGATGGTGGCCCCGGTCTCGTGCAGGCGCTCGAAGATCCGGAGGATCTGCTCCCCGGTACGGGAATCGAGGTTTCCTGTAGGCTCGTCGGCCAATATCACCGAAGGATCGTTCACGATGGCCCGGGCGATGGCCACGCGCTGGCGCTCCCCGCCGGACATTTCCGCCGGCGTGTGCTTGGCCCGCTGGGCCAGCCCGACTTTCTCGAGTGCCTCCATCGCCTTCTTGTGCGTGTTGCGCGCACGACCGTAGATCAACGGCACGGCCACATTGTCGATCGCCGACGTGCGATTGATCAGGTTGAATGTCTGAAAAACGAAGCCGATCTGCCGGTTGCGAACGCGAGCGAGGTGCTTCTCATGCATGCGCGTGACCGGAGCGCCGTCGAGCCGATACTCCCCGCTGGTGGCCCGGTCAAGGCAACCGATCAGGTGCATGAGCGTGCTCTTGCCGCTTCCGGACGCGCCGGTGATGCTGACGAACTCACCCGAGTCGATGTCCATGTCGATGCCGGCCAGGGCCCGTACGACGGAATCCCCCATGCGGTAGACCTTCGTGAGTTGTCGTATGTGAATGAGCATAGTGTCGGACTGACGCGATCATTGAGGCCGAAACTCGTTGGCGGGCCCCGTTTCGATCCGACGGTGCGCCGCCCCTCACGCTCCGGCGCCGTGCCGGTCAGTCGTTGTCGTCACCGATGCGCTGTGGCAACTTCGTGTAAACCTTCGTTCCCTCTTCAACGCCCTCGAGCACCTCGGCGAACATGCCGTTGTCCAGCCCGAATCGGCATGGCACGAACTTCTTCTTCGGTTGATCGCTTTCCGGATCGTCGACCGGCACGTAGACCCCCACTTCGCCGAACTCGTCCCGTTTGATCGCCTCGTGCGGCACGAGCACGACGTCCAACGCCGATTGGGCGGTAAACTCTACGTCGGCCTGCATGCCGCTCAGCAGTTTGTCCTGATTTTCGCTCGTCAACAGCACGTCGACCTGATACGTGACAATACCGCTGACCGTGCTATTGGGCTCGGGATGAATGCGTTCGATCACGCCGGTGAACTCCTCGCCGTGGAATGAGTCCACACGGATCCTGACCGGTGTGCCCGTATCGATCGGGATGTTCTCGGCGTCGCGCGCCTCGTTACCGGGCTTGGCCCACTCCGGGGCAAGATCACGCACCGTCCCGATGTCGGCCTCATCCACTTCCGTGCGAACGTAGATCCGGGACATGTCTGCGATGACGGCCAGGATCGTCCCGCCCGTGAACGTCGTCTGTCCACCTTGGATGACCGCCCCGATCTGCGTATTGATCTTGACCACCATGCCGTCGACCGGGGAGTGGATATCCGTCTCCTCCAGCCGCTCCCGGGCGTCCCCGAGCGCCGAGACGGCCTGGTCATAGGCGGCCTGGGCCAGCACGATGTCCTTCTCCGCCGTCTCTATCTGGACCTCGATGTCGTCGAGCTCCGCCTTCGCGGCGGCAAGCTGAGCCTTGAGGTCGTTGTAGCTCGACGTCACGGTCACAAGTTCTTCAGGAGATGCCTGTCCCACCTTGTCAAGTTCGCGGATCTTGTTGTACTGAAACTCCGAGCGCGCCAGTCGCGCCAAGAGCTGGTCCACCAGCGCCTGTGCCTTCTGCAGTCCTACGGACTCCAACCGGCGTTTCTTGATCTTCGCCTGATCGAGCGTCGCCTTGGTACGCGTCACATCGGCCTGCGTGCGATCGACCATTCGCTGCTCGTCGGATCTGTCGAGCCGCATGAGCAGATCGCCTTGCTCGATCGGCTCTCCGGGCTTGAAGTTGATCTCGATGACCTCCCCGCTCGCTTTGGACTTGACTTCGTACCAGGCATCCGGGCCGACCTTGCCCGTGGCGCTGATCGGGATGGTCAGGTCCCCGCGCCGAACGGTGCGCGTCTCGCCCTGTTCGAAGCTGAACCCCAGGCGGAGGTTCCGAAGTTCGTAGTATCCGTAGCCGAGGGCGGCGATCACGATGATCGTGATGATGGACTGCTTCATGACGGCAATGGTTCCTGCGAGTACACTCCTGAAACGCTGCCGGTCGCAGACGAGCGCGACTGCCCGTCGCCGGCGGCGATTTGCAAACGGGATATTGTAACCGGTTTCAGGATCGACGCCCGCACAAATATGTGCGCTGTTGTACGCTGCCGTTTCGCGGCATTTGCGTCAAAAAACGGACCCGATCGACGTTTGACGATCCGCGGTCCTCAGATCGCCGCGGACGACGGCTCGAACGGCATGCCGAAATACTCTGCCACGGGGGCGTGCGTGACCTTGCCGTCCTCCATGTTGATCCCCATCGCGAGACCCGGGTTCTCCTTGCAGGCGGCGACGTATCCCTTGTCGGCCATGTGCAGCAGGTACGGCAGCGTGGCGTTCGTCAAAGCGAACGTGGACGTTCGCCCCACTGCACCCGGCATGTTTGCTACACCGTAGTGCACCACGTCGTCCACGATGTACGTCGGATCGTCGTGCGTGGTCGGCCGGATCGTCTCGCAGCAGCCCCCCTGATCGACACCCACGTCCACGATCACTGCGTGCTGTTTCATAAGCGACAGATCCTCCCGCGTGATCAGCAGCGGGCACCTCGCCCCCGGGATCAGCACCGCCCCGATGACCAGGTCGGCCGTCGCCAGATGACGCTTGATGGCGTGGCGGTCGCTGAACAGCGTGTATACGTTGGCGGGCATGACGTCGTTCAAGTAGCGAAGCCGATCGATGTTCACATCCATGATCACGACCCGCGCCCCGAGCCCGGCCGCCACCTTCGCGGCGTTGGTTCCCACCACGCCGCCGCCAAGAATCAGCACCTCCGCCGGCTCGACTCCAGGAACTCCGCCCAGGAGGATGCCGCGACCTTTCATGGGACGCTCCAGGTACTTCGCGCCCTCCTGGATGCTCATCTTGCCCGCTACTTCGCTCATCGGCGTTAACAGCGGGAGCCGCCCCTGCGTGTCCGTGATCGTCTCGTACGCGATCGCCACCGATCCGGTTGCCAGAACGCCCGCGGTCAGTTCACGCGATGCCGCAAAATGAAAGTACGTGAACATCACCTGCCCGCGGCGCATCAGGGGCCACTCGTCCGGCTGCGGCTCCTTCACCTTCACGATCAGATCGGCCCGCTGGAAAACATCCTCACGGCTGCCGAGAATGGTCGCGCCGACCGCCGTGTACTCCTCGTCCGAGATGCCCGAGCCGAAGCCCGCATCGCGCTCCACCAGCACCTCGTGGCCATGCCGGACCAGTTCCTCCGCTCCCACCGGGAGCAGGCCCACGCGATACTCGTGTGTCTTTATCTCTTTGGGCACGCCGATGATCATTCTCATCCCATCCACTAGGACCGATGCCGCCGCTCAGTCAGTCTCGCCACGACCGACTCCCCGTTATATCCACGCAGGCATGAACAGGCAAACGGCGTGCCGTTCTCGTCGGTGGTCCTTGCGAACCGTCCGCCGTGTCACGTCAGCAAGCGGCTTGGCAACACACCCCTACTGGTGAACGCGCCCCTCACACTGGGATTCCGCAGAACACGCTGGATTCGTCCACCTCCTCCACGTGCCCCGTGACGCCCGTTTCCTCGCACAACGCCCGAAAGCCATCCGGGCTGACGGTCGAGGCCTCGAATCCGTCCTTGCAGACGATGATCCCCTCACCGGTACGCGCCCAGTCAATCTCGCCGATCAGCCCGGAATCGGCCTGCAGCCGAAACCACTCCAGCCGGTGAACCCAGAACCTGTCCGAGTAGCTCGACAGCAGCACGCACCCGCCGGGGCGGGTCACGCGAACGGCCTCCCGTATAAGCTGGGTCGGCTCCACGTGAAATGCCGAGATGCCGTTCTGGATGCAGATCGCCGCATCGAACGCCCCGTCGCTGAAGCCCAGCGCGATCGCGTTCATCTGCGCGACATGACAGCCGTCAACATCCCTCAGATAATCCCTCGCCATCTTCAGGCTCGCCGCAGAGGTGTCAACGCCGACGATTGTGCCACAACGGCCCGCCACCGCCGCCATCACGCGCCCATACCCGCAGCCAAGCTCCAGCACGCGGTCTGCATGTCGCAGGCGGCGCCCCACGTGCTCTATCTCCGCATCCAAGTAGCGACGGACGCGCGGCGGAGCGATCTCGTAGCATCGGCGCAGCCGTTCCGCCGACAGACGTACGCCGTAGTAGTCGCCGCCCGCCCGTCTTCTAACCTGTGATAAAGTGCTCACCCCAGATGTGTTCCGTCGTCACTGCGCCTTCGAAAGTTCCTTCTTGAGCGATTCGCGGGCCTGCATGAACGCCCCATGGTACGTCTTCGCCGCGTAGTCGGGGTAGGTCCACGGCCAGGCCTTCCAACCGCCCGACTCGAACCGCAGCGTCACTTCCGCATAGATGCCCCTTCCGATATAGATGCGATGCGCGTGGTCCTTCGTACTTGCCAGCACCAGTTTGGACAGCGTGATATATCCTGGATCGACATTGACGGGGCGCATCGTCGGCGGGCGGGCCGTATCCTCGCAGATCCGTTCTTCCAGGGCATTCGTTTCGCGTTTGATGTGTGCAAGCTGCTCGACCGAGACCAGATCCTTAAAGAACACAAACTGCCGCTGGACGTCCTCTCCCAACTCGGCACGGTAGTACTCCGTAGCGGTGAAGGGCCAAAGTTCCGTCTCGAAGTCCACGTCTCCGAACCGCTTTGTCAGACGCTGACGCGCCAAACGCATCAGGTCCGGATCGCCGCTCAGCAATCCGACCAGCAGCTTCGCCCGCTTGGGAGGACGTATCGCACCCATGACACCATATTAATCCCCGTGCCCTGCGAGCCAATGCCTCGTTGGACACTCTCCGGTCATCGGCGTTATGATCCGCCGCAATACACTGGTCTTGTGTCCGTGGACGGAACCCCACCCGAAAGGAGCACAACCGTGATCGAACAGGTGCTGACCTTTATCCGGAAGAACGAAGCCAGTTACGTCGAACGGCTGAAAGAATACCTTCGCATCCAGAGCATCTCGACCGATCCGACCCACAAGGAAAGCGTCCGCCGGGCCGGGGAATGGACACGCGAACTCCTCGCCGGCGCGGGCATCGACGCACAAATCGTCGAGACCGACGGGCACCCATGCGTTGTGGGAGACACCGGGCCGGTTGAAGGAAGCGCCCCGACCATCCTGGTCTATGGCCACTACGACGTGCAGCCCACCGGCGATCGCAACCTGTGGCGGTCCGACCCCTTCGAACCTGCCGAAGAGAACGGCAACATCGTGGCCCGCGGCGCCGCCGATGACAAAGGCCAGGTCCTGGCCCACATGCTCGCGGCGGAGGCCTGGATGAAAGTGGCCGGAAAGGTGCCGCTCCGCTGCAAATTCCTCATCGAGGGCGAAGAGGAAATCGGCTCGCCGAACCTCAAGCCCGTGCTCGAGAAACACCGCGAACGGCTGGCCTGTGACTACGTGGTCATCTCCGATACGGCCAAGTTCAACGCCGCAACACCGGCCATCACCTACGGCACCAAAGGCATGGTTTACAAACAGATCGACGTGAGCGGCCCCAAGCAGGATCTTCACAGCGGGTCGTTCGGAGGCACCGTCACCAACCCCGGCAACGCCCTCTGCCAGATCATCGCTTCGCTCAAAGACGCCAACAATCGCGTCACCGTCCCCGGCTTCTACGATGATGTACAGCCGATCTCGCAAGACGAAAAGGAGATGATCGCCTCCCTGCCCTTTGACGAGGCCGACTACCTCAAAATGGTCGGCAGCCCCTCCCTGCACGGGGAGGCCGGCTACACCACCCCCGAACGCCGTGGTGTCCGCCCGACGCTCGATGTCAACGGCCTGTTCGGCGGGTTCATGGGAGCGGGAGCCTCGACCATCATCCCCGAGAAAGTCGGCGCCAAGGTCTCGATGCGTCTGGTGCCCGACCAGGATCCTGAGAAGGTCTCCGCCGCATTTGACCAGGCCGTACAAGCCGTCGCTCCCGACGGGGTCCGCGTGAGCGTCGAGACGCTTGCCAGTTGCGCCCCCTACGTCTGCCCGCTGACCTTGCCGGCGCTGGCTGCCGCGAAGGCAGCCGTCAGGGACGGGTTCGAGGCCGAACCGGTCATGATCCGAGAGGGAGGCTCGCTGCCGATTTTGCCCTTGTTCAAGGACATTCTGGGGGCGGATTCCATCATGATCGGGCTGTGCGTGCCCGACTGTAACCTCCACGGCCCGAACGAGTTTTTCGCCAAAAGTGATTTCTTCGGCGGGATCCGCACCGCGGCATCCCTGGCCCGTCGTCTGGCCGAGGGCGGCTAGTGCGTGGTCACACCTGAGTTTGCGGGTGTGCCACTGCTCTTGGGCATTGGGCAAGGGGCACAAGAATCGGCACAGCCACTGCTTGAAAGCAGTGCTACACCGCGCGCCGCCCGTAGTTTCGGGTGTGACGGAGCACTAGAAGGTCCCACCATAAGGGCCGCAAAGTCGATCCACGAACATGAGCGTTCAAGAGGGGCCACAAAGCCTGGATGCCTCGGCAGCTTTGTACGGACTGTGTCGAATTTGCAGTCTTGGTAAAATAGGGCACATGGGAAGCTTGCGGTGCGTTATTATCGGCTCAAAAGTCCTCAGAACACTCATGGCGTTGTTGAGCGCGCGCCGATATACTGACCACGTACAAACCGGGGTTTTTGGAACGGCGCGGTAGCCATGCTCCGGTTCTGCAATGTCCGTTTAGGGAGATAACTATCATGCGAGCGAAGGTGGTACGCCTGATTGCCGTTCTTGTGATCATGGGTGGCGTGAGCTCTGTGTGGGCTCAGGATCCTCCGCCCGAACCGGCGCCGACCTATGACACCGGTTACATGGGTGTGGACGACGTTTTTCTGATTCGTGAAGCAAATCCGAACGTCACGCAGGGAGAATGGGAATTCGAGCTTGGGACGATCTGGCAGACTTACAAGGCTGGTGCCAGGCGCGACGACGGCTTTGCCGTGGAGTCCACCATCAAATACGGCTTCACGGACACGTTCTACATGGAGCTGGGCTTGTTGCCGGTCAACCTGGGTGACGGCAACGGCATCGGATTCTCCGACTCGGTGAGGTACTTCGACGTGCCGGTGGAAAGACTCGCGCCCGTCGACGACAACGAGCCGGCCAACGGAAACGGCGAGTCGGCGATCAGGGCGTTCTGGCAGTTCCTCCCCGAGGAGGATGTGATGCCCGCGATGGCGCTGTCGGCCGAGGCGCGAATGCCTACCGGTGACGGGTCGAATGGTATCGATGGAACGCTCTTCCTCCACGTTACCAAGACGTTCAGCGACGTCGTCCGAGGCCACTTCCAGGGCTACCTCAAGGCCGCGGACGGTGCCCGGGGCGACTTGGATCGCCCCGTTTTCGGCGATCGCCGCCACTTCCAGTATGGGGTCGGCTTTGGTTTCGATTTCGCTTTGAACGAAGACAACCTGCTGTTGCTGAATTACCTGAACAGGGCCAGTGAGTACTACGGCAGTTCCAGCGTGAACAGCATTGAGGTCGGTTGGGTGCATCATTTGGCCGAGAACCAGCACCTGCAGATTGCCGGAACCTACAACGATACGGAAGATCCGGCCTTCGACGGGCGCTGGCAGGCGCGCGTTCAGTGGGCAATCGCCTTCTAGCTTGAAGTTGTTACGGTTGACAAGGGGCGTACCCGTTCCATGCGCGGGTACGCCTTTCTACTTGCGCAAACGAAATCGATCCGTCAGCGCATCTCGTCCCCGCCTTCCGGCGGAACCGGTGTGAGTACGGATTCAATCGCCGCCCAATACTCGCGCCGACGCTCCGGAGGCGGCAGATCGTTGTGCCCGCAGTCGTACTCGACATACCAGCCGTACTTCGCCGACTCGCCGAGGCTTCGCCCGTGCGATACCGGCACAACGTTGTCCTGCGTGCCGTGAAAGACCAGCACCGGGACGTCCAACTCCCTCACGACCCGCTCCGTGTGAAACGGCTGTCTGGCCAGAAACGCCGGGGCCAAAAACCGATGGGCCATTGCACCCATGCTGGTAAAAGTTGACTCCAGGATCAGCGCCGCCGGCTTCCGGTGGGCTGCCAGATCCGCCGCCACCGCCCCGCCCAGCGATCGTCCGTGGAAGACCACGCGATTGGGATCGACGCGGGGCTCCTGGACGAGGCGATCGTAAAACCGCACGAAATCCGCCCGAATGTTCTCCTGCGAGGGCGATCCATCTGAACGCCCGAAACCGCGGTACTCGGGCAGCAGTAGCGACCAGCCCAGCCGGTGGTACCCAATGGCCGATTTCCACTCCTCGTCGATCAGCTCCGCGTTCCCATGGCAGTAAATTACCGCAGGGCACGGGTGTTCCGCGTCGCACTCCGACGCCGGCAGAAACCAGGCCTCCACCTGCTCTCCGCCGCCCAGATCGATCCACCAGACCTCAGCCGACTCCGGAGGATCGGCTTCCGGCGCCGCACGCAGCGCGCCCGGGAAGATCAAGCACCCCTGTGCGAAGAACAGCGTCGCGCACCAGACGACCCAGATCAGCAACAGGCCACGCAGGACTCTGAGCACCCGGTTGCGACGAATTGCAGTCCATCGCGAGGTAGGAGGCGCTTCAGTCGTGTGATCATTTTCGTCAACCGTCATGGTCTCACCCGATACAGTGCGACAGCGCAACTTACGCCCATGGAAAGCCCATGCTCCCTTCAGCCGGCCTGACACTTTGCGATGAGGCGACGTGGCACGTAAAGGCGAATGGTGCGGCTCCGAGGGTGCATGATGACATGCTGGGCCGTGATGTCCTGAATGACGTTGGCATCCGTCAGACGGTAAAGTAACTCAGCATCGTCCGGCATGCCGTCAACCGGCCGGTTGCGCAGACTCGCCGAGAGGGCCTCGTAGCGGGGGCAACACATCTCTTCAAGCTCGCTCCAGTCGCCCGACTCATCTGCAAACAGGCTCCGATAGTCATTGGTTGCGATGAGCGCCTGGTCTGCCTCGCCCCAACGGAGCGCGCATCCTCTTGGTGAACGTTCGACCACCACGCGCTCATCGTTGTGGGTCCCGACCACGGTTAGCAGGCCGGGGACCATCAGACGCTGCTGAGAGAGTGAGCTGACCGCCTCCTGAAATCCCGCGGCATCTTCCAGCACCCGGCGAATGTGCAACAACACCGGATAGCCCAGCTTGTCATATCGTGCAACGTCACCCACCGCGTTCAGCACAACGCCGAAGCCGCGCCCCGACAGTCCGGTGACCACTCCGATTGAGCCGGGCCACCCGGCATTCGCATAGGCAAGCTCGCCGTCACGAAATGCACGGATCAGATAGCTGGTCTGGGCCAGGATGTCTTCGGGCCACCAGTCCATGTTGCGGGCGACCACCGGCCCGTGGGGCGTCGGAATCGCCGCCGTCGAGCAGCCGAGGAATGCCGTCGCCAGATCGTACGAAACATTGCCGATTATTACCGATCGCCAATCCGTACCGCCCTTGCGCGCCAGCGAAATCGCTTCGGAGTGAAACCGGCCACCGGTGCGAAACCGTATCAAGTCGGCAATGAATCCGAACCTGGGAGGCACCTCGGACATGATGGCATCCACCAGGCGCCGACCTTCCTCGAAAACGGAAGGCGGCACGTGATCGTAGCGGTTTTCAACCGGCACCCCGAGGTCGAGATCGATGCAAGGGCGTTCCACCCAGGGCAGTGGCATGATATAGGCTTTCAGGCTGTCAGACGGCTATCGTCAAGTCGGCGCGTTGGATGCACAACCGCTGTTTGCATCGAACCAGACCGGCGCGAGCGACCTGACTTCGCGACCCGAGGGTGGGGTTCATTCCTGATCGAGTCAATTCCCCTGGTCTTAGACCCCGGCCACCCCGGGGCGCCCGGACACGGGGCTTACTCCATTTTACATGGCCGGTTTGCCGGCTCAATGCTCCATCGTTACGATTCGGGACGGTAAAGCGGCTTATGGCCGTTGACGACGCGCCGCGCGGCGTCGCCCACGCGGCGCGGAATCCCTCAGGAGATCTGCCATGAAGACATACCCCATCCTCAGCCGCCTTTTTGCACTCTGCTGTTGCCTCGCCGTCTTCTGTGCCGGATGCGCCAGCACGTCGAGCTCCGCTCCGACAGAGAAAATCAAGATAACCAAGCAGGACGAACTTCCACAGCACACCTATTCCATCGCGGATAAACCCTCGTTGGTCGTCAAGCAGCGCGGCCACATCGTCGCGCTGGCTGCCGACGTTCGCAACGACGTCGAGTCCGATCTCCGGACGTACGACATCGCCGACTCGACCACGCTGCAACGTATGCACTCGACCCTGCTCACCATCGATCTGATCAACCGAGATTACGATTCCGCCCTCGATCGCATCACACAGATCCAGCAGCTCGAGGACAAGGAGGCGGTCAGGCTCACCACCGGCCTGACGACCAAGGCCATGATCGCCGCCCGCCGCGAGGTTGGATGGGACGCCGGCGATCCGACTTATCGAAAGGCCTTTCGGAGGCAAATGGCCGCCCGAGTCGGCGAGCTTCCCTGGGACGTCGTCCAGGACGACATCCAGGAGAGCAAAGGGCGTATGGAGATCTTCAGCGAGAATCTCCTGATGGGCATTATCAACGCCAACATGGATGTGGCCTACGAAAAGAACGGAGAGCTCAGCGCCGACCAGGCCGCCGGTCTGATCGGCATGTACGTCACGATCACCGAGCGGCTGCCGCTGAAGAACGAGATGATCGACGTCTACCAGGAATACATCGATGCCCATAAGTCGGTAAAGCCGGACATCTGGAGCGATCGCGCGGTCACGCTGACGAGCGATCAGCGCCTGACTCCGGTCACGGTGGCCGCGTGGGACTCAGGAACCGATCCGAAGGTGTTCGCGGACTGCGTCTTCATTAATCCCGGTGAGCTGTTCAACGACCTGGACGACGACGGGAACGGATACGTCGACGACGTCCACGGAATTGCATTTGATATTCACGCCAACCGCACCACAGGCATGCTGTATCCGCTCGGGGACGCGGCCGACCGCATGCCGCAGGTGATGAAGCACATGAAGGGGTTCATGGATATCCAGGCGGCCGTGCACAGCTCCGAGGCGACCGCCCTCAAGCAGCATCTCGCCGACCTCGAACCGGCCGAGGTGAAGGGCTTCATCGAGGACCTGAGCCTGGCCGGCAATTACGCCCACGGGACGCACGTCGCCGGCATCATGACCGAGGGCAATCCGGCGGCCGAGGTGCTCATCGCCCGGCTCAGCTATGACCATCGCATGATCCCGGTGGCCCGGACCGTCGAGTGGGGCGAGCGAGACGCCCAGAAATGCCGCGACACGGTCGAGTACTTCACGCAGCACGGCGTACGCGTCGTGAACATGAGCTGGGGCGAAGCCCAGGAAGACGCCGAGCAGTCTCTGGAGCGGAACGGCATTGGTGAGACCGCCGAGGAACGGCGCGAGATCGCCAGGAAGGTCTTCGCCCTGCAGAAGGAGGGGTTGTACGAGGCCATCAGCAGCGCTCCCGATATTCTCTTCGTGGCCGCCGCGGGCAATGCGGACAACGACGTCGAATTCGACGAGTACATTCCTTCGTCGTTCGATCTGCCGAACCTGCTGGTCGTCGGCGCGGTCGACCAGGCCGGCGAGCCGACCTCGTTCACCAGTTCCGGCCGGACGGTTCAGGTCTACGCCAACGGTTTCGAGGTCGAGAGTTACGTCCCCGGCGGCGAGCGCATGAAGATGTCCGGGACGTCAATGGCCTCGCCGAACGTCGCCAACCTGGCCGCCAAGATCTTGGCCGTCGATCCGACGCTCAGCCCAACGGAGGTCGTCACGCTGATCAAACGGGGCGCCGACAAGAAAGAAAGCGGCGGCATGACGTACCTGCTGATCAACCCGAGAAGAACAATTGATCTGATGAAATCAAGCTGATCCGACCGAGCACCGTAGGGTGCATCTTGATGCACCAATCCCTTACTCAACGGCGGGAAAGTACAGCTTGAATGCGGATCCTTCGCCCGGCTTGCTCTCCACCTCGATGTGGCCCCCTGCCTGGGTGACGATCCCGTGTACGACCGACAATCCAAGCCCCGACCCTTTGCCGACGGGTTTCGTGCTGAAGAACGGCTCAAATACCCGCTCGCGCGTCTCGTCATCCATGCCGCTGCCGGCGTCCTGCACGCCAATCATCACGTGCGCACCTACAGCGGCGCCAGGATGGGACGCGGCATAGGACTCGTCGATCGCGATGTTCCGTGTCCGGATGGTCAAGGTTCCGCCGTGAGGCATGGCATCACGTGCATTCAGGACCAGGTTCACGATGACTTGTTCGAGTTGGCCGGGGTCGATTCTGATGCGTTTCACCCTGGGAGCCAGGTCCTCGTCAATGTCGATGTGTTTCCCCAGCAGGCCTCGAAGCATGCCGAGCGTTGTGCTCAATAGTTGATTCGGTTCGACCCACTGCGGTTTTGAGGACTGCGTGCGCCCGAACTCCATGAGCTTGTTAATGAGCGTTTTTCCGCGTTCGATCGAGCTGAGAATCAGGTCCCACGCTTCGCCGGCGGAGCCGCCCCTACCCTCGCCACTGCTTGATTGCATTCGGCGGAGCATCTCGACGTTGCCGAGAATGACCATCAGCAGATTGTTGAAATCGTGTGCGACACCGGCGGCGAGTTGGCCGACCGCCTGCAGTTTGAGCGCCTGGCGAAGTTGCGCCTCGAGTTGTTCATGTTGCTCCTCGGCTCGCTTGCGTTCGAGCGCGTTGGCGAACACCTCACCCACGATTCTGAGCAATGCGATGATCTGCTCGGGCCATGTCTTCCATTCCCGCACCGAATCAAATCCAACCAAGCCGAGCAGCGTCCCGCCGCACACCATCGGCACGCAGATCAGTGACTTGATGCCTTCCTGCCCCCATTCAGTACGCTCGGCGTGCGCGTCCGAGGGAAGGGTGCTCACGTCCGGGACGTGCACGGTCTCTCGCCTTTTCATCCGCGACCAGAACCAGGGGTAAACATCAAGCGAAACGTTCTGCAGGCGATCGATCGCCGGGGATACACCCGGAGCGCACCATTCATGGGTGTTGCTGAAGCGCGTCCCGTCGGCCGAGAGCATGAACACGTAGCTGCGGTCCACGTCCGCGAAATCGCCGAGGCTCTTCAGCGCGTCCCGTATGCCCCCGTCGATGCGGTCGGGCGTGAGGTTGATGAATTTCGTCGAGATGGAGGTAATGAGGGATTCGAACGCGATTCGATACTGGAGCGCTTTCTCCGCCCGCTTGCGGCTGGTAATGTCCCGCCAGACGGCCGAGATGAGCGTTCTGCCGCCTATCGAAACGGCTCTGGCCGTTACGAGGACATCCCTGATATCGCCCTTTTTGGTTCTGTGTTTTGTTTCGAAAACGTCCGCCCCCCGCACCGCAACCTCCGCGCTGTGACGGATCACCTCCTCGGCCGACTCCACAACGTCGATGTCGGCCAGGCGACACCTGACGAATTCCTCGCGCGTATATCCCAGTGACTTGTGCGCACGCTCATTAAACTCGACGATTGCGCCCGTCTGCGGATCGAACAGCACGACGGAGTCCGCCGCCTGCTCGAAGAGTGCGCGGAACCGTTCCTCGCTCTCGCGCAACGCCTTCTCCGCACGCTTGCGCTCGGTGATGTCCACGAACGACGCCATGACGCACAACGGCCGGTTGTCGGCGTCCGTGACGCGCGACGCGGCAAGTTGAATATCAAAGATGGTGCCGTCTTTCCTGATCGCTTTATCCTCGCCCATCCAGCAGCCGTAAGTCCGTACTGACTCCATGCCCTGCTCAATGCGGCTGGAAGGTGGGGCGAACTCCGTATTCATCCTGCCGACGACCTCGTCCTCATGTTCGTAGCCCCAGGCGTCCAGAAAGGCACGGTTCACGTAGGTGATTGTGCCCTCCAGGTCCGTCAGTGCCGTCGGCGTCATGGAAGTTGCAACGGCCTGATTCTTCACTCTCAGGTCCTGTTCGACCTGCTTTTGCTCGGTGACGTCCATGAGCATCCCGAGCCACCGCAGACGGCCGTTATCAAGTCGGCGCGGGCTGGCCAGCGCACGAATCCACTTGTACGTGCCCGAGCCGGTTCTCAGGCGGTACTCCTGGTCCACCGGCTGCGCGAAGGCGGGTTCAAACTGTCCTTTGCTTCGCATGAGCTCGAGATCGTCGGGATGAACCATCTCGAAGTAGGCGTCAACATCCCCTGCCGCAATGCGGGTGGCGATGGAGTGTCCGACCAGCCTGTCGAAGCCCGGCCCTACGTGCACGAGGCTTCGCAGGCCGTTGGCGTCCACTTCGTAGGAATAGACGACGCCGGAGAGCCGGTCGACGATCTCCCTGAGGTAGGTTGCGCTGATGTGCAGGGTGTCTACACTTTTGTCCCACGCCGGCAGAGCACGCTCGGGTCGCCGGTCGGAGGACGGCAGGGTCGCCGGCTCGTGCTGAACATGCTCCGCGCTGTCCACGCTGGGGTGGTTCAGGCCGTCCTCGGGACCGAAGTCTCCACAGTCTGCGACGATGGTTTCACCCCCTGAACCGACTTCTCTTGCGCCCCGCGCCACCGAATGCGCTGCGTCTCACGGCCGGCGAAGGTCCCTCTACGGGGCCACCCGACTGCAACCTAACGAAACGGCCCGCTCGAATCCAGCCGTAACCATACATCGGGGGCGGAATCCTGCCCACTCCAGCCGTCTGTTCCCCGTTTCGAGCAAACAAAACGGCGGGGCGACGTTCGCCTCGCCGTTCGTCCGTACGCGTCGATCGGCCCTGCCTGCTCTCCGGACCGTCGTTGGCCCGGGGTGTCGATGTTCTTGTGTCAGAAGTTGACCGGGAGATCGAAGTTGGCCGCCTGCATACGGGCTTTGGTCACCGTGATGAATGGGTTGTCGCTGATCTTTGTCACGTACAGAGGGTCCCAGCCGACCATGTTGATCAACGGGCTTCTCCCCGGCCGGACGCCGTCCGGCGGCACGCGCAGCAGGTGTCCACTCCAGTTACAGATGTAGGCACCGGCATCCTGAATCGAGTCGAACGGAACGTTGGCGCCGCACTTGGTTGCAAACGTCGTATCGCTGCCTTGTTCAGATGAGCTGTGAGTTGGGTTGGTCATGGTTTGTCTCCCCGAGGGCGTTTAGAGTCGTCAGTATTCCAGGCAGGGTCCAGCACGCGCTGGGTATTCCAAATGGCAACAGCGGCCGAGGCTCGGCGGAACGCCGGCCGTTCGTTGGACTGCAAGGGTTAACGGCCGTTTCCGAACAGTAACTTAGGGAATTTCCCCCGCTGGCGGGCTTTCAAGGCATACGTTCCTCTTTCAAAACCGGACGAGGAACCGCAATAGATGCCCGTCGAATCGTACACCTGTGGCAGGTGGTCGCGGCCGGTCTTCGGCATGGCTGAATATGGGGCGGGCTGCTCGTCCTGCTCTTGAGCCGGAAGCGGTGGGGATTGTCGTTCTCGCTTATGGCTAATGGGGGCCTCGATTCGGCAGTCAACCGTCGCCTCGAGTCAGCCTGCAGGGTTGCGTCGCGCGAGCCGCCAGCCCCGGACTATTGCATCGGGAATGCCGTGGTCAATAAGGAAAGCCGCTGTAACTCATCAAGTCACAGCGGCTTGAGAATCGAGGCCGACGGGAGTCGAACCCGCAACCACCGGATCGACAGTCCGGTACTCTAACCAATTGAGCTACGGCCCCTGCCTGCAGGCTCAGGCTCGCACTTTGCCTTAGCCGGACGCAAGACTTTATCAATCGGGCCGGCCGTGTCAAGGTCCTCGAAAAACGCATTTGCCGGGTCGCTCGGCGTGCCCGGCCGCCTGCTCCACCTGCCCCCCGCGTCGGGCCGCCGGACCGGTGGCCCGGCGATGATTCCGGGCTATGATGCGTGGGTCGAAGTGGTGGGCGGATTGACTACGCCGAGCAGCGAAGGAGCGCCTCAAGTATGTCCGTGACGATCCGCTGGACACTATTGGCCGGAGCGCTGGTCTTGCCGGTCCGCGCACCGGCGCTGGGGGACGGGCTGGAGCAGCGCGTCCGAACGTTGTTCGCGTCGGCGCCCGGGCCGTCCCCGACCTACGGCGTTGAGGTGTACGACCTCACCGACGGCGAGCGCGTCTTCGGTCACAGGTCGCTCGCGCCAATGATTCCCGCCAGCAATCAGAAGCTCCTCGTGATGGCCGCGGCGGTGGACCTGCTCGGACCATACTTCGAATTCCGGACCGTCCTCGGCGTGCGCGGCGATGACCTCGTGATCGTGGGCGACGGCGATCCGGCAATCGGAGACCCCCGGCTCTGCAAACAGCGCGGGTTCGAGATTACCGACGTGTTCGAACGATGGGCCGACGCCCTGAAGCGGGCCGGCTACGCCCAGATTGCGGGCGACCTCATCCTGGATGAATCGATCTTCGACGACCGCCCGACCCATCCCAGTTGGGAGCCCAGGGATCTGCTCAAGTGGTACGGCGCACCCGTAGGCGCGCTCAACCTTGCCACCAACTGCATCGAAATCACAGCTTGGCCGAGCAAACAGCTCGGCGATCCGGTGATCTGGAGCGTCAACCCGCCGCTGACGCACTTGGACTTGGTCAATCGGGCGAGAACGGCCCCCAAGGGTACGCCCATCATTGCGCGCGATCCGGACGGATCGGGTTTCATCCTCAGCGGCCAATGCGGCTCACGCGCCACGCTGGCCCCAGCACCCGTCTCCGACCCGGGTATGTTTTTCGCCGATGCTTGCCTGACCGTCTTTCGGCGGGCGGGGGTGCAGATCCGCGGCGACATAGTACGCCGCCGGGTGCGGCAGGCCGACGGGGTGCTACCGGTTGATGTGGAAGTCGTGGCCATTCATCGAACGCCAATCGGCGACGTCCTCGCGCGCGTGGGCAAGAACAGCCAGAACATGTTCGCCGAATGTCTGATGAAACGGATGGGTTACGAGCACGCGGAGAAGAGCGGCGCGAAGCGGCCGGTGGGAAGCTGGAAGAGCGGCGCGGCGGCTGTCGAGGCATTCCTGGACCGGCACGAAATCGAGCGGGCCGGCCTGATTGTCGACGATGCATCGGGTCTGAGCCGCGGCAACCGCGTGACGGCTGCAATGCTGACCAACGTGCTGCGCGTCATGCACGAGCATCCGCACGGGGACCTGTTCAGGCGGAACCTGGCGGTGGCCGGTGAAGAAGGATCGCTTCGGCGTCGCATGCGCGATCTGGGAACTCGTGTCATCGGGAAGACCGGGACGCTGCGGGGAGTGAAAGCGCTGAGCGGTTACGTGGATGGCCCTGCCGATCGGACCTACGCGTTTGCAATCATCTTCAATGATTTCAAGGGCGGCAGCGCCCCCTACAAACGCTTGCAGGATGATCTGTGCCGCCTGCTGGCGTCCGCCTCGGAGGCGGCGTCGCCGTGACCGACGCAGGAGGCGATCGGCGTGGCCGCGACTGGCTCGGCGTGGGGCTGTTGTTGACGGCGGCCGTCCTCTGGAGCCTCAACGGGCTGTTCATCAAGACGCTTCATGACGCAGACGTCAGCGGCTGGTCCATTGCGGCATATCGGTCGCTTTTCGCCTGTGCAGTGCTCACTCCGCTCGCCGTGCGCCGGCTGGCACCGATTGAAAACCCGGGATGGTTAGTGGCGACGGTTTTCGCATTCACCGGCATGTGCGCCACCTTCGTCATCGCGACGACACTGACGACGGCCGCCAACGCCATCATCCTGCAGTACACGGCCCCGGCGTGGGTCTTCGTGTGCGCTCCTTTCATCACAGGCGAGAAGGCGACGGCGCGACAGCACATGGCGCTGGGTTTGTCGCTGGTGGGGGTGGCTGTCATCTTCCTTGCGCAGTACGAGCCGGGGCAGCGGGGGCTCCTGATCGGGCTGGCCAGCGGCGTCGTCTTCGGTGTGCAGTCGGTCTTGTTTCGCCGCGTGCGGGCCGTGCATCCATTGGTGCTGGTCTGGTTGACGTGCGGGGGTTCCGCGGTGCTTCTACTGGCCGTGGCCGTTTTGACCGGAACCGCGCGCGTGTCGTGGCCGTCAGCGGGATGGCTGATCGTGATGGGGGTCGTGCAGTTCGGGCTGCCTTACGTGCTTTACTCAATGGCGTTGGCACGGGTGACGGCGCAGCAGGCCATCCTGATCATCCTGATCGAAGCGGTCTTGAACCCCGTATGGGTCTGGATGCTTCGAGGTGAGGTGCCGCACTGGTCCACGTTCGCGGGCGGGGCATGCGTCCTGGGCAGCATCGTCTACCTCGCGGCGCTGAGGAAGTCGCGCGCGGCCCCCTACGATTCCGGCCCGGCTCCCGCATGAGGCTACGGTTTGACCCTGAGGACAAGCAGCGTTCGGTCGTCGCGTGTCTGTGCATCTTCGCGAAAACCGTCGATGGTCCGGACGATCTGCTCGACCGCTGCGATCGCCGATGGATGCGACTGAAGGAGCACGTCGTCCAGCCGTTCGATGCCGAACATGTCGCCATACGGATTGACCGCCTCCACAATCCCGTCGGTGTAAAGGACGATCTCATCGCCGGGCGACAACTCCAGGCGAGCCTCCTCGTAGGTCATGCCGCAGTCAATCGCCAGGGGAAGCCCTCGGGCGCCGGCGATGGAACTGATGTGACCGGATCCGTTCCGCCAGCGAGGCGGGTTATGCCCGGCGGAGGCGTAGGTGAGCGTCCGGTTGGCCGGGTCGTAGACGCCGTAGAACGCTGTGACGAAGGTCGTCGTCGAAAGCACGCGAGCGCATTGAACCAGCAATTGGTTGTTGATGAAGCGAAGCACCTCGGCCGGCCGGTCGAGCTCGGCGCGATAGGCATGAAGCGTTGCGTGCATGCGGGCCATCACGACTGCGGCGGCAGCCCCGTGGCCACTGACGTCGGCGATCAGCAGTGCGGCCCGCCCGTCGGGCAGATTGATGCAATCGTAGTAGTCGCCGCCGGCTCGGTGGGCGGTCTCGTAGTGAGCGGCGACCTCGAGCCCCCTCACTTCGGGCGTGCTGGTCGGCAGGAGTGACCGCTGGATCTCGGCGATCGCCCGGAATTCGGCGTCAAGCGCTTCGTAGGCGTCACGAAGCTCCTCGGCGAGAACGAGGTTATGCGTTGCTCGGCCGAACAGATTACTCATGATGATCTGGTCGGGCAGGTTTTCGAGATCGAAGCCGTCGGGCTCGCGCCAAAGCCGTACGACCATGTTGAGCGACTCTCCCTTGTCGTACAGTGGCAAGGCGACGAGCGACCGCATGCCCTCGAGGTATTCGGCCGCCGGCTCGTCATCGGCGACAGTGAAATCTGAAATCACGCGCGGTTCGTTTCCGTAGATGAGTTCCGCGAAAAGTCCGCCCTCGAAGGTGGGTAAACGAAACTTCTCTCTCCAGGGATTGATGGGAGTGCTCCATCGATCAGATCGCGTGATGCGGTAGCGCGGCTGTTGCAGATCGCGGCGACTGAGCGAGACCGATGCCGCCGAGGGGTAAAGTCTCCGAACACGCGCGCCGTAGTGGCGAACGAGCTCCTGTGGGTCGGTCTGCATGCTGACTTCGCGTACGAGCTTGACGGCATCATCGATCCGTTCCTGAAGCGCACGGTCCAGCACATCGGCCATGATGGAGATCCTTTCGCACGGCCCGCCTTCTCTCCGACTAGATCGACCCGTCATTGTAAGGCAACGAACGGGTCGCGGACCACCATCGCGATTCCGGTAGCGCAAGTGTGGGTGCGTCGCAGAATCGACGACCCGTCCGCGATTCGCCCGATGCGGGAGCACGGGATTCCTGCTGAGCCGCAGAGAAAAACCAATATAGGGTGCGCCAGGAACGCCCTCACAATCGCCCCGCCCGGAGTATCACACACCTTACAAATCAAAAGGAGTGTCTGCAATCGAAACGCCGCATCCGCGTGTCGTGACGTGACGCACGCCAGCGGATAGGCTGCGCGTTCGAAGGCCGTTCGAGACGCGCGAGTTCAAGCGCGGCCGGCGACGTCGGACTGACGGTCGCAGGGCCGGGAGGTTTGCGGGCCGATGGGCTACGACGATGAGTTTAGCCAAGCGAGGGGCGAGCCTTCCGTGCCGACGGCGCGGCCGGTGCTGGACGGGTCGGAGGGCACGGGTGACCCGATGCTCCTCCGCAACCAGGATCAGACGTCAGCGCGTTGGGACATCTTCTGGCTGATCTTCTGGGCGGGCTCCACCTACGTGTTCATGTCCCTTGTCGTCGGTCTGTTTGTTGCACCGCCGGATGCACGAGACTCGTCGTCCGATACGGGTGAGCTTTCGAGCCGCCTGAATCTGGCTTTTACCCTGGTTTGGGGACTGCTCACCATGGCAGGCGCGATGATGATTGCGCGTCTTCGCGAACAGCCGCTCTCCTCCCTGGGCCTGACGAGCCACCTCTGGCCACTCAAGGGGCTGCTCGGCATCCCGGGCGTGCTGGGGGCGTGGGCGAGCCTGCTCTTGGTGTATCTGGTATTCTCGTTGGCCGCGCCGGAGTGGGCGGAAGAACTGGTCAAGAACCGGGAGCGGATCATGGAGCACGTTCCAAGACTGCGCCCCGTGACTCTGTGCGGCGTCTTTCTGGTCGTGGGCGTGTATGAAGAAGTCATTTTTCGTGGATTCCTTCTGACGCGACTGCGCCGAGCGACGGGGAGCATCTCCGCGGCCGTCATCTTGAGTGCGTTGCTCTTTGCCGCGCCTCACATGCCGACGCAACAGGCGATCACCGTCGTGCCGTTGTTCCTGATTGGAGTGCTCTGGGGAGCACTGACGTGGTGGCAGCGCTCGCTGGTACCCGCGATCGTCGCCCACGTCGTCTTCAACCTGGCGCAGGTTCTGATCTTGTACTACGGGCCCGTTGAATCGGGAGCGACCGCGGCATGAGCGAACGGCTCACCATTCGCGGCATCGTGCCGGCCGACTACGACGCAATCGTGCAGCTATGGCGCGACAGCGACCTGTCGGTCCGCCTCCGAGGCCGCGATGCCAGGGAGCCGTTCCTGCAGCAGCTCCGGCACTTCCCAACGACTTACCTTCTGGCCGAACTGGACGGTGTCATCGTCGGCACCGTTCTCGGCACGCACGACGGGCGTAAGGGCTGGATCAATCGCTTGGCGGTTCACCCGGATCGACGACGGCGGGGCATCGCGCAGCAGTTGATAAGTTCATGCGAGAAGGCGCTGGCACGACAAGGGATCGAGATCTTCGCGGCACTTACGGAGACGGACAACGAAGTCTCCACACGCGTGCTGGAGCGCGCCGGCTATGTCCGCGACGTTCCGGTGCACTATCTTCGAAAACGCCTTCGTGACGATATTTAGCTTGTTTCTCCAGCGGACAAGGCGGCGGGCGGAGCCTACCTTGCAGCGTACGACGTTGCACCGACTTGGAAGCTAGCCCAAGTTGAGCAGCATCGAGGCTTGAACCGCCTTTTCGATACCTTCAGG
>CAZNPL010000018.1:0-121054 GCA_964574815.1 uncultured Phycisphaeraceae bacterium
ATTTCGAGTACTTTTTTGAAATCAAGCGAACCAATCACGCTTGATCAGGGGCTAGAGCAGCAGCAAGTCACGGTCCCACCGTATGGAGACTGGCATCCGGAGCAGTTCCGCATCGGCGCGTATACTGAGGGGCAATACAGTCTGAAGTTCGATGGCGATATTGATGAAGTCAGGGTCTATGACGGCCCCGTCGACCTCTGCGTGGATGTCGCAGACTGCGACGATTCCAGCGCCTGCACGTACGACGAGTGCGCTAGCTTGGTGTGTCACAACACACCCAGACTCTACGGGGACGTCAATGGCGACGGTACCGTCAATCTGTTCGACATTTTCTGTATCCTGGATCTGATCGCGGGCAACCCGGTCGACCCTGAGTGCAACAAAGTGAACGCCGACACCGAACCGTGCGCCGGTAACGATACGGTCAATGTGCTCGATGCATTCGCGGTGCTCGACGCCATCGCTGGCCACGACCAGTGTTCATGTCCGTGAGGTGATGGATCGATACAATGGATTCGCGACGGTCGTGGACGCACGCGGCGCCCTCGGTGGGGAAACAACGAATTCCCCTGTGCGCCGGCCGAATCCGGCAGAACGGATGAGACAAGTGCAAACAAGTCGAAGAGTGCCGGTGCTCATCACCTGCGTAAGCCTCGCGCTTTGCTGCACCGCGCGTCCAACTCATGGGCAGAGCTACCCAAACGCTTCGCTCGACCAGGCTACGCACGAGACCGTTTCCCAATTGGACCTACAGAGGTTTGACGGCCTGGACGAAGAGGGTCTGCAAGCCGAATACGAGTGGGCTTTGGAAATGGCGGTGCTCTGTCTGGAGAACCTGGATTCGATTGGGGATCGGGAGGCGTGGTGGCAGTTTCCGTATGAGTTCCAGCGCCACGCCGGGCGTACGGCGCGGTTTCGTGGTTTCGCGGAGCAGGCAATTGACGACTATGATACAGCGATTCTTTTTGCCAGGGAAAGCCTGCGCCGACGCCCGACGGCGGACACACGTCCTGGTATGGACCTTTACACTCAACAAGTCGAAGACATGATCCTCCGCGACATCGCCGACACGTACTTCACAATCGGAGCGACGAAGTCCGCGAGAGATTTGACGAACTGGATCATAGGCCGCGTACGGACTAGACAGGAAACCGCAAGGGAAGATACGGACCGTCTGGCCCGAATCGATCAAAGGGAGGGACGGTTCTTCGATTCCGTAAGCGCGCAACAGTCCCTGGTACGTGAGATCGAACCGATTGAGGTCGCTGAGTATATAGGCATCTATCCTGAACTGGCTCATGTGGCCGCAAGCCGTGGGTGGGCGGAGACCGTCCGCAGAGATGACGTACGAGGAGTGCTGGACGAGATCGCGCCTCGACTGAACACACTGCGCGAACTCTATTGCGGATTGGCACGCGCTTGTCGGCTCAACGGGCAGTTTTCTGAGGCAGAACACGCCCTCGAAACGGCGGAGTTGACGACGTGGGGCTCTGCCCCTTTCTTTCGGGAGAACCTCGACCTTTGGGTTGATCGCGAACGGGCGTTCCTTGCGTTGGGTCGTGGCCGGCCGGCTGAATCCTTGAAGTGGGCGAGCAGGTGTTTGGAAAAGTACGGCACGAGCCCTCCCGAACGCGTTGAACTGCTCGATCTCGCCAGCAGAGCCTTGGAGCAGCTTGGGCAATTGCAGGCCGCGTTCGATCGGCTCAAGGAAGCCATCGCCATCGTCGAGCAGCGACGGGCCAACCTGATCTTCGATGTGAACAAGCAAACCTTCGTCGGTCAGTACGCTGACTTATACCGCCGCGCGGCCGAACTGGTCATCAGGATCGGGCAGGGCCGGTCCGACGCTGGCAGCCAGAAGGATGGCAGACTTGCCTCGTTCGACCGGCGCACGGTCGAAGCGTCGCTCGAGTGGGCGGAGCGCTCCAAGGGGCGGGCCATGCTGGATGCCATGCGCCGGCTGGACAGCGAGATGGCCGCCGCCCGTGATCGGGGCGACTTGGAGGCAATCCGAAAAACCAGGGACCTGGCCGGGAAGGTGGTCACAATACACGAGATTCAAAACGCCGCGTGGCTACCAAAGGGCGCAGCGTTGCTCGAATACATGCTGACCGAGCGGGGCGCGTGGGTTTGGGTGGTCACCGCGGATTCTGCGCATCTGACACGTATCGATGCAGCCGTTAATCAGATCGAAGAGAACGCCGAGGCATTGAGACAGGCGTTACTGCCGACCGCACCTCGTGACGAGTCGTGGATCAAACCCGCGACCTGGCTCTATGACGCTCTGATTCGGCCGGTTGCGGGGCGGATTCGCGAGTCTACCCACCTGGTGATTGTGGCCGACGGTGTGCTGCGAGAGATTCCTTTCGAGACGTTTGTCGATCGCATGGCCGGCGATGATTGGAAAACGGGCCTGCTGATAAGTCGAAAGGTAATCTCTTACGCCCCGTCGGCCACTGTCCTGGAGCACATCAGCCGCAGACCGCGGGGCAGAAACTGGAAGTCCGATTACTGGGGATTCGCGTCCACGCGGTTTCGTTCAGGCGATCTCAAGGCGCCACCAGCTCCGGTCGACCCGGTAAAGGAGGTTCTCCGGTCCGTCCGCGGGCTTGATTTCGCTCCGCTGCCCATGGCTGAGGATGAGATCAAGAGTGCCGCCGGGAGTTTCCCTGCTCAGCGGCGCCGCACGTTCATCGATTACAAGCAAGACGGCCAAACGGCCAAGGACGTTCTTCTTGAAGCAAGTCGGACGCGCGTCCTCGCTGGGGTTCGGTACCTGCATTTCGCCACACACACCCTGCTGGCACCGGAGCGGCCCTTCGACACGGGCCTGGTGCTCTCGCCGCCGTATGTCGACGACTTGGAAACGGGCGCGATGACCCGGACAGAGGCAACCGGGCGTTCGAATCGGTCGCCTACTCCGCCTTCGCGGGATGGGATTGGCGCAATCGATCCCCCAGGTTCCACGGATGTCGGTGACCTGAACGGCCTGCCGTTTCGGCCGACCAAGCTGAATCGGGCGGCATGTATTCTCTCGCTACGGGAAATCGCAGAGCTTGACTTGGGATGCGAACTCGTCGTGTTAAGCTCGTGCCAGGGGCTGGGCGGGTCCCCTGTCGACGGCGATTGGTTGACGGGCCTGGCACGGGCGTTCTTCGTCGCTGGCAGCGAGGCCGTCATCTGCACGCTGTGGGACGTTTCGGACGCCGACGCCCAAGAAATCACCTCCGCTACGTTTCACGCCATGCAATTCCCGTCTGAGTCTGACGTCGGCTCACCGGCCGAGGCACTGCGCCGGGCAAAGCTCTCTCTGATCGGAGCGCCCCGCCATTCTCACCCTGCCAACTGGGCCGGATTCGTGTGCTACGGAGGCCTTTCAGGTCGGTGAGTGGCCTTGATTTCCTAACAAATACCTAATAAACTCTGCGCTTCGAAGTTTGGAAACGGACGACGGAGTTCCCATGCGACGCGTGGCCAATCCGCCCAATCCCTACGAAAGCCAGTACCACGAGTGGCTCGAGCCGCCTCCGCCGGTCGCGGTCGAAGTCTATGAAGAGACCGCCCGCAGCATCGTCTCCGAAAACGACAGCCCGGACCTGCCCTTCCGCTGGTCGGCCAACCCCTACCGCGGGTGCCAGCATGCCTGCGATTATTGCTACGCCCGCCCCTACCACGAATACCTCGGCTTCGGCGCCGGCACCGATTTCGACACCCGCCTCGTCGTCAAAATCAACGCCCCCGAACTGCTAAGCCAGGCGTTTCAGCGCCCGTCGTGGCGGGGCGAGTCCGTCAACTTCTCCGGCATCACCGATTGCTACCAGCCGCTCGAGGCCGTCTGGGGTCTGACCCGCCAATGCCTCGAAGTCTGCCGCGACCACGCTAACCCGGCCGTCGTCGTCACGAAAGGATACCTCGTCGTTCGCGACGCCGATCTGCTGCGAGCGCTCGACAAACGCGCCGGGGTAACGGTCTACCTCAGCATACCGTTCGCCAATGACGCCGATGCCCGGCTCATCGAACCACACGCACCGCCGCCGAGCCGCCGCTTCGAGGCCATCCGCCGCCTCCGAGAAGCGGGCGTCCCGGTCGGCATCCTCGTCGCACCGCTCATCCCGGGCCTGAACGACCGCGACATCCCGCCGATCCTCGAGCGTGCGGTCGCCGCCGGAGCGTACTCGGCCGGTTATCAAGCCTTGCGTCTCCCCGGCTCCACCGAAAAGGTCTTCCTCGAACGACTGAGACAGAAACTCCCCATGCGCGCCGAACGGATCGAGAACCGCATCCGCGACATCCGCGACGGCCGGCTCGACGATTCGCGCTTCGGCTGCCGGATGACCGGCCAGGGCGCCTACTGGGACAGCATCCGCCGCCTCTTCGCGGTTTCAGTCCGCCGCTTTGGCCTGCAACGCCTGCGCCCGCCGGAGGCGTTACGCAAACCGGCGGGGAATTCGTCCAGCAGAGATGGGCAGTTGGCGTTCGATTTTGAGCAAAAAAACGAGACAAAAGTCCGGAGAAGGCCGAAACAATGAAGTTTCAGGCGTGTGCCCCCGCCCCGGCTGACTTCACCTTCATGCTACAAACATCGAGTTTCTTCCCCGCCCGCGAAGATTCTCCTCATCCTGCGCACGTAAGTTCATCGTTGGCAGCAGCTTGCATCGCGCGAGGAGCCTCTTCCTCCGTCCCGGAGCCTGCCCGCCTCAGGCGGGTCCTTCCGTCCCTCCCTTGGATTGCGGCCAAAGGCCGCGCTGCGTTTTCGCTTTGAATCGTCGCCGCTGAACCACTACGATAAACCATTGCTTGTTCGGGCACGGGTACACATCGGAAATGTCATTGAATCCCGGCGACCGGCCGTAGCCGTGCGCAGTTGTCGAGTCGGGGCCAGAATGCGCGGGCCTGCCCTCGGAAGGCCGGACGGTCGCGATTTCAAGCCGACCGCCGGTGAACCGAACAGGACCACGCCCATCCATCCTCACGAGGATCGAGGAGTCAAACGAATGTTGATTCAATCCATAAGACGTACGGCCGGCTTGGCATGTCTGGTCGCATTTGCGGCAATGGCCGACCACGCGTCCGCCCAGTCGGCCCCAGACCAAAGAACGGAAGCCGCAAAGCCCGCGACTGGAAGCGCGAATGAAGCGGATGCCACAAGTCCCGCGACATCCGGCGGCATCACGAACGAGGATATCTGGAATCTCCTCAACAGCGTTTCAAGTCGCGTAGACACGACGGTCAACCGGGCGACGGATGCGCGGGATGCCGCAGTGGAAGTGCGCGAGGGCGTACGCGATGGAGTCAGCGCCCTGACAGGCCAATTGCGCACGGCCATCGACGGCGCCCTGGCCGACCTGGAGCGTATCGTCGCCGACGAGCTCGGCGGCACAGAGTTCATCGCCTTTACCGACGGTCCGAACTCGTGTTCGGCCTCCTTGTGCGAACCCTTCCGGCAGGAACTGCTCTCGCTCCTTCTCGATCTCGAATCCAGCGCCAACGGGATCTTCGTCGTCACCGGGCTCAACCAATTTCAAATCGATTTTCAGCGCATCCGAGGCGTGATTCAAAACCTCCCGGGAAGGGTGTTGTTCCCGTTGTACCGCGTTCTGCAAGTGGACAACGGTGATCTCCTGGGGTCACTTTCCGATCTGCTGTCCGAGCTCGACGCCGACCTGGATCTCGTCCAGGACGTATTCGAAACTGAAAGTGAAAGACCGAGGGCCGCCGGCCCCGGCACCCCGATCTGCACCGCAATGACGGAAACGCCCTTCATTTACGAGAACATCGTCATTCGCAATACCGGCAGAGCAATCGCCCTCAAGGTGATCGCGAAGATCCTCGAGGCCCTGGGCGAAACCACCGCTTCCGCCGACGCCGGCGTCCACGGCTACGTGCACATTACTTATGAGGAGAACTTCCCCAAGAAGTTCGCCGCCGTTCTCGAAGCGCTCAGCGATTCGGAGTTCTACATCGCCCGTGCGGTCAACAGCAAGCTGGAGTTCTGCCTGATGCTGCAGGTCCAGATCGATGCCCAGCAGCGCCAGGACGACCTGGTGAACGGGCAAGCGCAAATCCTGGACGCCATCCGGGGCAACGCCGACCTCGACCAGGACGGCAACACCAACCTGAACGACTACTCGCTGTTCCACCAAAAGCTCGAAGCGCCGAAACCGACCGACGAGTCAGACCTATGACCAACATCGCCCAAAGCAGATCGGAGATCGCCCATCCACGAAACGCAACGGTTCTGTTTACCATAGTGCAGTTATTGGGTGCTCTTTCCTTCGCGCCGTGCGCCCTCGCCCAGGCCGAAAATGACGCGGCAGGCCTCTGCAACCCCGCCGACGTGTGCAACGATCCTGATTGCAGCACCGCGGCCCGATGTTCCGCAGGGTGTTTCGGCAACCCGACCTGCGCCACGCAATGCGGAGGAAGTCCGTGTAATGTCGGCTGCAGCCTGGGCGTTTGCGGACCCGGTTGCCCGCAGGAATGCAATCCGGCCACCTGTCCGCAAAACCTCTGCACCGGGCAGTGCGGAGATCCCGATTGCAAGGTGGCGTGCGGCGGGAGTCCGTGCAACGCGGGCTGTCCCAATCGATGTGATCCGGTTCAGTGCCCGACGAACGCACTCTGCCTTCCGACCTGCGGCGGCAACGAATGCAACGCCGGCTGCACACCGGGCGTATGTGGATCGGGCTGCCCACAGGAGTGCGATCCGGTCCTCTGCCCGCAGAATGTCATCCCGTGCACGTGGGAACTCCTCAACCGCGTTTCGACTCGCGTGGACACCGCGGTCAACCGGACGACGGATGCGCGGGACGCCGCGGAAGAAGTACGTCAGGGCGTCCGTGACGGTGCGGCTGCATTGACAGGTCAATTGCGCACGGCGGTCGAGGGGGCCCTGGCCGACCTGGACCGTATCGTGACCGACGAGCTCGCCGGCGAGGATTTCAACGCCTTTACCGAGGGGCCAAACGCCTGCTCGCCTGCGTCGTGCAAACCCTTCCGGCAGGAACTCATGTCGCTTCTTCTCAACATCGAGTCCGGTGGCAACGGGATCTTCGTCATGACCGGGCTCAACCAGCTTCAACTCGATTTTCAGCGCATGCGGGACCTGATCGAAAACCTGCCGGGAAGGGTGTTGTTCCCCCTGCACCGCGCTCTGCAAGCGGACAACGGCGATTTGCTCGGGGCTCTTTCCAATCTCCTGACCGAGCTCCACGCCGATCAGGATCTGATCCAGGACGTATTTGCCGCCGAAAACCGCGCCCTGTCGGCCGACCGCCCCGGCACTCCGATCTGCACCGCGATGACCGAAACGCCGCTTGCCTTCGAGATCATCGTCATTCGCAACACCGCCAGAGCCATCGCCCTGAAGGTGGTCGCGAAAATCCTGGAGGCCCTCGGCGAAACCAGCGCGTCCGCCGATGCCGGCGTGCACGGCTACGCGCACATCACCTATAAGGAGAACTTTCCGAAGAAATTTGCCGCCGTTCTGGAAGCGCTCAGCCAATCAGAATTTTACATCGCCCACGCCGTAAACAGCAAACTGGAGTTCTGCTTGACGCTGCAAGTCGAGATCGACGCCCGGCAGCACCAGGACAACTTGGCGAACGGGCAAACGCAGATCCTGGACGCTCTCCGAGGCAACGCCGACCTGAACTACGACGGAAACATCGACCTGAAGGACTTCGCCGTCTTCCAACAGAAGTTCGGCTCGACGGGCGTCACACTGCCGCCGCCAAATCCACCGGCCCGATGAAACAGAGCGGTCCGGAGTCTCGCGCCCGAAAGAGGCACATGCGCGCCCGCCCGTCTTCTGATTTCTGTCCCCTCTATTGTGTACAACCATCCTATAATGCCGATACCACATCCCGCATTCGGTATAGGCCTGGCGGTTTACCATGAATCCACGCGACGGCGTGCAAAGCGCCTCGTACGAAGACGTCGCGTGAGTGAGCGGTGTGGGAGAGGGTGATCGATTCTTCCGGGCCGCCGAAGTGGACCTCGTGGCGGCTGACAAGCGCACCCATCCGAATCGCGTGAATGCCGATCTGACACGCCGGGCGTTCGCCGGTTTGCCCGGCTCTTCCGAATACGACGTCGCGCTCCCGATCACGGCCGGTGGCTTCGATGATGGCGTCGGCCAGGGCGATGGCCGTTCCGCTGGGCGCGTCCACCTTCTTCCTGTGGTGGTGCTCGATGATCTCTGTGTCGAATTCATCGCCGAGGCGCTGCGCGATCTGGCCGACCATTTCCAACATGAGGTTGACCCCGATGCTGAAGTTTGCGGCTTTCAGAATTGGAATCCGCTTGGCGGCATTTTCAATTCGGCCCGATTGGGCGTCCGTGTAGCCGGTGGCGCCGATGACCATGGCCGCGCCGGCTCCTTCGCAGTGTTCGAGCCAAGGCATTGTTCCGGCAGGGATCGAAAAATCGAGCAGGACGTCGAAGGGCGTTTCCGTTGATGCAGCAAGCGTGACCGACTTGGAGCCGGCGTGAACCTTGTGGCCGAGTTGAGGGTCATCCGGGCGGGTCAGGGCGGTGGTGAGTTCGAAGCGGTTGTATTCAGGCAGGAGGGCAAGCGTGCGGCGACCCATGCGTCCGGTTGCTCCGAGGAGGGCCAGCCTGATCATGGGAATGCTCCTGCGTTCGCGGGGAATAGGTCAGCCCTGGGTCCGCTGGCGATTGGTCTCTTCCTCGAGAATCCGACGTTCTTTCGGCGTCAGTGACGCAATCCCGCTTCGGTGGACTTTCACGAGGATCTCGTCAACGAGACGGCGATGCTCTTCCCTGCGCTGCGCCTCGCGCCGAGCCTTTTCGGCCTCGCGGCGTGCGCGGCGGCGCTCCCAGTACGACGGCTTTCGCTCGGCGCGCGGCTCGCCGCGTTCGAGCGACGTATAGCCCTGGGAGAAGTCGTATCCGAATTCGTTGTCGGCGTCGAACATGCCGGCTTTGAGCATCTGCCGCTGCTGCCAACAGGTAAAGTATCCGAAGAACGCGATGGCGAAGAGCAGGATCTCGCGCGTGAACAGTCCGATCACGCCGAAGGCGATGGCGCCGACCATGCCGATGCCGGATGCGATGTTGGTGGCGTCCCGATAGCCACGAGGGGGCCAGAGCAGGCACTGCAGAATGCGTCCGCCGTCGAGCGGAAATACTGGAGCGAGATTGAACAACAGGATGATCAGGTTCAGCGTGAAGAATATCACCAGCCAGTCGTGGAGGCTTGACATGACGGGGGCGGCGGTGACAAACGGTTTGAAGGGGTTAAGAGGCAGAGCGGCGGGCGTGCCCAGCCAGACGAGCACGAACGCGCCCGTGAGAATCAGAAAGAGCACGTTGACCAATGGTCCGGCGGCGGCGGTGATCAGGTTGGCCCGCGCGGTGTGCGGGGGGCTGGTGTAGGCCAGACCGCCGAGCGGCCACATGAGGATTTCGCGGGCGTCGCCGCCGGTGAAGCGTGCGCCGAAGCAGTGGCCGAATTCGTGGGCCAGAACAATGCCGAAGAGCATGATGATCTGGCCAACGGCGTACTGCAGTGCGATCCAGTTGAGGCCGTCGCGGATCTCGGCGGCGAGGAGCACGAGTGCTCCGAAGATGAAGAGCAGGTGGAGTCGGATGTCGATGCCGAAGAGGCGTCCAACCTTGAACGACCAGTTGATGGGATTGTCGAGTTTGCTGCCCACGCCGCGATGCTCCGGCGGGTTGACCCCGATGCTTCGTTTCCCGCTCCCACGCCTCCGTGCCTTCGTCCCTCCGTCCCTCCGTCCCTCCGTCCTTTCTTATACTACCAGTCGTCGCCGGACTCGCGCTCTCGCATTCGTTGCCGCGCAGTTGCTTCGTTGAGGGCGCGTCGTTCCTGGTCCGATAGCGATCCGATGCCCTCGCGACGAACCTTGTCGAGAATTCGGTCCACGGTGGCGGCGTCGGTTCGGCGCTGCTCCATTCGCTGACGGAAGCCGCCGGACTTCGGCCTTGAGACCCCGCCCGATCGCCCGGTCAAGCCGGACAGCAGGCGTCGCCCCTTGTTCGCCCACCACCGGTCGCCCTTCATAGCATACCACACGCCGAAGGCCAGACCGGCCAGGTGGCAGGCGTCGCCGCCGGCGTTTCGGCCCTGTTGGACGATGTTGAGCACGTAGATGCCAGCAAAAACGATCGCGACAACGCGGATCTTGACGGGGAACAGGAAGTAGATCCATACCTCGGCATGGGGGAACAGGACGGCCGCTGCGCCGAGGAGACCCAGGACGCAGCCGGAGGCTCCGGCGGCGACCGCGTTGGTCGGCAACCATCCCGTCCAGGTCAAAGCAAGGTAGAAGACACTGCCGAAGATCCCCGCAATGGTGTAAACCGCGAAGAACTTCTTGCCTCCCCACACGCGCTCGAGGGGGCGGCCCAGGAAGTAGAGGCCGAGCATGTTCAGGAAGATGTGCCAGGTGCTCCAGTGCAGATAATCGCTGGTCACCAGCCGCCATACCTGGCCGTGGTTCACCAATTCGGCCTTCATCGCACCGAGATCGAAGATCAGGCTATGTTCGATTGGACGACCGGCTCCGGCGGTCATGATGCAGAGCACGTAGATGACGACGTTGATCCAGATGATGGTGATGGCGACCGAACGGGTGCGGAGGGAGCCGCCGCCGTAGCCGATCGGGCGTCGGGGGCCGTATTGCGGCTCTCGTGCGTAGTCGCGGTCCTGCCAGCCCATGATCAGTCGGAATTCCTCAGGAAATAGGCACCGAGCACGGCGAGCGTCTTGCCGTCGCGGAGCGTGCCGTCGTAGACAGCCTGCCGCAGGAGCTTCTCGTCCATGAGTTCCACTCGGATCCGCTCGCCACCTTGCAAATTCTGCTGGGTGGCCTGCAGTTCGGTGGCGATGAAGCTGTACATCCGTTCGGTGCAGAAGCCGGGCGTCGTAAAGAACTCGATGAACGGCTCGATCCGCCCGGCCTTGTAGCCGGTCTCCTCCTCGAGTTCCCGGGCGGCGGTTTCCGCCGGCGTTTCAGGGGCCTCGCGCGTTCCGGCGGCGAGCTCGAGCAGCTCCTCGTCGACGGCCCGCCGCATGTTGCGGATCATGACGAATCGCCCGTCGTCGAGGCGTGCGACGACCACGACGGCCCCGGGGTGGACCACGTACTCGCGCAGCTTCGTCTTGCCCTCGCCGGCGTCGTAGGTCCGGCGTTCGACGTCGAAGACCCGCGATCGGAACACGGTCTCGCGCTTGATGTCATCGGCTATTCGCGTCATGTCATGGCCCGTGTTGCACCTCGTTCGATTATAGGAAACGGACGTACCGGGGCAAAGCTGGAGCGTTCCGACGGCCGCTGAGGTGCTCGGGAACGCCGTTTGTTGACTCCACTGCTCATGCGCGGCGGCAGACCGCATCGGACGACCCGGAGCGTCCTTCGCTTTCGCCAATCGCGAGCCCACATCTGAAGGCGTGTACATGTCTAGCGAGCTTGCCCGTCCGTTCATACCGTACGACGGAGGCACGGGCAACGTCCTCAGAAAGTAAATAAACCGGCACTATACAACCAGTTCAGATGCCCGATGGACCGGGCCTTGCGCGGTGCGACGCGGTATGCATACCCAACTTACGGACGTAGCTCATCGCGGCTTGTTAAGCGCTCCGGCAGGCCGTTCGATACTAGCTCCGGGCGCGCTCGTGCTCTGCGTTGGCGCAGCCCCCGCGCTACGCTTGCAGGGGATGGTCGGACGTGGGCATCGACTGGTCGCGAATCAAAGGCTTCTGGACCGCTGAGGAGATTCCACGTTGGATCGGACTCTCACTCGTCGGCATTCTGCTTTTCGGTCTCGGGTCGCTGGCCTACCTGAACGTCCGGGAAACACAGGATCGCCTGGCGTTCGAGACCCACCGCCGGCATCTCTCTTCCATGGATCTGCTGGTCACCACGCTCGCCGGCATCAGGCCGTCCAACACCGCCGCCCATCAACGCGTCCTGCGATCGTACGCCTACGGACACGCGTGCGAAACGCTGCGCGTCGTCAATGGCACCGATAAGATCGTCGCGTCGTTGAGCGTCGACGAAGTGGGACAGCCCAGGACGCCTGATCCCGAACTCGGCGACGGTTACCCCGATCGGCGCGAGTGGCGACAACTGCCCAAGACTCATGGCACCATCGCCAGAGCCGTCTTCCGCATCCCCATCCCCAACCTCAGCGGGGACGACGAAGATCTCACGGCCCCCGGACGCTACGTCGAGGGGATTCTGCTCCGCCCGTACAGCAGCGGCGTCAGCATGGCCACCATCAGCAACGGCATTGTCGCCCTGATGGTGATCGGCATGTTCTTCCTCCTTTATCGCGCCATGCGGCGACACTTCAGGAGTATGGCGCTGATCTCCGAAAACCTGATGAATCGTGGAGACCGCATCAAAAGCGACCTGCACGAACTGCGACTTGCCGACACACAGAGCGCTCTGGCCGTCCAGTGGAACCGTCTGATCGACCTGATCGAAGATCTCTCCACGGCCGAGAAAAGATCCTCGGCATCGACCGAGCTGATGCTCGCGCTCGAGAAATCGAAACGCGGCGAACTCGCCGACGTCGTCGACATCCTCCCCTACGGTGTCATGCACTTGGGGGGACACGGCACCGTCTCCTACGCGAATCCCGTCGCCCAGTGTCTGATGGGACTGACGGTGGAACCCGGAGAGTATGTCTCCCTCGATGCGGACGAGCTCTCCCCGACCGGTCGCCTGATTCGCGATGTTGTCCGCAACACCTTCACCACCGACCCCGCAACCAGCGCCTACAGCCTGAGCACCGAGTCGGTCGAGGCCGACGACGGCTCAACCACCTACCGCGTCCGAGTGCTTCCCTTCAACAAACGGGAGCGACGAGGTGAATGCGTCGTCCTCATCGCGGACATCAGCCAGCAAGTTCGCGCCGAGCGATCAGCCGGCGAGTTCGTCTCGCAGGTCACACACGAGTTGCGCACACCGCTCACCAATATCCGCGCGTACGCCGAGACCCTTTCCAGCGGCGTCGTGGACGACCCCAAAGCCGTCGCCGAGTGCTACAACGTGATCACCAAGGAGACGCGGCGCCTGGGACGCCTGATCGAAGACGTCCTCAGCATGTCGCAACTCGAAGTCGGCTCCATCCAGTTGCAAATCAACGACGTGGACCTGCGGGCGCTGCTGGGCGATTCCGTTCGGGACCTGCGCGGACTCGCCGACGAGAAAGAGATCGACATGCAGGTCGCCCTGCCCTCGAAACTGCCCGTCATTCAGGGCGACCGCGACAAACTCGCCGTCGTCGTCAACAACCTGCTGGGCAACGCCCTCAAGTACTCGCACGCCGGCGGCACCGTGCGCGTCGGCTGCCAGATCACCGCCGAAGAGGTCCTCATCTCCGTCAAGGACAACGGCATCGGCATCGACCCCGCCGACCACGAACGCATCTTTCAAAAGTTCCAGCGCGGCTCCGCAGCCGAGGTCGCGCAGATCGAAGGGTCGGGGATCGGCCTCACGACCGCCCGAGAGATCGCCAGACAGCACGGCGGGGATATCGAGGTCATGAGCGAACCGGGCCAGGGCGCGGCGTTTATCGTCCACCTGCCCCTGATCGAGGCGTCCGGCGCCCTCGGGCGTAATGCCGGCCCCAAGCCGGAGGAGCGCGCATGCCCAGAATCCTGATCGTCGAGGACGACCCCCACATCCTGCGCATTCTCGCGGTGTGGCTCCAGCGGTGCGGCCACGAAGTCGGCGAGGCGGCCAACGGCCTGGTTGCGGCCGAACGCATTGATGCCGAATCGTTCGATCTGGTGGTCTCAGACGTGAATATGCCCAGTATGGACGGCATCGCCCTGATCCGCTGGTTGCGCCACAAGCGCGTATCGGACGTGCCTGTCATCCTGCTCACCTCCAGGTGCGACCACGACGTGCTCGACGAGGAGCTGGCACAGCTCAACGTCGCATTTCATCCAAAACCCTTTTCTCCCTCGCAGTTGGTGACGCAGATCGAGGAATTGATGGCTGCCGGTCACGGTCTCCCGAGTACCGCCGCAACCAAGGACGGGATCACGCCGGCGACGACCGCGCAAATGTGTGACGCATCCGACTTGCGCAAAAGGAAGGGCGAGCCCGACAATGCCTGAGTCTGCTGCACCACGACCGGTCACCACGACGCCCGACGGCGCCTCCACGCACACCGACACGCGGCTGGAACGGCTGCTCGGGCCGTTGACCGCAGCCGTTGAGACGGCCTACTCGTCCGGCCGGCACGGGGCCGCGTTCGCCGAACGGCTGCTCGGCGCCATCTATACCCTTCGAGAAGAGGTCGGCAGGCTGCTCGTCGAACAGCAGGGCATGACCGACGAACTCCTGCGCATGTACGAGTACGTCGGCGTTGTATTCGATCTGGCCCCGCGCGTTCTGACCCTTCGAAGCGAAGACGAGGTTATCGAACACGTGGTCGACAGGCTGCGCCCCGTATTCCCCGAAGTGCGATTTGCCGTCATTCGTGCCGGTAGCACCTGTTCCCGCGACGGCAGACCCCTCAGCGCCAGCCTTACGGGCGACTTTGACGAAATCCCCGACTGGATGAGTCAGGCGATCGCCGACTCGCGGAAGGAACGCCGCATCCGAGTGGTGTCTCGAGCCTGGAAATCGGGCATCCCACAAGACAGCCGGCAACTCGACACCGACCAGGCGATCGTCGCGCCGTTGTTCGCGGGCGACGAATTCGTCGCGCAGCTCATTCTGTGGCGTGTCCCCAGAAGCCGGGGCTGGGAATCCGGCGATATGCTGCTGCTCGGCGCGCTCGCCTCGTTCTGCGGCGACGTCATCCGCAACTTCCGCCTCCTGCAAAAACTGCAGCGGATCTCCATGGACACGGTCCGCACCCTGGTCGAAGCCGTCGACCAGAAAGATCCCTACACCTCCGGACATTCAAACCGCGTCGGCTATTACGCCAAGCTGCTCGCCGCCGAGCTTGGTTTCGACGAAGAGCAACTCTGCGTGTTGGAGTGGTCCGCCCTGCTTCACGACGTCGGCAAAATCGGAATCCGCGACGAGGTGCTCAAAAAACCCGGAAAACTCACCGACGAAGAGTTCGATCACATCAAGGAGCACCCGGTCCGCGGTTACAACGTGGTGCGCAACAACCCCCACATGCGCGAGGCCATTGACGGGGTCCTCTATCACCACGAACGATACGACGGACGCGGCTATCCCAGAGGACTCGCCGGAGAGGCCATCCCGCTCCAGGCACGCATCATTCAGATCGCCGACATCTTCGACGCCCTCACGACTACGCGTTCCTACCGCGACGCCTTCCATTGGCGCCGCGCCCTGGAGATCCTTGAAGAGGAAGCGGGTTCTGTCGTCGACCCGCAGTTGTGCACCGTCTTTGTCGCGTTGATCGAACGCCTCCATGAGCAAAACCCGGAGGCCTTCGAGCACATCGGCCGCACGGACGTCAACCTCGACCTCGTCGGCGCCAACACTGAGTTCATGTGAACGGAGCACCCTGATGCTGCTCGATCTGATGCTGCCCTGGTTTCCAATCATATTGAGCGCCGCCGTCGGCGCCCGCCTCGCGGGACCGGCCAAGGCCACCTGGCTCGGCTGCACCTGTGCGCTGTTCTGGATCATCGTCGCCCAGACCGCCACCGGCGTCCCCTTCTGGCACGACTTGACCATGTTGGCCTCGATGCTGGCCGGCTCGGCTGCGATTGTCGGCATGGCCCACTGGGCCGCGACCGCCGATCTGCAAAACGCCGACGTCGCTCCGCCCGCTCACGAGAATGACGCCGATCATGACGTCGACGTCGTCGAGCACGCCGTCGCCAGGTTCGACGATTGGCTCGAACGATTCCGTTTCACCGCGGATCCCTGGCCGGCGTTTGATGAGTTCATCCGCGATCTGCTCCGTTCGACGTGCGGCGCCACACATACCCGCCCCTACCGGGTTCTCAGCGAAGGAGAAGCCATCACGCCGCTCCACAGCATCGAAAGATCGGAAATGGACGAGCTGCCGTCCGCCAGAAAGGGAATCCTCGGACACGTGGTGACCACCGGCCGTGCCTATTACCACACCGATAAGTTCCAAGGGGAATTGGTCCGGACGCTGGCCGACGCGTCCGACGGCCGGCTAGACTGGTGCTTTGCAGTGCGTCAGGGGACTCGCACCATCGGCGTCGTCTCCGTCGGGCAGGTTGCCGACGCCAGGCCGTCGCGAGGCCGCATGCGCGCCCTCGAACGCCTCGTCAGCCAGTTCTGGATCACCCTGGGCGAGGTCTGTCGCAGCAGGATCGCTACCAGCACCGACCCCGCCTCCCAACTGATGACGCGCGAGGCCTTCTTCGAAGAGGCGCAACGCATCACCATCGAGTCATACGAACACGGCGAACCCGTCGCGGTCGCCGTCATCGCCGTCGAGGGACTGCGATCACTGCTCGACGAGGGACGCTGGGAACTGGCCGACGACGTCGTTCGAGAGGTCAGCAGCACGCTTCGAGATCGCGTCCGCCCCGACGACCTGCTGGGGCACTTCGACGATTCGCGCCTGCTGCTGCTCCTTCGTCGCGTCGATTCGGAGCTCGCGACCCTTATCGCGAACCAGGTGGTTGACCGCCTGACCCGAACCGCTGCGGTGTCCAACGTGTGTGACAACCTCGTCAGCGTGCGCTGCGGTGTGGCCGGCAGCGGCACCGGGACTCCGACGGTGCGCAGCATCACTGCCGCCGCCGTGCGCCTCTGTCAACAGGCCCGAAAAAACAAGCAGCGCGTCGCCAGCGACGTCGCCGAGCGACCGACGGCCGTGGGAGCACAGGAATGAAGATTGTACGCAGAAACGTCGGAACGGTTGACGTCTACGCCCCGCAGGATGCGCTCGTCGACGAAAAGGCCGACGAATTCATCCATACGCTCGAAGCGAGCGTGCGGGCACCCAATGCTCGCGTCGTCGTGGACATGAACGAGGTGGGCTACATGGACAGCGAGGCGCTGGAAGGCCTGACCCGCATCACCGATGAACTCGCCGAGCGAAGCCAGCAGTTGAAGCTCGCGGCCGTCACGCCGACGTGTCGCGAAATACTCGCGCTCACCGGCCTGGGAGGAAGGTTTCAGTTCTTCGACGGAGTGGACGCCGCCGTCAGGAGTTTTCTGTAGCAAAGGTATGCACCAGACGCGGGAATCACAGAGTCTTCAAGCGAAAGACGACGCATGATCGGCAAGGGCATGAGACTGGGCGAGATGCTGGTCCGCGACCAGCTCATCACCGCCGAACAGCTCGATGAGGCCCTCGCCAAGCAGGCCTCCGGCGGAGGCAGGCTCGGCGCCAACCTCATCGATATCGGAGCCATCACCTCCACCGCCCTGGTCAACGCACTCGCCAAACGCCTCGGTGTGCAGGGCTGCGTGCTGCGCCACGGCCTGATCGATCCCAAAGTCGCCAAATGCATCGACAAGGAAGAGGCCGAGCGGCTCAAGGCCCTGCCCATGTTCCGAGTCTTTGACGAACTCACCGTGGCCATGACCGACCCGCAGTCTCTGCCGACTCTCGATCGCCTGCGCGATCTGACCGGCTGCCACATCCGGCCCGTCCTGGCGCTCGAGCAGAACATCGAAGAGTTTCAGCAGAAGTACCTGGCCAAAGAGGTGACCGTCGATTCCTTCATGGCCTCGATCGAAGAGAGCGAAGTTCATATCGACAACCAGGAGGAGACCGAGGATACCGGCGTCACCGATCTCGACCAGCTTGTCGAGGGAAGCCCGATCATCAATCTCGTCAATCTCATCGTGCTGACCGCCATGCGCGACGGCGCCAGCGACATCCACATCGAGCCCGACCGCCAGTCGACCCACATTCGCTATCGCGTCGACGGCCATCTGCGCGAGCTGTTCAAGCCGCCCAAGGGCATGCATTCCCAGATCGTCTCACGCGTCAAGGTCATCGGCAAAATGGACATCGCCGAGAAACGGCTGCCCCAGGAGGGCCGCGTCCATCTCATTGCCGACGGACGTGAAATCGACCTGCGCGTCTCCAGCATGCCCACCCTGCTCGGCGAGAAGGTCGTCATGCGCATTCTCGACAAGAGCAACCTGAGCTTCGAACTCGAGGACCTCGGCCTCGTCGGAGAGGACCTCGACGCCGTCCGGCAGATGCTTCGAACGCCGTACGGCCTGCTGCTCGTGACCGGCCCGACCGGCAGCGGGAAAACGACCACGCTTTACTCCGCTCTCGAGCTGCTCAACGACTCGACCAAGAACATCGTGACCGTCGAGGACCCCGTCGAATACCAGCTCCCCATGGTCGCACAGATCCAGGTCAACGAACGGATCGGACTGACCTTCGCCCGTACCCTGAGATCCATCCTCCGGCAGGACCCCGACATCGTTATGATCGGCGAGATGCGCGACGTGGACACCGCCCGAACCGCCGTACAAGCCGCACTCACCGGGCACCTCGTCCTCTCGACCATGCACACCAACGACTGTCCCGGCGCGGTCGCCCGGCTCGCCGACATGGGAATCGAATCGTATCTCATCGCCTCTTCCACCATCGGGTTCATGGCCCAAAGGCTGCCCCGGAAGATCTGCCTCACCTGCCGCACGTCCTACTACCCCCCACCCGAACTGCTTGAATCCGTCGGTTGGGGACACCGCACCAATGAGCTCTTCCAACGAGGTGAAGGCTGCAAGGAGTGCCACATGTCCGGCTTCCGCGGACGAACCGGAATCTACGAAATCATGCCCGTCGATTCCGAGCTCCAACGATTGATCCAGACGGCCGCCGGAGAATCCGCCATCCGCCAATACCTCACCAGGATCGGATGGAAGAACCTGCGCGAAAAAGCGCTCGATATCGTCGATCGCGGTGAATCCACTCTGGAGGAAGTGTTGCGCGTGACAAGGTCCGAGATCGGCGAGCCCAGAGTGCGCGCGGTGACCAAAAACGACGCGGCCCGAGCATCCCGACCTGAACCCGCAGGAGTCGCGCCATGATCGTGCAGCCCAAAACACGAAAACGCTCCGAGTCGCCAGCGCCCGAACCGCTGCTGCCGAGCTGGCAGCAGAGCCAGGCCGCGCGCGAACAACGGCGTACACGCGATGTGATCGGCGGGCAAGGGATGACCGCCGCCGGCCTTGTCCACGCGCGGTCCACAGCCGACCACGATCTCGCACAATGCAAACTGCCCATCAGGCAGATCGCGGTGTTTACGCGGCAGATGGCCATGCTGCTCAAGGCCGGAAGCGGCGTCGTCGCGGCACTCCAGTCCATCGCCCGACAGTTTGCCAAACCCGCCCATAACCGCCTCATCCATCAGCTCTGTCTCGACATCGAAGAGGGTGAGCCCCTGGCTGCCGCCCTGCGCAAGTACCCCGCCGCTTTCGACCCGACCTACTGCGCCATCGTTGCCGCCGGTGAGGCAACCGCCACCTTGCCCGAAATGTTCGAACGGCTGGCACGCATCGTCGGCAAACGACGCGTCATCCGCAATCGTATCCTCGGGGCGATGGCCTATCCGCTGGTCTTGTCTGTCCTTTCAATCTCCATCGTCTCGGTCCTGCTCTTCTTTGTGCTTCCCAGATTCGGCGATATGTTCGATACGCTCGCCGTCGAACTGCCCGCGTCCACGTCGCTCCTGCTGAAATTCGGGACCTGGACCAAAACGTATTGGTATGTCGAGCTCCCCCTCTTTCTTCTCCTGATCGGCGGGGTTGTATACGTGCTCCGGACCGCGCGTGGGCGCCAGTGGATCAGCGACGTTTCAATCCGCACCCCGCTGCTGGGAAAACTCATCTCCGGACTCATTCAGGGCGAGACGTTTCGCGTGCTCGGAATGCTGATCGAGGCCCGGGTGGGGGTGCTTGAGGCCATCGAACTCGTCAGCGGCGTTACCCGAAACTCCCGGTTTCAGGAGCTGTACGACCGTATGACCGAACAGGTTACTTCCGGCGGATCGGTCAGCGCCGCGCTCGAATCCTCACCGTTGATCTCGCCGTCAATTGCCCACGCCATCAGGACCGGCGAAGAAAGCGGGCAGCTCGGCGCCGCCGCCACCTACGTCGCCGATATCCTGGACGAGGATAACACCGAGATGATCGACACCGTCACCAAACTAGTCGAACCGCTGATCCTTATTGTGATGGGGCTGGTCGTCGGAACCGTCGCGGTGTCTCTGTTCATGCCGCTGTTCGACATGACCTCGGCCATCTGAACGAAGGATGCTCTGACCGTGTCCATGCTGCCGAAACAAGTCACGCTCCGAAACCCGGCGATCTCGCCCGTCGGACTCGACGTCAGCCCCCGGCACGTCCGAGCCGCACAAGTCGTCCGATCAGCGACGAACTGGAAGGTCATCCGCCTCAATGAGTGGCCCAAAAGGGAAAACGAAGCCGGCACCAAGCACCACGACGGCTTCGTCAGCCGCGTGCGCCGCTCCATACAACAGGCCGATTACCACGGGCGGCGCGTCTCCGCCGGTCTCAGCGTCCCCGAGGTTCAGATCTACCCCCTCGAAGTCTCCACACGCTCGGATAACGGCAACGGCCAGGAGTTCACCCAGGCCGTCCTGTGGGAACTCCGGCGCGTTGTGACCGTTCCACTCGACAACGCCGCCATCAGCTACTGGCGAACGCCGGGACCGTCCGCGTCACGCACCTCGGCCATCGGAGTGGCCGCCGACCGCGAACAGGTCGACGCGGTGGCCGCTTTAGCGGACGCGCTCGGATTCGACTGCGAGCGCGTCGACGCTACGGCCTGCGCGCTCGCAAGACTGGGCGCCCTCGTGCGACGCCGCCCGGAGGTGGATCCCAAGGGCGTCTGGGGCGTGCTCGACGTCGGCCATCGATTGCAGCGACTCGTCCTCTGTGTCGATGAATGCCCGGTACTCGTCCGATCGCTCGGACAGGGCGGACAGGGCTGGACCGAGGCGCTGGCCAACTCGCTTGGACTCTCCCCCGACGCCGCCGAAATGCACAAGCTCGATCACGGCATCGCCCCTGCAACGACGAATGGTTGCGACAACGAACAAGCCGCGCACAACGCCGAAATCGCCAGGATCATTCAGAACATCCTGCATGCCGACCTGGGCGCGGCCGTCAACGAGATCGAACGCTCCTACGAATACGTGATGCGCTGTTATCCGGAACGACACCCCGCAGAGCTGCTGCTCGTCGGAGGCGGCGCCGCCATGAAAGGACTCGACCGGCACCTCTCTCAGGAACTGGGCATCGAGGTCCTCCGGCTCGAAGACGCCTTGAACCGACCGGGCACCCCGCTCACGCTCGAGAACCTCGACCTCCATGGTGCCCTGGGACGCTTCGCCGCCGCGATCGGACTCGCCATCGATGCGGAGGGAAAGCAGTGATCGCGATCAATCTGATCCCCGAACAGGTCGTCCTCGCCAAACGCCGCCGGCGCCGCCTTCGCGCCTGGGGCTGCATCCTGCTGCTCAGCGCCGCTGTCTGCGCCCTCCCCGTAAGCGTCGAGGCGGCACGCAACCGTCGCGTGCGATCGTTACGCGCCGAGCGGACGCACCTCCTGGCGGGAATCGAGGAATCCCGCGCGGAACTCAATCGCGTCAGACTCGATGTCCAGGATCTCGAGGCCGAGGCCGCACGCGCTGACGCGTTGCGCACCAAACGCCCGTGGGCGACGCTCTTCGCCCTGCTGTCTGAGAATCTACCGGAGGAGATGTGGTTGATGTCGGTGGCCACCGACCCCGCCACACCGCCCCGCGGAGACGTGGATCGTACCGCCGAACCGAATCAAACCGGACCCGACCGCGACGCCGAAGCTGAAGTCGTTATGCTTGAAGCGCCGCGCAAGCTGACCCTGGACGGTTACGCGGTCGACTACCTGAGCCTCCTCAGTTTCATGACCGACCTCAACAACTGCAAGGCGTTTCACACCGTCTCGCTTACGCGGGCCGTCGACGAACCGGCCTTCGACGCGACCGCCGTCCGATTCAAGATCCGCTGTGAGTGGTAGGTGAACCCGCTATGACGCAGACGCGATCAATCTGGCTTCTCGATGTCGTCGGGTCCGTCGTCTTCTCTGTCATGGTGGGCACAGTCGGATGGTACGCCTTCCTCAAACCCGATACCGCTTCGGCACGCGTGCACGATCTGGGATCGGAAGTTTCGCAACTCCGCGCGGATCTTCGACAGCTTCGCCATGCCCTCGACCTGGGCATCGCCGAACGCGCGCGACTTGTCGCCGAAACCGAGCGCCGCGGCCGTCTCCCCTCGCGCTCGCCCGTCGATCGCGACCTCGAGACCATCACGCGACTGGCGGACCGAAACGGCGTCAGCCTGCTCGGCGTCATGCCGATGTCCGACGTCCGCTACCCCAATGTCCGCGAATCGCGCTACCGTATGCAGACCGCTGGCACCTACCGCGACCTGATGCGGTTCCTCGAGGGCTTTGAAGACTGCTCGTTCTGGGCCGATGTGACCCACATCAAGATCGAGCACTCCCGCAGCGATATGTTAAAGCAGGAGCCGCTCCGCAAGTGCGACCTGACCCTGAGCTTCTATTCCGCCACCGAGTGGCAACCTGACCCGCCGGCGTCCGAAAAACGAAACGACGGGCGAACCCAATGACGCGACGCAGAAAAAAAACCTACGCTGCAATCCTCACGCTCGGCGCCCTCGCCGTGCTGATCGACCGCGTCATGCTTGCCGGACCGTCCAACGCCGCCGCCGAAGGCAACGTCAAACACCGTTCGCTCAGCGCTCTGGGCGTACGGACACCCGATACCCGGGCCCCTTCGCTCGCCGCGACACCCTTCCCCGACGTAAACGTGCATCGCAACGCGCCCGGCGGCAACCCTCGCGACATCTTCAGCCCAACGCTCGCAGCGCGCCATGCACTCTCGACACGCCGAGCGGACCCCGCAGGACGCTCTTCACCGTCCGCCCGCGGTGAGAACGGCGCCATGACCGCCGAACGCTTCGCAACCCAACATCGACTCGTGGCGATCATGGTCAGCGGCGAAATGGCCGTCGCCGTTGTCGACGACCTCTGGCTGCGCGTCGGCGACGAGCTGGACGGTTGCGAACTGATCGAGATTACCGGAACCGCCGCCACCTTTCGCTGCGCCGCCGGCGAAGCCGCTTTATCGGCGCTGGACGAAACGCCGTAACTTATCTTACGAAACGCGAGGTAAAGCACCCCGGAACACCGGACGATACGGTAAAGGCGAACGCAGAGAGCGCGCCGGGCGCGACGGTCATTTTCAAGGAATATCAGCGATGAAAACGCATTACAAAAGGAAAGCCTTCAGCCTCGTCGAACTGGTCATCGTCATCGTCATTATCGGCGTGATCGCGGCCATCGCCGTCCCCAGAATCAGCCGGGGCGCGGCCGGCGCGGGCGCCAGCGCCCTCCGCGCCGACCTCCACGTGCTCAGAAACGCCATCGATATGTACGCCGCCGAGCACGACGGAAACTTCCCCACGCTGGCCAATTTCGAAGGTCAGTTGACTGACTTCACCGACACTGCCGGCAACGTCTCCCCCACCAGCACCAAGGACGCCACCTACAAGTACGGCCCCTACCTCGTCGCCATACCAGCGCTGAAAGTCGGTGACGGAAAGGGAGGAACGGGCATCGCCGCCGACGCGGCCACCGCCGCTGCCACCGACGGCTGGATCTACGACGAAACCACCGGCATCATCAAGGCCAACGCCGGCGACACCGCCGCAGACGACGAGGGAACGCTCTACAAGGACTACTAGCCGCCATCCGGATCATACGCGACGCGGCGCCGCGGGCCGATCGGAAACGCTGGTTTTCCGACGGCCCGCGTTCTTTTGCCTTCACGCTGCCGCGATTTCATACACTCCCGCCTGATATCCGCGATGACTTGCTGCCTCACCGCCTCCCGGAGCACGGTGATCATCGCCGCATCGCTCACTCGCTCGGCGCGACGCAATCGCACTGGCACGCTCCGTGCTAGGAACATAACGCATCTGTAAACTCTGGTTTTGATTTGTTCGCGTTTGACGTTACCGGAAGCCGGCCCGAACCGGCGTGCGCGACGCAGGCTCAAACGCGAGAATGCCACCGGCGCAGACGGGTGCTGCGGGCGGCAACAACGCCGATCGCGCCCGAGATTGCCATTGGCGGCTTGCCCGACAATGCTCCAACCTCCCTCCGCCCCGCTCGCTGCTACTTTCCCTTCGTTAGGCCGCGCGCCCAAAACCGTCCGGCCCCGCCGCAACGGCACAAGCAGCACGCCAGGGCGCGATAACCAACTCGATCCGATGATTTTCTTCCAGATCGCAGCCCCCGGTGATACACGTGCGGCGGCGCCTACCAGGCCAATTTGACTTGGACCCGTCGTTCGGATACAAGAGAGAGATGCGAGTGCAGGCATTTCGCGCCGGGCCTCGCGCCCGACGGAGGAAGCGGCGCTGTGCCGGTCTCGGAGTGGATTGGCAGCATATTGTGTCTCACCATTCAAGGTGTTGAGGGGAATGGCGTGTCGAAGCGGGTGCTTGCCCCGCTTCATGTTTAGGTGCGATGCCGGAGGGGGCCGCACCATCCACTACGTGAGAAGGTTCAAACCATGAATGATCACGTCAGTACGCAGGAGTCGACCAGGCCGAACACCGAATTACCGGACCAGAAGCACGCCGAGCAACAAGCGACCGACAAGCCCGCGCCGAGACTTCGGGCCTCCGGACCCAACGGCAGTCGCACCGCCAGGCAATCCGGGCCTCCTCGCTACGGCACCCAACTGCACGGCAGGATCATCTCGGTGGCCGAAGACGCCGTCGCCGTGGACGTCGGACGCAATCGCCGGGCGCTTGTGCCCACCGCTCAGTTCGACGCCGTCGACCCTCCTGAAACAGGACGTGAAATCGAAGTGGTTGTCCTCGATGGTGACGACGACAACAGCCTCCGCGCCAACCTCAAAGGCGCCCTCATCCCCGCCCAGGACAACCGCCTCACACCCGGAATCCTCGTCGAGGGCAAAATCACTGGAATGATCAAAGGCGGACTCGAAGTTCAGCTCGGTAACCACCGTGCCTTCATGCCCGCCTCCCACGTCGATAGCACTCGAGTCAAGGATATCTCCGTCTTTCTCGGTCGACAGGAATGCTGCGAAGTCATCGAGATGGACCCCGAACACAAGAACATCATCGTCAGCCGCAAGAAGGCCATCGAACGCGAACGCGCCCTCAATCGGACCAGAATCCTCAGACAACTCGATGTCGGGCAGATCCGCCAGGGAATCGTTCGAAACCTTACCGAATACGGTGCATTCGTCGACCTCGGCGGCGTCCACGGGCTCGTGCACATCAGCGACCTGAGCTGGACGCCCGTCGACAACCCCGCCGACGTCGTCACCAGCGGCGAAGAAGTCTCAGTCAAAGTTCTTAAAGTGAACAAAGAACGCGGACGCATCTCCCTCGGCATCAAGCAGGCAACGCCCGACCCCTGGTCCGGCCTCGAGCAGCGCCACCCGCCCGGCTCGCGACTCAAGGCCCGCGTGGTCAAACTCGCTGAGTTCGGCGCCTTCGCCGAAGTCGAAAAAGGCGTCAACGGCTTGATCCCGCTCGGTGAGATGAGTTGGAACCACCGCCCCGCCCAAGCCGGCGACGTCGTCACCGTCGGAGAGGAATACGACGTCGTCGTCATCAATGTCGATGCCAAACGACGCCGCATCGGACTGAGCATCAAACAGACCACCGAAGACCCCTGGGCAAACGTCCAGACCAAGTTCCCCCCAGACACCATCGTCACTGGCGAGGTCACCAAAATCCTCGAATTCGGCGCCCTGGTCGAACTCTCCAAAGGCATCGAGGGAATGATCCACATCTCCGAACTCTCGCATCAACGCGTCCGCTCCGCCGAAGACGTCGTCAAAGTCGGAGACTCCGCCACCGTCAAGGTGCTCTCGGTCGACCCCAGGAAACGCCGCATCGCGCTGTCCATCAAGGCCACCGCCGAACCGGATGCCGAGCCGCCGGCGCCCGACAAGCCGACCACCAAGAAGAAACGCAAACGACCCCTCCGGGGAGGACTCACCTCCCACTTCGAGTGGTAAGCCCCAGGCCTGTGCCGTTGAGGCGGCATTCGATTTCTGCTGCCAAACCCCCTTGTCCACTTGACGAGAGTGCCATGGGCAAGCGGAGCCGACAACGGCCGCGGAGCTTGCCCGTGCGCGTCAAGACGTGACCCGAACGCTGGCACGCACGCCCCCGCAACGCTAGAATCCCCCCGCCGGCGAATGTGGAGGACTGAAGCGGCTGCCTGGCGATACCGGGTGGTGGCCCGGCCGATGCCGCTTACACCCCGGAAAAACCCCGGCCACTGCGAGGCTGAACAGCTATGAACTTCGGCCTGATCGATCGAGTGCTCGAACTCGAACCGGGGAACCGAATCGTCGCCGTCAAGGCCGTCACCCTCGCCGAGGAGTATCTCTCCGAGCACTTCCCTTCATTCCCAGTCCTGCCTGGCGTCTTCATGCTCGAGTGTATGGTCGAGGCCGCACGCTGGCTGGTCCACGCAAGCCACGATTTTGCCCGCAGCATGGTGTTGCTTGAATCCGCCCGCGGCATTACATATAAGAGCTTTGTCGCCCCGGGCCAGTTGCTCCGAGTGCACGTCGAATGTCGCCGGCTCTCGGACGACCACAGCGGTTTCAGCGGCGTCGGATTCGGCGGCGAGAAGGAGGTCGTCAAGGGCCGCTTCGATTTGCGGCACTTCAATCTCGTCGAGAAATCTCCGGACCTCGCAGCCGCGGATCGGCGAATCCTGGAACAGGCGCGGCAACGCTGGTCGCTGATCCGGCCCGTCGAGCATTCAAACTCGACGGCTTGAACAGTAACCGCCGCTCGGCACCGGTGCTCGAAGAGTCAACAATGCGTGTGGAGGATTGCGCGATGTCGATCCCAGAGGACGAAATCTACCGGCGGGTCGGTGAAGTGTTGGTCGACGCCCTCGGCGTTGACGAGGACGAGGTCACCGAAAACGCCACGCTCACCGGCGATCTCGGCGCCGAAAGCATCGACTTTCTCGATATCGTCTTCCGACTCGAAAAGGACTTCGATATCAAAATCCCCAAGGGCGAACTCTTCCCCGACGAAATCCTCAACAACCCTGACAACGTCGCCCAGGACGGTCAGATGTCCCCCCAGGGCCTCGATCTGCTCAAGAAAGCCATGCCCCACGCCGACTTCGACGAATTCGAAAAGGACCCCAAGGTAGCCAAGGTCCCCGACCTCTTCACCGTCAAAACCATCGTCAAGTACGTCCAGCGAAAACTCGACGCCGTCGAAGCCGCCTGACAGGAAAGGCCGAGCGAACGAATCGTGACCCGCGGAATCACCCGTTTCCATGCGATGGATCTGGATCGACAAATTTGCGGAGTTTGAAAGCGGCGCCCACGCCACGGCCGTCAAGAACGTCTCCCTCGCCGAAGATCACCTGAAAGAGCACTTCCCAGGATACGCCGTCATGCCCGCCTGCCTCATGATCGAGGGCATGGCCCAGACGGCGGGCATCCTCGTCGGCGAAGCTCGCAACTTCCGCGAAAACGTCATCCTCGCCAAAATCCGAACCGCCGAGTTCTTCGACATCGCCGTGCCCGGAGATCGACTCAGCTACAAGGCCCGTATCGAAACCCTGAACGACTCCGGCGCGGCCACCACCGGCGAGGTCTTCCGCAACGATCAACCCATCGGACGCGTCGACCTGATGTTCTCACACGTGAGCCGGACACGCGGCACCGGACTCCCCGACCGCAACTTCGTCTTTACCGAGGATTTCATGAGGCTCTTCAATGCGTTTCGCGACTCCGCTTCACAGGACCACGACTCATGAGCGATGAAACCAGAGTCGTCGTCACAGGCCTGGGCGTCGCCGCACCGCTCGGCATCGGCATCAACTCCTTCTGGGACGCTCTGCTCCAGTGCCGCAGTGCAATCGCGCCGATCCAGGCCTTCGACGCCTCCACCATCCCCGCAAACATCGGCGGCGAAACCCCCGCCTTCAAACCCGCCGACCATGTGCCCAAACACTACCGCAAGAGTGTCAAGCTCATGTCGCGCGACATCGAACTCGCCGTCGCCGCCGCCTCCGAGGCCGCCAGAGACGCCCAACTGCCCACACGCTGCCTCGTCGCACGCGGTGAGCTCCCCGAACCCGCCGTCGACCCGACCCGCTTCGGAGTCAACATCGGCGCGGGACTGATCTGCCCCGATCTCGGCGAACTCGCTCAGGCCTTCTCCACCGCTCTCGACGAGCAAGGCGGCTTCAATCTCAAACGCTGGGGCGCCGAAGGAATGAACAACCTCACGCCCCTCTGGCTGCTCAAGTTCCTGCCCAACATGCTCGCCTGCCACGTGACCATCGTGCACGACGCGCAGGCCGTCTCCAACACCATCACCTGTGGCGAGGCCTCAGGCCTGCTCGCCATCGGTGAAGCCTCCCGCGCCATCGCCCGCGGCGACATGGACGTGTGCATCTGCGGCGGCGCCGAATGCAAAACAAACCCCATGGGACTCGCCCGCGCCTCACTCATGGAACACGCCGTCACCGATTGGGGCGACGACCCGGCCTCCGCATGCAGGCCCTTCGCCGCCAACCGCCGCGGCACCGTGATGGCCGAAGGCGGCGGACTCGTCGTCCTCGAATCGCTCGATCACGCCAAAGCCCGCGGCGCCCGCATCTACGCCGAAATCACCGGCTTCGGCGCCGCCGGAAACACCACCGACTGGCGAACGCCCGACCCGCAAGGCCGCGGCCTCGCCCTCGCCGTCAACAAGGCCCTGAACGACGCCGGCGTCACGCCCGACGACCTCGACCTCATCGGCACCTTTGGTTCCGGCACCGTCGCACACGACGCGTCCGAAATGCAGGCCTGGAAAACCGTCCTCGGCGACAACCGCCGGGACGTGCCCGCATTCGCCGTCAAAGGAAGCATCGGCACGGCCGGCGCCGGCGCAGGCTCCATCGACCTGTGTACGGCCGTCATGGCGCTGTATCACAATACCGTGCCCCCGTCGGCCAACACCGAACCGCCCGACCCCGAATGCACCCTGACGTTCGCCGCCCAGCCATTCGACCATAAGGTCGATACCGCCGTCACCGCCGGATACGCCCTCTACGGCGGCCAGAATGCCGCCCTGGTCATCAGAAAGCTCGCGGAGTAAACACGTGCCCGACCACAAAGTCGTCGTCACAGGAATGGGTTGGATCACGCCGCTCGGAGACGAAATCGAAACCGTCTGGCAGCGCATGCTCAACGGTGACAACGGCGTCGCACGCACCACCCGCTTCGATGCCGAGACCTTCCCCACCCAGTTCTCCGCCGAAGTGAAGGACTTCCAGCTCGAACGCTACCTCGGCCAAGAAGCCAAACACCATAAAGACGCCAGCCGAAACACCCAATTCGCCCTCGCCGCCGCCTGCAACGCCTGGCGCCACGCCGGACTCGACAAGTGGACCGCACTCGACCCCGCACGCGTCGGCGTCTACCTCGGAGGCGGAGAAGGACCCTGCGACTTCTTCAACTTCGTCGAGGCCGCCATACGAGGATGGAACGCCGGCTCAGGAACGCTCGACGCCGCCGAGTGGGGCCGAGTCGCCATGGAACGACTCCGCGCCTCACACGAGATGGAGCAGGATCCCAACATGGCCGCCGGCCACATCGCCGTCCGCTTCAACGCCGCCGGACCCAACCTCAACACCCTCACCGCCTGCGCCGCCAGCACCCAGGCCATCGGCGAGGCCCGAGCCATCATCCGCCGCGGCGACGCCGACGTCGTCATCTCCGGCGGAACCCACTCCATGATCCACCCGCTCGGCGCCACCGGCTTCAACCGACTCACCGCCCTCTCCACCCGCAACGACGACATCGAACGCGCCTCCCGCCCCTTCGACCGAACCCGCGACGGATTCGTCCTCGGAGAAGGCGCCGGCATCGTCATCCTCGAATCACTGCAACATGCGAAAGCTCGCGGCGCAACCATCCATGCCGAAATCACCGGCTACGGCTCCACCGCCGACGCCTTCCGAGTCACCGACATCCACGAGGAGGCCCGCGGGGCACTGGCCACCATGCGCATCGCCATGGCCGAGGCCGGCGCCACCTTCGAAAACATCGACTACATCTCCGCTCACGGAACCAGCACCGTCGAGAACGACAAGATCGAGACCCTCGCCATCCGTAAGCTCTTCGGCGACCGCGCCGGCCAGGTCCCCATCAGCAGCATCAAGAGCATGACGGGCCACCTCATCGCGGCCGCCGGCGTCGTCGAACTCATCGCCTGCATCCTCGCGATCCGCGACGACATCGTCCCCCCCACGATCAACTACCAGCACCCCGACCCCCAGTGCGACCTCGACTATGTCCCCAACCAAGCCCGCAAGACCCCCGTCAAAACAGTCTTGAGCAACAGCTTCGGCTTCGGAGGCCAGAACGACACCCTGATCATCACCGCCCCATAAGGACGGCTTCCACCCGCCGAACGAGCTCGGATACCAAGATGCCATGCCCACGCTCGCGTGGGCATGCTTATGATCAATCAACCGGACGGCGAATCGGCGCACCACCCATCCTCAAGCGCCTGGAAGGCTGCAGGCCGCCGATGTCGGCCCGCCGCCGGAAAGATACCGCGGCAAACCGATCAGCCCCGAAGGGGCGCCGCATCAATAGCCCCGGGTGAAGCGCAGCGCAACCCGGGGTAACCGACGCCCCGACCAACCCAAGCCCGCGAAGCGGGCGACGCAAACCTTCCCAAAGGAAAGCGACCCGGGCTCTGCCTGCCCAATGCCCCGGAGGGGCACCTGAGAATAGCCCAGCGATTGATCGCTGGGTAAACGTCCCGGTCCAAAACCACCCGAGTCCCGGAGGGACGGCTGAAGAACGGGCCGCCCGTCTCACCCAGGCCACGTTCCGATACGATTCGGACACCAAACAACCCCCAATGGCCCGAGGCCCTGGCAACACAACCACCGCCCCCGCCGCGTTCCGCCTGAAGCTCGACGCCCGAAGGCCGCACCCAATCACTACTGCCAGTGTCAACGAGCGGTCGGTTCATCAAACGGGCCGCCGGCAACCGCCCGCAACGCTGTAGTCGCCCCAAACGCCGCCATTCCCCGGTCAACTGCTCAACTGCTCAACTGCTCTACTGTCTCCTCTCCAGCCAACTCCGTTGGCTCCGGCTGACGGCTCCCTCCTGACAACTGAAAACTGACAACTGAAAACTTCTTCCGCTCTGCCCCCCGAACCCCCAAAAACACATTGATATCGCCTGTTCCACTTTTTCGAAAAAATCCGGAACAGCCCCCGTGTTCTATAGGGTGGAAAGGAAAAGCGCACCTAAGGTGCGCGCCGCAGGAGGCGTACGCAAATGAGAAGACCATGGCCAACCCGCATCAGAGCCGGGAGCGCCAGCGACCGGACCTTCAATCGCCCGCGCACCAACATGCGCCCGCGCCAAACGAACCCAACCGATGCGGAAGTTCTCAGTCATCAGTTGTCAGTTATCAGGCCTGTGCCTTCGACGTCGCTCGGGTCCCCCGCCTTCCGGACGCGCCAACGCCGAAAGTACCCTTGCGAAACGAACCCAAAGCTGCGCGAGTCATTCCGCCTCAGGCGGATCAGTTCTCAGACATCAGACGCTCCCCATCAGAGCCGGGAGCGCCAGCGACCGGACCTTCAATCGCCCGCGCACCAACATGCGCCCGCGCCAAACGAACCCAACCGATGCGGAAGTTCTCAGTCATCAGTTGTCAGTTATCAGACCTGTGCCTTCGACGTCGCTCGGGTCCCCCGCCTTCCGCACGCGCCAACGCCGAAAGTACCCTTGCGAAACGAACCCGAAGCAGCGCGAGTCATTCCGCCTCATGCGGATCAGTTCTCAAACATCAGACGCTCGCCATCAGAGCCGGGAGCGCCAGCGACCGGACCATCAATCGCCCGCGCAACAACAAGCGCCGGCGCCAAACGAAGCCAAACCCAGGGAGAGTCGTCGGCTTTCAGTTACCGGAGCGCCAGCGACCTGCCGCCCATACCGCCCGGCCCATCCAGCCGCCACCAGCCGGCCGTCGGTCCTCGCCGCGTCCCAACCGGCGCGACAACCGGCGCCAAACGAACCCAAGCGCCCCGCCAACCCGAATCGCCCCGTTCCAGGCCACCGCCTACGTGCCTTCGTGCCTTCGTGCCTTCGTGCCTCAGTTTATTCCCAACGAACCCACTTCCACCGCAACGACCGCCGGGAACCCCATCCAGCCACACTTTACCCAACACTTGTGCCGAGCCAAGCCGGAGGATACACTCACCATGCGGGCCTACACTGGGGAACCGAAAACCGAAACCGGAGATCGTCATCCACCGGGCAGAGTGTCTGCACCCATCGGTGCTGACCGGTCCGGCGGCAACAGCCGGACCCCGGGTACCAGCGCTGCGCAGACGCTGCTCGCGGATTCCGGGCGAGAAAATCTGCGACGATCTCCACCACGCCCTTCGGGCCGGAAAGGAAAGACCATGCGCTTTAACTTGATCCAACCAATTGCGTGCCTCATCGCCTCGGTATGTCTGCTCGAGTCCTCTGCCTCGGCCGGCGGCACGGTCCACGAGGTGTTCGTCCGAAACTTCGAATTCGCCCCGGCGACGATTACCGTCCAGCCCGGCGACACCGTCCGCTGGACCTGGCAGAGCGGCACCCACACGGTGACCTCAGGCACGCCCTGCACGCCCGACGGCTTGTTTCGTGATCCCATGACCAGCGCCGACCCGTCGTTCGAGTTCGTCATCCCCGAGGGAGCGAACGACATCCCCTACTTCTGCGAGCCGCACTGCTTTTCCGGCATGACCGGCACGATCGACGTTGTGCTTCCCCCGGTCGAGTTCCTCATCACGCTCGACGGCTTCCAGGAAGTCTCACCCGTCGACACCGCCGCCACCGGAGAAGGCACCGCCACCTTCGACCCCAACACCAACGAACTCAGTTGGAACATCACCTTCCAGAATCTCGAAGGCTCCCAGACCGGCGCCCACTTCCATGGCCCCGCACGCCCCTGCCAGAACGCCGGCATCGAAATCCCTCTGCCGACTGGAAGCCCCGTCATCGGCTCACAGGTCCTCACCGCCCAACAGGCCGACGACCTCCTCGCCGGCCTCTGGTACGTCAACGTCCACACCGACCTCCACACCGGCGGTGAGATCCGAGGCCGCGTCGCCCCCGCCCCACTCGAGGACCCCATACCCGAACCCATCGCAGCCGGCGACATCCACATACGCCTCGAGACCGTCACCACCGGACTCACCGCACCCAACTGGGCCGCCTCGCCACCCGGCGACTCCGACCGCCTCTTCGTCAGCGATCAGGACGGCATCCTCTGGCAAATCGACCTCGCCGCCGCCGGTTTCCCAGGAGCAAGTGGAACGCCCGCCGTCTTCCTCGACGTCGGCGACCGCCTCGTCAGCCTCGGCATCGGCGGACCGGGCTCCTTCGACGAACGCGGCCTGCTCGGATTCGCGTTCCATCCCGACTACATGACCAACGGAAAGCTCTACACCTATACCTCCGAGCCCGAGAACGGCCCCGCCGACTTTTCCACCATGCCCGCGGGCACGTCGCCGAACCACCAGACCGTCATTCTCGAATGGCTCGTGCCGAACCCGACCGACCCGTCCTCCGTCGTCGATCCCGGCAGCGCCAGAGAGCTCCTGCGCATCGACCAGCCGCAGTTCAACCACAACGCCGGATGCCTGAACTTCGGACCCGACGGAAACCTCTACATCGCCCTCGGCGACGGCGGCGGACGCGACGACCGCGACGACGGCTCCTCGCTCGGCGTCCCCCTCGTCGGCCACGGCTGTGAAGGAAACGGCGCCGACAACACGACCATCCTCGGAACCATCCTCCGCATCGATCCCGACGGTTCCGACTCGGCCAATGGCCGGTACGGCATCCCGAACGACAACCCCTTCACGGCCACCGACGGCCTCGACGAAATCTTCGCCTACGGATTCCGCAACCCCTTCCGATTCTCGTTCGATTCCGCGACCGGCGATCTCTACGCCGCCGACGTCGGCCAGAACCACATCGAGGAAGTCGACCTGGTCGTTTCAGGCGGCAATTACGGCTGGCGCTTCAGGGAAGGCTCGTTCAACTTCCTGTTCAACGGAAACCAGGGCGGCTACGTCACAGACCGCGCCCTCGACATCCCCGCCGGCCTCACCGACCCCATCGCCGAGTACGACCACGACGAGGGAATCGCCATCGTCGGCGGATTCGTCTACCGCGGCGCAAGAATCCCGCCCCTTATGAGCCGCTACACCTTCGGCGAGTTCGCGCAAACCTTCAGCAACGACGGCCGGCTCTTCTACCTCGACGGCGCCGGCGAAATCCGCGAATTTCCTATAGTAAATCAAGCCGGGCTGGGCCTCTCGCTCCTGGGCATCGGCCACGATGCAGGCGGCGAGCTGTACGTCCTCGCCAATGAGACCGGAACGCCGTTCGGCTCGACCGGCGTCGTGCTCCGCATCGCCACCATCCCCGGCGACGGAGACGCCGACGGCGACGTCGACCTGACCGACTTCGACCAGTTCGCCGACTGCGTCACCGGACCGGCCGCGAGCATCCCGCCGGGCTGCGAGCACATGGACCTCGACCGCAACAACCACGTAAGCCTCCCCGACTTCGGCATCTTCCAGACCGAATTCGACGGCTGAACCGCCCGGACGAAATGTTCACGCCGACACGGCGCGAGAACGGAACGGTTGGGCGCGTGACGATGAGTGAAAGCAAAGTCGAAACCGCGTACTGTACTAAGCTGCTTTACGCACATCCGGCGGTCCTAGGCGCCCCGCGCGTTGCCGCGACGAAGCTCGGCGCTGCGCGCGTGCGCCTCCAGCTTCTCCAACCGCGCCACCGCGGCCGCATCCTCCAGCAGCGCTTCCGCCCCTCCGGCTGCATCGTAGCGAATCCATGTCTGCTGCCGCAGGAAGTTCTGCACCGACAGCCCCGATGCAAATCGTGCCGTGCCGCCGGTCGGCAACGTGTGGTTCGGCCCCGCAACGTAATCGCCCAGCGCCTCGGGCGACCCCGACCCGATGAACAGACACCCGCACCGGCGGATCTTCGGCACAACCTCGTCCACATCTCGAACGTGAAGCTCCAGATGCTCGGGCGCAATCTCGTTGCACACCACAATCGCCTCCTCGACGTCACGCACGCAGACGGCGAACCCGCCCGCCAGCGCCTCCGCCGCAGTCCCGCGCGCCGGCAGCCTCTCGAGCTGCCGCGCCAGCTCGCGGTCCACGTCATCCAACAGCGATGGACAGGTCGTCACCAGGATCGGACGGGCATCCACGTCGTGCTCCGCCTGGGCCAGCAGATCGGCCGCAACCAGCACCGGATCCGCCGAGTCATCCGCAAAGACCAACAGCTCCGACGGCCCGGCCAGCATGTCGATGCGTACATCCGCAGACACGACGTACTTGGCCGCAGTCACCCATCGGTTCCCCGGCCCGACGACCACGTCGCACGCCGGGACCGGCCCTGCACCATACGCAAGAGCGGCGACGGCATGCGCCCCCCCGGCGGTCAGCAGCGCATCGGCGCCCGCGACGCCCGCCGCTGCGCACATCACCGCGGACGGCCGCGGCGAAGCGGCCCACACCCGCTCGACCCCCGCCGCGCGCGCCGTGACCACCGTCATCAACATGCTCGAAACAAGCGGATACCTCCCGCCCGGCACATAACAGCCGGCCCTTTCCAGCGGAAGAACCGTGTGCCCGGTCCGCCCGCCGGGAATCTCGTAACTCAGATCCGTCAGACACCCCCGCTGCGCGTCCGCAAAACGCCGGATGCGGTCCGCGCACCGCTCGAGCAGGTCGCGCCTCTCGACCGCAAGCTCCGCAACGGCGGCCTCCAGTTCCGCACGCTCTCGCACCAACGGCTCTTCCGGCGTCAACCCATCGAGTCGCGCGCCGTATGCGCGCAGGGCGTCGGCGCCGCGCCGGCGCACATCGTCCACGATCTCCTGCGCCTGCGAAAGCGTCTCCGCATCAAACGCACCTTGCCGCCTCGCGCGAACCTGACCTCGTTCCACGCGCTTCAAAACGGGACCGTTCATTTGCCCGCCTCCGGACCCGTTTTGGCGTCACCCGGCCGGCGGGTTACCCGCCAGGCGCGCCGGTCGAGCTCCGCCTCCACGTCGGCCAGATCGACCCCCTCCCGCGCTAAGGAGACCAAAGTAAAGTACAGCACATCCGCCGCCTCGGCGGCCGCGTCGCCCGTGCCGCGGGCTTCCGCCAGTTCACCCGCCTCCTCGATCAGCTTGGCCCGAAGCAGAGCCGGGTCACCGAGCAGTCGGCGCGTGTACGAGCCCGGCGGCGCATCAGCCGTCCGCTCGCGCAGCCTCCGCGCCAGCCCGGCAACGCCCCGTTGCGGCCCCCAGCACGTGGACGTGCCCCGGTGGCAGAAGCCGGACCCGAACTGTCGCACAGTAAAGCGCAGCGCATCGCGATCGCAGTCCGCATCGACACGCAGCAACTCCTGCGTCGCCCCGGACGTCTCCCCCTTGACCCACACGCCGCGCTTCCGTGAATGGTACACCCCGCGCCGCGTCTCGATCGCCCGGCGCAAACTCTCTTTACTCGAATACACCAAACCGAGCGCGGCGCCGTGAGGATCAACGACGACTGTGGGCCACAGCCCGTCCGGCCGATCACTGACCATCGGCGCCGCGATCCCGTCGGCCAGCCCCACGCGCTCCTTGTAAAGCGCCATGCCCACCTGGGCGTCCGCCCCGAGCCGATCCAGCGCGGCAATCTCCTCCGCCGCGCTGATCCCGCCCGCGATCGTCACCCGCGCATCGCCGGCCGCCTCCACCAGCTCGGCCACCGCGTCGAGCCTCGTGCCCCCCAGCCGCCCCTCCCGCTCGACGAACGTCACCAGAAACCCGCCGGCCAGCCCCCGCAGCGCCCGCATCCGCTGAAGCACCGACTCCCCCGTGCCCGTCCGCCAGCCGTCGACCACGACCTCGCCGTCCACCGCGTCCAACGCGGCCACCACCCGCTCACGCGGCAGCGCCCGCAGAACCTCCGGCTTCGCTGCCGTTCCCAGCACCACCTTGCTCGCCCCGGCGTCGAGCCACTCGACAGCCGCTTCAGCCGTGCGGATGCCGCCGCCGACTCGGCACGGCGCGATGCCGAGCAGCTCGCGAATCAGACCGGCGTTGGACCCGCGCCCCAGCGCCGCATCCAAATCCACCACGGCAACCTCACCCGCCAGCCCGAACCGCTCGGCAATCGGCCGCGGATCGCCGGCATCGATCTCCAACGCTTTACCTCCGACAAGCTGCACGGCCCGCCCGTTCATGATGTCGATGGAGGGAATGATCATCGGCGCACCTCGATCAAGTTCTCGGCCAAGTACCTCTTCACGTCGCCCACGCTGTACTCCGAGTCATGAAAGATGCTCGCGGCCAGAACCGCGTCCGCACCCGCCCGCAAGGCCGCAAGCAGATGCTCCGGCTTGGCACCCCCGCCGGATGCGACCACCGGCACCGTCACGGCCCCCGACACCGCGGCCAGCAACTCCAGGTCGTAACCCCGCCGCGTCCCGTCACGATCCCAGCTTGTCAACAGGATCTCGCCGGCCCCGCGCCGCACGCCCTCACAACACCACGCGACCGCGTCAAGCGCAGTCCGCTGCCGCCCGGATTGCACGACGACGCTCCAGCCGCCGTCATCGTTCCGCGCCGCATCGACGGCCAGCACCGTACACTGACAGCCGAACTGCCGCGCCAGTTCGCTGACAAGGCCCGCATCGCGAACCGCCGCCGTGTTGACCGCCACCTTGTCCGCACCCGCGTCGAGTACAGCACCGGCGCCTTCCACGCCGCGGATGCCTCCGCCGACCGTCAGCGGAATCGACAACACCTCCCGCACGCGACGCACGGTCTCAAGCTGGTTCCCACGCCCTTCCGGCGTCGCCGACACATCCAGCAGCACAATCTCATCCGCCCCCTGCTCCTCGTACTCAGCGGCGCGTTCCGCCGGATTCCCCACGTCGCGCAAGCCGGAAAACTGCACGCCCTTGACCACACGCCCGTCGCGGCAGTCCAGACATGGGATGATCCGCCGAGTCAACATCGAACCACCTCCGAGGCCGTTGCCGCGATCCAGCGGCGCAGCAGCGCGTCGCCCCAAGCTTCCGACAACTCGGGATGAAACTGACAGGCGAGCACTCCGTCGCGCTCGACCGCGGCGACAAAGCGACCGCCGTGATCCGCCCAAGCCGCCCGCCAGCCGGCCGGACACACCGCCAGGCGGTACGAGTTGGCGAAGTACGCGTGGCCGGGCTGTATCCAGGTACATTTCCCCTCCGGAGCAACACGGTTCCACCCCAGTTGCGGCACCCGAACTCCCGCATCGAAACGACGGGCCGATCCGCCGAACACCTGCAGACCGCGAATGCCCGGGCTTTCCTCGCTGCCCGTACCCAAAAGGTGCAGCCCCAGGCAGATCGCCAACGTCGGCCGCCCGTTCTGTATTCGCCCCGCCAACGGCTCCACGAGCGCGCGCCGCCGCAACACGCCCATCGCGGCCTCGAACGATCCAACACCGGGCAACACGACACGCCCCGCACGCGCGACGCACGAAGCATCGTCCGTGACCACGGCGTTCAGGCCGGCACGGCGCATCGCCGCCAACACCGACGCCAGATTGGCCACACCGGTTCTCACAACAACAACGTCTTGAGACCCCATTACAGAACCCCCTTCGTGCTCGGCACGTCGTCACCGCCGTCGCACTGCATCGCCGTACGTAATGCAAGAGCCACCGCCTTGAACGCCGCCTCGGCCCGATGGTGGTCGTTCTCCCCATGCAGCACATCGACGTGCAGCGTCAGCCGCCCCGCCATGGCGATCGAAGTCAGCACATGCGCGACGTTCTCGCAGGCCAGCGCCCCCAGCCGCTCCCGATGCAGATCGAGCACCACGCGTGCAAACGGCCGACCGGACAAATCCACGACGGCACGAGCCAGCGCATCGTCCAACGGCGCGTAGGCCGCACCGAACCGCGCCACGCCGCGTCGCTCGCCGAGAGCTTGGTCCAGCGCCGCCCCGAACACAAGCCCGCAGTCTTCCGCGGTGTGATGGTCATCAACGTGCAGATCCCCCTCACAGGTCAGCTTCAGGTCAAGCCGGGCGTGCCGCGCAAACGTGGTCAGCAGATGATCGAGAAATCCGATCCCCGTCCGCACATCCGCCTCCCCGTCGCCATCGACATTCAACGTCAACACGACCCGTGTCTCGGCCGTCGCACGCTCGATCTCCACTCGTCGGGCAGCCGCGGTCATGATGCTTTACTCCTTTGCGGCGGCGCGTCGCCGACCTCGCGCAACGCCGCCTCCAAACGCTCGAACGCTGTCGAATCGCCAGGGCAGGTGATACGCAGATAGTCTTTCAACCGGGCATGTTCCGGGAACACCCGCACAGCGACCCCCCGCCGCGCCAGCCGGTCCCACACAGCCTTGGCATCGCGAAATCGCGCCAACACGAAGTTCGCCTGCGAAGGCAAGGGCTTGGCGCCAATCTCGCAAAGCGCCGAGAACAGCCGCACCCGTTCGTCCCGAACTCGCTCCACCAGGAGGTCAAGCGCGCCGCCGTCCGCCCGCAACCAGCCCTCTGCCAGTGCCGCCGAAAGCCCGGAAACGGAGTAGGGATTACCCGCGGCCCGCAGCCACTGAATCACCCGAGGCGGACCAACCGCATAGCCGACGCGCAGACCCGCCAGCCCCCACGCTTTCGAAAATGACCGCACAACGAGCGCGTTAGGAAGCGACAGTGCGACCGCGGTCAAGTCCTCATCGGCGAACTCGGCATACGCCAGATCAACCAGTAGGAGCGCATGCGGCGCGCGTTTGCTCAACCGGACGAGATCCTCGGCTCGGGCCACCGATCCGGTCGGATTATTCGGAGAAACGACCGCGATCATCGCAGTCTGCTCCGTAGTCCGCCCCAGCACGACCTCAATCGGATACGCGCCGCCCATCCAGTCAGCCTCGACCACATCAGCGCCCGCCAGCCGCGCATAGCGCCCGAGCATCTCGAACGTCGGAGTCGGAAGGATCAGCTCACGTCCATGGTCGAGCATGGCGAGGCAAACACGGTACAACGCATCATCCGCACCCGCCGTGACCAGCACTTGTTCGGAAGACACGCCGAGTCGGTCGGCCAAGAAGAACTCCAACCCTGCCGAACTCGGGTATCGTCCGACGACCTCACGGAAGCACGCCTTGATCTCCTCGAGTAGCACAGGCGGCGGAGCCGGCCCCTCGTTGCTGTTGAGCCAAAGGTCGATCGGGAAAGGCGGCGCAGGGCTCGCATAGGGCTCGCAACCAACCACGCGGGCCGACGGCCTGAGATTATTCGTGCCAAGCTCGACCATCCCGGTCTCCCATCACGTCTTCAACTGCTCCCCTGCTCGAAGCTGCGTTCAATCCTGAGTGCACGCAGCTTACGCCACAATCTGCGAAGGCTCGCTGACGACGATATCTGTTCCGCCCATCGCCTTGACGCGCGGGATCAGGCCCGGCAATTCGTCACGCGGAACGGCCACCTTCACCGCATAACCGTGATCGCCGTGCAGCGCTGCGATCGTCGCCTCCCGCATGCACGGCAGGATCGCGACGACCTCATCGAGTTGCGCGCGGCTCACGTTGACCTCGACCATGACCCGCCGTCTTGCCTCCAGCACCGACCGCAACAGCATGACGAAATCCTCAACCCGGGCCCGCCGTCTCGTGTCGGCGAGCACGCTTGGATTCGCGTACAGCCTCGTCGTGGACGTCATCAGCTCGTCGACAATGCGAAGCCCGTTGGCCTTGAGCGTCGCCCCCGTCGCCACCACGTCCACGATGCAGTCCGCGTCCTCCGGCGGATAAACCTCCGTCGCGCCAAACGACCGCAGGAACGTCGCCTGCAACTCGCGACGCGTGATCCACTGGTTCGTGATGCGTTCCAGTTCGGATGCGACGACTAGTGGCCCCTCGGGCAGCCTGCCCTCGACGACGCGTTCCGCCGGAGCTGCCGCAACCAGCCGAACAGGGTCCAGCCCCGTGTCGAGCAGCTCCACTAGGTCGGCGTCGAACTCGGCCACCCAGTCGGCCCCGGTGAAGCCGATGTCGCGTGATCCGACCTCGAGCATCTTCACGATGGCCTGCGGCTTGAGGATCTTGACCTCGAACCCCGGCAGCGAGATCTCGGGTCGATACTGGCGAGCCCCCATCCAGGCGGTCGCGCCGGCATCGGCGAGCAATCGCTGAACACCGTCGGCCGTGCGCCCTTTGGGCAAGGCCAGCCGAATCGGCACGTCGTCTTGTTGTGGCAACATCCCGGCTCCGTTTCCTGAAGTGGCTCCCGGGTCGGCGAGGTCAGCAGCGAGGCGGAAATGACAACGCCGACCCAGGGGCCGGCGTCGATGATTGCGGTTCGTCTGGAAAAGCCTAAACCATCACCCGGCCACGCCCGCGTGGTGATGGTGATGGTGTCGATTTAACATAATCCAGCTCATCACGATGATGGTAGCAACGTCGGCGCGGATTTCAAGCTCAATCTGCGCTATTTTTGCGAAGGCCCAGCGCCTTCTTTACTGGGATATTGTGCGATTGGAATCCCTGGTGGCGGGCTGAAATCGTCATGCGCAAAGGCCTGTGAGGGGCCGGGCGCGGAACCGACGTCCATCTGCTCATGACGCATGGAATCCCAAGGGAAATAGCCGTGCAGATTGAACATGCGATGTTCAGAGTGCACGAGCGGCACGGGAATCGTCGCCCATCGGACTCTGGCGAGACCAGGCTGGGCGTAGAGCCGGCCTGCCGAGCATTCATAGCATTTGACACGTTGCCACCGGGGCAAAACCCCGAGAGAGACGGGAGCCGATCATCGCCTCTCATTAGGCGGCGGCAGAACATCCACCAGTGCCTCGGCAGAATGCTCGCCCAGCTTCGCTTTGACGGTGTACTCGCCTGCAGGGACGAAGGGAATCTGGCCCAGCCATCGGACGTCGGGGTTGGGGATGCGGTCGTGTTCGTCTCTTTGGAGGTCCCAGATGACACGGTTCAAGCCGGGTTTGGCCGGGCCGGTCAGGTTGCGGATCTTGATGCCCTTTTCGCTTGTTATTGTGATCTTGACCTCTTCTCTGGTGAAGTCGCGGACCCAGTAGGTGATGCTCGCGCCCATTGGCGGATTGGACGCGGTGAACATCCGGTCGCCCCACAGGCCGCCATACGGCAGGAACCAGCGCGGCTTGGCCGGCTGCGGGTCGAACAGATGGAACTCGGACCGGACGATCTCGGGCGTAAGCTGGCCCAGCGGCGAGGCGTCGTCCAGGACGTAGATGCTCCGGCCATGCGTGCCGGCGATCAGGTCAAGCTCGCGCGGATGCTGCTTGAGGTCGTAGACCGGGGCGGGCGGCAGTGAGTTTGCGTTCAGCTTCACCCAGCGCTTGCCGCGCTCGATCGTGACGTAGGCCGCGTTCTCCGTACCGCAGTATAGCACTTCCGGATTCTGCCGGTCCTCCCGAATCACGCGAGTGGACCACTTGGGCGGCAGGTTGGCCGTGATGTCGCGCCAAGACTGGCCGGCGTTCGTGGTCATGAGCAGCAGCGGGTCGTAGCGGTCGCTGCGGTGCCCGTCGATGGCGACGTAGGCAGTGTCGGCATCGTGATGAGAGGCCTCGATGCCCGCTACGTACAACCCGTCCACCTGGACCGGCGTGATGTCCGCCCAGGTCTCACCGTCATCGGTGGTCAAGTGGATGCGCCCGTCGTCGGTGCCGGCCCACAGCGTACCCTGATGCAGCGGCGACTCGGCCAAGGAAACGACCGTTCCGTGCGTTTCGGCCTCGGAGCCGACGGTGATGATCCTTTCCAGCATGCGCTCGGAGAGGTCCTCGCTGATGCGCTCCCATTTGTCGCCGCGCTCGGTGAGCCTGAACACGTAGTTGCCCCCGAAGTACAGCACGCTGGGGTCGTGATGCGACAGGACCATCGGCGCGTTCCAGTTGAAGCGGTAGTGGGGCTGCCCCTCCTTGGGAGCGGGCTTGATCGTCGTTCTCTCGGCGGTGTCGAGGTGGCACCGGGCGATGCTCCCGCCCTGCAATTCAGTGTAGACGATGTTCGGGTCGGCCGGATCGAACGCGACGTGGAAGCCGTCGCCGCCGAAGATGAAAGACCAATCCTGGTTGGTGATCCCGACGTTCTCGGCCCCCATGCCGCCCTCCGACCTCTTGAGCGTGCCGCTGGGGCCGATCCACGTGCCGTTGTCCTGCAACCCGCCGCCGATGCGGTACGGATCGGACATATCGACCGAGACGTTGTAAAACTGCCCGACCGCCACGTGGTTCAGGAAATCCCAGGTCTTACCGCGGTCATGCGACAGGTACAGTCCCCCGTCGGTCCCCATGAACAGGTCGTCGGTATCGTCGGGATCGATGCGCAAGGCGTGCATGTCAACGTGCGGCTTGCGAGCGCCGCCCGCGCGAAAGTGCTCGCCTCCGTCGTCGGAGACGTAGAGCGTCCAGCCGAGCAGGTAGACGCGCTGATCGTCGCCGGGATCGACGCGAATCTTGGAAAAGTAGAACGGTCGCGGATTGAAGTCGTTCATGCGCTCCCAGGTGTCGCCGCCGTCGTCGGTCCTGAAGACCCCGCCGCTGCGACTGCGATTGTCGAACGTGTTGACGCCTGTGCCGCCGTAATCGGACTCGACAATGGCGTAGAGAATGCGCGGGTCCTTGGGGAAGATGTCCAGACCGATGCGGCCCGTCTGCGGCGGAAGGCCCCCGGTCAGCTTCGTCCAGCTCTGCCCGGCGTCCTTCGAGCGGTAGATACCGCCCTCAGGCCCGCCGCTCTGAAAGCTGTAGGCCGTGCGCCGTCGGTAGTACATGGCCGCGTAGACGACGTCCGGGTTATCAGGATTGAGGATCACGTCGCAGCAGCCGACATCCTCGTTGATCGCCAGGACGCGATCCCAGCTCTTGCCGCCGTCCATCGTCCTGTAGAGCCCGCGGGTTTCGTTGGGCCCCCACAGATGCCCCATCGCGGCGATGTAGCACACGTCGGGGTCGCGCGGGTGGACGGCCAGCGCCGGTATGTCATGCGAGTCCTCCAGCCCCAGATGCTCGAAGTTCGAGCCGCCATCGGTCGAGCGATAGACGCCGTGCCCCCAGGAGGAGCTGTTGCGTCCATTCCCCTCACCGGTTCCGACCCAGACGATCTTCGCTTTGTCCTTCTCGGTAAGGTCGGCTTCGTCGTCGCCGTCATTCGGCACATCCTCCCAGCCGGGCCAATCGGGCGGCGCATCCGCGACGGCCACCGCACCAATGGAAAGCGTTTCGTGCTCATCGAAGACGGGCGTCAGAGTCGTGCCGCCGTTGGTGGTCTTGAACAGCCCACCCGTGGCGAAGCCGACGAAAAAAGTTTTGGGGTTGCCAGGGGCCAGGGCAATGTCGGCGACGCGCCCGCCCATGTCGGCCGGTCCCACACCGCGCCACGCGAGGCCTTCGAAATCCTCAGGTGTGAGAACCCGCGACGACGATTGGACCCCCTCGCCTTCGCCGGGTAACGCTCCGGCGCGTGTTTCAGTAGCCGGTTCGCTCGAGCCTTCCGGGGCGGGCTGTGCGGAGGCGGCCTGCATGTTCGCGTCGGAGACCGCGGCCGGGGTGGCACAGCCGGCGATCAAAAGCAATTGCAGAGGCAACCATCGTCCAAGAGCCATCACGTTTTGCATGTACGCTCCCTTCGGCTTGAATTCGAGGCCGAGCGGATGCTAAGGGAAGCACAAAGAAGTGTATAGAGGCCGCTGAAGCCGATCCCGGAACCGTTGACGAGGTCCACCGGCGGCTTGTCCGCCAGTGTTTTGCCGCATTCAGCTGGGCATTGGGTTGGGTTCCAATGCCCCGTGCGGCGCGGTGAAGTTGCGCGGCCGACCCGGTTCTGACTGACTCATCGCCCCGCGCCGACAGAACTGCGCGCCTCAATCCTGCGTTAAGCGGCCTGCATCCGACCTCGCGATCACGGGGTTCCCGAACAGCAGGGGTCAACGCCACGGCTTGCACCGAGCACCGCGAACAAATCGAATAGGTTGATCACGTCGTCGCCTTCGCAGGGGTGCAAGTCCAGGCGCTCGATAGGACAGCGCGGCTCAGTGCCGGCCATCCCGTCAAGCACACAGAACATGTCGAACAGATTCACGACGCCGTCATTGTCGAGGTCGCCGTAAAGCGCCCCCACGTGAGCGCAGAATCCTTGTTCGCACGTGTCCATGGTACAGACATCGCCATCATCGCAGTCGGTGTCAGCAAGGCAGTCGAAGCATCGGTCCAACGCTTCATCGCACAGATCGCCCGAACACGGAACGCCGCCGGGGACACAGCCCAGCGCTGGGTCGCACAACTCGCTGCCGTCGCAGAACTGGCCATTGTCGCACGACGCGTGATCCGGCTGGTGTTCGCAAGACCCCTCGACACACACATCCGATGTGCACTCCACGCCGTCGTCGCAGTCGCCTGCAACGACATTCACCTGAAAAGAGCACGTGCCGACCAAGCGACAGGCGTTTGTCGCCTCGCAGGTCATCGTGGTTGTTCCCGCCGGAAAGAGATCGCCGGAATCCAACCCCTCCGTCGGTGCTGACGAGCAGGTGACCTCGAGGTCGCCCTCGCACGGGTCCGTCGCCGTCACCGGAGGCCATTCCACAACGGCCGAGTCAGTGCAACGCTCAACGAACACCGTGATGTCATCCGGGCATAGGAGCTCCGGCGTGGAACCGGCGATGGCCAACTCCGTCAGGTCCGACAGCACGGGAGCGCGTTCGACTCCATCGACATCGACAAGCTTGGTCGCCGGGTTGTGTGGACGAAAGCGAACGAACGCGCCGCATTCGCCCACGGCCTCGAACGTCAGGACAGCCAGGCTAGCCGGACCGTTGGTGCCCTCCCCGGCCGCCGGAGCGCCAACCAAGTAGTCGATCGTTCCAGCAACATGATCAACGTCCTCGAAGACCTCCACCGTCAGCGGCGGGTCACCCGGCTCAGCGGCAATGAAGGCAAGCACGGCCGCGTCAAACTCCAGAAAGAACTGACCCGCCGCAATGACAGGCAGCGATTCGCCCATCTCGACGCGAATCGTGATGACGTCGCCGGGCGCGTAACACGATTCAACAGGCGGATCGCCGGGATCGGCGACGAGCGTCACCGCAGGAGCGCACTGCGGGTTCGAGGACCCGATGCATTCGCCCTGGATGCAAACGTCGTCAAGTGTGCAAGGATCGCCGTCATCGCAGGGATCGGCATTGTTCACATGCTCACAATAGTCGACGTTTTCCAGGCAAGTGTCGTCGGTGCAGGGATTGTCGTCATCGCACGGATCGGTACCCGACAGGCAGCCCTGCGTTGGGTCGCAGGTCTCGCGACCGTTGCAGAACAGACCGTCGTCGCAAGTGGTGTCCTCAGGCGTGTTGGAGCACGTATCGGCCGCTTCGTCGCACTCGTCGACCGTGCAGGCGACGCCGTCGTCGCATGGCGGGGTCCCCTGAAGGCATTGGCCGCCCTCACAACTCTCGGCGCCGTTACAGAACAGACCGTCATCACATTCGCTGTCCTGCGCACACGGGCGGCACTGATCAATCACGTCGTCGCAGATGGGCTCGGCAGGATCGCTGCAGGGAGGCTCGCCGGGCTGGCAACCGAGAGCAGCGTCGCACGTTTCAAGGCCGTTGCAGAACACGCCATCGTCGCACACTGCGTCGTTCGGGAAGCTGCCCGTGCAGGAGTCGGTGGACTCGTCGCACTCGTCGATCGTGCACGCAACGCCGTCGTCACAAGGCGGATCGCCCGGTACGCACCCGAGTTGAGTGTCGCATACCTCGGCCCCGTTGCAGAAGAGACTATCGTCGCAGGCGGAGTGATCCGGCACGTGTGTGCACTGATCGTAGAATTCGACACATGCATCAAGGGTGCAGGCAACTCCGTCATCGCAAGGGGATATGCCCGGCTGGCACCAACCGTCGACGCACGTCTCCACGCCGTTGCAGTAGATGCTGTCGAGGCAATCGGCGTCAGTCACGCATTCCGGCCAGGCATGCGCGACGGGCATACCGAAGAGTTGAAGAACCAGCAACGCATTGGTCATGAATCGCATGTTACCCTCCCCCTGTGCGGCTTCGGCGAGCGCGCCACGCGGCCGCGTCGACATCACTTGCTCCTTGAGATGTGCCCCCATTTCGACTTGCGAAGCGCGGCTCCGATTCAGCGTGGAGATCAAGCTTCTCCCGCCACCGTTTGCCAAGCTTCGCCGAGGTCGTATTTTATCGGAACCGAGATCAGGATTAAACAGTGTGCTGCGAAAAGCCGCCCACGGCATCGAGCGGCCAGCACCCCGGGAGGCGGCGACTCGGCTCCAGGATCGTTGCGAGTCTGCGACGAGCTGGCGACTCTTCTGCTATGATCCGTAGGCGGATTTTTTCAAGGGGCACGGAGAAGACAGGGCTGCGGTGCTCGCAAGGAGCTCTGACGCGTGAACAAGAATCATCCTGACGAGCGGCGGGGGCTGACTCGGCGCGAATGGGTCATCGCGGGTGTCAACTTGGCGTACACCACGGTGTTCACGTTGCTCGCGTTTCGGCGCGAGAATTATGAATTCGTGATGTATGCGGGCGTGGTAATCCTCATCTTCGCGCTGATCCTGGCCAAGCAGCCGGTCGTTCGTTTTGACGGGGTCATCTTGTGGGGGCTAACGCTGTGGGGGCTGGCGCACATGGCCGGGGGCAACATCCCTGTCAGCGACGGCGTGTTGTACTCGGTGCAACTGATCCCCCGGGTCCTTCGCTACGACCAGTTCGTGCATTGGTTCGGGTTCGGTACGGCGACGCTGGTCTGCTTTCACCTCCTGCGACCGTGCTTGCGCGAAGAGGCGGTCGGCGGGGGCGTGTTGTGGTTTCTGGTGATCATGATGGGAATCGGCGTCGGAGCACTGAACGAGATCGTTGAGTTCGCGGCCGTCCTGTTGATGCCCGAGACCGGGGTGGGCGGCTATGAGAACACGCTGTGGGACTTGGTCTTCAACACTCTCGGCGCTGCGACCGCGGTGGTATTGATTGCGGTGCGGACTAGACCGAGCAGGCGTAGCCGAAGTCGTCACGATCGTTGAGCGCCGCGGTCCTTAACACGCACGGTGAGAAAGACTGGGGAGAGGCGCGCAGCCCGCGCCAGCGGACGACAAGGTGGCCGTCTCGTTCGCGCGGGAGGAAAGGGCAGCGGTTGGGTGTGATGGAGGCCGGGCATTCGCACCCGGCCTCGTCAGCAGTTTTCAGGTTCGTAACGACTTAGCCAAACAGAGCCTCAAGCAGGACCTTGAGATACTCGCCGAGAATCTCGCCCACAAGCGGAATGATATTGGTCATCATTCTCCTCCTCTTCAACCGGAACAATCCCAATTTGTAGCTGCCCGCGCCGTTCGCAGGGACACCAAGACTAATGCTACTCGGGAACGCTGAGGATTTCACCGGCTGAGCCGGTGTTAATCAAGATTTAACGCTTCTCCCGAGCGGCAAGCAAGCCATGGCGTCTGCGGTTCGGCAATCGCATTTGACCGGCCGAAACACGAGGAAAACCTGCATCGCGATCGCTTCGGGGTATACCACAGCTTTACTACTGCCACGCTCGCAGGACGCGGGCTGTTGAGGATGGAGATGACGCCGTGGATTCGCACCGCTCATCGAACGTCGGCGTGGCGACCCGTTGGAGGCACCATATGTTCGCCCGCAAATGGCTGCGTAATGCCCGATGCAATGCAGGCAAACAGCTGTGGCGCAAAGAAAGAGGCCGGGTTATCCCGGCCTCGCGACAGACACTTGACAACGACTCCTGATCAACCGCCCAGGAGAATGGCTATCATTTCACCCAGAATCTCACCCACAATGGGAATAATCTCAGTCATTGCAAGCCTCCTTTCTTTGTCTGTGGTGTTCAGTACCGAGTGTCAGCAAAGGCTCCGCACCAATCGCCTTTGTCCATACTGCGTGTATCCTAGTAAATTGCCGGGCACCTTCAAGGTATCGGGCCGGTTCTTACAAGATTGTGCGCGATCGCCGCCGCACGTTCGCGTCACGCAGCGCATCACCCCACGGATGCTGCGATGACCGAGGCGGGCTGATCGGGTGTCTAACGACGGTGTAATTCGCGACAGCCCGGTAAAGCCATGCAACAACCCTGCGTGAGTCGGCGGCCCCTGTGCGTTGACGTTGCGGGCGGTTCAGAGCACGACAGGTCGGAGGTTCGGACTTTGGCCGATCGGGAGCGTTCGCGCATCGTGCAGCGTCGGTCGGCTGCTGGCTCGCCGGGCGAGTCTTGCGCCGCCCTCCCTATGCTGCCAAAAGACGAGCACCTCACGGGAACCGATCGGATACGGTCCCGTGAGGCGCTTCGTCTTCGCCGCGGCTTAGAGTCGGACGGCAACCGCACATCAGTTAACGGCTGTGTCCAACCGCTCGGCGCGAGTCCATCTCACAAGAGTGAGTTTGTCCTCCCTTACAGGCGACCGGCGTATGCATCGCGCCGTCGCTTTATCGTTTGGCGCTAGCGAGCCGAAATCGAGCCCCCCGCCTCTGATTTCAGCGGGATCAATTCGCCTGCCGCATTCAAGAGGAACGAATCTTCGTCCAGACTCAGCGAGATTTCGAACTCTCTGCGGGGCTCGAGGCGAGGCGCCCGGAACGTGAACGTTCCAAGATAACCATCGCTCGACTGCACCCCGTTCTCGTCGATCGCGACGCAAACAAGACGTCCGCCACGCACGTCGGTGGCGGAATACGCATCCCGTCGTATGAAAACGAAATCCGGTCGATTGACATCGACCGTCGCGCCTTCAAAACGGTATGCGTCGGCTCCTTCACCCGCCGGTCGAATCTTCAGTTCGTACCCACGGATTCCTACGGCGCCTTCCACGAACACGTCGACCACCAGCTTTGACCCGCGCCGCAGCGACTGGCGAACTGGCACAAGCGAGATCTCGGCCGGTCGCAGGCCGCGCGCAACGCGCCGCGACAGGTCGCGACCGGAGGCGTTACCGGTCACACCGGGCGACGACAGGACCGTGCCGCAACCACAGTCGTCGGCCCCGCTGATGGCGTCGAGCACTGCAAACACGTCGAAGACGTTGAGCGTGTCGTTGCCGGAGCACGGGTGGAGGTCTGCATTTGTCTTGGCACAACTGCTGAAGTCGCCGCCGATTCCATCGAGGATACAAAAGACGTCGAACAGATTGCGAACACCGTCACCGTTTGCGTCGCCGTACAACCGAGGCGTGTTGGCGCAGGCGGCGGTCACGCACTCGTCAAAGGTACACGCGTCTGCGTCGTTGCAGTCGTCGTCGACACTACAGGCAAGTACGGCGTTGACAACGACGCTTTGGGTGCACTGTCCAACGTTGCCGCAATCATCCGTCGCCGTCCACGTGATGAACGTGGTCCCGATCGGATAGGGGTCGGTCAACGGCAGCGCGTCGCTGCGTGTCCCCAGGATCGCGGGCGAAAGATCACAGTTGTCACTCGCCGTGGCCGTCCCGACGTTCACATCCGCGCCGGGTTCGCCGGGGTCAGTGTCCACTTCGATGTCCGCAGGACACGTGATCACGGGAGCCGTGCTGTCGATCGTGACGGTGCCCAGATCGAACTGCATGGGCACGATTGTCCCGGCGGATTCGGTCTCCAAGGAAGTCAATGGGCTTGCGCTGAAGCCGACCATCCCTGTGCCGTTGCAGATCTCGCCGGTGGCGAGCAGCGTCAGCACCGCCATGGTGGCATCACCTGTGCTGCCCGGTGTGCCCGGCGGGACCGCCGCCGTGGCGTGGATTGTGCCCCCGGGCTCATCTGACGAAACGGACACATTCGTGAAGGGTTCACCCGACGCGGGCGAGACCCCGACGAAGTCCAGGTTCGCGGTATCGAAATCGAAGTAGAAGTCGCCGCTCAGAACAGCCGCTTTGGAGAGCGTCAACTCAATCGACGTCGTCAGAAGTTCACCGATTTTCAGACACGAGTCGGACGTTGCCAAAGACAGGGTCGCCGGCGCATTCAACCACGGACAATAGTCGACCCGGTCAGACACAGAGTCGCCGAGTCCGTCGACATTGGACTCGTCCAACGGGGTGCCGGTGCAGTCGCCCGGACCATCGACTTCAATGGTGCCCGCGGGATCGTTGGGACCGCTGGCGTCACCCCACCAGTTGAGCTCCGCGTCGACGATCGTGGTTGCTGACGGATTGATGATCCCGTTGTCGTTGCCGGCGATCGTGTTGAGATTCGCCGTCACCAGCGACGTGTCAGTCGAATCATACCCGGCATAGATGCCCGTGGTATTGTCGAGAATCGTGTTATGCGTCAACACGGCCTCGGTGCCCGACCCGAAATACGTCGAAATCAGGTAACCCGCGGACGTAGAGCCATCCGAGGACGCCACACCGCGGCAACCGGACACTAAATTTTCGGTGATGACGGCGGTCGCGCCGGCACTCAGATCGATGGCATAGTCGAGGAAATCGCCGATTCCCTTGCCGGTGTAGACGTTACCGGAATACACCGCCCCGGCCACGCCTGTGCCAAAGTAGAGCACGCCCACACGGCCGATCTCTTCGAACGTGCAGTCCAAGACGTCAACCGGACCGTCACCGAACGCGGCCAGCGCAACACCGGCATAGGTTGGTCCGGATTCGTTGAACTTGATCTCCTTGAACGCGCAGTTGTCGAAAGAGCCGCTCCCGCGCTGGCGGAATGCCTGGTAGACCTTGTAACCCGTTCCGTCAAAGACCATGTTCGCGACGTCGAGGACATTACCCGCCTCGACCAACCACCAGCCGCGTGAATCGCCCGAAGTCCCGGTGTCCTGGTCCGTCATCACCACAGGACGGTCGTTTATGTCGCCGATGATGGCCAGATCCTTATCAACAACGATCTGCCCGGACTCGACATAGGTTCCGGCCGCCACGTTGACCGTGCTGGCGGTGACGAGCCCTATCGCTTCGATGATCCGCGTGTCCGGCCCGGTCTGGGGGCTGTCGTCGTCGACGTCGAGGGTCGAGAAATCACCCTGGAAGCCAGGGTCGGCACTTGTGTCCGTTCCCACGTCCAGCCAGGGCGTGTAATCCACGGGCCCGGTTGTGAACCTTCCCGCGACGACGGCTGGGTCGTTGTCGCCCCACCAGTTGCCCGAGGCGTTCTGCAAGACCCCACTCGAGTTATCGAGTGCAACCGTGTTGCTGAGATCGGCCGAGTTATTGAATACGGTCGCGTTTAGCGTTGCTCCCGTGTCCTGGTATAGCGCGAAGCCGTAAGCACAGTTCGACACCACGTTCTCCGTTGCCGAGAAATCCAGTGTGTCCGTGCCAAGCGCGTCGGCCTCGATGCCTGCACCGTTGCCACCGCAATCAACCGCGTTGCGATCGACATTGGTGCTAAGCAACGCCGCCGGGGCGGGGCCGGCTGGAGCCGGTCCACTCACCACGTCAAACGGATCCGCCGGCGGCTGGGGAGGCGTCCCCTCTCCCGGGTCAGAGACGATGCTCCACCAGAACGGGGTGGCGCCCATGCCTGCCAACGTATGCGTCACCGTGTTTTCGACGATGCTGCCTGAGGCCGTGATGTACCAGATGCCGACCTGGCACTCCGCGACATTGTTCCCTGATGTTGTGATCAGACCGTCGGGGCCCCAGACCAGAATACCGGCCGACGCATAAGTGGCCGGCGTGTAGGCAAAGCCCGAAACGGTGTTGCCGATAAGGTCCGCCGTGCCGCCGGGACCGACCTGGATGCCGTTTTGGGCGGTAAAACTTATAGCGCCGGCACCAATGACCGTGTTTCCAGAGGCCGTGGTCGTCAGGTTCGAGCCGGCGAACACCGTCCCGTTTTTCTGGAAGCCGCTGATCGCCGTGTTCGAAAGATTGAGTGTCCGCGGTGTACCTGCGGTCGCCGAGGCGAGGATGCCCACGCCGTGCTGGGCTCCGCTGATGGGCGTGTCGCGAATCTCGACAATCGCGGAGTTGCTGACCGTGCCGCCTGCATCGTCGAAGCCGATGCCGACGAACCGGTAGTTGCTGTTGCCGCGACCGGCGCCGTCCACACGCACGCCGTCGATCACCACGCCGTCGACGCCCTGGACCAGCACGATCGGGAAATTGGCCTGACTGGTCATAAACGAGACGGCCAGGGACGTTGGCGACTGGATGATCGTATCGACGCCCGGATCGCCGCCCGAGCCGCTGCCCAGCAGCTGCACGTTGTCTTTCGTGATGATGACCTGGTTCTCGTACAAACCGGCGGCCACATTCACGATTTCGCCCGGCGAGGCCGCGTCCACCGCACGCTGAATGTCCGGCGTCAGCGTCGTCGGCGGGGCGAAGCTGTTCGGCGTGACGTACAGGTTACCGGCCACCCAGGTTACGAGACCGACACCTGGGAAGTCCACCACGTGGGCCACCCGGTCCTCGATCTCGAAGTTGCCGGCTGCGCCGGTGAAGGTCGCACTCGTAGCGTCCATCGCTCCGGTGCTGACGTGCAGAATATCCGCCGAGGCGTTGCCGCCCAGCACGGTGTCGCCGATGTTGACGTCACCGATCAGAATGTCGGTGTAGAGGTTGATTACGGGTTTCGAGACGCTTACCTCCGTCACGTCGATCGAGACGTTGCTCATCGACAGTCCGCTCAGATCCGTGTACCCGCTGATGAACAGGCCGGAGCCGACCCACGTGCTGGGATGCTGATACGACCCGGTGATGCTCACGTTGTTCAGGCTTACGTTTCCGATGGGAGCATACGTGTCGCTTCCCCGGACCTGAATTCCGACGTGGGCGTCGTCACCGGTGATGGTCACGTTCTGGATCGTCGCGTCGCCGTTGAAGAGGAAGAGGCTGATATCGCCCGAACCACTGCCGGAGGACGCGAGCGCGTCGCCGTTGCCGGAGAATGACGTCCCGTCGATGACGATACCCGTGACGTTGGGCGAGCCTGACGGCCCCGTTGTCAAACCGCTGATTCCGTTGTCGTTGATCTGGCCGCCGGTCATTGTGAGGCCGTTGAAACTGCCCACGGCGGAGGCGATGCGGAATCCCGTCCCGCCGTTGTCGGACAGGTCGCACTGCGTCACCGCGATGTCCTCTACTGCACCTGTATGATTGACGGCGATCCCGTTCCCCTCATTACTGACCGCCGCGATATTCTCGAAGGTCATGTAGCTGGCGGAGATCGAACCATCGATTCGGATTCCAGATCCGGCATTACCGCCACCGGTTGCGCCCGTGACGCGCATGTCACGAAGCTCCAGCCGATCGCTCGCCGAGGCGCCGCCGGCGTTGTCACCATCGATGGTGAAGACCGGCGCGCCGGCCGCCGCCGCGGTGACCACCGTATCGACGCCGGGATCGCTGCCGCTACCCGAGCCGTCGATGATTGCACGGTGGCCGACGCTTACGTTCTCGGAGTATGAACCGGGCGCAACAAGAACGCTCCCGCCGACGGCTACCGCATCAGCACCATCCTGAATATTGTCAAAAGAATCGACCCCGTAGAACTGCGCCGGTCCCGCGCCGTCGGGATCAGTGAGGAAAGGTGTGCCCGTGAAATCATCGTCGACGTATATGGGTGAGAGCGGTGTCGGCACTCGCACCAGCGCGACGTCGTTGCCGTCGCCGCCGTCATAGCGAATGGCGAAGTTCTCCCCGTTCACCGTGACGATGCCCCCTTGCGACAGTCCCGCGAATTGCCCCGTCACCGCGTCCGCGCCATCATTGGCGATGAATACGATTGCATCGCCAAGGCTCGCCGTGATGGTCCCGAAGGCGTTCAGCGTGGACCCGCCCAGATCAACTGCGCCGTTGACGACGTACTGGGCATGATCCGTCCCGGCCAATAGCCCGTTGATCTCGACCTTCATGATCGATCCCGCGGTGAGCGTAAGATCGCCGGTCGTGACGATCCCCGGGCTGAAGCCGGCGTCCAATCCGGCACCGGTCACGCTCGCGGTGATCGAACCATTTAACTCGAAGACGCCGCCCACGACCGTATTCTTATTGATATCGACGGTCTCGGCATAATCCCCCGTGAAGCGGAGTGTAACCCCGCCGGAGAAACCGTCGACGAATCCCTGGATGCTCGTTCCGATGAAGATCGTGTCGCCTCCGTCGACGAAAGCGACGCCAGTATCAAACGTGTTGTTGAACCACATATCGACCAGTCCGTCCGGTGCGATCGACAAAGCGCCACCGCTGCTGGCCAAATACATGAAATTGGTTGTGGCTGTCTGATCCACGGCGAAGAAACTGTTGCCGGAAATCGTCGTGTCAGATCCTCGCGCCCGCAGGCTTGAACCGTAGCGCGTCGTGGTACCCTCAAAGCTGTTGCCCGTCACGGTCACGGTTGCGGCATCGATCGTCACGAGCGTGTTGCCCTGCTCGTTCAAACTGGCGTTGATGCCCCCCGCCGTCCCGCTGATGACGTTGTCCGTGAACGTGATGTTGGACGTGTTCGTGCAGCCCGAGCCGCATCCCATGACGACCAGTTGGCGCGGAACGTTGGGAAGCGTGAACTGCTGGGTGAAGCCGTCTCCCGCGGGAGGGGAGAAGAACGTCTGACCGGAGAAAACGTTTTCGTCGATCAGGAACCCGTCGATCGTGGCCCCGTATTCCGTGATGAGGCCTGCGTCCCCGTTCGCGACGATCTCGTTGTCGATGATCTTGGCGCCGGCGTGATTGCCCTGGAAATAAACCGCCGCGTTTTCAACCCCGGGGTTGCCGTTATCGATTCCAACGATCTCGAATCCCTTGCCCGGGGCGCCGATCTCCACACCGTTGCTGCCGGTTTGCACGACGACCGTCCCGAGCGCTGACCCGTCGGAGACGCCGACGATGGCCGTCACGGCACGACCATTGACCGAGACCAGCCTGACGTTTTTGTCGATGATGACGTTCCCGACATACGACCCGTCTTCGACCTCGAGCGTGTGCCCGTCGAGCGTTTGCGGATCGTCGATCGCGGCCTGTATGGTCGGGAATTTCTTGGTTGTGTCGAGGTTGGTGACCGGACCGGCGCTAGCCTCGCATACATCCAAATCCTCGTTGCAGTACGGGAGCGGCTCCGTACAGGGATTGACGCCGCCCTGGCATGTCCCGGCTGAGCAGGTCTCCCCGACGGTGCAGAATAAGCCGTCGTCGCAGGCGTCGCCCTCGTTCGGTGCGGGATCCTTGACGCACGCGTCGCTACCTTCGTCACAGACGCCGGTGTTGCACTGGTCGTCCAAGGCACTGCAGTCACGTGGCGAGCCAGTACAGACTCCGGACAAGCAACTCTCGCCGACCGTGCAGTACAACCCGTCATCACACGGCGTAGCGTCAGGCTCGATGTTATCCAGGCACGTCCCGGCGCCGTCGCAACTGTCCGCATGGTCGCAATCCGTTTCGGTCAAATCCCCGCACGGTGAGTCCACTGCCTCGTACTGGCACGTTGAAGAGCAACAGTCTCCGTCAGCCGTGTTCCCATCGTCGCAATCCTCCCCCGTCTCGACGATCGAGTTTCCACAGAGCGGGGCTTCCTCTTCCAGCCCCACAGAATAAAACGACGATGGCGCGTCCTGGTTGGCATACGAGGTCGCGATCCAGTCGTCGCTGCGAACCGCCTGCGAGATCCGAATCTCGTCCATCGCGCCATCGAAGTAGTTGGTCGTGTTGAACGAGCCGATCTGCACGCCGACGCTGCTGCTGGCCCCGAAGTTCGCCGTTGTCGTCGCGACCGGTGTACCGTTGATGTAGAAAACCGCTGTGCTGTTCGCTTCGTCGACCGACACGGCTACATGTTGCCACACTCCCGCCGTCACCGGCGTTCCGGAAGGCACCGGGCCGGACACGTCGCTGAAGAAGCTCAAGTCGGCCGTGCTCTGCAGCAGGTAAAACTGGTAGGTGAAGTTGGGGTTGCTCCCCTTGATCAGCAAGTTCCGGTATGGCGTTCCCGGCAGGGTGTCGGGCTTGATCCACGCCTCGAACGTGATCACGTCCGTAATGTCCAGACTGGAATGATGGGCCACCGTGATCTTTCCGGTGGCGAAGTCCACACCCCCGTTGATCTGGGCAGCAATGCCCTGGGTGACTCCGGAGACGGCCGTGCTGTCGTTGGCGTTGACGGTGCTGTCAAACAGCGTGCCGCTCGCCTCCTGCAAATGGTGAACCATCTTGTAGGAAGCGTCCCACACGGCCGTGGGGTTCTCCTGGTTCCCTGAGGCCAGGTTGCCGTAATACAGGTAAAGCACCGTATCCGAACTGCCGCTCAGCAGCGGCACACGCACCCAGGCCTGAAGATCACCCGAGGCGAAGGACTCGATCTCGTGATCCAGTTGCGCACCCGAGTAGTCCGTGAATACCAGATCATCGCCGTCGGCCTGGGCCTTGGTCAGATCGGCATCGTTCAGCGAGATCAGGACCGGGAAGTTCGTCAGATCGCTAGGCACGCTCGACGCCGGTATCTCGATCTCCTTACGGTACGGCCACGAATCGTCCCACCACGGCCCGGGCTGGGCCTCAGCCAGTCCAGGCATCCATAGGACCGCAACCAGGCCAAGCATGAGCACGCCCGACCGATAACATAACCTAACCTTTCTCATCACATTTCTCCTCTTCGCAATGTCCCCGTTCTGATGAACGCTGTACATAAATGACTCGTACGTTTGTTCTTCAAAAAGTCCGCTGCCCTCGGCGCGCAGTAAGCGCAGGGTTCACCCGTAGCGGGGTTCTTGTGGGATTCCGGTGGAATGGTCGGCTGCTGTTGAGCCGTGCAAGTCCCCGTAAGCCGCTGTCCCCACCGAAAAGACGTCGTCATGGCACCCTTCAGCCAGATCCATCTAGCGCCGCCTCGCGCTCCCCGCCTGCTGAACGCAGTCCCCGATTACTGCGATTGCGACTAAGCCTTCCGAAAGCCTGCGCGTACATCTCTTCCTGCTGTGCCCTCGTCAATCGAAGCGGCGGCGCCGACGTCGACAGTCGCTGACGCGCGGAACGACGATGGAGCGCTCTGGTTGGCAAACTCCGTCGCAGCCCAGTCCAGGCTGGGCATCACACGCAATACCCGTGGCTGCTCCATCGAGGCGTCGAAGTAACGCGTCGTCTTGGACGCGCCGAAATCCACCGGCCCGCCGACGTCGCTGCCGAAGTCCCATGGTTTCGTGGCGCCGGCCGCGCACCACCGGTTATGAAAATTGAAACCGCTTGCCACGCCGTATCGCGAGACCGCCGCGTGCTGCGACGCGGGTACCATCACGACCATTCCCGCTGTCGCGCCCGGACCAGCGCCGCTGCAGAACTCCAGGGCAATGCCTTCATCCGGGTAGGACCGGTACGGAACATCCGGCGCGGTGCTTTCCTGGCCCATCAGATTCTTCGCGCCCTACCAGCGCACACGCGCTCTCGGCCGCACGGCTCTTACAAGCTGCACCACAGAACCAGATTGAGCGGTGGACTCCTCCCGCCTCCCCTGACTGTCGTCACGCCGCTGGCCTTTGAAATTGGTGGGGCGAAACGCCCACCTGCAACGCGATATCCCCCTTTAATCCTTACTTGATTTATATACCGCTTTTTCGGACACCTGTCAATAGAGCAAGTTGGATAAAAGTTTCACTGAACAAGTCTCAAGCAACAACGTTTTTGTCGTGTCCTGAGTGCACACGCGGCGAAGCTGGCAGCGGGCCGAAGACTCGGTGTGGTGGACCGTACGCGGCAGATCAAGCGAAAGGGCGGAACCGACAGTCCTTCTCTCAGGGAGAGAATCGCCGGTCATGATTGGACGGGGAGGCCTGAAGGTTCAGGACAGAATCACAATGGAAGCGAGGTGGCTGAATCACACCGCGGAGCCGGCAGCTCGGTCAGGAACGACTCGATCACCGGACGGGGAGTAGCGCCTCGAACATCCGGTCCACGCGCGTTCGCCAGCTTGACCAGCCTGTGCCGTCGTGAGCCTCGCCTCCTGCAAAGGTGTAGCCGGCGGCGCGCAGCTTTTCGGCGAACCGTCGATTGACGTCTCCCATGTCCCAGTTTTCGTGAGGATTGCGGAAGTCGTAGGCACCCCAGTCGAGACAGATCTGGAGCGGCTGTTTCTTGGCAGAGGTAAGGAGTCCCGCCACGTCGGGCGTGAAGGAGTCGAGCAAAAACATGGATTGAGTCCCGACGCGGCCAACCAAGCCCGGATGCTTCAGCACGCAGTACCAGGCGTCACTGCCGGACAATCCGGCCCCGACGCTCGCCCGCCCCTCTGCCGAGGCGATGGTGCGGTAGGTCTTGTCGATGAAAGGTATCAGCTCCTTGGCGAACATCTCGGTGTATTGCTCGGTCTGCCTGAACGACGGCTCGTGGATGAACACGGCGATAACCGGTGCGACACGCCGCCCGATGAGATTGTCAAGCGCCCGCGGATACAGCCCGCGCGTCATCGCTTGCGCGCCGCCGTGCACGTACATCACGGGCAGACCGTCTGCACCCTCGTCGTAACCTCGGGGCAGATAGACGTCGATCTTGTGCTTCTTCCCGAGTGCTTCACTCTCCAACTCGTGCGATTCCGTGCGCCCCTTTCGGGAGGGATCTGGCTCTTCAAGGAACGTCGGCGCCCGCCAGTCGGGCATCGCGAACCAGGACATCTCCAGTTCCTGCCCGCTGAAAGACATCTCCATCTCCTCATCGAAGAGAATGGTTGTCGTGGTACGGGAATTGCGCGGGTCCGGCATGGTCTGGTAGTCCTTCATCAGGACGTAGTTCAGCCGGGCGTCCGGCTCGAGACGCATGGAATAGTAATACAGATCGGTGCCGGCCACGCGATTCATGGGGCGATCCTGGCGGGCGCCAAACATATCCCCGGCAATACCCGGATCCGTGCCGGATCCGCGGTACACGAAGTGCGCCGTGTTACGCCCCTCGATGATGGGGAATGATCCCTGAGCACCCATGAACTCGTCGATCAGGGGCTCCTTTTCCTTGGCCTCCTGCACCTTCGCGACAAATCGTCCGAACTTGCTATCCGGCAGCATCCCTTCGGCATCGACGTCGGCCGCAACGGTCGCAGCGCCCTTGTCGATATCGACCTTCGCGATCTCGCCATGGCTCCGAACATAAATACTGTCATGAGCATAGCTCGGAGGCGTCCACACCACGTCCTCGAACAACGCCAGCGCAGCCGCCTCCTTGTAACCCGAGGGGCTGGCCGGGGCGACGTGCAAGGTGCCCTTCTTCGTCACGATCACCAGATGTCCGTCGGCCAGAATGGTGAAGCCGTCGCCCGGCTCGCGATCGCGCCACATGCGTCCTCCGGTGGCGGCGTTGACGCATGTGAGGATGCGCCCGGTGTAACCGTAGATGTAGCCATCGTGATACACGGGGACGTTGTAGCTGCTTCGAATCGTGCGCTCTTCCCAGACCGGATGCACCGCAACGGTCTCGGACTCCCGCTTAGGTTCCACCACAATGGACTTGTCGTTTTTGTGCGCCAGAAATATGCGTTGTGCGCCCGCCAAGACGGGTACGGCGCTTACCGACCCTCTTTCGCCATCGAGCTTCAGATCATACTGCCAGACGATTCTGCCATCCTTCGGAGTCAAGGCAAACAGATGCTTCTGGCTCGGCGCAAGCACCAGGTCCCGTCCGGACCATGTGCATGCGATCGGCGATTGATACGCGACGCCGTCACCACCGACCGACCAGATACGCTTGCCCGTTTCCGGGTCGAAGCCTGCAACCGCCGCGTCCTTCGCGCCAATCGCCACGATCAGAACGCCGTCCCGCAGAATCGGCGAGGTGCCGAAACCATAAAAAGGCGTGTCGGCCCCTTGATCCTCCGCCAGGTGCGTCGACCACTGCAATTCACCAGTGTCGAGCGCGACGGCGAACAACCGCCCGTTCGCGCCCAGCCCGAAGACCCGGCCGTCGGCGATCACCGGCGTGGCAATTGGCCCGTCGTGCGAGCCATCGTGACCTCGATAGGTCGGGCCGATCTCGAACCGCCAGCGCTCGCGCCCATCCTTTGCATCGAGGTTGACCATGACGTCACTCGTTCCGTCGGAAAACATGGTCACCACATGCGGGCCGGCGACCGAGATCCCGGAGTAGCCGCTGCCGATTCGCTTCTTCCATGCCGTCCGCAGGCTGAATCGTTCCATTCCCGACAGCCCGCCCGCGTCCGCAGCGATGCCGTGTCCCTCAGCGCCGCGAAAACTCGGCCAGTCGTGCTCGATGGACGGGTCCGCGCTCGCGTTCTGCGCCGCAGCGAAACCGATCAAAACAAGCACAACCAATTGGCACGATCGAAGCGAAGTATCAGGCGCGAACAACGATCGAATCATGACCATTCTCCTCTTGGATCAAAGCACCCCCCGCGGCGAACGACGATCCCTCCAAAGTCCAAGTTGGCGAGGAAAATACGACATCAGGCGGCCCGAACCACCCGGATTCAAGAGTCGAGTTTACGCGGGGCACGCAAGCCCGGCAACATAGCCCGGGGCTCGACGAGCACGGTTGGCCGTCAGATCTTGTATGGAGGCACGAAGGGGGTCAGAATGCCTTCAGACGGCCGCATCACGCCCTCAAACGGCGGCGCGGCACTCGATGCAAGTGCGGTTCACCGTGAAAAGATGACACGATTCAAGGAGAAACGACATGTCCAGTACCCAGGACAACCTGAAGGAAGCCTTCGCGGGTGAGAGCCAAGCCAATCGCAAGTACGTCGCCTTTGCGCGGCGGGCGGAGAAGGACGGATTCGCGAACGTCGCGAAGCTGTTTCGCACGGCGGCCGAGGCAGAGACGATTCACGCCATGGGGCATTTCAGCGCCATGGACGGTGTCGGGTCAACAGCCGACAACCTCCGGGCGGCCATCGACAACGAAACCTACGAGCACACCACGATGTACCCGCCCATGATCGAAAAGGCCGAATCGGAGGGCCATAAGGCAAAACGCATGTTCAACTACGCCTCGAAGGCCGAGGCGGTGCACGCCGAGCTCTACAAGCAGGCCCTCGAGGCCGTCGAACGGGGTGAGGACCTGGATGTGGTCGACATCTACCTTTGCCCGGTCTGCGGTCACATCGAGTTCGGTGAGGCACCCGAATCCTGCCCGATCTGCGGAACGAAGAAGGAGAAGTTCACCCAGGTGTAAGGCGGTCGAGGGCGGCTCGCGCCTCTTCCTCGGCGTCGCATCAAGCAAAGGGCCCGGTAGTAACCCCGCATGGCAGATCAACCGCGAAGCCCGACCCTCTGGCTCGTCTGGAAACTGGGTGCATTCCTCGCCCTGATCGGCCTCGGGCACCTGGTCGCCCTGGCGCTGTCGGCACCGGTGCTCCTGATCTCGGATCAGGCTGCTCAGTTTATGCTGATGCTGATCGCGGCCGTCGTGGTCCTGGCTTTCTCAGCCTGGCTTGCCAGAGAGTTCGACGGTGTCCGCGTTGGGGCAATCGGCATCGGTTTCGATCGGCCGTGGATTCGACATCTCGTCATTGGGGTCGTGGCCGGCGCCGCTCTGATCACCATCGTCTGGCTGATCTTCGGTTGGTTCGGATGGTCGGACTGGCAAGTCAGCGGAACCCGCGATCGGCAGTTCCTCAAGCTCGTGGGCGCACTTCTGTACTGCGCGGCGATCGCGGCGCACGAAGAGCTGTTGTTCCGAGGCTACGCGTTTCAGCTCATCGCGCGCCGCAATCTGCCCGTAGCGTTAATCCTCGGCGGGATCCTGTTCGCCGCGTATCACATGACCAACAAGGGAGCCGTCACGCCAGTCGCCGTGATCAATCTAGTCATTGCCCATCTGCTGTTCTCGGCCTGCTACCTCAAAACGCGCAGCCTGTGGCTGCCCTTCGGCCTGCACGCAAGCTGGAACTTCACGAGCAGCTATGTCCTGGGCCTGCCGTTCTATGGCAGCGCACCCGACGGTGCGATCTTTACGACGAGCCTCGACACCAACACCTGGACGGGTCACGCTTTCATTCCGGAGGGCGGACTCCTGGTCACGCTCGTGTTCGTCGTTGCGACGCTCCTCGTCTGGTTTCTCGTCAAGCAACGCCGCCCGGCCGCCGACCTGCTTGCGGCCGAAGAGGTCGTACCGCAACCCGCACCTCGACTGCCGGCCGCACCCGAGTCCGGCCCCGGCGAACCTCCGCCACCTGCTCGCCGCATCCTGGCGATCGACGTGCTCCGCGGCCTGGCCATCCTCGGCATTCTGCCGATGAACATGCAGCTCATCGCCATGTTCGCAGGGGCGGCGTTGCACCCCTACGCCGGGCCATACACCGACACCTCGGATGTCACCATCTGGGTCGCAGTGCGTCTGCTGATCGGCTCGAAGGATCTGGCCGTCTTCAGCATGCTGTTCGGCGCAGGCATTCTCATCATCGACACCACGCGGCGCAACCGCGGCGAAAACCCCACCCATACGCACCTGCGACGAATGACGGTTCTGCTCGTCTTCGGCCTGATCCACTCGTACGCCGTGTGGGCCGGCGACATCCTGTTCACCTACGCCCTCTGCGGATTCATTATCTACGTGTTCCGTCGCATGAAGCCGTCCCTGCTCATCACCCTGGGGATGCTCGTATACGCCGTCCCGATGCTTCTGCTGGCCGCGGTACATTTCGTGTTCCCCGACATGTCTGCGAATGTTCAGCAGAGCGTGCGTGATTTCTTCCAGCCGACCGCGGAGATCATCGCAGCCCACAACGAGCTCTACCGCGGGAGCTGGGTCGAGACGTTGTCTGACCGTGCTTCAGCTTCACTCGCCAATCAGACCCTGGGGCTGGTCCTGGTCATGGGACCAATCGCCGGCGGCATGATGCTGGTCGGCATGGGACTGTACAAGCTGGGCATCTTTTTCGCACGCAAGCCCGACCGCAGTTACGTTCTCATGATCGCCCTCGGCCTGCTGCTCGGCTATCCCCTGTTGATCTACGGCTTCATTTGGAGTTTCGCGCGGAACTGGCGGCTTGAAGACGGTTTCTTCCTCGGCTGGTGTTTCCGCGAAAGCGCCTACGCCATCATTAACTTCGCCTGGATCGGCGCGGTGATGCTCGTCTGCAAGTACAACCTGCTCCAACGGCTGACCGGCGCTCTGGGCGCCATCGGCCGCCTCGCCCTCTCGAACTACCTGCTGCAGACAATCCTGTGCTCGTTCATGTTCTACGGCCACGGCCTCGGCCTGGTAGGCAAAGTCGATCTCGTCGGCCTCACGTGGATCACGTTGGCGATCTGGCTGCTGCAGCTCATCGCGTCCCCAATCTGGCTCAAGCACTTCCGCTACGGCCCGGTCGAGTGGCTCTGGCGCAGTCTCACGGATATCTCATGGAAACGTCTTCGCACATCTCAACCAACCCATTGAGCCCGTTCGGCCCGATGACGGAACTGAGGCGTTGAACTTGACCCGACGCGACTCCGCTCTTAAGCTCGCTAAGCGAGTTCGACCAACCAGATGGGGGTGGGATATGCGAGATATCGCATGAATGAATATGCTCCCTGTCCCGATTGCGGCAATCCCGAGATTAAGCGGGTGCGCTTTACCTGGTGGGGCGGCTTCTTAGGGCCGCTGCTCTTCAAACAGCTCACTTGCAGGGAATGCGGGGCGAAATTCCTCATCAAGGCTGTCCAAACCAAATTCCGCCGGGTCGTGTCTTGGAGCTTCGGCCTGCTGCTACTGCTGGTGATCGGAACAATCAGCTACATCGGGTATATGGCACCGAGTACGCGAGTCTTGCCAGGGAGGCAGATCCCCGCAAGACATGCGGCGCGGATCAACGGCCTGGTGCCACTTGATCCTGATGAGAGGATTCAATTCTTCTATTCGGACGCTCTCATTGACATCGCTGATGGGTTCTATATGTTGACTGACCGAAGACTGGTCATCTATTCGAGCGCCTATGAGGAACCGCAGGTCACCATCCCCTTTTCCGCAATTAGCGATATCGATGCCGAATTCTCCGAGACGTGGATTGACGACAGTCTGATTTGGGTTTTCCTGGATGACGACAGCTACCTCGCGTTCCCCGCATCGCCCGAAGGAGGAGGAGATCGGCGGATGTTCGCCCTTTTGAGACAAAGCGTCGAGGCGGCGGCAGATGACGGGCCAGGAGGCCCCGGATGACACATCGCTAGGGCGGTCGAAGCCGTACCGGCGATGGGCGGGAGACGCGCTCGAGCAGGCGGGCACTGTCAGACTGCTGAAATCGGGGCAACAGATTGCCGATGCCCTCGAAACCTGCTACCATCCCTACGCCAAACGATCAAGGAGCCTAATGATAACAAAGAACGACGAGGTTCATCAACTTGTAACCGATGCCTACACCCACGCCGTCACCGACGAGACCAAGGGCGAGTCCGAGTGCTGCTGCTCCGCACCGGTGCAGAAAGGCGTGGCCGCCAAGCTGGCCGGCTACACGCGCGAGGATCTCGATGCCCTGCCGCCTGAGGCGGTCACCAACTCGTTCGGATGCGGCAATCCGCTGGCGTTTATGGACCTGGCCGAAGGCGATGTCGTGCTCGACCTCGGCTCCGGAGCCGGCATCGACATCCTGCTGGCCGCCAAAAAGGTCGGCCCCGCCGGCCGAGCCATCGGCGTCGACATGACCGACGCCATGCTGGCCAGGGCCCGCGAGAACATCGCGGCCGCCGGCCTGTCCAACGTCGAGGTTCGCAAAGGGAACATCGAGAACCTGCCCGTCGAGGACGGCTTGGTCGACTGGGTCATCTCGAACTGTGTCATCAACCTGTCGCCCGACAAGCCGAAGGTCTTCGCCGAAATCGCCCGAGTGCTCAAGCCCGGCGGCCGCCTGCGTGTCTCCGACATCGTGGCCGAGGATCTGCCCGATGCGGTGCGTGAAAGCGCCGCCCTCCACGCCTGCTGCATTGCCGGAGCGATCAGTGAGCCGGAGTACATCGAGGGATTGCGCCAGGCGGGTCTGACCGACGTCGAGGTCCGCGAAAGACTTGTCTACGACGCCGACCACCTGCGCGGGCTGGTCCAGTCGGAAATCGCCGGCTTGGCCCAAACAAGCGCTTGCTGCGGCGTATCGACCAACCAGCCGGAACTGGGCGAGATCTGCGCATCACTCGCGGGCAAGGTCTGGAGCGCCATGTTCCACGCCCGCAAGCCGTAACCAACCGGCCACGCGCCCCATCCGAGCCACAAGCATGAGCGACCGGACGGGTGGCCCGCGTCTTTAGACGTGGGCTCGCGATTCTATCCTCGTCGTTTCCCTTTGGTCGACGTTCGATGCTATAATGAGGGTTTCCGCGCCGCAGACGGAAGCCCCGAGGGGGAAGTGACCGAAGCAGAGTCGAACATGATGAACGGGCGATTAATCGTGGTGGCTTTGGGCGGGAACGCCATCTCACTTCCCGAACAGGAAGGCAACGTCGACGAGCAGTTCGAAAACTCCCGTACGACGGCCCGGCAACTGGCCGATCTGGTCGACGACGGCTACCAACTCGTCATCACGCATGGCAACGGCCCGCAGATCGGCAACTTCCTCCTGCGCAACGAGGCCGCCGCCGGCGCGATCTACCCGCTGCCGATGGAGGTGGCCAGCGCCCACGTCCAGGGCGGCATGGGCTTCATGATCGCCCAGACGCTCACCAACGAACTCAACCGCCGTGGCCGTGCGTGCATGGCCGCGACCATCGTCACCACGATCCTTGTCGATCTCGCCGACCCGGCCTTCGAAAACCCGACCAAGCCGATCGGGCGCATCGTGACTGCCGAGCAGGCCGAGCAGCTTCAGCAAAGGGAAGGCTGGCGCATGAAGGAGGTTCAGCCGGGCAAGTGGCGCCGGGTGGTGGCTTCGCCGCCGCCGCTGAAGATCATGGAGATCGAGACGATCCGGCGGGCGGTGGAGGCCGGCGACCTCATGGTGGCCTGCGGGGGCGGGGGCGTCCCGGTAGCCCGCAAGCCGGATTACGGGCTGTGCGGAGTCCGAGCGGTCATCGACAAGGACCTGGCCAGTGCCCTCCTGGCGACCGAATTGGGCGCCGAGCTGCTCTTGATCCTCACGAACATCGACGGCGTTTGCATCAACTACGGCAAGCCCGACCAGCGAGCCATCGAGCGCATGACGGTGGCCGAGGCGCAGCGTTGGCACGACGAAGGTCAGTTCCCGCCGGGCTCCATGGGCCCCAAGATCGAAGGAGCACTCGATTTCCTGAACGCCAACGGCTCGCCCGACGCACGCGTAGCGATCGGCCCGCTGGCCCGAGCCGCCGACACGGCCGCAGGCCGGGCGGGCTCGCTCATCGTCAAGTAGTCTATTCCCTGCTCACACGTGCGTGAGAATCTTAACCGCGATGGTACTGAGGAATGCACTGCTAAAGAGCAGTCCCACACGTGGAAGCGGGGCACGGCTCTTCCAGAATCATGAATCGCCTCAGCGATTTCCTTTGGCATCTCGGATGGCTTTGGCGGCATAGCACCTTTAACGTCTTGTTGCTCGGGCTCGGATTGTTGAATCTGGTCACGTATGTCGCCATCGCTCAGAGCGGAAACCACGTGCCCCCGGCGTCCCTTGTCGCCGCTTCATACCTGTGTGGCGTTTGCCTGATCGGCATCGCTTTGTGCCGGTGGTTCGAACCGCAGAAGGATCCCACATGTCCCCGCTGCGGTTACATCGTGGTCGGGCTCACCAGGAATCAGTGCCCCGAATGCGGTCAGCAATTCGAGGCGAATGAGGTCTATCCCCGTCAAGTGCGCCGTTCGGCGAGATTGCTCTTGACGCTTGGCGTGGCAATCTCTCTCCTGCCCGTCGCGGCGATCATCGTCCTCGCTGTACTGTGATATTGCCAACTTCGGGACTACGAACATGCCCACGCAAGCGTGGGCATGGCACGCGGCACAACCACTACGTAGATCACGTCGCCTGAAGTTTAGTTTCCGGTCTTTGCCGATTCGCCCGCGGCGATCTCTTCCTGTACTTTGGGTTGCAGAAACTCCAGCGGATGGCCCTCCTGATTGACCTCGATGATGTCGCTGATGTCGATGTGGCCGGCGGGTATGACCAGGCGCCCTTGGTAGTCGAAGTCAGGGTGGTTGGGCGGCAGGAGCGGCTCGATGAAGGCGTTGTGGTCGAACGGGAAGTCCACGATGATGCTGCGATCGAACCGGCCGTCGGAGTCCGCATCGGGGTCCTCATCGTTCACGATCCCGTCTCCGTCGATGTCCGCGTCTTCGTCGTTGGGGGTCCCGTCTCCGTCGATGTCGTCGGCCGTCCGGGGATCAGGCTCGGGCGCGAAGGGCGGGAAAGTGAAACATCCGGTCGTCGCAACGACGCCGGCGGCCGCAATCGTCATCGACAAGAGCAGCCCCCCGAACATCAGCAGGATACGTGATCGTTTCATGCTTGCTCCCCTCTCGCCGTGCGGAGTGGCCGCGGCGTTATCCTTCAAGAAAGGCGACAAGGTCGGCGATCTCCTGTTCGGTGATATCGTTGATCTTCCCTCCGGCGTGAGATGCCTCCCCCGCAACAAAGTCAAGCATTGTGCTCGCATCGGTCCCTCGAACGTCCGGCGCCGATCCGACGCAGCCTCCCGAACCGTCGGCACAGTGACACGCGCCGCAGGCATTGGCGTTGTAGAAAGCCTCGCCCGCAACCGGATCACCCACGACATCGCCATTACCGCCTCCGTCGCCGTCGGAACCACCCCCGACATCGGCAAGGAAGGCGACGAGGTCGGCCAGATCCTGATCGGTCAAATCGGGCAGCTTACCGCCCGTGTGAGCGGATTCGCCCTGGAGCGCCTCGCGGTTTGCCTCAAGCGTAGATCCCTGGAGGCCGGGTGATCCGGGAACGCAGTCACCGGACGCGTCGTCGCAGTGGCATAGTCCGCAGCCGTTAATGTCGTACAACGCCTCACCCGCAATCGGGTCGCCAACCAAATCACCACCATTCCCGTTTGGCGGCGGTTGATCGCCGTCGCCGTCGTCGCCATCCGTCCCGTCGCCGTCACCGGGCTCGCCGGTCGGAGGCGGGAACGTAAAGAAGTTCGGCAAATCGCTGAGAAGGTCGGAGAGGAACACATCGACGCCGGTCCGCGCGCTGCTCTCCAGCGCCAGCAGCAATGCTTCGTTGATGCGCGTGCCGCATCCCGATCCAAACATCACAACGGCCGCGCCGGCTGCAATAATGGTTCTTTTCATCGGTCGCTGATGCCTCCACCCGGTTTCGCGCTTGCGGCCATTCTCATGGCGCCCGCGGATCGGGTCAAGGAACAATACGGGATTCGCCCGTGATTACCTGCTTGCGTTGGAACGTGTCGTGCAGCTAAGATGTCCGCTCAGAAGCGCGGTCAACGGTTGATTTCGGCATCGTTTACTTTGGTCGAGGCATGTCCGAACCCCGCACAGGTCGCTCGACTCATGCACGGCGGCGTCCGGTCGCTTTGCTGAGCATCCTTGCGATCGGCATCGTGCTGGGGTGCTCCCTCGAAACGCGCTCACGCCTGATGCATTTCTTCTTCGAGTATCCGGAAGCTCAACGGGCCGAAAAGGCGCCCGGAGCAACCGACGAGGCGGCGCCGACGCAGCCGACCGGGCGTGAGCCGCTTCCGAAAGTGGCTTCCCGTCATGCGCCGTTCGTGGTGCGAGAATGCCAGAGCTGTCACGCCGCCGGCAAGGGACAAAAACCGCGCAGCGACTTCTCGCGCGTCTGCGAGGATTGTCACGAATCCTATTTCGAATACCGGCGATTCGTTCACGCGCCGGTGGCCTCGGGCGATTGTCAGCAATGCCATCTGATGCACGTGTCGCGGCACGCGGCGCTCTTGACGGGTGCACAAAGCGAGTTGTGCATAAGCTGCCACGAGGCCGACGCCGTCGAAGGCGCGGAGAATACGTACCACCGCGGGATTGACCGCATGACGTGCACGGCCTGCCACGACGCGCATTTTGGTAAGACCCATTTGCTGCTGAAGCCGGAGGAATTGCGGCCACGAACCCCGGAGGAATCGGAAGCGCCGCGCATCAGCGATGCGGAGCCCTGATCGGGACAGATGAAGGGGACCTGGAACAGATTCGGCGGCTTCCACGTACCGGCACCTTTACCGGCCGGCGGACGATCCATCCTTGTGGTGATGGTGGCTGTCGGTAGCGTCGCAGGGACGGCTTCAGCGCAGCGACGCCGCGGTGAGCCGGAGAAGATCGAGCCGGGCCTGTTTCATCTGCGCAGCGCCGACTTCTATCTCGAAGTGGAGGCCGCCGTCGAACAGCATCGAGTTCGGTCGAAAGACGGAACCGGGCGGAGGAACGCCGACCAGACCAATCGAAGCGCGTACATTCACCAGTTAATCGGACTGGAACTGGGCGGCGACATCGTTCACCCTTATTTGTTCGATTTCTCAGGGAGTTTCGCAATCGGCTACACGGAAAGCCGCTTCGACGAAGAGCGCATGGGCTTTGACGACTCGGATCGCGCGAGCGGCTTCCTCCACGAGTTCGATCTGCGGGGCGAAATCCTGAAGAACAAGCCGATCTCCGGGAGCATATACGGTGTGCGAAGCGACGATCGCATCGGCCGGTTGTTCCTGCCCAGCCTGCACGAGGTGCGCGAGGAATGGGGCACTTCCTGGGTCTACAAGCACGACGTCTTCCCGATGTACTTCACGTACGATCGCCTGGACGTCGACCGGACCGGCAACGAGCGCGACATCGACAACGAGCGCATCCGCGAGGACCGGCTGCGCTTCGGCGGCGAGTGGAAGATCGACGACCATCACAAGGTGACCTACGAATACGAGCACGCCCGCACGCAGCAGGAGTACCAGGGAACAAGATTCGATTTCGATACAACCCGCGACCAGTTCCGCTTCGAGCACGATCTGGAATTCGGTCCGCAGCACCAGCATCGGTTGTACACGGTCTTCCGCTACCAGGAGGAGACCGGCGATCTCGCCGAGGACATCTACGAGATCCGCCCGGAGCTGACGCTGCAGCACACACCCAACCTCAGCACGCAGTACAGCTACGACTTCCGCCGGGAGCGATACCAGGGCATCGAGGTCGACCTCCACCGGTTCGACTTCGAGGTGCGCCATCAGTTCCTCACGAATCTGACGACCGTGTTCAACGCCTTCGGACTCGAAGAGCGGACCGACGACGACGTCGAGACGACGCAGGGCGGCGCCTCGATCGACTGGCATTACACCCGGAACAACCCGTACGGGCAGTTCACGGGCGAACTCGGGCTGGCGTTCGATTCGGAACGCACGCGCGGCGACAACGGCCTGCGCGCCGTGCGAAACGAGTCGGGCACGTTTCGCGATCCGCTGCCGCTCTTCCTCACGCGGCGAAACGTCGTTCTGACGTCGATCTTCGTAACCGACCTGACTGGAACGATCATCTATCGCGTGGGAGCCGATTACACGGTCATCCGCGCCGGGGATCAGGTCGCCCTGCATCGCGTGGCCAGTGGTCGAATCGCCAACGGTCAGACCGTCGCGATCGACTACTTCATCGACACGCCGGCAGACGGCCGCATCGACACGATCCGGGTCGATTTCGGGATTCAGCAGGCGTTCGACAACGGCTTTACGCCGTACTACCGGTTCAACTTCCGCCATCAGGACGTTGACGAGTCAAGAGGCTTCGATTTCGTCGCCGACCGCACCGATCATCACCGTCTAGGATTCACCTACACCCAGCCGGACTGGGGCGTGCACAGCGAGTTCGAGATCTTCGACGACACGATCGATCCCTACAACGCGTTTCGAGTAGGCGGTAACGTCGCGCTTATTCGCGACGAGCGCCAGTTCTTCGACATCCGCCTGGATTTCTCGCAATACTGTTTCGACGGCGGTATCGAGGACCGCGACGTGTCGGAGGTGCTGCTCGGGGCCAGGCACGAATACCGGCTCGACGAGCGATGGACCAGCACGCTGAACACCACGTGGCGGTGGGAGGATAATTCGGCACGCGGTACGACCAATGGCCTCGATATTGAGGGAATCCTGGCGTATCGCCGGGGCAATCTCTCGGTCGAGTTCACCGTCGAATATGATGTGTTGAGGATCGCAGGCTCTAACGAGGATTCCGTCGGCGCCTGGGTGGCGCTGCGGTGGGATTTCGAGGATCTGATGCGGTTGAACTGAATGGGCGAATCGATCGGGCAAGATAAAGTGCTTGTCGGCAGACGCCGTTGCTGCGCGGGCGGTGGCAATGGGCGACAGAGCATGCCCGCGCAAGCGTGGGCATGGCACCCGGCGAATCTGCTGCGTCGGATCCCGAGCGCGTGGCTGGCGTGTCTGCTGTTGCCAGTGATATGCTTGCCGGTTGGCTGCGGCCGGCCGGCCGGCAAGATCTTCACGCCGCTCGAGCCGGAAATCGTCTGGCCTCTGCCGCCGGAGCCGCCGCGCATCAAATGCCTCGGCGAAATCCGCAGCAGCGAAGACCTGCATTCGGCCAAGTCCGGCTGGCAGGTTCTGCAGGAGCGCCTGCATCCCGAGGAATCGCGTCCCATCCCGCTGACAAAGCCGCATGCGATCGCCGTCCACGGCGAAGACCGAGTGTACGTGGTGGACACCGGGCTCGCTTGTCTGCACGTGATCGATCTCGAGCGCCGAACGCATCGCCGCGTGGATTCAGCGGGAGGTGATCGACTGCGAAGCCCGGTCGGCGTGGCCGTCGGCGCGTCCGGCGTCTACGTCACCGATGCGATGCTGGGCGATGTGATCGAATTCAACTTTGACGGCGAGTTCCAGCGCCGCCTGGGCGTCGAGATGGAAAGACCGGCGGGCATTGCCTACTGCTCCACGAACAAGCGCCTGTACGTCATCGACACCGCGGCGCACGAGTGTTTGATACTGGGACCCTCAAGCGAGGAGGAATCGGATTGGACGATTGTGGGCCGGTTCGGCGAACGCGGCACCGAACCGGGCACGTTCAACTTTCCCACACACGTGACGTGGAATCCGTTGCTGGGGCTGGTGGTCAGCGATACACTCAATTTCCGGGTGCAGCGGTTTGATGCTGACGGAAAGTTTCGGGCCGGCATGGGGCAAAAGGGCGACGGCGCGGGTGATTTCTCGCTCCCGAAAGGAGTGGCCGTCGATCGGGACGGACACATTTACGTCGTCGATGCCCACTTTGAAAACGTGCAGGTCTTTGATCAGAGCGGCCGGTTGCTTCTGGCCTTTGGTAGTGAAGGAGAGGATTTGGGACAGTTTGCCGTACCGGCCGGGATCGCCATCGACGAGGCGGATCGGATCTGGGTGGCCGACTCATACAATCATCGCTTGCAGGTCTTTCAATACTTGGGCGCGCCGTAATGTTGTCAGCAATGCGTAAAACGTGGGCGTGGTCTCTGTTCGCCGGGGGCGTCTTCCTGAACGCGGCGGCACCGGCCGACGACAGCGTCGTGAACTCGGTGCATGACTTGTCGGCCCGCGGGCCGGGCCCGATCCGAGCCGTGAACGAGTCACGGGTCTGCGTTTTCTGTCACGCTCCCCACAACACGGAGCCGCAGACGCCGCTGTGGAATCGGCATACGCCGCGCGTGAACTACCGCATTTACGAGAGCAGCACGCTCGATGCTCGGGTGGATCAGCCCAGCGGCCCCTCGAAAATGTGCCTCAGCTGCCACGACGGCTCGATTGCGCTGGGGGCGGTGCTGAGCGAACCGGTGATGCATCCGATCCTGACGACGCCGCGGACGATTCCACCGGGGCCCTCCGATCTGACCAACGATCTCTCCGACGATCATCCGATCGGCTTTCGCTACGATCGGGCACTGGCTTTCGCGGATCCGCAGCTTCAATTGCCCGAAGTCATCTCGCGCGAACTGGTGTTCGGAAAGCGTAACGAAGTTCACTGCACCACCTGCCACGATCCGCACAACAACATGCTGGGCAACTTCCTCCGCATTACCGATCGGCTCGGGGCCAACTGCCTGACCTGCCACAAGTTGGACGGCTGGCGCAACAGCGCGCACGCCCACAGCCGGGCACGGGTCGACGGACGGAAGGTCGACCCGCGCGAGGAGCTGACCTACCGGACGGTGGCCGACAACGCCTGCGCCAATTGCCACAAGGTCCATTCGGCGACGAAACCTGAGCGTTTGCTGCGTTTCCGCCGGGAGGAGGTGAACTGTCTCAACTGTCACGACGGGACGGTGGCCCGAACGAACATCCTGGCCGATATACGCAAGCGATCGGCGCACCAGGTCTTTCTGCGGACGGGCGTGCACGACGCGGCCGAGGACCCGCTTCGCGCAAGACGGCACGCCGAGTGCGTGGACTGCCACAATCCGCACGCGGTGCGTCCGATCTCACCGAGGAACCCACTGGGCAGCCGGGGCTACCTTACGTCCGGCTCGTCGCTGTACGTCAGCGGCGTGGACCGCAACGGCCAGCGCGTCGAAAACGCCAGGTTCAACTACGAGGTCTGTTTCAAATGCCACGCCGACAACGCCGCCCGCGTCCGCAGCGACATCCGGCGACAGGTGCAGCAGAGCAACAGCCGGCTGGATTTTCAGACGCGCAACCCGTCGTACCACCCGGTCATTGGCCCTCGGCGCAACTCGGACGTCGTCAGCCTGATTCCGCCGTGGCGGCAGGGCAGCCTGGTCACCTGCGTCGATTGCCATAACAGCAACAATGCCCGATCCGCGGGGGGCAACGGCCCCAGCGGACCGCACGGATCGGTGTTTGAGCCGCTGCTGGTGGAGAACTACGAGACCCGCGATTTCACGTCCGAGAGTGCCGAGGCCTATGCCTTATGCTACCGGTGCCACGACCGCAGCAGCATTCTGAACAACGAGAGTTTCTCCCTGCATCAGTCGCACATCGTTCGGGTGCAGGCGCCGTGCTCTGCGTGTCACGACGCCCACGGCGTCAGCCGGTTGCAAAGCGGCGGCAGCGACCACACGAACCTGATTAACTTCGATTTGTCGATCGTGCAGCCGGTGGATTCGCCGGCCGTCAACCGCATCGAGTACGAGGATACCGGCCGGTACTCGGGTAACTGTACGATGAAATGTCACGGAGTGAACCACATCCGGTTCCCGTATTCGCAATAAAGGCAAGACAATGAGTGCCATGGCCCATAGAAGACGGATCAAAGCCAGTGCCCTGGCGGCGGTTGTTCCGCTGATGCTGGCCGTTGTGATCTGTGGCGTCCGAGCGGCGGGCCAGGAGCAGGTCGAAGGAGGAGAGGACCCCTATGCAGGCAAGAGCTGCTTGAGTTCCGGCTGCCACGCGGACCTGAGCGAGCCCAAGTTCGTTCATCTGCCGGTAAGGAGCAACATGTGCGCCGGGTGTCACGAGGAAACCGACGAGCGGGAGCACGAATTCGCCATGGTGGCCGAGGCCGCCGGGCTTTGCTACGAGTGCCATGACGAATCGGAGTTCGCCGAGGCCCCAGAGGGCGGAAGCGTGCATCAGCCGATCATTCTGGGCGGATGCGCGAGCTGCCATCGGCCGCACGCGTCCGAGCACAAGGGCTTGTTGACCGAATCGTATACGCAGGATTCCTACGTCCCGATCGGCAATTGGGACGCGTACACGCTTTGCTTTGAGTGCCACGACTACGCGCTCATGGAAGAGCCCGAAACGGACTCGACCCAATTCCGCAACGGCGAAACGAATCTCCACTACCTGCACGTGAGCAAGGAGAAGAAAGGGCGGAATTGCCGACTCTGTCACGAGGCGCATGTGAGTGAACAGCCGCGGTTGATCCGCACGTCCGTACCTTTCGGCCGGTGGAAGATGAAACTTCGCTTCGTCCCCACCGAGACCGGCGGCGCCTGCGGCCCGAGCTGCCATTCGGCCAAACAATACGATCGCGAGGAGGCGTACGACTTGAATAAACCGCCGTCGCTCGAGGGGCTTCTGAAGCGATGACGACGCCGCAGGTCCGTCCGCGAGGCGGACCGAGCGGCATTCCCGGGAGGATGTCACATGATTCGATTGTCGATTTACCTCGTGCTGGCGGCGGCGGTGCTGCTCGGCGTCATGGGCGTCGATGGCCTCGAGGGCTCCAAGCACGACTTCAGCGACGAGGCTTGGAGCGACGGTCAGCTCTGCCTGCCCTGCCACGTGCCGCACGACGCATCGGATCCGAGCATCGCGCCGCTGTGGGATCGCGGCGAGCAAGGCCGCGACGGCTACGAGTTGTACGGCGGCCGTAAGGGCACACCCGGTTACGAGAGCCTGGTGTGTTTGAGCTGCCATGACGGAAGTGCAGCGGTGGACGCCTTCGGAGGCCGGGCGGGCGAAGTCTTCATCCAGGATCTGGCCGGCGAGCGCGCTCTCATCGGGGCGCACGGCGATCTCTCCAGCGATCACCCGGTCGGTGTTCCCTACCCCAACCACAAAGAGGACTACCGGTCGCGAACTGAAGTTGAAGCCGACGGGCAGGTGGTGTTGCCCGAAGGGCGCGTTGAGTGCACCTCCTGTCACGACGTCCACAACACCTACGGCTATGACAAAATGCTGGTCAAATCGAACGACCGCAGTGCTCTGTGTTTGACTTGTCACCGAAAATAGAGTTTGAAGGAGTGCCCATGCGTCCGCGTCATCCAACGTCGATCGGGCCGTCTTTTCGGGCGCCGCGCGGCCGCAACCGGATCGCGGTCGCATTGGTTGCCGCCGCCGTCTGCTCCTCGCTTGCCATTCCGATGGCATGCGGGCCGAGCGGTGGGACCGAGGGAAGGGCCCCGGTTCTCTACCCGCTTCCGCCAAGCACGCCTCGAATCGCTTACGTCACGAGCATCGACCACGCCGATATCTTCGAGCTTCAAAACGGCAAGATGGAGCAGTTCCTCTTCGGGCGCAACGCCGACGTTGCACAGCCGATCAGCAAACCGTTCGGACTGACGGCCGGGCGCGAAACGCTGCTGATCTGCGATACGGAGCGAAACGTCGTTCACGCGATCAACTTCAAGACGCGGACGGCGGACGTGCTGGGCGCGGCGGGGCGAGGCCGGCTTCTCAAACCCGTTGACGTGGCAATGGACGAGGAGGGCAACCGCTACGTGGCCGATACGCTGCGGCGGGAAGTGGTCGTTTTCGATGTGCGTAATCAAGCCGACCGGGCGATCGGCGGAGCGGGGGATGCGCCGTTCAAGCCGGTGGGTGTGGACATCTATGGTGGCAAGTTGTACGTGCTCAACGCGGATATGCACCGCATCGAAGTGTTGGACCCGGTTACGGGCGACGTGCAGTCAACCTTCGGAGAACAGGGCGACGGTCCGGGCCAAATGCTGTGGCCCAGCGGACTGGCCGTTGGGCCGGAGGGCCGCGCGTATGTGACCGACATTGTTACCTTCCGCGTTGAAGTGTTCGGCCCCGATGGCGAGCCATTGCGGCGATTTGGTCGGCCGGGCAACCGCCCGGGTGAGTTTACCCGGCCGAAGCATGTTGCCGTCGGGCCGGACGGGATCGTGTACGTGGCCGATGCGGGCATCCAACGGGTCCAGATGTTCGACGACCAGGACCGCGTGCTGATGTTGTTCGGCGGTCCCGGCTCGGGGCCAGGCGATTTAATGCTCCCCGGTGGCGTCTGCGTGGACACCTCGCTCTTGCCGCACTTCGCAGACGAGATTCCGGAAGGATTCGACGCGGAGTACCTCGTTCTGGTCAGCGACCAGTTCGGTGCTCGCCGAGTCAACGTCTACGCTTTCGGGCGCATGTAAAACGCCGCCGAGCGATGAGGCTCGCCCGGCGGCGCGTCGGTATCAAGAGATTTCTACTCCTTCCGCAGCTTCAATTCGACCACCTCGTGCCTCGCCTGTTCCAGCTTCTTCTCGTAATCCCACGGTGTCGCCTGGGCGTGCGTCGGGCTCTCTTCGTTGTGACAGCTCAGGCAGACCTTCTCTTCCACCTTCCACAGCCCTGCGGCGTACATTTCCTCCTGCGTGTACTCGCGCTGCTCCGTCATGATTTCCTTATGGTGATCGATGTACGCGCCGCCCGGGCCATGGCAGCTCTCGCATCCGACATTCTCCAGCGCCTTGGCCGCGCGCACGGCTTTCCTGTCCTCCGGATCCGGAATGGAATACCCGCCGGGCTCGCCATAACCGGTCGTGTGGCACTTAAGGCAAGAGGCGTCGGTCGTGTAGTCCTTCGCCGGATCGAGTCCGGCGGCCTTCTTCACCTCGGCATCCACGTCGGGCTTCAGCGTCTCGAAGGCGTTGCCGTGCGGCTTGTCCTCCCACGATTTAAAGGTCTTGATGTGGCACATCTTGCACGACTTGCTGCCCTCGTACGCGACCTTCTCGTCGTCGGCGCCTGCGGCCGGTGCAAGCAGTACCATACCCGTCGCAAACGCCATGACGGCGGTCATGCCCGCCACCAAACTCCGCTTCCAAATCTTCATAACCCGATCTCCTTCGTGAACTCACGTTGACCTTCGATAACCGGCGTTCCATTCGTTCGGTTCATGCGCCGATCATGGATTGTGGTCTTGTTTGCCAGCGTGTTGAGGATTTCCGGCGTTAAGGCCCGCAACCTGATCAACCGCAATCCAGCTTAGCCGCTTTCGCACAGCGCACAATAGGGCAAGTCGCGGGCAATTTGCGTGCCAGTGATGCGGTTGCCGCGGCTTACAGCACGTTCATTTGCGACGTTGTCTCATTTGCGCCGTCCTAAGTCGGTTGATCGCCGCCCCGATCTCGTGTTTTCTGGGGCGGGCGAAATCACCGGGGTGTCGTTCGCCGCGGCGGAACGGATCGAGGGCGTCCAGGCCATCGCGGTCGAAGAATCGCTCCAACTCGTCGACGATTTCCCTCAGTGTGGCTTTCCCGTTCATGAACCGCTCGACGGCAAGGTGGATGGCGTTCCCGATGGCTCGGGTCTGGCTGGCATCGACGAGTTGCTCTACGTGACGCAATTCGATGGTCTCTCGGCCGAAGGCGATAAGCGCCTTTCCCTTGACGTCGATCTTGACGTCGCGCCGGCCCCGGGACGCGTCGAAGCTTTCGGCAAGCGGAATGCGCCGCGCGAGCGCACCCATCGGACGCACCGTTTCGACGTGACGTTGCGTGGGCTGTTGTTGGGCGATCTCGCTTGCGCGGCGAGTCACGTCGTGGGGCTGGTAGTCGCGCATCATGATGACGGTGTCGGCCGTGTCGAAGTAGTCTCCGCAGCCGCCCATGACGAGGATCGTCGAGATGCCGACCTTCTCGTAGAGCTCGCGGACCCGATCGACGAACGGCGTGATCGGTTCATGCTCTTTGTGCACGAGCGCCTGCATGCGCCCGTCGCGGACCATGAAGTTGGTGGCCGATGTATCCTCGTCCAGCAGCAGGAGCGTGGCGCCGAGCTCGAGTGCCTCGACGATGTTGGCGGCCTGGCTGGTGCTACCGCTGGCCTCATCCGTCGAGAACTCCGCGGTGCTTCGTCCGAAGGGAAGGTCGCTGATGAACGGGCTGATGTCGACGCGCTCGACGCGCCGGCCGTCTTCGGCCCGGATCTTGACGGCGTCAGGGCAGGTAACGACGAATTCGCGGCCGTCTCCCGGTACGTGCGGATAGACGCCTCGTTCCAGCGCTCGCAAGAGCGTTGACTTGCCGTGGTAGCCGCCTCCGACAATGAGCGTCACGCCGTGGGGGATTCCCATGCCGCTGATCGTATGCAGCGGCCCGGCGGCGCCCTCGATGGGGTTGGCGAGATCGAACGTCACGCTCAGAGATTCGGGTGCTTTGAAGGGCACTGCTTGCTTGGGATGCATCGGGCGGTCGCTCACGCCGCTTTCGCGGGGCAGCACGGCACCGTCGGCGACGAAGGCCACGAGACCGGCATTGCTCAAATGACAACCGAGGTGGTCGTGATTCTCGATGCAGTCGACGAATCGGCGGGCCTCCTGCCGGGGGATTGCGTTCCAATGGAGGCTGCGTTCAACCAGCTTGGGCAATTCGTGACACAGAATGGTCTCGGCCTGGCTTGCGAGGACGCGGCGGCCCGCGGCCGGCAGGCCGACGCATAGGCGGGCTTCGGTCCAGTCATCGGCGACCAGAACGGCCGTGCGTTCGAGGATTTCCTGACCGCCGACGTCGATGGCCACCATTCCGCTCTTGCCGGTTCCACGCCGGCCCTTCACGCACTCGCGTATCGCGTCCGCCGCCCGGCGCGTGAGGAAGTCCTGGAAGCCCACTCGCCGCACCTTGTTATTGAAGAGTTCCGCGGGGAATCGTGCGGTTGCCTGCGGAACGCGGACGCGGATCTTTGATGGAGTTGCGAACGGGTCGCCCTGCACGTGATCGATGTGGAGTTCGAAGCCGTCGAACCGATAGCTCCCTTGAATGTCTTTGTAGTTCTTGTAGCCGCGCCCGTCGATGCGCGACAACGTCGCTTGAAGTTGTTTGGCATCCACCATGATCGCGTTCTCGTTTCCCGGATACGGCGCGGCTGACCGGCGCGAAGTCCGACACTGACCATGCTTTGCTACGGCATTCTACGTTGGCACGGACTCGAGACAACGATGTCCGCATTCTTCTGAGGCAGTGTGTCAACACAGAGCCGGTCGCGCATCGACGGGCGTGCGAGCAACTCGCTGCATCGGGCCTTGAGTCGTCAACCTCGTGAGTGATAGACTCACGGGACGATGGACCTGTTCGAGAGCGCCACGCGCCTTCATCACGACGTGTTCGGTCACCGACCGGAGGTCGTCGCCAGGACGCCGGGCCGGGTGAATCTGATCGGCGAGCATACGGACTACAACCAGGGCCTGGTGCTTCCTCTGGCGATTGATCGTGCACTCTATGTAACCGGCGCGCGCGGGAGCGGAGACTCTATCGTCATTTATTCTCAAGTCATGGGAGAGACGAGAAGGGTGGGCGTTCGCGGGCGGCATGCGTCGCCGCCGGGCCGTTGGGACAATGCTCTTGCCGGGGTGGTTGCGGGGCTCGTGCGACGCGGAGCCGAACTGGGCGCGTGCGAGCTGTGCGTTTCGGGGGACCTGCCGGTCGGAGGCGGCTTGAGCAGCTCGGCGGCGTTGAGCGTCGGACTCGTGCTTGTGCTGGCGGCGCTGCATGGGCTGGACATGGAGCCGCTGGATGCGGCGCTCCTGGCGCAGTCGGCCGAGCATGAGTTTGTCGGCACGCCTTGCGGGATCATGGATCCCTACGTGTGCATGTTCGGCCGGCGAGGGCACGCGTTGCTGATTGACTGTCGCGAGCGCACGCACGAGGTCGTTCCGGTCGTGCCGGAGGCCTATTGTCTGGTCCTGGTGGACAGTGGCGTCCGGCATGAGCTGGCCGGCGGGGCGTACGAGCGGCGCGTACGCGAGTGCCGGGCTGCGGCTGCCGCCATTGCGTCCGAACACCCGGGGGCCGAGTCGCTTCGAGACGTGACGGCGACGCAGCTCGAAGCCGTGCGGTCCCGCATGGACGATGTGCTTTACCGGAGGGCGCGGCACGTGGTCACTGAGAACGAGCGCGTGATGCGTTTCGCCGGCGCACTGCGCGCCGGTCGGATCGGGGACCTCGGGCGCCTTCTCGGCGAGGGCCACCGCTCTCTTCGCGACGATTACGAGGTGTCCTGCCGCGAGGTCGACGAGTTGGTTCAGCGCTTATATCAAATGGACGGCGTACTCGGCGTTCGCATGACCGGTGGCGGCTTCGGCGGGAACGTACTCATTATAATAAAGTCGGAGGCCGCGTCCGGCGTGATCGGTGCACTGGAGCGTGAGGACGGCGCGCGAGGCGCCGACCCGCCGCGGGTCACCACGGTCCGGGCGGCCGAGGGGGCCGAATGCCGGTCGGTTTGAGTGAGCAGAGCCGGCCGACCCTTTTCAGGGGCGGCCGGCTCGCTGCGCCGCTCAATCAGAATCGCTCATCATCGCACCCTGACGGATGCGTTGGTGATCGATCGGACGTTCAACTTCGATCCAACTGAATTGAGCAGCACGGTGTCACCTCCCTCCCGCACGACGATTCGGAAGGTACCGCTAGCGTCCTCCGACGCCCGGAACGCAAACGTGGCCAGGTAGGCCTCGGGCGCATCGACGCCACCGGCGATCTTGGCGGCGACGACGCGTGATCCGGCGACGTCACCGACGTCGACGGCCTCATGACGGCCGAACACGTAGTTCTGCCGGCTTCGGTCGACGGTGATCGATTCGACGCCAAGGCTGCCTTTGCGGCCGCCCGTAACGTCCAGAGCGACCTCGTATCCGCGGAAATCGGTGACGCCGGTGATGAGGACGTCAACCGTGAGGACCTCGCCGGGTTTGATCGATCGCGTCGAGGGCGCCAGTTGCAGGGCGACCTTCGGGTCCGTTTCGGTGCGTCGTCCGGCGAGCTCGCGTTCGGGACTGGCGGCCGGCGCCGGGGGCGCCGGACAAGTGGTGGTAGCGCAGTTGGTTCCCTCGCCTTGCCAATCCCCGCCACCGTAGAAGCAGTCTGCCTCCGACGCGTCGGTACAGACGCCCGAAGTGCAGCATGCTCCGAGCACCTGTGGCGAGCAGCACGGATCGATTCCTCCGATGGCGTCCAGGACCGCGAAGACATCGAACAGATTGAGGACGCCGTTGGGTCCGCACTGGCCGGGGCCACCGCCCGCGAGGTCTGCACCCTCCATCGTGCACGCCGGGTCGGTGTTGGTGCCACCGATCAGGTTCAGGATGCAGAAGATGTCGAACAGGTTAAGCACGTTGTCGGGGATGACGTCGCCGTAACGTCTCGGCGCGAACGTGCAGGTTCCGTTGACGCAGCGATCGATCGTGCAGACGTTCTGGTCATCGCAGTCGGCGTCCACGACGCACGGCGCGCCGACTTCGTAGGTCAGCAGCTCGAACGCCATATTCACCTCCGGCGGATCTGGCACGAGCGGGCACTCGTACAGCGGCGCATCCCACAGTCCGTACTCCCAGCAATCCGGGGGATACGGCGTGAAGTCCGCGATCGCTCCGGTGCACGCGTCGTCCAGCAGCCAGCCGGGGATGGTTGGAACGTCGGTCGACGTGTGCCAACCCCAGAAGTGCCGGTCCGGCGTGAGATCTGAAGGTACATGCCCAGTCAGATCGAGGTCGCACACCGGCGGCAGCCACTGGGCGCCCGTTACGGCCTGGATCGACAGCCAGTACCGGTAACCGCCGATCTCTTTGAAGAACCCGGGTTGGGCCGGCAGGTCAAACAGACCGGCGTTACGCGGATCCGGCTCTGAGCACAGCAGGCAGCACTGGTCGAGTTCCACGACGTACTCGTAGACTGCGTGCCCAAGGCAGTCCGTGGCACCGGTGGCCACGGTCCGGACGGCGTCGCGCGGTGCGAAGTAAGTGCCCAGCGCCGTCGGCGGCGGATCCAGCGCGATGTCCGGCGGGCAAGCCGGCGCCGCGTTGACATCTGCCCAATGGAACGTGATCAACCAGCCGTCCAGGACGAACGGTTCTTCGACCTGTGCAGGCCGCAGGCTCAAACCGCTGAGCTGCATGGCGTTCACCATCGGTCCAATCGGGAACGACGCACCGCTGGATGGGTCGATCTCCCACAGGAACCCGTCGCCCGCACCCGCCACCAGACGCCCGTCGGCCGTAAACTCCAGGGAGCCGACCTTGAGCGGGATGGTCGTCGGGTAGAGTGGCGTCGCGGCACCGGTCGCCTCATTGACCGAGAGCAGCTGCGGCAGGATCACGCCGCCGGACTCGATCCCGTACAGGGTGCCGAACCCGCTGTCGTAGGCCAGCCCGCCGATCGGGCCGAAACCGGTCGGGCCGATCGGAGTGAGCACGCCGGTGATCGGGTCAACAACCACAAGATCCGACGGGCTGCCCGGGGCGGGAATCAGTGTTCCCAGCAACACTCCGCTGGCGTTGTACTCGAGCCCATTGAGGGCGCCGGCCGGTACGTGAGGCGTCATGAGAATCGAGGCACCTGTGTTGGGATCCAGCACGTGAATCTGGCCACCGGGTTCGGTGCCGTAGAGGATCCCACCGTCAGGCGTCCACTCAATCTCCGTCATTGGCACCGTAAGCGGACCGATCGGGTTGAACAGCCCCGTATTGGGGTCCATTGTTCCGAACGTTGCCGGCAGGATCGGGTCGGACGGCGGCGTCGTGGCATACAACGGGCCGGCGGATGCGATGTACCGGTCGTCGAAGTAGCTGCCCCACCACCGGACGCCTTCGATCACGCGCCCGTCGGAGATGAAGTCGTCGGCCATGACCTTGTTCACTTCAACCTCCGGTCTGGAGGTGACTCTAAAGGCCATGCTGCTGAATTCCTGCGGCCCCCACTGGATGGCTTGCCAGAAGGGCCGGCTCGGCATGAGGTAATCAGCCGCCGGACAGAGGATGCCGGTGCCACGGCTTCTTTCCTGCCACAGCCAGAGGAATGGCACGACCGGGTCGTTGGACAGCGAGCTGATGTTGAACCAGTATTGCTGCCCCTGTTCCTGGAAGAACCATTGGTCCTCGGGCAGAACGTAGTCGTAGCGCAGAATTTCGTAACCGACATTGTTGAACACGCCGGTGGGCGTCACTGCGATATCGCTGATCGGAACGACCGCCGACCAGATGGGCGGGTCGAGCGGCAGACAGTTGCCCGGGTCGTTCAGGTGGATGCTGAGCAGGAACCCGAACTGTCCGGCACCAGGATCCTCGATGGTACCCCACCAGTGGAAGTCGGTGACAACCCCGCCGTTGCAGTACCAGTCCTCGGCCAGAATGATCTGCTCGTAGCCGAAGCCCAAGTCGTAGTCATGGGCGTGCAGCCCGGACAGGTGCGGGCTGGGCAATTGCTCCCACTTGAGACCCGTTGGCCACCACAGATCCGAGGCTGCGTCGAACTCCTGCTCCGGATTCGCCGGCGGCTGCGACCATTTCGGCTCCATTTCGGAGACGGTGGTGAGCACGAAGGCCATATCCCATGAGAGCCCGTCGAGTGTCTCGATTGGAATGCCTTCGAGGAAACTCACGCCTGGCGCAGGCGCGGTCGGGATTAGGATTCGTACGGCGTCGTCCATGAAGACGTGATCGCGCGTCTTCCAGCCCCATTCGAACTCGGGCTGGGTGACGCCACAACAGTCTTCGGCCGTGCCACCGCCGAATCTGCAAAGCCACGCGGCCTCGTCATCGGCGTCGACGTCGCCGTCACAGTCGACGTCAGCTCTTTCACAACCCGGCGGCGTCGGCGAACCGAAGCACGCCTGGATCGCGAACTGGTCGCTCAGTTCGACAGTGCCGTTTCCGTCGACATCTGCGTCGCACGCACACAGGTCGTATTGCGCGGCAATGCTGATCCAGTAGATGTTGCAGGCGCCCGACTCCTGGAAGAACCAGTCCTCGCGCGGGATCTGGAAATGGTACTTGAAGCACGTGTCGGGCGACGACATGAACTCCGGATGGAAGTCGCATCCGAACGGCGTTTCGTACAACGCGTCGTAAGCGACCGTCCATTCGCGGAGCATTACGCCAGGATGGCTGAACGGCAGATCCACACCGGCGGGCACGTCCGTCCAGATACCGACGTGGAACCGGCTCGGCACCACGGTCGGCGGCTCCTCGCCGAGCCAGCCGTCGTAGGAACCCCACCAGTGGATGTCCGAGATGGGGTCGTCGCTTTCACATGGGAAATCATCGGCCACGATCTGCGCGTCACCGAAGACCGAGAATTCGTCCCAGCCCCAGAAGCAGTCCGGCGTCGGCGACTCCGGGTTGAACGTCGGCGGCTGGGCGTACTTGATCGGGTGGCACACAACCATGGTACAGTCGGTGCCGGGTCCCTGCGGGTCGCCGCCTGAGGCCACACACTGGCCGTACGGCATGTCGGCGCACGAACCGTCGGGCAGGCAGCAGGCCTGCGTCGGAAGCTCGCAGGCGTCATCAGTCCCGTTGCCATTGGCATCTCCGAGGCACACGTTCGAGATCGGTGAAACGAAGCCGCCCAGTTCGTCGCAGCAGAGCGGATCGAGATCCTGACAGGTCCCATCCGGCAGGCAGCACGCTGCCAGGATGATGGAGCAGCCGGTACCCGGGCCTTGCGGCGTGCCGCCCTGGTCGGTGCAACACAGCGGATCGAGGTCCGTACAGGTTCCGTCTGCGAAGCAGCAGGCCTCCGTGCCGCCACATGACGAGCCAGCGCCTTGCGGGGTACCGCCCAGATCCGCACAGCAAAGTGGATCAAGGTCCTGGCAGGTATTGTCCGCGAAGCAGCAGGCTTCCACGGCCGTGCAGGTGGTTCCGGCACCCTGTGGCGAATCGCCGTTGGCTAGGCAGCACGTCCGGTCGGCCATGTAACAGGCACCGGTCGTGGCGTCGCAGCATGCTTCATTTCCTCCGCATGTCGAGCCGGTCCCCTGGGCCGTGCCGCCGAGGTCGTCGCAGCAGAGCGGATCGAGCATCTGGCAGGAATCGTCCGCAAAGCAGCAGGCTTCCAACGCCGTGCAGGCTGAACCCGGGCCCTGCGGCGTGCCACCGAGGTCGTCGCAACAAAGCGGGTCGACGTCGACGCAGGTACCGTCTGCAAGGCAGCACGCCTCTGTGAGGCCGCTGCAGACTGTGCCGAGTCCCTGTGGCGTTCCGCCTTGATTGACGCAGTCGTCCGGCAGGAGGTCCACGCACGTTCCGTCAGGCAGGCAGCACGCTTCCGGCTGGGCAGTCGGCCCGGTCGTCATGATGAAGGCCAAGTCCCAGGATGTACCCGGCGGGTACTCGAGCGGCTCGCCAAACCCGTACATCATTCCCGGGTCAGGCATCGTCGGCTCGAAGATTCGCACAGCGTCGTCAGGCGCAAGCGAATCCGCGCTTCGCGGTCGCGTCTTCCAGCCGAACGGCCAGTTAATGATGAAAGGCGGATAGACTGCCGAGATGCTCGTCCAATAAATATTGCAGCCGTCCTCCTGCAGGAACCACTCGCTCTGTGGAATGACGCATTCGAAGTAATAGCACGCTTCGGGGCCGGCCTGCGGGTTACGCGGGTCCCAGTCCCAGCCGACGAACTCCCACGTGTAGTCCGCACACCAGTATTCCCATAGCACCTGTCCCGGATGGCTGAACGGCTGATCGACGCCGGCCGGCACGTCCGTCCAGATGGCAATGTGGAATTGTTCGGGCAGTTCGGCCGTCGGCGGGTCGACGTGGTTCCAGCCGATGAAGGAGCCCCACCAATGAACATCCGTCACCGGGTTGGGAGAGTCACAGACCCAATCGTCGGCCGCGATCTGCGAGCCCTCGTAGACCGAAAGCTCGTTCCAGCCGTTGTATCCATCTTCCGGAGTATACGGCACCGGCGGCTGCGACCACTTTACATAGACTTCGCCGAGCTCCAGGCCGTCGATCGCGAAGGCGAGGTCGAGCGACTGGGGGTGGAACGGATGGCCGGGAGGGTAGAACAACTCCTGCCACGGATCGACAGGTGGATCCTGCCCCATGTTCCATACGGAATCGTCGTTCCACACCAAGGGCAATTCGGTCGTTTTCCAGCCGAATGCGGCCCCTGGGTCGCCCGAATAGGCCTGCACATCGAGCCAGTAAACGACCGGCTCGGTCAAGGTGCCGGCCTGGGTGAACGCTCCGATCGGAACCGGGAAGTGATACAACCAGCAGGTGAAGTCGCCGGGGAAGATGTAGCCGTCCGGCGGATCCATCCACCCTTCGTTCAGGCCGCCGGCGAAGATCTGGGCATCGAACATACCGGGCTCATAGAGTCCCAGCCACAGCAAGTCGCCGGGAATGCTGTAGCCGCCCGGGCCACTTGGGATGTCCGCGTGGAGGCTGAGAATGAATGTGACGTTGTGCGGATCGCCTGGAAGTATATCACCCAGCCACGATCCGTAGACCCAGATGTCAGTAAGCGGGCCCGTTACGTCGCACGGGAAATCGTTGGCCAGAAGGAATGGTTCTGACGCTCTGACGTCCATGCCGGTGGTGGTCAGGTCGGGGAACTGTTCCCACTTGAAGAGGGGTTGGCCGAGCGGTCGAGCGGTCAGTTCGAAGGCCATGTCCCAGGATTCGCCTGCGGGCCATTCGATTGGCTCGCCGTTCACCCATGTGCTGCCCAGGATGGGCCCCCACGGATCGAAGATCCTGACGGCATCATCCGGGGCGAGCGACGCGGGATCTCGGGGGCGCGTTTTCCAACCCCAATAGAACTGCGGCTGCGAGGCGGTGCAGCACTCTTCGGAGGAGCCGCCGTTGAATCTGCAAAACCAGGAGGCTTCGTCAGCAGGGTCGACGTCGCCGTCGCAGTCGATGTCGGCGCTCTCGCAGCCTGGCGGTGTTGGCGTTCCGAAACAGGCCTGGAGGGCGGCTTGATCCGCGAGATCCAAGACACCGTTACCATCGATGTCCGCGTTGCACGCGCAGTACTCGGCCGCAATACTGATCCAGTAGATGTTCCCTCCGGCCTCCTGATAGAAGTACTCTGAGGGATCGAGTATGAGGTCGTACTTGAACATGGCCTCGTACTCGCCTGTTTGCGGCATGTAATCCCAGCCGACGAACGTTTCGGTGATGTCGGCCATCGGGCGGATAACCTCATGGATCACCGTACCGGGGTGGCTGAACGTCGTCGGATCACCCGGATCGGGATCGGGGACATCCGTCCAGATCGTAATGTGGAAGCGTTCGGGGCGCTGCACGCCGGTCAGGTCGGCTCCGGCCAGCCCGATGTAGGAACCCCACCAGTGAGCGTCCGTGATGGGATCGGGGTTCTCGCAGAGCCAGTCATCGGCCACCACCACTGAGGGCCCTTCGGATTGCTGTTCCCAGACGGAGTACTCGTTCCAGCCATAGTACACGTCGGGGACGCTCATCGGATCGGGCGGTTGATACCACTTGGCCTCGAGGGCTGAGGCGCCGAGGACCGCCACGGCCGTACCGCCGCCGGAACCGGCGCCAACGGCGCGTACTTCGACCGTATGTGTGGTATTTGCGAGTCCCTCGACGATCACCAGTCCTCTCTGGCAGGGGACCGGGATGCCCATGTCGAGTTGGGCCACCAGGATTCCGTCCACGTAAACGTCGGCCAATCCATCGTCGCCGTCGCAGATGAGGTGAACGCCGACGATTTCACTGGGCACCGTCGTAGAGGTGGACAGAGCTTCACCGGGGTTGAGGATCCACACCTGGATTGGATCACCGCCTGCGGAACCCGGCCCGGCGTAGACCCAATCATCGTAGTTCCCCGGTCCGATATAATCGGCATCCCGCCACTCGATAACTCTGAAGCCCCTGACGTATTCGTTCCCGCTGAGCGGGTTCTCATACTCAGGGACCGGTCCCTCTGCTGCGTCGGAAAAATGCGCATTGGGAGCTGTCCAGAGTTCCACAGCGCCGTATGACGCCGGTCCCCAGGCGCATACGACTAATACCAACAACAGCGCTGTCAGGTTTGGTCTGCAGCGCCACCAACCGACTTCGTTAGGCTCGCTCATGTCTGTTTCCTTCCTTTCATTCCGAATCGTCGGACCCCGTTTCGTTGGCGAGCTACCAGCCAATGCGGGCAGGTTCTGGCATTCTCCTTCAACTGCACCCCGCTAGCGCGCCCCTCACAAACAATGCTCCTGAGGCCGCCGTAGTCGGCGGCCCGTACGTGACAGGGCACGACTCGCGATGAATCGCACCCGTTTATCCGGTCTCGATTGCGCTCCGCCGGTTTGGGTTCGTTTGGCGCCGGCGCTCCCGGCTGGTGACACCTGTACGCCCGTTTTCTGACGATTGACAACTGAGCGCCGACAACGCTCGAAGAGCTTGGGTTCGTTTGGCGCCGCGGGTCGGACAGGGCCCGCCTCAAGTGGTGCTTGAGGTTGGCTTCGTTTGGCGCCCGCATGTTGCGCGTCGGGCGGTCTCGCCGGATTGGGGGGGAGATCCCCCTCAGGCTTGTCAATGCGGTCCAAGAGGATGCGGCGCCAAGGCGCACCGTTTGCGGTACGGTTTTGGGTTCGTTTGGCGCCCGGGTGTTCGTTGTTCGTGCCCTGGTTCTCATGGGGCGTTCTCCGTTGTCGGCGCGCACGCTGGGTGCGGAGCCTCTGCCAGCAATAGAACACGGGGCGCGTTCCGCGCTTTTCGTAAAAACGTTGAACATGCGTCTGCAGGCGTGGGAGCGGGTTGGCGCCTGGTGCGGGGCGTCGAGGCGGCCGTTCGGCACGGCCAGTCTGGCGGAGTCATCCGTTTGTTCGTCACAACCCTCCCGTCCTGGTGCGCCTCCGTGAGCACCAGCCTTTTCCGTGTGGCAGGATGAGAAGCCGAGCGTTCAGAAAAGAAACACATAGCTAGTTAAAAACAAGAGCGACGTGCGTGCGTCGGCGCGCGGCCAAACCCCACATGACGGAGGCACCCCGTTGGCTCAACACCCGCACTGCGTCCCTCCAGAGCCGCAGCCACGGACGAACTTCGCGCCCACTCCCGTTTCCCTTCCCCGGCCGCACACGTTAAGGTTACGAATAAAGTAGCAGAATCTGTCGCGGCACGCAAGAGTTTTTTTCGCGCAAGGGCGAGCCAGGGTGTCAAGCCTGTTAAGTATTACTTAGCGTTTCCTTACATTCTTGCTTGATGGCCGGGCCGCTTCGGGCGGCGTTTGGCGGCGCAAGCTCGGCGGGCAGCAGGCGGGCTGCCCGGGGGCGACGGCTCGTTACGGACGGTTAAAAAAGATCTTTAAACTGACCGAAATCGAGAGCCGCTCGCGTATACTACGGGATAACGATGCGACTCTCGGGTCGCGGCGTCCTGTCAAGCTCTGCCAAGTCGTGAGAGAAGAGCGGCGTCCCGACGGTGCCCGTCCGGCGGCGGGCACGTGAACGCGAGTCGTGGAGACCAGGAACCATTTCTTTCAGGAGGAGTTTGTCATGCAAGCCTTTCGACACCGGTACGTGCTGCCCGTCATCTGTTTGGGGGTGCTGGGCGTGGTCGTGTGGGTCAATGCCGGAACGATGGATCCGCCGGCCGGCCCGATCGATCCGACGATGAAGGACCTTGACACCGTCGAGCCGCGGATTCCGATCACCACACTCTCGGGTTCGGCCCAAGCCAAGTACGTGATCACAGAGCCGGGATCTTACTACTTCAGCGGGGACGTGTACGGCGAGGCCGGCAAGCACGGCATCGCCATCGACGCCGACAACGTCACGATTGATCTGATGGGATATGCCCTGATCGGCGGCACGGATCAGTGGACCGGAATCTACGTGGCGCAGCCGCACACCAACATCGAGGTTCGCAACGGCACGGTCCGCAACTGGAGGAATTATGGGATTACGCTGCTGAACACCATCGCGCCGCACGTCAGAGATATAAGAGCCTCTCACAATGGCAGCGACGCCATTTACGTAGCACACGGGGCCATCGTCGAGCGCTGCACCGTCAGCCAGAACAGTAGCACCGGGATCCATGTATATAACGGAAGCGTCGTGAGAGACTGCACGGCCATTTACAACGGCGGCACCGGGATTGTCGGCAGTGGGGGGGACATCATCGTCAACTGTGTCTCCCGGAACAACGAGGGAAGCGGCTTCTACATCGCCGGGGCCGGGACCATCAAAGGATGCACCGCGATACAGAACTTCAGCCATGGAATTCACGCCGGTGGAATTTCGTCCGTAATCGACAACACCTGCCGCGAGAACGGTTACACGACGAATAATGGCGCCGGGATCTACGTTTCGGACGGCTGGTCGAATCGGATCGAGGGCAATACCACGGTTGGGAACTACCCCCGCGGAATCGACGTGGATAGCACCGAGAACCTGATCATCAAGAACGTGTCGGGCCATAACACGACGAACTACGATATCGTGGCCAACAACGGGGTGGGGCCAATCATCAACAAGTCCAACATCGCGTCCAACACGAATCCGTATGCCAATTACGAGTACTGATCATGAAATACCGAAGATTCCTGACGCTCATCCTGATCGTCGCTTTCGCCGGGCTGGTGTTGGCGACTTCCAACATCGATCCGGCGAGCAAGCACTCGTGGGGTGAGAACATCGGCTGGATGAACTGGCGCGACGCCGATGGCGGGGCGGCCGGCGTACACGTCGGTCCGGACTTCCTGTCGGGCGCGATCTGGTGCGAGAACGTCGGATGGATCCGCGTTGGTGGCGGGAGCGGGCCTTACGCGAACACCGACGACAGCAATTACGGCGTCAACATCGATGTCAACAGCGACCTGAGCGGCTACGCCTGGGGTGAGAACATCGGTTGGGTAAACTTCGGGTGGGCGGATGCTGCCGACCCGAACCGCCCACGGATCGACGCGGTTGAACATCGCTTTCGCGGCTATGCCTGGGCAGAGAACGTAGGCTGGGTCAATCTTAACGATGCGACTCATTACGTTGCCTACGAGGGATGCGTCGAGGACGGCGATTGTGAGGACGGCGACCTCTGCACGTGGGATCGGTGCACAGGCGGGCTGTGTGAGTTCGTGCCCAACACGTACGGCGACGTCGACCACAACGGCGTTCTCAGTCTGTTCGATATTTTCTGCATTCTGGACGGTATCGGCGGGGACTTTTCCACGTGCTCACTGGAGGACGACGACATTGCGGGCAGCGGGCCTCAGACATGCGGCCCGAACGGCGTTTTGAACCTGTTCGACGTGTTCGCTGTGCTGGACGCGATTGCCGGGATCGATCCGTGCTGCGGCGGTGTGCCGTAGTGGGCTTCGACCAGGATCTATCTTAATACGCGGTTTTAGGCAGCAAAGCACTGGCGGTCGCGCCGCCAGTGGCACCCGTTGATGGTTCCAGGATAGGTTCTACGGAACCTTGGCGCCGTTACGACAGCATTTCGGCGATGCCTTCGGGCGTGACGGGTGAGATAATGCCGCGCTCGGTGATGATCCCGTGGATCAGGCTGGCGGGCGTCACATCGAAGGCGGGGCAGTAGCAGCGCATGTCTGCCGGGGCGGTGGGTGTGCCGAAGCCGTTGCGGATCTCGTCGGGCGAGCGCTCCTCAATGGGGATGTCGGCGCCGGTGGCGATTGACAGATCGAACGTCGAGCTCGGGGCCGCGATGTAGAAGGGGATGCCGTGGGCGTGGGCGAGCACGGCCACCGAGTAGGTGCCGATCTTGTTGGCGCTGTCGCCGTTGGCGGCGATGCGGTCCGCACCCGTTATGACGAGGTCGATCCTGCGTTCCTTCATGACCTGGGCGGCCATACTATCGCAGATGAGAACGGCCTCGATCCCGGCGCGGGTGAGCTCCCAAGCGGTCAGGCGCGAGCCTTGCAGCAGGGGGCGGGTCTCATCGACGTAGGCGGTGAACTTGCGTTGCTTCTCGTGGGCGGCGTACATCACGGCCAGAGCTGTGCCGTACTCGGCCGTCGCGAGCGCGCCGGCGTTGCAGTGGGTGAGCACGCCGCCGCCGTCGGGGATCAGCATCTGGCCGGCGGCGCCGATCGCCCGGCACATGGCGGCGTCTTCGTCACGGATGTTTTTGGCTTCGTTCAGAAGTCTCTGTTTGATCGAGGGTACATCTTCCTGTTGGGTGGCTGAGGCGCACTTGGTCATGCGCTCCAGGGCCCAGAAGAGGTTGACCGCGGTCGGGCGGGCGGTTCGGAGGAATTCGCACGTCTTTTGCAGTCGAGTCTGAAAACCTTGGCGATCGCCCTCGTAGTCGCGAACGCCGAGCACGACGCCCATGGCCGCGGCGATACCGATGGCCGGCGCTCCCCGGACGGCCAGCCGACGAATCGCGTCGTAAAGGGTTTCGACGTCGCGGCATTGAATCACGCGGTGTTCGTTAGGCAGAAGCGTCTGATCGATCAGCTCGATATGCCCGTCAAGTCCGCCGACCCACTCGATGGTGCGAAAACCGTCCACGTCAGCAGCTCCGAATCATGTGTTCCAGACTGGTCGCGTGAGCGCTTCGAATTGCAGCTTGCCGTACAGCCGTTGCCACCTGATGCAGAGGACGCGCAGCTGCCGGAGGGTCTCGCGCGGCAGTTGCTCGCCGAGACGACCTGAGATAGAGGAATCGAGCAGTTCCTTCCAGCCTGATGGAGTGGACAGGTCGAATTTCTCGCGTTTTGGGAGGCGCTCGAGGATGTTGCGGACCTCGTTCGCGACGGAATCCATCTCTGTGATGGTGGCGTTGGGCATTTCGGACTCCCGAGACTGCAAGCCGGCGGCGCCGAAGCAACCGGCCCGATCGCTCCTTCAGAATCTTAGGCCAACGGGGCGATCCGACCAGGGCGTTGGAGACTAATCGAAGTCTGTGCGTGGAGGAACCATGACGCGGATGGCCCCGGGGACGACGGTCAGCGTCGCCGGCAGACGTCCGAGTGGCTCCCCGTCGGCCCAGACCTCGACATCGGCGTCGTCCTCGGCCGGCGCGACCGACAACGACCGCGTTCGTAGCAGCCGCACCTCCGGCAGCGTGGCATGGTTGCCGTTGAGGACGCGGGGCAGCAGCTGTAGCACGCGGAGCCGCGATATCCGCGCCACGAGACAGACATCCAGTAGTCCGTCGAATGCGTTGGCTTCGGGGGCGATTTTCAGTGCGCCGCCATAGCAGGGCGTGTTGGCCGTCGCGGCGAAGAACACTGGGCCGACGTGCTCCCCGAAATCGCCCTGCAAGCGCAATTGCGGGGTTCGGTAGCGTGGCAGCACGCGCAGCGTTCCGTAGACGTAGGCGCAAGTGCCTCGAAGGGGCATCCGCATGTCGTTGACGAAGCGGGACACGGCTGCGTCGAAGCCGACGGCCGCCACCGTGCAGAAATATCGTTCTCCGGCGCGGCCGAGATCGACGGGCGTCGTCTTGCCGGCGATGAGCGTCTGGGCGATCAACTGCGGGCGGCGGCTGATTCCGAGAGCTCTGGCGAAATCGTTGCATCGCCCGGCAGGAATCACGCCGAGAGATAGGTGTTCCGCGGAGGCCTTGGCCAAGCCGTTCGCCACCTCCTGCACCGTTCCGTCGCCGCCACAGGCGACGATGCACAATGGTTCCCGGGACGCATCGTTGTCTGCGGCGTCGCGGGCGATGCGCTCCGCCTCGCCGGGTGCGGATGTCGCCCGCGTCCGGCATTCGCCGCCGGCTTCGCGGATGAGTTGCTGCACGTCGTCGGCCAGCCGTGCCGCGCGCCGTCGGCCGGCGTTGTGATTGAGGATCATAAGAAAGCGACGTGGAGCGGTCATTGGATGTTTCATGCAGTCTCGCCGCAGTCCATTACGACGGAGCGGCGCGCATCACTCAATCTGAAACACTGTTTTGACGGCGCCACTTCGCCCGGTGAACAGGGCGGTGCGCAGCGCTTCGCGAAAGTCGCTTAATGCAAATGGTTCTCCGACCAGGCGTTCCAGGCGGTCACCGCGGTTCTTCAGCAATTCCAACGCCATTTCGCAGGTGTGGCGTGGACGCCCGCCGGCCACGGGCGTGCCGTCCGCGTGTTCCATGCCGTAGGCATACGCCGCGTGCACGGACAGCTCCTTGTACCAGATGGCCGTCCAATCGACGTTGTACGGTATGCCGGGCATTCCGACGAGGACCATGTTTCCTCCGGCGGCTGTGAAACGGATGGCGTCGTCGATGCTCTGCGATGAACCGATGCAATCAAAGGTGGCATCAGCCCCGCCGAGGACGGTCGGTTTTCCGAGTTCGGGGAAGTAGAGGTCGGCCTCGAGCGACCTGGCCCATGCAGCGTAGCGTTCCTTTGTGCTGGCGCCTTTCGGCAGTTGGATGATTTCGTCGGCGCCGAGGTTGAGGGCATGCTGCCGCTGGTGGGGATACCTGGCCGTTCCCACGATTCGGCCGCGAAAACCGCTGCCTCGCAGGGCGGCGATGGTCAGTAGTCCGATGGAGCCGCAACCCACAATCAGCACTGATTGATCGTCTGTAAGCGGGGCGCGTCGCGCCCCGTGGAGAGCGCAGGCCAGCGGCTCGGCAAGGACGGCGGCGCGGTCGCTAACACCGTCCGGCACCTGGTAGAGTTGCGTGCGATGTGCGACGAAGTTCTCCGACCAGCCCCCACCCGTGTCGCGGCAATAGCCCGTCTGAATGCCGGCGGAGATGTCGCCCCGAGTCACGTTTTCGCAGAGCGCTGATTGGCCTCGGGCGCAGGGGGTGCACGGCGGATCGATTCCGCGAACTCTGCAACCCAGCGCCGGTTCGAGAATCACCCGGTCTCCGACGGAGAGACTGGACAACGACTCGGCGCTTTCGCACGCACGCACGTCGTCGCCGATTTCGACGATTGTTCCCACCAGTTCATGTCCGAGCACAAACGGCGTCGAGGTCAGCGGAGAGAAGTACGGGCTGCCTTTGGCACACACCACGCTCAGATCCGAGCCGCAGACACCCGACATTGTGGGTTTGACCCTGACCCATTCTCTCGTCGGCAGGGGCTTTTCAGCAATGTCCTGCAACGACGCGGGGCAGAACCCCGGGCGGGGGGCCAGCCGGGCGGCGCGCTTCGCCCCCAATAGTTTCATCACCGCGTAACGCGGAATGCTCTTGGTGTAAACGATGGCCTTCATTGCTGCTGTACTTTCCCGCGCCACGTTTCGCACCGCCAACCTCTCTGGCGGGCTATCTCCGATAGTCTCGTGTCCGCGTTCACGGCCACCGGCGTGCCGACCAGTTCGAGCATGGGCAGGTCGGCGACGCTGTCGCCGTATGCGTAGCATTTTGCCAGATCGATCCCCTCGGACACGGCGTAGCGGCGCACCTGAGCGGCTTTCTCCTGCTCGCCAATGGGCGGGCCGTCAAGCGCTCCGGTGAATCGACCGTTCGACGCCGTCAACGTTCTGGCGATCAGCTCAACGCCGCCGCGGTCGTGAGACTGTGATTCGAGGTGGCGTGCCAGCGGCTCGATCAGAAAGTCGATCGAGCCGGTCACCAGGACGACGCGTCGGCCGGCGGCCCGATGCTCGCGCACGCACCGGGCCGCGTCGACGAACATGTTGGGCTTCAGTACGCGTTCGAAGCACGCGGCCGCCGCCCGGCGAACCTCTTCCACGTCCAACCCGGCGTAGTTGCGATAGAAAGCAATGTTCATCCGCGTGCGGCTGACACGATCGAGGTAAAGGTAGCGGATGCATCGCGCGTAGAAACCTGTAAGCCAAAGCAGGTGAAGCAGTCGCCGGGCGACCCCGCTGCAGCGCTCGCTCAGGAGTCGCCGCACACCCAGGAACTGGTGGACGATATGTGTCGATACGATTGTGCCGTCGACATCGAAGAACGCCGCCGAACGCCCATCCCGCTCCGGGGCAGGAGTATCAGACATGATCACGATGCTCTCGCCGACCGAGCGCCTCAACGCGAGACCGAAGCTCACGGGCCATCGCTCGATACGTCGCGTAGCGCGCGTCCAAGTCGTCCAAAGCCGCGGCCTGGACCGGCGGCATCGGCGCCGCGAAACTGACCGTGACCGTGCCGGGCCGCACCAAGCGGTTTCCCTTGGGCAACAACTCGTACGTCCTGTCGATCCGCACCGGAACGATGGGGACCGACGTCTCGGCGGCCAGAACCACCGCGCCGGTCTTGAACGGTTGCATCCGGCCCGTCACCGAGCGAGTTCCCTCGGGGAAGATGAGCAGCGGTTGCCCGCTTCGAAGAACTTGCGCGCAGCGCCGCAAGCCGTCCACGCCATCCGAGCTGCGATCGAATGGTATCGTATCGAGCAGTCCGCCGAACACCGCCGCTTTCAAACGAGTGTTGAAGAAGTAATCTTCCGCCCCGGCCACGTACACGCGCCGCCCCGTCCCCCGCAGGGCCGGCCCGATCGCGGTCAAAACGGCCGCCGAGTCGAGGTGCGAGCAGTGATTGGCGGCCAGCAGGAACGCACCCTCTTCAGGCACGTGCTCCAGTCCGCAGCGCTCCACCCGCACCCAACTGTGGAAAAAGGCCCCGACCCCACCCCGGACCGCCCAACGCAGTGGTCGCAGCATCAGCGGGGTGCGGCCGTTGACCGAGTACTCGCCCTCGCCCCCCTCATGCACATCCGATGCGGCCAGCAGCCGGCGACGCGCAGCCGGCGCCCGCGCATCGCCGTTGACCGGGCAGCGGTTCGCGATGAGCGCGCTCAGATCACCAACCCGCCCGATCCGCGCGGCCACTTGCTCGGGCAGCCTGAAACCGTATCGAGCCTCGATCTCGCTCAGGAGCTCCACCTTCATCAGACTGTCGACACCCAGATCGAGCAGCAGGTTCGCCTCCGGGCCGACCCGACTTAGCGGCTGATTCGTCAACCGCGCAAGCGTCTCGTACAGCCACGCATCGTTCGAGCTTTCGCCGCTGTCCGAATCGCGCGACCCGGCCCAACTCGTCGGAGCGGACGGTTGTCTGGCGATGGTCTCCGGCAGCTCACGTGTTCGCAAGGATGCGGCCAGTTCGTGTCGCTTGACCTTGAGCGTAGACGTTCTGGGCAGTTCCGCGGTCCAGAAGTGGATGTTCTGAATACGCTGATAACTGGGAAGGCGTTCGCTGATGCGCGCCACCATCCGCCTGACCGTATCCTCGACGGCGCTGCGATCGACGTCGGGCACGGACTCGAGGTCGAGCACGATGACCGCGTCGACGCTGTCGCCGATACCGTCGCGGCTGGGCATGCGGAGCACGCTCATCTCCTTGACGTGCGGCAGATCGGCGTACAGCGCCTCCACTTCGTCGGGATAAACGTTCTTTCCGGCCGCGGTGATGATCACGTCCTTCACGCGGGACGTGACGTAGAGAAAGCCGTCCGCGTCGCGCCGGCACAGATCGCCGGTTCGGAACCAGCCGTCCTGCATCACCTCGCGAGTCGCTTGCTCGTTGCGGTAATAGCCGGCCATCACGTTCGGGCCGCGGACCCACAACTCGCCGACGCCCGTTGCATCCTGGTCGTGAATTTCCAGCTCGACCTCGGGCAGCGGTAGTCCCACCGAACCCGCCCGGCTGCCGCCTGCGGGATTCACGGCCACCACCGGGGCCGTTTCCGTCAATCCGTACCCCTCGCACACCGGAAGACCCAGCCGGTGGTAAAAGTGGAACAAGTCCTCGGGCAGGGCCGATCCGCCGCAGACGAACATCCTCAGTCGCCCGCCGAACTTCCGGTGAATGCGCCCGAAGAGCACACGCCCGGCCTCGTCGCCGACGAGATCGCTGAGCCAACCAAGCACGGAAAAGAGCATCCGCGTGCCCCGCCCCGCGTTCTCGACCTCCCGCATGATGCCGTCGTGGAACTGCTTGAGAAGGCGGGGGACCACCATCATGACGCTGGTGCCCGTGGCCTGCATGAGCGAGACGATCTCCGGACCCGCAAGCCGCTCGACGTACGTCACCGTCGAGGCATTGGCAATCGGAACGAGAAACCCGCCTGTAAACTCGAACACATGATACAGCGGCAGGACCGACAGAAACTGATCGTCCGCGTGAACCGAATGAACGTGGACCAGCGATCGCGCGTTCGACAGGAAGTTGCGATGCCGCAGCATGACGCCTCGAGGGGCCACGGTCGTACCGGAGGTGAACACAATCGACGCCAGATCATCACCGTGGACCGTCGCCGGCTCCGGTCCGGGGTCACGGGCCGTCCGGGGCGGCGGCACGAACGTCGCGTTGATCTCCACGACCGGAATCGGCGCCTCGGGTTCGTCGGCGATTTTTTCGCGGAGCGGTCGAACGGCGCTATCATCGGCACAGATGAGCTTGACGTCGGCGAATCGCGACATACCGACGACTTCGTGCGGCGGAAGCTGCGGATCGAACGGCACGACGGTCAGCCCCTGCCGCATCGCGGCCAAATAGGTGAGGCCCCATTCCGGGCAATTCCTCGAGCAGATCGCGACGTGGTCGCCCTTGTGCAGCCCGTGCTCGGCAAACCGGCGGGCGACCGCGGCGGTGGTGGCCAGGGCGTCCGCATAGGTGTAGCGCACCCAGCGTCCGTCGCGGCGAACCTGCAGGGCGATCCGCTTGGGGTACGCGTTGGCCGCGTTCTCGAACACGTCGAAGATCGATTCGCCCCTCAGGGCAGCCAGAACCTGCATGGGCGGCGGCGCGTCGGGGGCCTCATCTTCGACCGCGTAACCAGCCGCCAACATCGGGGCTTCCAGCTCGGCACCGGATCCAAGGACGAAATGCCGCACGCCCGGGACGTGTCGGTGGACGATGTACTCCCTCCAGTCGATCCGGGACACGTCGAACGGGAACAACGCCCGATCCTCCGGGTTCATCTGGTCGTAGACGGCCGTCAGCCGGTCATCGAGGTAGCGGCAATTCAGATGCGTGTAAGGCGTGTAGATCTTGACGAAGTAAAGCAGTTGGGCGATCCGAGCCTCGGCTGACGAGAGGCGGCGGCGCAGGCGACTCGCCGGTTTGATCGGTTTCAACAGTGTCCTAAGTTGCTGCACCCGGCGCAAGCGGCCCCGCCAACGGGCGATGAAGTCCCGTCGGGACACCAGCTTCAGATGTTTGACGCGAATCGGACGCCCGGCCTCGTCACGCATCGGACGCCGCCGGAAGGCTTCCTCGGCGGCGTCGGAGATCAGCCGGATTGACACCGGATTCCGGGCGCTGGACCCGCACTGATACACGTCCAGCGCAGGCCCTTTCCGCCCCACCGGCAGCGTCGCGATCATCGCGTTCGAGACGAAGTCGACCGGAATGAGATCGAGCGGCACCTTGCCGTCGGCGGGAAACTCCGTCAGATTGCCGCGGCCGAAGGCGAGAAACAGCGGATCGGCCATCCGCAAGCCGTCGATCCAACCGGGGGCCGGCTCGTCGAAGCTCCCCTCGATGATCGCAGGGCGGAAGATAACCAGCGGCACCTCGCCCCGATCGCGCGCCAGCAACTGCTCGGCCAGCCACTTGGTGAAGGTGTACGTATCGTGCCAGCCGTGCCTCTGGGCATAGTCCATGCCCGCCTGGATGAGCCTTCGGCGGCGCTCGCCAGCGCTGTCGGGGTGCTCCGCCTTGACGCTGTCGATGGTCTGCTCGAGGTCCGCCAGCGTTGCGTCGAGATCGAAGGGGCCGTCGGCGGTCGAGGCGCCTTTTCGGCTCTCCAGATATGACGCCACCGTGTGTCCGCAGGGGATGAGCTCTTCGGGCACGTCGCCCGACTGCACGCCGCTGACGTATGCCGTCGAAACCTGCACCATCGGCACGTTGCCGCAGTCCTTTGCGAATTGCAGCAGCCGCCTCGGGCCGAGGATGTTCAGTCCCAGCGCCAGATCGAGCCGTTCGTCGAAGGTGACCGTTGCCGCGCTGTTGACGACCAGCGTCACCTCGTCGGCAAGCGCCTGGTAGGCCTCAGGCGAGAGGCCGAACCTCGGCAGCACCAGATCGCCCGAGACGACCTTGATCTTCGCGTCACAGCGCCGCTCGAAGCCCGGTCCGAGGGCGGCCCGGAGGCGGTCGAATGCGTTGCTGCCGATTACTTCGCGCCGGACGCGCTGCTCCGCGGAGGTTCCATCTGCCCGTGGACGCACCAGCAGGTAGATGCCTCCTATGTCCGGGACGGCGCGCAGCAGCTTCTCGACGAGGACCTTGGCCAGAAAACCCGTGGCGCCGGTGACGAAGATTCGCTGTCCGGCCAGCTTTTCGGCCAGTCTCTGGGGCGTGGTTGGCGATTGCGTAGTCACTGGCAAACCGTGCCTGTCACCGGGGCGGCCCGCAACGACATTACGGATTCCGGAAGTACGTCGAGTTGCCGCGCCCCCCGGCACCGATCACATCGCCGCCGCGTCTCTCCGGCGGCCGCCAGCGGACGGATCATGCGCCTGACCCGTATTTCCACAAACAGGAAGGACACAGCCGCGCATCGGTGCGATGAACTCACGCATCATAGCCATTGACCGCAGATGTCAAGGCACGACCGGTTGACGCCGCTTCGGGGGATGCATACCGTCCGGGTTCGCTGGGTTCGCATGCTCGGAGGTCGATTGATGCCAGCACAGGTTGTCCGGGTAGGCCAGGTCGAAATCGGCCGGGGGAAGGGGCTGGCGATCATCGCCGGACCCTGCGCCATCGAATCGCGCGACCACGCCCTCCAGCTTGCTGATGCCATCGCCTGCGTCTGCCGCAAGGTCGGGCTGCCTCTGATCTTCAAGGCCAGCTACGACAAGGCGAACCGAACGAGCATCGACAGCTTTCGCGGGCCGGGACTGGAGAAGGGGCTCGATATTCTGGCCGAGGTCAAGCGCGAGGTCGGCATCCCCGTGCTGTCCGACATTCACCTGCCAGAACAGGCGGCCCCGGCCGCACAGGTGCTCGACTGCCTGCAGATCCCCGCGTTTCTCTGCCGTCAGACCGACCTGGCGGTGGCGGCCGGAAAGACGGGCGTCCCGATCAACGTGAAGAAAGGCCAGTTCGTCGCGCCGGAGGACATGGAAAACGTGACGGCGAAGATCCGCTCGGCGGGCAACGATCAGATCCTGCTGACCGAGCGGGGGACGTTCTTCGGGTACCATCGACTGGTGAACGATTTTACGTCGCTGGCCCGGATGCGCCATTTCGCGCCGGTCGTCTTCGACGCCACCCACAGTTGCCAGCTACCAGGCGGCGCCAAGACCCAGAGCGGCGGCCGCCGGGAGTTCATTCCCCTCCTCGCCCGAGCGGCGGTGGCCGCCGGCTGCGACGCATTGTTCCTGGAAGTGCACGACGATCCGCCCAACGCCAAGAGCGACGCGGCCACCGTCTATCCGATCGAGCAGCTCGCCGCTCTGCTCGAAACGTGCCGCCGCATCGCCGAGGCCGCCGCGGAGTGAACGCCCGGCGGCTTCCTGGTTTTCGAGTTCATGTTGTTAGAACCTCCCCCAATACCCCGTTCAAGGCGGCAAAGCACTGGTGGACAAGCCGCCAGTGGCTCTGCTCAAGGGTCGCGTGATAGGCTCTACTCGTTTTGCTTGTCCGGGGTGACGTGACTCCGTATCGCCTCGACCACGTCGTCGATCATCTGGCCGCGGACGTGCCGAAGCTCCGGCGGCAGATCGCTCTGCCGGATCAAGAACTCGTACTCGAACATGCCGTCAGGACTCGGCATGACCACGCGCCCGACCACCGGGTCCGATTCGTCAGTTGACAGCGCTCCCCGGCTCGCCGGCGCCGATTGCGCACGGTAAACCTCGATGCCGCCCTCGCTCGCACGAAACCCCAGGCCGGTGACCCCCTCGATGACCTCCAGCCCCTGCTCTGCCGGTGTATCGACAAGCAGCAGCGAGAAATCGCGGCGCACGTCGGGCGGCAGCGAGGCAATCACGCCGGGTTCGAATCGGATGGGCACGCGCGCCTGCCGAGCCATTTCCGCCAGCACTTCGGCAAGCGGCTGCCGCCTCGCCCGAATCGTGATCGGCCGTTGCAGCTCGCGGTAAACCTGCTCCTCCGCCGACACAACCGCGACGTTTTTCCCCCAGGGAAACCACGTCCATCCCTGAGATTTGCACGCAAGCGAGAGAACCTCGTCGCCTCTGCCGGCGCCCAGGCGTTGAATCGCCCCAAACAGCACTTCGGCCGGCCGCTCGTGATCGACACGGAACTGCAACCGCGACCGCAGCGCCTCGACCTGCTCGGGGTCGCCGGCCCATTCCAGGTCAGCGAGCCATTCAACGGTGGCCAGTTCGTCCCAGGTGGCTCGTCGTCCAATGCGCCAGACGGCGTCCCTCGGGACGATTCGAAGATGGTCTTCCGACACTTCGAACGTCATACCGAGCGGGTCGAGCAACTCCTTGAGGCCGCGCCGCAATGGAACGTTGCTCATCCGGGCGCCCTGGATGCGCGTGGCCGGTCCGTAGGGCAGCAATTGCAGGGCATCGGGGTCGATGCGAATGGGCGTACCCCACTTTTCGGCGACGATCTCCAGAGCCTCGGGGAGTGTCTTGTCCTCGATTTCGAAGTCCACCACCTGATCCAGCGCCTGCTCGATCAAGGCGGGCATGTCGAGCTGCTCCTGCGGGCGAGCGACTCCGGCCAGCAGCAAGACGGCGAGGACGAAACCGGTGCCGATGCGTGCCGGACGAGAAACGCAGCAGGGTCGAGCGGGCTCGTCGATCATGTTCGTAATCCGCATATTCATGTTCTCTACTGCGTGACGGGATCGTCCGACCGATGCCGCTGTCGGGGCCAATCGACGTCGGCACCCACTGCGGCCAAGGCGATCACCGCGCGGCTTGGTTTTGCCGACTGTTCCCGTTCATACGACTCGTCCGGCTCATAGCTGTACGAAACAAAAGCCTCGCCAGGTTCGGGCGTCGGGTCCGCGGGCCGCGCGATCTCGACGACGGTGACAACCCGGGACGCGGGTCCGACCGAGCCGCGGTCGGGCCGCACCTGGTAGAGGAGAGAAAAAACGATCGCCACCGCAGCGGCCGCGGCCAGCGGCGCGAATACCCTGATGGTCTTCCGACAGCTCCCGCTTCCGACGCGTGAGGCCTGCCGGCCGCGCCTGACGCCGGCCTCGAACTCCGCCCAGTCAATCTCGGGTACCTCACCGGCGGCCCGCCTGACGATCCGATCGGTCGCGCGGTACTCCTCCAGTAGCCGCTCCAAATCGGGATCCTGCTGGATCCGTTCGACCAGGGCTTGCTGCCGCGCTTCGTCGAGCGTCCCGTCCAGGTATTGGCTGATCAGGAATTCCAGCTCGTCGTCGGGCGGGATGTGTGCTTGCACGTTGCTCATTCTCTTTCAGCGGGCAAAAACCTGCTCAGGCTGTTCTTCAGCGTCTTGCGCGCCTGGAATACGTTCCATTTCACCAACTCAACGCTGCAGCCGAGGATTTCCGCGATCTCCTTCTGAGGTACGCCCTCGATGCTGGACAGCACCAAGGCCACCCGTTGCTTCTCGGGCAGTGCCTCGATTGCCACTCTGGCGGACTGTCGGAGCTCGGCGGCTACGGCCCGCCCGCCGGGTCCGAAATCACTTCCCGCCGACCCGGCCGGCGTCGCATCCAGGGATGCGGCGGCCTCTGTCATCTCGTCCCAGGCTTCGGTCGGCGACGCGCCGCGCGACCGGCGGTAATTCAGCGCCAGGTTGGTGACGATCCGGGACAACCACGGCCCGAAGCGGCGGGCGTCGGAGAGCTGGCCGAGTCGGCGGTATGCCCGAATGAACGCGTCCTGGGCAACGTCGGAGGCGTCCTCGGCGTGGCCGAGCAATCGGTACGCGATCGCCATCACCCGCCGCTGATGTCGGCGGACCAGGACGTCGAATGCATCCGTGTGTCCGTCGATCACCAATCCGACCAAAAGGGCGTCCTCGGTGAGCTCCTCACTCGCCCGGTCAACTGGCTCATTCACGTCCTGCTTGTTAGACACGACGGGCTGTCTCAAGGTTAGCTGGTTACGTCCCAGGCCGCGGCAGCTTCATAAGCGTAGCAACCACAAGGACTTATCGCCTCGGGCCTGCGTCGGCGGCACGGCTTACGCGGCTCTTGCCGGCGGGCAAGCCCCGTGTTGCCCATGAAACGCTCCTGAGCACGTTAAACACGTACACCCGCCCGTAGCACTCGAAAACGAATGCTGCATAAATTGTCACGGGCTGTGGCCTCGGCAGCTCGTGCGATCGGACCTTTGTGTCTGTGCCGAGCGGCGCTATGATGACGCCGTTCGGTTCGCATCACAGGAGCGCGTCACTCATGCGAGTCCTCTCGACTATCTTGGATACGCGCTCGGCCATCGCCGAGCTGCGCCGGCGGGGCCAATCCATCGGCTTGGTTCCCACCATGGGAGCGCTGCACATCGCTCATCGTTCGTTGATCGATGCGGCGGCGCTGCGTTGCGACGCCGTGGCCGTTAGCATCTTCGTCAACCCTACGCAGTTCGGGCCAAACGAGGATTATGAGCGATACCCCCGGACACTGGAAGCAGATCTGACGCTTTGCCGGGATGCGGGCGTCGCGGTCGTGTTTGCGCCGCCGGCCGGGGAGATGTACCCGGACGCATGTGAGACGACCGTGCGCGTGTCCGGGCTTACCGAGGGGCTCTGCGGGGCGCACCGGCCGGGGCATTTTGACGGTGTGGCCACCGTGGTGGCCAAGCTGTTCGATATCGTGGCGCCGGACGCGGCGTTCTTTGGGGAGAAGGATTATCAGCAGCTCAAGGTGATCGAGCGGATGGTCCTCGATTTGAACATGCCGGTCGAGATTGTGGGGTGCGCGACGGTTCGCGAGCCGGACGGACTGGCGGTCTCCAGTCGCAACCGATACTTGTCGAGGGAGGAGCGGGCGCGGGCCACGTTGCTGTACAAGTCCATGTGTGAGGCGGCCGAGCGCGTAGCCGAAGGGGCTTCTGACGCCGGCGAACTTATACGTGGGATGGAGCGCAGGATTGTCGAGGGCGGGCCGGCGAAGATCGACTACGTGGCGATTGTCGATCCGGGGACGTTGCAGCCGTTGGATGAGGTTCGGGGTCCGGCGCGAATCTGCCTGGCGGTGCGCATCGGCAACTGCCGGCTGATTGACAACCTCGCCGTCGACGGCGGTAATGAAAGGCGATAGGGCACCCCTCAGACGATCCGCGATGGTCTGCGGCGTCCGGGGTCCCGGAAAGGAAACGGTGAATGCACCCGGAACTGTGGACCATGCCGGGCACGGGCTGGACGCTCAAGAGCTACGGCTTCATGATGATGGTCGGGTTTCTGAGCGCCGTTTACCTGGCGATGCGTCGGGCCATTAAGGTAAAGTGCGATCCCGACGTGGTGCTGAATTGCTCGTTCATTGCGCTGGTGGCGGGCGTCGCGGGGGCCCGCGCCTTCTACGTTTTTCACTACTGGGAAGAGATCTTCGCCTTCATGGAGCCGGGGGCGCGAACCTGGGCCATCATCAACATCACCCAGGGCGGGCTGGAGTTCGTGGGCGGGCTGCTCAGCGCCATCGTCTTTATTCTCCTCTATCTGGCGGTCACAAAGCGGTCTGTCCGGGTTTACACCGACATCCTGGCCGTCTCGACGATGTGGGCGCTGGGCATTGCGCGCCTGGGATGCTTTTTAAACGGGTGCTGTTTCGGCGGCCTTTGTGCCGACGGGCACGGGAATCCTCGAATGGTGACGGCGGTTGAGTTTCCGTTCGGAAGTCCCGCGTTCGTCAAGCAGTGGGAGCGCCGGCGGTTCACGCTGCCGGCGGAACTGATTGACGACCGCTCCGTGGCGAGCATCAGGGGGACGATCTGGGAGAACATGCCGCTGGGCCGCGACCTGTTGAGCATGACGCCTGAACGTCTGAACAAACCCCGGCTTCGATATGAAGAGACATTACGCGAGTACAAGGACGCCCAACAGCAGGATTCCGACAGCGATCGTACGAAGCGACTGGCGCGGCAGGTGAAGCAGCGCGAGACCGCGTTGAAACTGCACGAAGAAAGGCACCGAGGCCTCCTTCGCGCCCAGCAGTTTCCGTCGCGCGAGGATCCGTCGCGGCCGAAGACTACGGTGTACGAACTGAAGGTCCTGGCCGGGATGTATCCGTCGTTGCCGGTCCATCCGACGCAGCTTTACTCGACGGTTTCGGCGATCCTGCTGTCGATTTTCCTCGGGCGGATCTTCCATCGTCGCAAGCGTCACGGCGTCGTGTTCGCATGGATGATGGTGCTGTATCCGATATCCCGGTTCATCCTGGAGAGTATCCGGACGGACAATCCGCTTGACGTGTTCGGCCTGACTGCTTCGCAGGCGCTGTCGGTGGTGATTTTCATTCTCGGGTGCCTTTATCTGTTGCTCCTTTACCGCTTTCTGCCGGAGCGGTCGCCGCGGGCAATTCCGTTTGTGCTGGAGGAAGAAGAGAACTCCACGAAGTCACGAGCGCGGGTCGTAGTTTGCTGAAGGGGGTCGCACACCTCGGCGACGTTGCGCCTCAGTGCGAGGGAGGTTGTACATGAATGACGTCACTCGATGCGGTCGGCAGTTGGTGTCGCTTGTCTTCGGGGGTGTGATGTTGGCCGGCGGGTGCGCGCCGCGATACGAGCAGCAGGAGATCTACACCGACGCGCTCACATGCGCGCCGGGCAACGTCACACTGCTGCTCGAGAACGAATACGTACGGGTGACGGCGGTCTGCCTGGCGCCCGGCGACCGCCTGCCCACGCACTGCATCGAGTGCCGCGTTGTCGTCGCATTGAGCAACTACGACGTCCTCTACGAATCGCCCGACGGAGGTAGTTTCCGCGAGGCGCGCCGAAGCGGCACAGTCCACTGGCACGAGACCGGCATTCAAGCCATTGAAAACGTCGGCGACACCGACGCGCACTATTTGGTCGTGGCCCGTACCGAAAACGAACTCCCGCCGACCTGGAAAGACGAGGCCACGCCCGGACTGGTGGAGGTCGCCCGAAACGATGCCCGAGTCCTTCTGGAAAACAACTCGATCCGCGTCACCGACGTGACGCTGCCGATGCACGATACGCTCCCGCGCCATTTCCGCGGCTACGCGGTCATTTATTCCTTTACGACAAGCGAGCTACTGGAGATGTGCGAGCACACGAGAAACGACAGAGCCTTCTACCGTGCCGGAGAGGCCTACTGGCACGATGCAGGCGTCCACGCCGTCAAGAACCTGGGCCGCCTGACGCACATGATGGTGTTCGAATTGAAGAGGTAGCGGAGTCGCGGTAGACTGGCGAAGGATTGGTGCTTTCCTTTGGGCGGGTCGGTTTTGGCGACGAGCGGCGGGCTAACTTGATGGAGGAACAACTGTGCGTTGGGCGTTGATGATGTTTGGTGGGTTTGCGGTGGTGGCGAACTCCGGGTGCATGGCGATGCGCACCTGGCAGCTCGAGGCCAAGTGGAAGGGTGAGCCGGCGCCGGACTTTGAGCTGGCGGCTCTGGACGGAGGGACGGTGACGTTGAGTGAGTTTCAGGGGCGGCCTATGCTGTTGTCGTTCTTCGGGGCCGGGTGACCGCCCTGCCGTGCGGAGGCTCCGCACCTGACGCGGCTGGCCCGTGTGCATCGGGGCGAGGGGCTGGCGGTTCTCGCGGTGAACGCTTGGGACGAGCCCGAGGAGACGCTTGAGACGATGGCAAGGAAGGACGATCTCGAGCATCGGATTCTGCTCAACGGGGGCGAGGTGTTCACGGAGAAGTATGGGCTGAAAGGAGTGCCGCAGACGTTCTGGATCGATTCGTCGGGGAAGATCGCTGCGGCGGAGGTCGGTTTCGAGGGGGCGGAGTCGCTGGACAAGAAGACGGCGCGGCTGGTTGGTGGGGGTGGATAGGGGCCGTCGTCCAGGGCGGTGGTGTTTCGAGATAAAGTACTGCGGCGTTGCCCTTTGGGTGGCGCCGTTTGTTTTTGGGGCGCCGGGTGGGGGTGCGGACGGCGATTGGCTCAGCCGTCCCTCCGGGACTTTATTGTATTGTATGCCTCGGATCCCAGCGATTAATCGCTGGGCTATTCTCATTACGTGCCTCCGGCACGATGGTGGTGCGGGCAGGTTTTGACGTTGGTGCCATTTGCGTATTGGGGTGCCGGATGATCGAATCGAGACCCCACGTCTGAAGACGTGGGGTACCCCTTTGTGCGGCGCTCGCTTGTTACGCGTGCGATTCTTGCGGTGGGGGGACGGGGTCGAGTCCTCCCGGGGCGAAGGGGTGGCATCGGATCAGTCGGGCTATGGTCAGTTTTGCGCCGCGGAGGAAGCCGTGGGTCTGGAAGGCTTCGATGGCATAATCGCTGCATGAGGGGAAGAACTTACACGAGCCGATCAGGAGCGGGCGCACCATACTTTGGTATATCAGGATGGCGGCCACCGCGAGGTGGGCGGGCAGCGAGCACAGGATCTTCACTGGCGATCGGGTCATTGGCCGCCTCTTGATGCACGTTCGATGACAGTGACGGTGCGGGCGGCGCGATACTCGTTGCCTTCGGGGGTCGTGACGAAGACCTCAAGCTCGTACTCGCCGGGTTTGGTGAAGACCTTTTGCCCGTTGAAGCCGCTGGCGATCGGTTCACCGTTCTGAAGCCACAAGGCCGAAGCGCCGCGGCGCAGCTCACTCGGAAGTATGGCTGAGTAACTCACGCGCAGTGGTGTGACGCCGATGGTGGAACTGAGGCGCAGGCGTAGCGGCCCGCGGTCGGCGGGCTCGGGGTCGGGTCGCGCGCGGTCAGGCGGTCGCCGCTCGTTTACCGGGCGGTGGCGGAGCGAGGCGCTTCGGGTTTTGGCGTCTTCGGGTACGGGCCAGGGCAGCGGTTTTGCGGACCGGGACTGGTCGGCCGGGGGTTGTTCTTCTGTCTGCTCGGGATCCGGCGGTTGTCCGAAGGGCTGGATGGGGCCGGTGAATTGTGCAGGCGGCGGCTCGGGCGTGGCGGTTGGTCTTGGCGGCGGTGTCGGGATGACCTGCATGGATGCGAGTTCCGTCGGCGGCGACTTGGGTTCGACGCCGATGGCCTGGGCGAAGAATTCCGCTGCGACGCCGGGAGTGCGCTCGTGGCCCTTGCCTTCGAAGATGGCGTAGGTCAGGTCAAAACCGTTCTTGGCGTACCAGGTGGCGGCGGCGCGCGACTCGCGTTTGCAGATGCCGAAGTCGTGCTCGGTGAAGAAGATGCCGACTTTGCGATCGCGGTAACGGGGCACGTTTTCGGGGTCGAGAAGATCGGGGTTGAAGTTTGATTGTCGGACGGCAACGCATCGGAAACGTTCGGGGTGGCGGTTGGCCATGTAGTGAGCGATGTAGCCGCCGTAGGACCAACTGGTGGAGAGCACGCGGTTGGGGTCGACGTTTACCGTTCGGTAGAGTTCGTCCATGATGGCGATGACGTCGCGTTCGTCGCGTTTGAGTTTGGAGTTGTCGGGGTTGCTCAGCGGCAGGGGGCTGAGCAGGGCCGAGACGCGGAGGTTGGGGGCGCAGACGACGAATCCGTAGCGATCGGCCTCCTGCTGCCATTCGCGGATCTGGCGGCGTTCGGTGTCAAACGGCCACATGCCGTGGAATGTCATGACCATGGGGTGCTTCGAGCCGGGGTCGCCTGCAACCGGGGCGGCGCGGTAGCCTTCGGGGAGGTAGAGCCAATAGTCGGCACCGGTATTGGATTCCTCGAGGTGGAGGCATCGGCCCTTGCCGGGGGGCTGTCCTACAATGCAACCTGTTCCGGAGAGCAAGGCCAGCGATAGCACCAGCACAGCCGTGCGGGGCGCGGTTTTGATGTCGATTCGTGATGCGGTGGAAGCCACTTCGCTTACCTCATTCGAAAGCAGATTGCCTTTTCATATCTGGCCGGGTCTGCCGCGGCACGGGGTACGGGTTGTTTCGCGGGAGACCACGCCAGACCGCTTTTTATGCTAGTGAGGGGAGGGGCGACTGCCAAGTCGCCGATTCGGAGCGGGATGGGGGTGGCAAGGGGGGTTGGTGGGCGACGCCGGGGCGGCACCGGAGCGGCGAGTGCTTGTTCGGCGGGTTGCAGAAACTCGCGCCGTGAAGTAAGGCCGCTTCTGTGGCGTTGCGCGGGGGCGTAACAGGTCAGTCGGACTTGCTTTATGGCCGGCTTTCCGGGAGGCATGCCCACGCGAGCGTGGGCATGGCACCCAACGCGATTGCACGGGCGAGCTCCGCCGCCGCGAGCGGCTCCCCTTGCCCATGGCACCCTTGTGACGCAGGCGATTGTGCCGAGCAGGCGGCGCGGTACCGGGATTGCTGGCTTTTGTGGAGGTAGCGTGTGAATCCTCGGAGGTGTAGCAGGTGAAGACCATCATCGAGCCGTTCAAGATCAAAGTTGTCGAGCCAATACAGATGACCACGCGCGAGCAGCGCGAGGAGGTGCTTCGCAAGGCCGGGTTCAACGTGTTTCTGATTCGGTCGCGGGATGTGCTGATCGATCTGCTGACCGACTCGGGGACCGGGGCGATGAGCAGCGAGCAGTGGTCGGGGATCATGCGGGGAGATGAGTCGTACGCGGGGGCGGAGTCGTTCTATCGGTTCGAGCGGCGCATTCAGGAGATCACCGGGTTCGAGCACGTGTTGCCGACGCATCAGGGGCGGGCCAGCGAACGGATCCTGTTCGAGCTGATAGGGGGCGCGGGGAAGATCGTTCCGAACAATTCGCACTTCGATACGACGCGGGCGAACATCGAGCACAGCGGGGCGGCGGCCGTCGATCTTCCGCTGCCGGAGGCGAGCGATCCGCGGGACAGGCATCCGTTCAAGGGGAACATGAACGTGGGGGCGCTGGAGGCGCTGATCGAGCGGGTCGGGGTGGATCGTATTCCGGTGGTGATGCTGACGGTGACGAACAACAGCCAGGGTGGGCAGCCGGTCAGCCTGGAGAACATCCGGGCGGTGCGGGCGGTTTGCGATCGGCACAAATTGCCGTTTTTTCTGGATGCGTGCCGGTTTGCGGAGAATGCGTGGTTCATCAAAACGCGCGAGCCGGGGCAGGGGGATCGCACGCCTGCGGAGATCGTGCGGGAGACGTTTGATCTGTCGGACGGGGCGACGATCTCGGCGAAGAAGGACGGGATCGTGAACATGGGCGGCGTGCTGCTGATGCGTGACGAGGAGCTGTTCACGCGGGCGACGAATCTGCTGATTCTGACCGAGGGGTACGTGACCTACGGCGGGCTTACTGGGCGCGATCTGGAGGCGATGGCCCAGGGGTTCGAGGAGGTTCTTCACGAGGATTACCTGGCCTATCGCATTCGGTCGACGGAGTATCTCGGGGAGAAGCTGTTACAGGCGGGGATTCAGATCGTGGAGCCGCCGGGCGGTCACGCGATTTACCTTGATGCGAAGGCGTTCTGCCCGCACATTCCGGCGGAGCAGTTTCCGGGGCAGGCGGTGGTGTGCGGGTTGTATCGGTCGGCCGGCATTCGTGCGGTGGAGATCGGCAGCGTGATGTTCGGCGGCCCGGGTCACGAGCCGCCGGCGATGGAGTTGGTGCGGCTGGCCATCCCGCGGCGGGTCTACACGCAGAGTCACATCGACTACGTGATTGAGGCGATCGGGGAGCTTTACGAGCGGCGGAACGAGCTGCGCGGCCTGCGCATCATCGAGGAGCCGCCGGCGCTGCGGCATTTCACGGCGAAGTTCGAGGAGCTTTGACGGCGTCGGGCGGCATGCCCAATGCTACAACGCTGATCGGGAAGGCTCGCCTATGTGAGCATAGAGCCGCCGACGGCGAGGCGCAACTGCGGCACTTTAGTAGCAAAGCGCCCGCGACGCGGTCAGGACTCGATTGGTTCTACGGCGTAGATTTCTACTCGGCGGTTTCTGGCTCGGTTTTCTTTGTTTGTATTGGGGACCTCGGGGCGGTGCTCTCCGGCGCCGCAGGCGATGAGGCGCGTGGGGGAGATGCCGTGGTCCTTGAGGTAGCGGACGACGGTGAGGGCGCGCTGAGCGCTTAGCTCGTAGTTGTCCTCCCAGCCGCTCTTGCGGATGGGCTGGTCGTCGGTGTGGCCGAAGACGAAGATGTCCTTGGTCGGATACTCTGCGCGGATGGTGGCGGCGATGGCGTCGAGGCTGGACTGGCCACTGTCGCGAAGGGCGGCCTTTCCGGAGGCGAAGAGCACGCTGCCGGGGACGGCGATCATGGCGCCGCCCGGCACGGCCTGCCAGCCTTCGGGGGCGGTCTGCTCGGGGACTTCGGCGAGTTCGCCGCGCAAGCGTTCGTTTTCTCGTCGGGCGGCGAGCAGTTGTTCGGCGCAGCGTTCGCGCTCGGAGATGATGCCGTCGGCGCGTCGCTGGGCGGCGGCGAGGTCTTCGGTCAGTCGCTGGTTGGTGTCTTCCAGCAGGGCGATGTGAGCTTCCTTGGCCTTGAGTTCATCGGTGCAGCCGGAGCCGGTGATCAGGCCGGCGGTGCCGATCAGTGCCAAGGCGGTTATGGTGAATTGACGTTGCATGACATGTCCTCCTCGTTGACGATGGGTCAGTTGCTTCCTTTGGGTTTTCCCGTCCTGTGTGGGTCCGTTCCCCACCCTTCGCCTCGCGAAGGATGGGGCATCCGGCGAATCGTGAGCCCACGTCTGAAGACGTGGGCCACCCGTGCGGAGCCTACTCTTCGGTGGCTCCTTTTTTCAGTGTTTCGTCGAGACGCTTCTCGGTTTCGGCCACCTTGGTGGCCATCTCGCGCTGTTGCTGCTCAGACTTCTTTCGCTCGGCCTCGCGGCTCAACTCCCGTGCGTCGCGCCACAGGTTTACGGACCTGGTGACGATCCACCAGGCGAGGATCGAGCCGGCGGCCGTGCAGATCAACAGCCACACGACGTTGATGTCCTGGTACGACGCAAAGAACCAGACATCGACGGTGTGGGACCTGTTGAAAAAGATGACCAGTCCGATGACGACAGCCAGCGCGACCAACAGAACGAGCTTAGCATATACCTTGAATCTTCTGAGTACAAGACTCACGGCGTTCCTCCGATGAGCGAGGGTTGTGAATTGTTGAGAAATAACAGGTTGATCGCGTCGGCGAATCTCTGAACCAGGCTCGATTCGACTATTGGATTATAGAAGAGGGCGGCTGTCCAGAAGCCGATCGTGAGCCACGGCCCGAGCGGTATGACCCGCGAGCGCTTGAGGGGCAGCAGCAGTAGCCAGCCGGTGATTGCCGAAAGGCAGGCGATGACGAAGCCGAGCAGGACGACGTGCCATCCCGCGACGGCGCCTGCGGCGGCCATCATGTGGATGTCGCCGGTGGCGAAGGCCTCTTTGCCCCAGATGAGGTTGGCGAGGATTCGGACGGTCCAGCCGATGCCGGCGGCGATGACATAGCCGCTGACGGCGGTCGAGAGGCCCAGGAGCGGGCGCCACGCGCCGTTGAACGGTCGCCACTGAATCGCGTCATGCACGGCGTCGGCAGACGTTTGACTTTGAAGGAACACGATCAGGGCCAGGGTCCCGAGCAGGATTGCGGGGGCGAGGGTTAACAGCTCTTTGAGTGCGTTGCGTCGTGCGGCGGGGGCTTCGAACTCGATGGCCTCGGCGATCTCGCCGTCGGATTCGCGCTCACGTGCCGCGGCGAACATGATGGCCAGGAAGCCGCATAGCAGCGGTAGAGCGGCCCGGTACGCGTGGGGAACCGACCAACCGTCTTCGACGGCGGAGGCGCAAACGGCCGACCAGACGATTGCGAAAAGTACCAATCCTGTGATGAGCATGGCCGTGCCGACGCGGGCTGAGGCGGGTGGCCAGGATGCCTCGACGGCGGCGGCTGCATCGGCCTGTTGTGGGATGGAGGCCGGTTCGATGGAAGCCGGGGCGTTGGTAGCGTGGTCGCGATTTTCGGATGGGCTGGACGAGTCAGCGCCGGGCAGATCCGGTGGCGTATCCTCGGTTTCGGGTGGCTGGTCGCTCTGCGTCTGGTCTTCTTCGGATCGTTCGGGCAGGAGGAGCCACACGACGGCGAACGCAATGAAGGCGACAACGGTTGCGGCGGCGGTCGCATCGTACGGACGGAACCATTCCCGGCTGTGGTACGGCGTCCAGATGGTGTGCAGCAGTATGCCGCAGAGGGCCGCGAAGTGCGTGAAGCGAATATCCACCCAGTAGAACTGCAGATCGATCGACGACATGCCCAGCAGGCAGACGAGCAGGATCACGTGAGCGATGAAAACGGGCCAATCGGCTGAAAGCCGCCAGGCCAGGTCTGGAAAGGTCTGGAGGCCGGCGCGTGACTGGGCAAGGAAGAAGGCGTCGAACAGGCTGACGACGACGATGGCGGTCAGCAGTTCGATCAGAGGGTAGTGCGCCGAGATGGGGGCATGGCAATGGCGGCAGCGGCCCCTCAGGAGAAGGAAGCTGATCACCGGAAGGTTGTCGTACCAGGCAATGCGTGATTCGCAGCGGGGGCAAAAGGACCATCGTGGGTGGCCGAGGTCGATGCCGAGGGGCAGCCGATGGATGACGACGTTGAGGAAGCTGCCCAGGCAGAGGCCTACGATGGTGAAGAAACTCAGCCACCACAGCGTGACGATGGACAGCAACGCGGATACGCCCTTCTTTGTCGGGTACGGAGACTTCGTCCGTACATGTTCAGTCAGGGTGGCACGGACAAGCGGAGCGGCCATGGGCATCGGAGCTTGCCCGTGCGTTTCTCCCGCCTGGCGGCACGGGCAACGCGGGTCTCACCCGTGGGTAAGACCCGCGTTGCCCATGGCACCCTGCCCACCCTGCCCTGCACGTTAAACGCGGACCTGCGCCCGGACCGTGCGGGTCGACTATGCAGTCTTGAGCGTTTTGTGCGAGCCGTCGCACCACGGCAGATTGCCGCTGCGGTGACACTGGCACACAGCCTTCTTGCCCGCGGCGTCAACCTCGATCACGATCGGCTTCAGGCCCGTGCCCTCTCGCGAGTGACTTCCGTCGCAGTAGGGCAGATTGGCGGACAGGCCACACTGGCAGTACGCCTTCTTGCCGGGCGTTTCTTCGCAGACGATGGGTCCCGTTCCGTGTTTGGGTTCAGCCACGTTTGCCTCCTGGTTCTATCGTCGGCCTCGATCTCGGTGTGGGCGGAATCCCGGTGCCGCGAAGCCCGCGATTAGATGGTCTCGAGCTTCTTGACAAAGTCGGTGATCACCCATTCCGGCGTGGAGGCGCCGGCGGTGACGCCCGCGATCTGTTTGCCCTCGACCATACTGGGATCGAAGTCATCAAACGTCTCGAGGTGATACGTCGGCTTGTGCTTCTCTCGGCAGAGGCGGGCGAGCTCCTGCGTGTTGGCCGAGTGCAGCCCGCCGAGGACGAACATCACATCGACCTCGTCGCACAGAGCGACGGCCGCCTCCTGCCTCCGCGTCACCTCGAGGCACAATGTATTGACAATTTTGAGTTCGCGGAAGGGGCGTTTGGCGATTTCGCCGATCATCTCGGCGACGTGCTCGGGCGCGTGCGTGGTCTGCGCGACGATGCCGAGGCGGTCGCGATAGGGGATGGCGGCGTCCAGGTCATCGCCCTTGTCCACCACGACGACATTCGGAGCGTAGCCGATCACGCCGCGGACCTCGGGGTGGTTTTTGTCGCCGATCATGACGACCTTGTACCCCTCTTCATGGAGCTGCTTCACAACGTTCTGGGCACGCTTGACCAGGATGCAGGTGGCATCGACGACGTTGAGGCGGCGCTCCTTGGCCTGCTCGAACGTTTCCGGGGAGGCGCCGTGTGAGCGGATCAAAACGGTGGTGCCGTTTTCGACGCGGTCGAAATCGGCGGACTGGTTCAAGCCCGCTTCTTCAAGCTTCTGGACAACCTGTTTGTTGTGAATGACGGGTCCGAGGGCGACGATTCGGCCGTCTTTGCTTTCGTCCAGCGCCCGTTCGGCGATTTCAATGGCGTCCTCGACACCGAAACAGAATCCTCGTGTGCTGGCGAGCTTTACCTGCATTGCGTGGATTACTCCCCTTCACCGTCACGGCCAGTCCGCTCCGGCACCTGGATTTTCCCTTCCGAATTCCCCAACTGACATCGGCCCGTTCCGTGGGATTATACAGTGTTGTGGCGATCCGGCGAGGGCGGCGGCGCGGCTGGAGCCTCGCCCTCCCTGGGTGGCTCCGGAGCTTGTTGCGTGCCTGCCCCAGGCGTCGCGACGATGGGGCTTATTCCAGCGATGGCCAGTTCAGGCGTTCGAGGTCGTTCAGGCGTTCGCGGTCGGTGAGATCGACCTTGAGGGGCGTGACGACGACGTAGCCGCTGGCGAGGGCATGCAGGTCCGTTTCATGGGGGCCGGCCGGCTCGGCGAAGTCGCCGTCGAGCGTATATTGCAGGAGTCCGTCGGGCGTTTCCTTCAGTTCGTATGCATCGTCCATGGTCTGGAGGGCCTGTTCGGCGACGCGGACGCCTTTTGGCCAGCCGGGCTGAATCAGGGGGATGTTGATGTTGACCAGCTTGCCTGGGGAGAGTCCGTAGTCCAGAAGGCGGTCGATCACCTTTCGGGCTATCGCCGCCGCGCGATCGAAATCAGATTCGGGGCCACGCTGGAGTGAGACGGCCACCGCGGGAACGCCGAGGATGGCGCCTTCGGCCGCGGCGGCGACGGTGCCGGAGTAGAGGACGTTGATGCTGACATTGGCGCCGTCGTTAATTCCGGAGACGACGAGGTTGGGCGGGGTCTCGCAAAGTTCGAGCATGGCGAGCTTGACGCAGTCGGCCGGTCGGCCTCCTACGCTCCAGCCGTCGAACTCGTTTTGCACGCGGACGCGTCGGACGTTGATGGCCTGGCGGACGGTGATGCCGTGGGCGGTTGCGGATTGGACTGAGTCCGGGGCGGCGACCGTGACCGTTCCCAGGTCGGTGAGGGCGCGATGCATGGCAGCCAACCCAGGGGCAAGTATCCCGTCATCGTTGCTCAGAAGGATATGCATGTGGTTCTCTCCGCCTCCCCGGTGAACGCGCTCGAAATCTTCGGTCAGGTTTTTTCGCGCATCAAATAGAATACCAGGCCGACGGCGTCGCCGTAACGACGGCAGATGGCGATCTCGCGTTCGGTCTGGTCGAGGACCGTGGCGAGCACCGGGTCTCCGGCCGCTTCGGGCCTCAGTTCGGCCATCCTCGCTTCAATCGGTGTGTAGTATTCGTCCCACCATCCCTTTTGCGGCAGTAGAAAGTGATCGACTACGTCGAAGCCGGCGTTGGCGGCCAGGGAGATGTTCCCGTCGATATCCGTCAACGCGGGGTACTCCGACTCCCAGAAGCTCTGCGCCTCAGCCGGCAGGTCGTGCACGAGGCGAGTCACCTCGCTGACGACTACCGGGCCGTTGTTTCGCAGCCAGGGCTTGAACAGTTGGAGTCCCTTGGAGAATCCAACGACGAAAATGGCGCCCTCGCACCAGATCAGATCGACGCTGCCCGATTGTTCGTCGAGTTCTTCCATGCGCCCATGGTGCGTGATGATGTGATCGCTGAGGCCTTCGGCCTCGGCGCTCTTGCGTAGCTGAGCCAGGAACGGCTCGTGGAAATCCACTGCGACGATCGGTGTTTTTAGCTCGCGGGCGAGCACGAGCGTCTGCCGCCCTGGGCCACACCCGAGGTCCAGCACGCGCGGAGTGGCCGGCAGGGGCGGCAAGCGGCGCAGGGCCTCTCGTGTCGCGTCGTCGCTGCCCGGTCCTTCGCGTGGAAGATCGCGGTGCACTTTGAAGAACGCTTCCCACATCCTTGCTTCTTCGTTGTCTTTTGTGGCTGGGGACATTTTGTTTTGGAACTTCCTCAAAAAGGCACGACGGATTGGTGCACGGTTACACGGGAACGCGTGGTCGCCGTTTCGTACGCCTACGCGGTTTTTTCTCGATTATGGAACCCATGTTAGGACGGAACGGCTCGCCCGAACAGGCCGGATGTGTGGCGATTTCTGATCGTGGAGCCACGAAGATGACGATCCACACAGGCAAGCTGCGCCGCCGGCTGAGGCGGCTCCGCTTACCCATGGCACTCGACTTGTTGCTTGGCACACTCGCCGCGTACGTACAGCAGAAGCGGTTGCGGGGCCTCCGTGACAGGCCGTTTATGCCTGGACCGGTTTGAGCGGCGCGCCGTTGCGGCTCATTTCGACGCGGTTGCGACCCGCGCGTTTGGCGGCGTAGAGGCGCTCATCGGCGGCCCTGATGATGTTGGAGGCGTCGGCGCCATCCACGGGTTCGGTGATTATCTCGACGCCGACGCTGATGGTAACACCGAGCCTCTCACCCGCCCAAGGGACGGTGTGGACCTCGACGGCGCGCCGAATCCGCTCGGCCACCATTCCGGCGTTTTCGGCGGATGTTTCGGGCGCGATGACGGCGAATTCTTCCCCACCATAGCGCGCCAGGTAGTCCACCTTGCGGATGTTGGCGTCCAGTACGTGTGCGACGTCCCGGAGGACCGCATCGCCGGCCTGGTGCCCGTACGTATCGTTGAACGATTTGAATCTGTCGACGTCGATCATCATGAGGGCCAGCGGCTCGCGGGAACGGGCAAATCGATCCAACTCCAGCGTGAGGCGGGCATCGAAGGCGACTCGGTTTCCGACTCCGGTGAGCGCGTCGGTCGTGGCCCGCCGCATGAGGTCTTCCTGCTGTTGGACCATGGCCTCATGTTCGAGGTGCATGGCCAAGCTCAACTCCGCGATGCGTTGGCGCACTTCCTCCTGGATATCGTTGATCGAGCGGGTCTTTCCGTCGCGCATCTGAATTACTGCGCGAGTGTTCTCGGTTTCGGCCATAATCTGGTTGATGAGGTCGGTGCAGCGTTCGGCCTCGACGCCGAGCAACCGGGTTGCGGCATCCACGAACGCCCGCGAATCGGGCGGCTCGCCTTTCGCGTCCGGGCAGATGACACCGGCGGCGACCTCCGCGACGTTGAGCAGACGGGCGAGCGGGCAGCCCTCATCGCTGTCGTCGAGTTCGCGGAAGGTTTGAATTGCTGAGCAGAGGCTTTCGGGTATTCCCCACGATCGCAGAAGCTGGGCGCTGACCGATGCGTAATGTTCTCCGAACGCGACGGTTTCAAGCGGGGGCAGATCGCGCGGGATTTGGCGGGCCTGTGCGAGCACGGGCGCGTATTCCTTGGGGACGGTGATGGCGAGGACCGCACGTCCGATCTGGCTGAGCAGGCCGGCGATAAAGGCCTCGTGGGCCGAGTCCGCCTTTGTCTCCAGTGCGAGAAGCCGGGCGGCCGCTCCACAGGCCACCGACTGCAGGGTGAACTGTTTCTGATTGAAGCCTGAGCAGCCCTCCTTGATGGAGGTCCCGAGGACGGCGAATGAGAGGGCGGCCATCTTGACGCCTCTTACGCCCATGAGCGCCGCGGCCTGTTGCAGCGAAGTGACCTTGCGTTGGATGCCGGCCATTGGTGAGTTGGCGAATCGAAGGATTTTGGCTGCGAGGGCGGGATCCTGTCCGAGCGTGTCGGCGATCTGGCGAGCGGAGACGTCTTCGCGGCGGGTCAGTTCCAACAATTGCAGCACCACGCCGGGCGGCGTGGGGAGCTTACCGGTCGCTTCGAGACGTCCTAGTAATCTGCTTGACACCTGATTCCTCCCCTAATCGGTGTGGACTTCACGCAGCCCGCGGCTCGGTGGCCACCGCGTGACCGGCACCCGATAACATCTGGTTCCTGAACTGCTTTCTGCGAGCAACCCGGGTAAGCACTGTCGTGCCGCCGAGATTCATCGTCCCACCGGCGTTTCCGCTTGATGAAAGTTGCTGAACTATGTACATGGCGGGTGAAAGTGAGGTATTCCTCCCGGCCCTGCAGGGTCGAGGGATCGCCGCTCATGGGCCGCCCGATGACTGCCGGAAGCTAGACCCAAATTAAGCGAGCGCAGCTGGGTTTTCGCGCCCTGGCGGCCCGGT
>CAZNPL010000019.1:0-113450 GCA_964574815.1 uncultured Phycisphaeraceae bacterium
CCCCGTCCCTTCGTCCCTGCCCCTTTCCCCTACGTGCCTCCGTGCCTTCGTGCCTTCGTGCCTCTTCCTTCCAAACGAAGCCACCAAAACCCCCAGCCGCCAGCCCCGCCCCGCAGGCAAGCCTTCGTCCCTCCGTCCCTACGTCCCTTCGTCCCTCCATCCCTGTCCCCTCCCAGTTGACGAGTGATCCGTGAAGTCCCACTCTATGACCTCTTTGCTGAGAGTTTCCCGCTGGACACACGGAGCACGGCGCGTGCGGCCGGGACCTCGCATCCAGTTCGCCTTGCTGGCCCTGGCCGTCGTGGTCATGCATTGGCCCAGCCTGCGCACTGGCCGGCTTCTGGACGACGTGCTCGTGCTGGACCGGTGCGAGAAGCTGCCGTGGAGCGCCCTGCTGGCCAAAGGGTTCGAGTTCGAGCGGGTCGAACTTGGAAACGTCTGGTGGATCGAGCAGGAGACCATCCTCCATTACTTCCGACCCCTGCTCTTGGTCACATTCCGCCTGCCCATGATGGTGTTCGGCCGGTCGGACTTCGCGCAGCACGCCATCAACCTGCTCATTCATCTGGCGACGGCCGGGGTGCTGCTCGCCCTGGCGCGGCGATTGTTCCGGGACCCGCGAGCCGCGTTCCTGTCCTCGCTGTTCTTTGCGGTCAGCCTGCACCCGCGGTGGTCGATCCTCCTGATCTCGGCCCGGAAGGAGCCGCTGGTCGGGCTGCTGCTGCTGTCCACCTTCTACCTGCACCTTCGAAACCGATGGCTCTGGGCGGCGCTGCCGTTCGCCGCGGCGCTGCTCACTGGAGAGCACGCGGTAGTCTTCCCGGTGATGGCGGTCCTCTGGGACGTACTTCATCCGAAGCGGCTCGACGCCGGCGCCAACACCGAGGCGGAGCTCGGTCAACCGGCGGCTCGCCCCCTCTGGCCGGCCTGGTTGCTTTACTTCGGAATGGTGGGCGTCTACCTTGGCGTCCGCTTTGCCGCCCTGGACGGCGTTTCGCTCCCCGCGCCGCCTTACTATAATGACCCACTGGCCCCGGGCTTCATCCCGTATGCTTTGCTCAAGCTGTTCGTGGTGGCGTTCTCGCTGACGACCACGGTGCCCTACGTTGATCGTCTGATCATGGACATGTGGCTCAACCATCCGGGTGCGTTCGCCGGATGCGTGGTCACCGTGGCGCTGATCATCGCGCTTTTGCTGGCGGCCGCCCCCGAACGCCGCAGGCCGCTCACCTTCCTGGTGCTGGCTGGCGTGGCATTCCTTCCGTTCATGCCGATGGCGGCGATCCCCTTCTACCTCTACACCCCGAACATCTTCTACGCCCTCGCCGCCGGGGCGGCGCTGGACGGCGATAAAGCGGCGCCGCTGAGAGGGTGGAGTCGGTACCGCAGGCTGCTGGCCATGTTGGTATTCGCCGCGGCACTGGGCAACTTTGTCATCACCATGGTCATACACTGGGGACCGACCCGCTCACCGTTCGCCCCCGGTCCCGACGCGCCGCAAAGAATCGCGGCTTCCGTCGCGGAACTGCTCGAGCGCGAGGAGGTGGCCGCCGACCGCCGAATCCTCTTCGTAAACGTGCCGTCTCCGCCGCCGTTCTTCTACTTTACTTACGTACTGTCGCAGGAGACCGGGCGCGACCCGGAGCACCTGGCCGTCGTGGCCAGCCGGCCTCGACGCAAGGCCGGCCCGGCGGCCGACGTGACGCTCACCCGCCCGCACACGCTGCTGATCGAAAGCCGCGAGCGCCCGTATTTCGATAACCCAGTCAAGCGGCTGCTGTGGTTCTTCCCGGAGGGGATCACCTCCGTGGGGCGAAGGTTCGAGCGAGGCTGGTGGAGCGTCACGATCGAGGACGTCGGCGAACCGCCCGATTCTTCCGACCGTGGCCACCGGTTCTTCTCGGAGGAGCCCGGCATCACAGCCTTGTCCGTCGACATACGCCCCGACGCTCCGCCGCCTTTGGTCGTCGGGTTCCGAGATGCCGAGCCGCGCGTTCTCTTCGACCTTGCCGACGTACACGGCGGGCAAGGGGAGTAAGACCAGCCAGAACCGGCTCGCGACGATACCCTCTTTCCGTGCCCGCCAACCTGCAGACGTCAACGACGGCAATCGCCGGCGCCCAGGCCCGGCTTACCGCAAGTCGGGCCCCGCGACGCACCGATATGCGTGATGGGGATTCTCCTGTGCGCGCACCGAAAGCGGGCCGCCGTGAATGGAAGAGTCCGAACATCACTTCGACGCAAGCTTCTGGTCTGGCGGGCCCGAATCGCCGTGCCGTCGCTGCTGGCCGGGGGCGACGAGCGCAATGTCATTCCCTACTATGCGGCGGCCACCGGCGGGACCGCGATTCTGATCATCGGCGCGCTTGCGTGGCTGATCGAGTTGCCGCTGCTCTTTCCGGCGCTGGGACCCAGCGCGTTCATCCTGCTGACCGCTCCGTTCTCGCGCGCGGCAGCCCCCAGGTCGGTCATCGTCGGACATGTCGTCGGCATCGCGACCGGATTTCTCGTCTGGCAGCTCGTGAGCCTGCTCTGCGGCGAGCCGTTCAGCACCGCGAGCGGCGGCTGGCCGGTGCTGCTCAGTCCCTCACTGGCCATGGCGATCGTCTGCATGCTGCTGGCGTGGCTGTCGTGCCCGCACGCGCCGGCCTGTGCCAGCACGCTGATTGCGTCGCTGGGGGCGGCGCGAGGTTGGCCCGAATTGCTCGGGATGGTCGGCGGCGTCGTGCTCCTCACCGCACAGGCCGTGATGATCGGCCGCCTCGCGGGGATTAACATGCCGCTGTGGCGCCCCCGCCCGCGTCACGCGGCCCCGTGACGACCGTACGTCGGCATCGTATCGACACCGTCGTCGCGATAAGAATCGCCAGCGCCAGCACGAGGCAGCCCCACTGCGACGACGTCGGCACCGTGAATGCCAGACAGATGTCACCGGCGAAGGGCTCCTGCTGCGCGTCGAATGTCACACTGCCGACGAAACACAGCGTGCCGGTCAACTCGCCCGGCGGCGTCACGTCGTACGTCACCAGCGTCGGGTACGGGCCGCCGAAGAAAGGCCCCCACTTCACCTTCTCGGCCTGGGCGTCCCAGGTGCCGCCGTCGCTGACGTTCGAAACGACCCACCCCGACGGTGGCGCGTCCTCCAACGCCGCGACCTGCGTCCCACCCGGTATGTCCAACACAATGGAAACGGTGAACGTCTGGCCCGCGCTGAACCCGGACAGATCCCGGACGGCCGCATCGCCGTACGCTGCGTGCGCAGCCATCACCCATCCAGCAACAAGGGCCGCCGCAATTGCATCAGGCACGCCGCGCCGACGGCGGCGCGACGTGCCGGCTTCCCTCCTGACCACCTTCATCCCCCCGAAGCAAAGTACCTCATCATCGCCGGGCGTCAACGGCAACGCCGGCCGGCCCACCCGCCTTTACTGTGCTATCGTATTGTTACTGGGTGAACCTCACCGTCGATCGATACCCGGCCACTCAGACTGTTCAACAGCTCCTTACGATCCGGGCGCAAGCGGCGCGCCATCGCCCGATCGGTGTCCCGCTCGAGCTCGAAGCTGACGGGGCGAGCCACGTTCTCGGTGAACGGCCCCCACTTGACCTTGCGATGGACCCCGTCCCAGCGGCCGTGGTCCGTAATTCTGGTCGCCTTCCAGCCGGTGGGCACGGCAAACTCGAGCGCGGTGGCCGAGTCGGCCGGCGCCAAGATGCGTATGGAGACCAGTAGGCTCGTCCGGCTGTCGGAAGCACGGACGAACGCGGCCGCGCCGCCCGCGGACTCCGCGGGGCTCGACGCCGGCGTCGTCGCATCGCACAGCCCCGAGTTCGGCGGCGGGCACGGTGCCGGGAACCAGTTCTGTTCGGACTCGTCCCAGCAGTAGCACTCGCCGTGCCGCCAGATGTACGCCGCCCGCGTCACGCCGGCTAAATCGTCGTTGCAGCCAACCTTCCACGCGCAGGCGTAGCCGATCAGCTCGCACAAAGAGATGCGCCCGTCGCGACACCGCCCCTCCGGACAGGTCGTGCAGTCGCCGATCGGGCAGGCCGGACACGGCGGCTGCGGCAGGTCGGCCTGCATGAACGGCGGGCAATCCAGCGTCAGGCACGCGACGCCGCAAATCCGCTCGTTCTCGCCGTCGACGGAAATGGTGCCGCTGAAGCACGGCGGGACGGCCGTATCGTTCAGCGGAATCACGTGGTACGAAACCGCGTCCGGGATCGAGCCGGCAAAGAACGGTCCCCACTTAACCTTCCAATTGACCGAATCAAAAGTGCCGCCGTGGCTGATGTTCGTGACCGCCCAGCCCTCCGGCGGTCCGTCCTCGATTGCCACGACCGAAGTCCCCGCCGGCGGCGTGAGTTCGATGCGGACGACCAGCGGTATCTGTGGGCAGTAGGTGTTGGAGACGCTCAGGAAGTAGCGCGTCGCGGCGCAGGGCGTCGGCTCGCACGGTCCCCAGTAATCGATGGAGACGGCCGCAGCCTCGGCCTCGCATTCGTTGCCGTAGGTCACGCCGTCGCAGCCGCAGACCGGGTCATAGTATTCCGGGCAGACCTCGGGGATGTCGGTGCAGACTCCCAGCACCGTGGGATCGTCACAGGTGCCGGTGGGGAACTTGCAGAACTCGTCAACCTCGCACGGCGGGTGCGAACCGTCACGCGAGCAAACGCGCGCGCATTCCCCACGGTGCAGAATGGAGACGCCGGCTGCGTACGCCTCGCAATCGTTTCCATAGGTAACGTTGTCGCAGCCGCAAACCGGATCCCAGACGTCCGGACACCCCGACGGAATCGGCGTGCACATGCCCGGGTGGACGCCGTCGTCGCAAGTGCCCTCCGGGTAGAGGCAGAAGAGGCCTGCGGCACATGGCGGCAACCCGAGGGCCTCACTGCACGGACGTTCACAGGGTCCAAGGTGAAGGATGGACACGGCTGCGGCGTCCGCCTCGCACTCGTTGCCGTAGGTGACACCGTCGCAGCCGCACACGGGGTCGTAGATGTCGGGGCATGCCTCCGGAATGGGGGAGCATGTTCCGGGCAGCGCCGCCGTACCGCAGTTGCCGATCGGGAACTTGCAGAACTCGTTCGGTTCCGGACAGTCACTCTCCACGAAGCAGTACGGCTCGCATTCGCCGTAATGCAGGAGCGAAACCTGGTTCGCATCGGACGTGCACTCGTTGGGGTATGTGACCCCGTCGCAGCCACAGACCGGATCCCACAGAAACGGGCAGTCCTCCGGAATCGGCGTGCAGAGACCGGGCACGTCGAAGTCGCAGTGGCCGGTCGGCGCCTTGCAGAACTCGCCGGCGGGGCACGCGGCCCCGTCCGGCGTGCAGAACGCGGTGTTTGCCGGATCCGCCACCACGTGCAGCACCGTGTCGAAACACTCGAAATTGTTCATCGTGACCACAATGTCGATGTGCGGCAGCCCACCGCCGGGAACGATGCCGCTGTCGAAATGGACCTCCTCCTCGTTCCCTACGACGAGCTCCAAGCCCAGACGATGCTGCGCGATGAAGTCCCCGAGCAACTGGTAGACACCGAAGCCGTCAATCGGAATGCTGTCACCGACCGAATTGGCCAATACGTGCCAGTTCACATCCACAACGGCAAACTCGCTGAAAGCCGGAGGTTCATCCACCAGCGGTACGAAGGCGAACGTTCCCGCCATCGGAATGTCCGGCCCCAGCAGGCAATCGCAAGGATCGAAGCAGCCTCGCTGGAACGTGCTGCCGTCCACAAGCGTGTACGGAATGATCTCGGTCGCAGGCACAACCTCGGCGTCGATTACGAAGGCCGTATCGAAGCAGTACAGGTCGTTGATCGAAACGGTGATGTTAATGTGGGTCACGCTGCTGTCGTCGTACAGCACCCATCCGCTGTCGAAGTGCTGCACCGGCTCGTCGCCGACATGCAGATCGAGGATCATGCGGTGCTGTACGACGGTGATGGGATCGGGGCTGCCGACAAAGTAAGAACCCGAACCAATGACGCGCAGCGGCTGGACCGTGCCGTCTGCGTTTTCGAAGGGAACGGTCCAGTTGACGTCCTCGACGGCGAATTCGTGCACGACCCCGTCGAAGCCGACCGGCGTCACTTTGAACACGCCTCGCACACCGCTCTGCACAAGCAGCGGGCAGAGGCATGGCGGGAAACAGCCGTGTTGGTAAGAACTCTCCGCAGTCAGCCTGAAGATGCCGCCGTCGGTCGGAAGGCCCGGCTGGGCCCATGCCGACGATGGGCAAACAAGAAGGCCCGCAACAGCAACGCTGCAGGCCACCACCAAGATCCGCGCACTTCGTGTGGTTTCAATCCGGCTCGCCATGACTCGATCCCCCAAATGGCACCAACTCCACTTCGCTTCACCCACAGGACAGGACCCATAATATAACCCGTGGAGCGCACCAGATCAAGGGATTTCTGAAGAACCTTACTCCTTGCGAACACGCCGCAATCAATTCGGCGCTGCCGAGATCCTTAGGAATTGTTAAGGTCGGTGACAAAGGCTCGTTCCCCGCTTCGTAGCGTCGATCAGGCCCGCCGGCGGGCGGCCTCCGTCCCACGCAAGCGGTACTCAGAAGGAGCCTGCCCACGCAAGCATGGGCACCCATGCATGCCTGCACGGGCGTGCGTTTGGGGTGTGTCTCGGCGGGGGTCTCGCCCGAGTGCTCTTACGATCATTTGGCGCGCAAGCTATTCAATTTGGGGGATTTAAGTCGGGTGCGTCGCTTGCAGTTTCGTCATCCGCGGTGGTGGGCTCTTCGATTGCTTCGGCGCCCTCGCCTTCCTCGATTTCGACCTCGCTCAGGCCGCGCATGGTCTGGGAGACACGCAACCAGTATTCAAAGGCCTTCTCCATGGCCAGCCACAAGAGGCTGTCCTGTGGATACTCGCCGTGTTCATCACGCGTCCCGGCGGGCATTCCTGTCAGGAGTTCGAGAGCCTGCTGGATGGACTCGACGGCGTAAACCGCGAAGCGGCCTTCGGCACATGCTTCGACGACGTCCTGGCGGAGCATGAGCTCGCCCGCGTTGGGCTTGGGGATGATCACGCCCTGGGCGCCGGTGAGGCCGACGTCGCGGCAGGTATCGTAGAAGCCCTCGATCTTCTCGTTGACACCGCCGACCGGAAGCATGTGACCATGCTGGTCGATGGCACCGGTCATGGCCAAGTCCTGCCGGAGCGGGACTTCGGTCAAGGCGCTTAACAGGCAGCATACTTCGGCCCCAGAGGCGGAGTCGCCGTCGATCTGGCCGTAGCTCTGTTCAAAGGCGACCGAGGCATGGAAGGTCAACGGGTGTTCGGTCCGCAGGAGATTGCGCAGGAGGCCTCCGAGAATGTAGAAGCCCTTGGTGTGGATCGAGCCGCTGAGAGCGGCCTCGCGCTCGATGTTGACCACGCCGGCGGTGCCTGCGCCGATGGAGGCGGTGATCCGCGCGGGGAAGCCGTAGACGAGGGAGCCGGCCTGGATGACGGCGAGGCCGTTCAACTGGCCGACTTGTTTGCCGATGGTCTGGACGCGGATGGTGCCGTCGGCGAGCAGTTCGCGGAAGCGGCGCGAGGGCAGGTCGGCGCGTCGCTTGGTTCGACGGACGGCCTCGGCAACGTGCTCGGCGGCGACGAGTCGAGCGCTTGCCTTGGCGGCGACGAAGGCGGCCTCGCGGGCGATGTCGGCGAGCCGGCCGAATCGCGTGGTCAGCTTGCCGGTGCGGGCGACGATGCGGGCGCCGTGGTCGACCAGGGCGGCGATTGCGGTGCGGTCGAAGTGGAGCAGGTCCTCTTCACGCGCGATGCGGGCGAGCACTTCAGCGTACCCGACGGCGCCCTCGGCGTCGCGCGGGATCTGGGTGTCGAAATCGGCCAGCACCTTGAAGAGATTGGGGAAGTCGGGATCGTACGTGTCGAGGACGGCGTAGACGTAGGCGTCACCAATGAGGATCACCTTGACGTGGAGGTCGATGGGTTCGGGTTTGAGGAAGGCTCCGAACCATGGTAGGTAGATCTCCGGCGGCGCGATTTCAAGGCGGCCGGTGCGGAGCGTGCGGACCAGCACTTTCCACGCGGCCGGCTCGCGCATGACGTCGCGGGCGTCGAGGAGTAGGTAGCCGCCGTCGGCTCGAAGGATGGAGCCGGCGCGGATCATGTGGTGATCGGAGAAGGCGGTCTCGCGAGGCCCGGCGGTGCGGTCGATCGTGCCGAGGAGGTTGGCCATTGTCGGCGCGTTCTCGATGATCATCGGGCACGATTCGTCGGGCGCGTGAGTCAGGAGCACGTTGACGCGGTAGCGGCGCGTGACGTCAGGTTCCTTCTGCTCTTCCGGTGGGCCTTTCGCGGCGATCTCGTCGACGAGCTCTTCGAGAAACGTGGCCACGCTGTCCTCGGGGTATTCGGCCCGGATCGAGCTGACGAATCCGGCGAGGACGGCTCGGACGGCCCGCTCGCGGAGTTGGCGGGAGGCCTCGAGGTGCTGGCGGCGGATCTCGTTGACCTTCGCGGTGACCTCCTGAAACTGCTCCTGGAATCGGGCGTGCTCTCTTTCGAATGCGGCGACCTGCTCGTCGTCGATCTCGCCGCTCTCGCGGAGTTTCTGGAACTCATCGGGGCCAACGGGTTTGCCGTCGACGAGGGGGACGATGGCCGACTGCTGCGTGGGGCCTGCCTGGAAGCTGACGAGGCCGAGTCCGGCTTCCTGAAGGGCCTCTTCGAACGGCTGGATCACCTGTTTGACTTTTTCGTGGAACTCGCGTTCGAGGGCGTTCCAGCGTGTTCGCATTCCTTCGGAGGAGAGGGTGGCCGCAAGCTCGTCGCGGATGAAATCGGCGAGTTGGTCGATCTTTTTGCGGAAGGCGGGGCCACGTCCGCGGCGGAGGGTGATGAGGCGCGGCCGATCGGGCTGGTTGAAGTTGTGGACGTAGCAGCGATCGCGCGTCTCCGGGCAGACGGGTTGAATTTCCTGCATGAGGCGGCGGACGAGGGTCATGCGGCCCGTGCCGGTGAGGCCTCTAACGAAGACGTTCTGGCCGGAGGCGTTGGTTTCGAGTCCGAACCGCAGGGCCTCGACGGCGCGTTCCTGCCCGATGACGCCGACGACGGGTTCGATGTCGGCCGTGGAGTCGAAGGGAAGATCTTCGGGCCTGCATCGCCAACGAAGGGCGTCAGGCGGCAGCGGTGTTGGTGGCTTTGCAGGAGGCGCAGGGTTTGTGTCGGACGCTTCAGTATTGTCGGGCTGGTCGTTCATGGTGGTACATCATGGCAGAAGCGGGCCGAGTCGGAAAGTGCCTCCCGTGAACTTGAGCGGAGCGCCAGAGGCTTGTGGAAGTTGGCTTCGCCGAGGCGGCTGGCGCAAGAACCGCATCCCGGAACATCCACCGACGAGCTCTGGAATCACACAACAGCTACCCATCGAGACGATCAGGCACCGTCGGGGACCAGTTCGATCGACGATTCATCGCCTACTGATAGCCTACTTCCCGGTCTCTTGCTCCGACGGGTTCCCGTTGTTCTCGCCTGCGCCCGCAGCGCGATCCTGATTCCGCTCAGCCCTTGGAGACAGCGCTTTGCGAATCCTTGCAGCCTCATTCGCAGCTTCCACGCTCTCTTCCATCCTTCCGAGTGCCTCCAACGACGTCGCCTGTTTCTCAAGGCATTTGGCTACGCGCATGTGCCCCTCGCCGTAGAGCTTCTTCGTCGCAGCGAAGATCGCGTCGAGTAACTGTAGTGCCGCGTCGTGTTCTTCCAGCTCCTGCAAAACATTCACACGGTTCAGCTTTGTGACGAGCGTGAAAGGGTGGTCGCTGCCCAGATGCTTTTCGAGCATAGCGGCCGCACCGCTGATCATTGACTCGGCCTCTTCCAAGCGGTGCTGCCTGAGTTTGATCGTGCCGAGCGCGCTGAGCGATCGAGCCCGCACCGGATGTCCATCCGGGAAGCGTTCGCGATACGCAGTGATGGCCTCTCTCAATAATGGCTCCGCCTCCGCGTTTCGTCCCATGTCCGACAGGACGGTCGCCAGTGCGCTGGAAACGTCGAGGGTCTGTTCATGATCACGACCCAACTGAATGCGTCGCGCGGCGAGTGCTTGCCGAAGCAAATCCGCGGCCTGGTCATATTGACCGCGGTTCCAATGAATGGCCGCAAGCGTTTGCGCACGGCTGGCGTACTCCAACGAATCGATTCCAAGCGTACCCCGCGTCAGTGACAACGAAGCGCGCAGTTGTTCCTCGGCGACCGCGTGATTACCGACGTGGTAATACGTCGTACCGAGCACCTCGCGCATACGTGCCTCTGCGACGGGTTGATCGCGTAGTTTAGATCCGATCGTCTCCTTTGCCGCGTCCAAGAGCTCCCTGATGGTCGGCTCCGACCCGCGAGCGTTGGCCGGATCGATCGACGTGATCGTCTCTGTGAGGAACTCGGTTACGCTTTCAGCCTCGGCGCGCCGCGCTTCGGCGATCTGCCGTGCCGTGCGCTCGCTCACGTACGAGGTCAGGCTGATCGACGTCGCGCCGGCCAACACCAACACAAGCATCGTCAAGAGCATCGTTACCACTGGGTTTCGACGCACGGCCAGTGCAAGCTTGCGGAAGGCTCCCGGCCGGGAGGCCAGAACCGGCTCCTTGCGCCCGTAACGCCCAAGATCAGCCGCGAACTCCGCGACGCTGCCATACCGCTCCTCCGGGACCTTCGACAGTGCTTTCAGCGCGATGGACTCGAGGTCAAGATCGACCGTGGGTCCCGAACGGCGCAGCGAGCGCGGCGTGTGTTCGCGCACGGCACGGAGCGCTTCCTCCAGAGTCTTTGTCGAAACGTCGAAGACAGGCGCGTCGCCGATCAGCTCGTAGAGAATCGCGCCGAGCGCATAGACGTCGCTTCGCGCGTCAGCCGCGCCGGCGCCGCCTGTACACTGCTCCGGCGCCATGTACGGAAGACTGCCGATCAAGGCACCGGTATGCGTCGCCAGCGTTTTGTGCTTGGAGTCATCGGATATGATCCGGGCAATGCCGAAATCGATGACCTTGACAATGCCATCGCGATCGACCAGCACGTTGGAGGGTTTCAGGTCCCGATGGATCACGCCGCGCCTGTGCCCGTGCTCGACGCCTGCGCAAGCTGAAAGAAGCAACTGCAGCCGGTGTTCCAAATCGAGTTGTCGCTGTCGCGAAAAGGACGTGATCGATCGCGCGTCCTCGACGAGTTCCATGGCGAAGTATGGAACATGACCCAGCGGGCCTTTCATGGTCCCGGCCGCGTAGACCTGGGCCACGTTCGGGTGACGCAGCAGCGCGAGGACCTCCGACTCAAAGACAAGCCGCCGGCCCGCGTCCGGCACTGCGACAACCTGGCGTACGACCTTGATGGCCACGCGACGCGCGGGGTGCTCTTGCCTCGCCGCGTAGACGACGCCCATTCCGCCATCTGCGATTCGTGACTCGATGATGAAGCCATCGATGGTTGTACCGATCAGGCCGTCGGCGGTGTCGGCAGATAGCGACTCCGCGAGTTCGCGTGGCGAGATCTCAGCCGGTTCGAGGAATCCGTCGGAGTTTCGATCGGCGTCAAGCAGCCGTAAGACGGCCGCCCGCAGCGCGTCATCTCCCGTGCACGCTCGGTCGAGTGCTGCGCGTCGTTCCTCGCCCTCTGGAAGCGCGATCAGCTCCAGAAACAACTCCTGGACCCGCGATTCGGCAGTTGCGCCGTCTTCTGCACGTTTTCTGCCTTCGTCATGCATCCTTCAACTCGTTGTAGAGAATGGCGCGCGCGAGACGCCATTCGCGTTCAACGGTTGCGCTTCCGATGCCGAGTGCGGTCGCGACCTGGGCGATCGGCAAGCCGCCGAAAAAGCGCATCTCAACGATTTGGGCCGCGCGAGGCCGCGATCGTTCAAGCGCCGTCAGGGCATCATCGAGGTCGAGCAGATCGACTTCCTCAGACGGCGTCGCAATGGTCCATTCGTTCAGCTCTCTTCGCGCCTGATCCCCTCCACGCTTTGCGGCTCGCCTGCCTCGTGCGTGATCGACGAGCAGTCGCCGCATCACGCCGGCCGCAACGGCCAGGAAGTGCACCCGGTCTGTGAAGGACGCCCGCGTCTGATCCACCATCTTCAAATACGCCTCGTGGATCAGAGCGGTGGGCTGAAGCGTGTGCCCGGGTTGTTCCCGGGCCAGCAGCCCCTCGGCGACGCTCCTTAATTCCATACGGACAAGCGGAAGAAGCTCATCGACGGCCCGCGGCTCACCTGCCGCAGCTTCACGGAGAATTGTGGTGAAGTCGTCCGATGGCGCCATGCGGTCTCCCGGCCCGTGGATACGCAAAAGCCCGTCCTGCGAAAACAGCGAGAAAACCTCGCCCAAATTGATGGACGTCACAAGCCATTTTCGCGTTTACCCGGGAAAGCGACAACCCCCTGGATGGGTCGTGAGAGGCGACCTCCAGATCGGACATGAGGATGAGCGGAGGTCTTACTGTGGACTCATCGAGCAAAATGCAGCAAGTTGGGCGGATCTTTCGGCAATCGACCCTCGCGGCCTTCGTGGTCGCCCTGCTCGTGCGATCGCCCGGGAGATTGAACGCTCAGCAGTTTTACGACATGGGAGCGAACAGCCTTGCCATAGCCATCTCGGCGGACGGAAGCACGGTTGTCGGCAGGGCCAATGGGCCTCCCGGTGTGTGGACGCGCGAGGAAGGCCTCCAGGCACTGCCGCTCCCGCCAGGCATTCGTAGGATTTCCATTGCCCTTGCCTATAGTGTTACTCCCGATGGAACGACCATCGTCGGCAGGTCTGATTATTACGAACACAATGTCTTCGGGGCCGCCTACCCCATCATCTGGCGCGACCGAGTACCGTCCGTGTTGCCTTTGCTTTCCGGCATGAACGGGGGAATAGCCAGCGCGATCAGCGAAGATGGCCGGCGCATTGCGGGGATTGTCTGGTCGGATCGTGAACATGCTAGCGACACCCGCGGCGTCCTCTGGGTGGACGGCGTACCTCGTGAGACCGGCCAAGGGCTTCCCGGTCGCGTCACCCAAATCGAATCGATGTCGCGGGATGGGAATACCATCATCCTGAATGGAGAATTCGACGATGTCTACCGATCCGATCCCGCCTACACGCGCTTGACCGCGCCCGGACTGACGGTCTGGGACGTGCCGGCCGTCTCCGCCGACGGCGCAGTGGTGGTCGGAAACGCCTGGGTTGGGGACGACTATTGCAAGTGGGAGACCAATCAGGTTCTTCGCTGGTTCGAGGGCGTGACCGAACCGCAGTTTATCGGCGTTCCGCCAGGCGCCGAGACTGCTTATGCAACAGGCATCAGCGCGGATGGAAATACGGTGCTGGGAAGGGCGCACTTTTGCACGGATGACGCGCCGTCAAACTGTCTGCTCGGCTGTCCAAGCGAAGCGTGGCGCTGGACGGTGGCAGACGGATTCGAGCTGATACGCGACGTCCTGATCGCGGAAGGCCTCGGTCAGCAAATCACCGGCTGGGAGCTGCGGCAGGCCCTGGGTGTCTCCGACGACGGCAAGGTGATCATTGGTCACGGCTTGAACCCGTCCGGCAGAAGCGGTGGCTGGATGGCCGACCTGCGGCGTGTGCCGGTGAATAACACCTGCGACGAGGCCATCTTCATCGGCGAGGGCCCGATTTCGAACTACGACGAGCGCCGAACCGCCGGAACGACCGAGGATGCGCTGTCGGACGGCGTAAGCACCTGTCCTTTCGGAGACGGGCCCGACGTCTGGTACGGGTTCTCGGCGCCGCAGCGCGGCTACCTGGAACTCGAGCTATGCGGTTCGGAACTGATCAACCCGGTGATCTCCGTGCATCGGGGCTGTCCCGGCGGAAGCTTCAATCAAGTGTTCTGCGCCAATGACTGTGATGATGCGGCGTGCGACGGCGTTTGCGTTAACCGTCCCTGGGTACCGATCGAGCCCGGCGAAACATACCTGATCCGCGTGGCCGGCGAGAAGGGCTACGCCGGCGGGCTCTTTACCCTGGTTTCCCGGTTCATTCCCCACGCCGACGACTGCGCCGATGCGCCGCTTGTGGCGGTCCCGTCGACAACCGCTGGAATCACCACGCTGGCGACCGTGGACCCGGTGAACCAATGCGACGGATCACCAACCACAGCTCCCGGCGTTTGGTACCGCGTGATTGGAACCGGCACAATGATGACAGCTTCACTCTGCGGAGCGGCCGACTTCGACACGAAGCTATCTCTCTATTGCGGCGGGTGCGAGTCAGCCACGTGCCTTACAGAAAACGACGACGCATGCGGCTTGCAGTCGGAGATTTCCTGGTGTTCTGCGCCGGGCCAACAGTACTCTGTCCTGGTCCATGGCTTCAACACGAACGCAGGGAAGTTCGAATTATCGGTCTCATCATCGGGACCGGCGTGTGGATTCACCTGGAACTGTGCCCCTGCCAACGACGAATGCAGCGGCGCGCTACCGCTGACGGAAGGTACGACGCTGCTCGACAACGGCTCCGCGCAAACAGACCCAGGCGAGACATTGTGCGGCGGCGTCGGAAATGATCTTTGGCACTCGTATGTGCCGACTTGCTCGGGGTATGTCTCGGTCGACACGTGCCAACCCAACATCGGAACGCTGGATAATACCGTGATCAGCGTCCTCGATGCCTGCGACGGAACGGAAGTCGACTGCAATGACAACCACAGCGACGCGCAGGTCGATTGCGGATTCCGCAGCGCCGTGGAAGTCTCCGCCAGAGCCGGCACTGAGATGCTCATCCGCTCGGGAGGCTACCCGACGATTCAGGAAACAGGAACCTACCCCCTGCGAATCATGGAACTTACGGCAGACGTGACCTTGCTGGATTGGTTCATTCCGATTGTGGCCGGAGAACCCATTGACCTCGATCTCGGGATCGTGGGCGGCTGTCCGCCGTTCATCACCGACGAAGGCAACGGGTACTTCGTTTCGGCCGAGGGACTTCCGCCCGGACTGGATGTCGACAGTTACGGTCGCCTGAGCGGCACGCCTCCCTACAGCGGGAAATACACCGCGACGGTGGACGTCGCCGACCGCGAAATTAAGACGCCGGGCGACACGGCCACGCTGGATATTCTCGTCACCGCGCCGAACGACAACTGCGCTGACGCGCTGCCCATCCGTGAAGGCTCGTTCCCCTTCGGCAACCACGCGCTGACGACCGACGGGCCTCAGGAGACTGAAGCCTGCGCGAGCGCCGGAATTACGCAGATCGAGCGGGACCAGTGGTTCTTGTACCGGTCCTCGTGTGACGGCATCGCGACGATTGATATCTGCGAGAGCGAGCTCGACACAACGCTCGCCATCTACGACAGCGCGGCATGTCCGACCGGGCCGGGCGCGGTGATTTGCGAACATCACGCCTGCGGTGCGACCCCGCGCCGTACGCTGCGCGTCACAGAGGGCGGCGAGTACCTCATTCGCGTCGGCGGCTTCGGCGGCGCCGAAGGAAACGGTGTTCTTACGATCACCTGTTTCAACGACTGCAACGAAAACGAGATCAACGATATACTCGAGATCGACAACCTCGGGCTGCCCGTGCCGGCCTATCACCCAATCGACTTTTCAGCACATCATAACGCGAACATGCAGGCCGACCTGGATTCGGCGTTTCCGAGCGGGAGTGTCACGCTCGGCGGTGTCCCGTTCGTGATCCCTGAGCAGGGCGTCAACTACTGGCACAGCGTCGTAGCGGCTGGATCGAACCCGCGATCGATCGACATGCCCGTGGGCCAGTACGCCGTCCGGGAGGTCCACACGCTGATCAACACGTATTGGGGACAGCCGGGCCCGACGAGCCTCGCGTCCGTTGAGTTCTTCGGAGGCGATGGTGCCTATCACTTGAAGCAGTTGATCGGCAACGAGGACATTCGTGATTGGAACAACTATGTTTTCACCAACACGATCAACAATACGACGACGCAAAACGTGGTGTCGGTCGGACCACACCGGCTTGATAAGCAGCGCATCGTGTTGCCGGCAGAGTTTCGAGACCAAATCCTGGAAACGGTCCGGCTCAACGACTCGGGCACCGACAATGTTCAGCGCGTGTTTCTCGCGGGCATGACCGTTCTTACCGAGGCTCGTTCGAACGACTGCAATGGAAATCGTCGCCCCGACGAGTGCGACGTTGAAGGAGACGCCGACGGCAGCGGAGTCGTCGACCTCGGCGACTGGCCGATGCTTCATGATTGTCTGACGGGCCCTTGCACGACACCGCCGTGTGATCAGCCCATCTATGCGAACGCGTGCTGCTCGTGGTTCGATCACGACAGAGACAACGACATCGACCTCGCAGACCTCGGCACATTTCAGCGTCGCCAGGGATGGACCGGGTCGGCGTGCGTCCAGCCGCCCGCCGGGCTTGTGGGCTGGTGGCCCGGTGATGAGACTCTCGCAGATTGGGCGGGGACCAACGATGCCGTGCTGATCAACGGCGCCACGTTCGCTCCAGGCTATGTTGAAGCGGGTATTCTTACCGGCCCGGGTGCGGTCTATGCCCAGAGCAGCGATGCCGTCACGGTGGCCGGCGGCGATCCGCGCACCCTCTGTGCCTGGATCAAGAGCTCCAGCCGCGATGCATCTTCCTGCTGCGCCACGCCTGTCAGCTACGGTGCTCCCTACCCTGGTGGAGGATTCGGCATCTTTGTCTCGTTCGGACAATGGTGGTTCTGGGGCTATCAGGATGATGTCAACACCGGCGCGGCCGCCGACACAGATTGGAACCATCACTGTATCACGTATGACGGAACAGATGTTGTCTACTACATGAACGGCGACCCCGTGGCGTCGCAGCCAAAGTCCCTCAACACCGGCAGCTCGCCACTGGTCATCGGCGACGGTTTCGATCATCGTTTTGACACGCCGTTTGAAGGTGTGGTTGACGAGATCATGTTGTACGACCGCGCGTTGCAAGCTTGGGAGGTTCGGCGACTCCACGACGCCGGCACCGCGGGTGTGTGCCGGTAGCACGGCGCACCCATCGGCCGAGTTGAGCGGTACGATTTCTATTGGCTGGTTTCCTGGAGGCCCAGGAGGGCGTCTAGGGGGTTTGGGGGTTGGCGATCGTACTTGGCGATGAGGTCTCGCACCAGGCGTTGGTTGGGGTCGGCCTCGAGGGCCCGGTGCCAGTGCTCCAGGGCGGCCTCTCTCAGGTCTTCCCGCTGTTTGTTGTTTAGGTATTGAAGCATTTTAATCGACCCGAGGCCTACGTGGGCCTTGGCGCGGCGGGGGTCGAGGCTTAGGGCGTCGTTGTAGGCGATTGACGATTCGAGGTAGCGCCGCATGCGGAAGAGACAATAGCCCAGAGCCTCGTGGGCAGGGGCGAAGTCGGGGGCGATGGCAACGGCCTGGTCGAGGGTGGCCTCGGCGATCTTGAAGCGGTCCTGGTTCATGTAGGTCTGGGCGAGGTTGACCATGACGAAGGGCTGATTCTGGTCGCGCTCTAGGGCGGCGCGGTAGGCGGCGATGGCCGCGTAGGGTTTGCCCTGGGCATCGAGCGCTGCGCCGAGGTTGACGTAGCCGTGGGCGCGGTCCGGTTCGCGGGCGATCGCCTCCTCGAACTGCTCGGCGGCGAGCTCGAGCTCTTCAAGCTGCTGGTAGCACACGCCCAGACCGATGCGGGCGTCGTAGTGGTTCGGGTCGTAGTCGATGGCGGCGAGGTAAGCCTGCACGGCGTCCTTCAGGCGGCGGGTAAGTTGGTAAAGCTCGGCAAGGTTGAACAGATCGTGGAATGAGGGCTCGACGCGGACGGCATTGGAGAAGGCGGCGATGGCCCGGCCAAAGTCGCCCAGGCGGCGGTAGATCGTGCCCAGGCGCGAGTGAGCACGGACGTCGGCGGGGTTGAGCCGGACGGCTTCCTCGAATTCGACGAGCGCGGCGTCGTACTCCTCGCGCTCGAGAAACGCATCGCCTTGCTCGATCCGGCGGTCGGCGCGGTAATGGTCGATGCGGGTCTGGAGCGACTGGCAGCCGACGGTGGCCGCGGCGAAGACCAGAAGGGCGAGGCGGCCCCCTCGGACGCAGCAACGCGTTTGAACTTGGCGTCGTGTTGGTTGCGCCGCGGTCATAGCGTATGCATCGGGCCGGTCGATCGGCTCAGATTGAGGAAAAGCGACGGCCGGCAACGGCGCGCGCTCTTTCCCAATACCTGGTTTTTGCCAGTCCGCTCCATGACTGTCGCGGTACTGGCCGGGGCTCCCGCCCCACGGAAGGAACGCACGGGCACCCTCCTCAGTACGCATAAGACATGCCCACGCGAGCGTGGGCATGGCATCGAACGCTCCCGGGACGACGTTGAACGCCCCCTCACGACATCGAATGGCGCCTGTACCGTCACAGGCTCCTACGGCTGATTGGACGCCGGAGCGGCTTGAAATACCGGGGCGATCTTATACCATTCCTTCAACAGGGTTCCAAGGGGCGGAACCGCCGACGATCGGAGCCGGATTATTGCACGCTGATTTCCTACTGGCGATACCCGTTTATAACGAGGAGCGGCATCTGGCCGGTGTGCTCGCCAAGGCCCGCCGGCAGATCGACCGAATCCTGGTGATCGATGACGGGTCCTCGGACGCTACGCCCCACCTGCTCGCGGAACAGCCGGTAACGGCCATCATCCGCCACCCGGACAACCTCGGCTATGGAGCGAGTCTCGTCAGCGCTTTCGATTTCGCTTGCCGGTACGGTTATCGGTGGCTGATCACCATGGACTGCGACGAGCAGCACGAACCGTCGCGCATTCCCGCGTTCATCGCCGCGGCTAAGGCGGATGAGTACGACATCATCAGCGGGTCGCGGTATCTCGCCGCCGCGGATCAGGTGTCCGAGCCTCCCGCGGATCGCCGCCGTATCAACCGTCAGATCACCAGAATGCTGAACGAACGGCTGGACTTGTCCTTGACTGATGCGTTCTGTGGCTTCAAGGCGTATCGCGTCGCATCTCTGGCCAGGCTGAACATCACGGAGTACGGCTACGCCATGCCGCTCCAGCTCTGGGTGCAGGCGGCACGGGCCGGGTTGCGCATCACCGAGCTCGCGGTGCGTCTGATTTACCACGATCCCGACCGGCATTTCGGTGGATCGCTCGACGATCCGCAGCTTCGATACGACCACTACGTCAGCGTTTTTGAAGCGGAGATGGCCGCCTGCGGGCTGGCCGAACCGCCGGCCGTTGCTTGTGACGCGACGACGTGGACGCTTAGCCGGTGATAGCCGTCGGCTGGTCGCAAGTAACAAACTGGACAGGTCCGGCGGATCCATGACCAGGCACCCTGAGAATTGGCTGTGACCGTCCAATAGAATAAATAACTGCTGACAGAATAGCCCCTGTGCCTTTTCCTTCCCGCCGAGTGAGAGCCGGCCATGCGTGCTTCCGAGTGCCCGACCACGACAACCGACCTGGATTTCAGGCGACTTCAGACGCCTCCGGGTCACGGCGATGTGCTGGTCGAGCCGCCGGGCGCGGCGATCGCCGCTCTGGCGGAGTCGAATCACGCGTTGCTGAAGTCGTACTCGTTTTCGGTCATTGACACCGATGCGCAGGCGATGCGTGCGGAACTGCGGCGGACGTTGTGCGACGGATGCGACAGCCCGGCGCTCCTGACGGGCCATCAGCCGGAATTCATCCACGCAGGCGTCTGGGCGAAGCACCTGGTGGCCTCGGCGATGGCTGCCCGCCTTGGCGGGCGGGCGATCAACTTCGTGGTGGACAACGACGCACCCAAGCAGGCGACGCTCCTCGTGCAGACAAAGTCGGAGGGTTGCATCGAGTCGCGCGGCGTGCGATTCGCGGGGCACCACCGTCAAGGAGCAGCTTACGAGGGGTTGGCCCCGTTGGGACGCGATCAAGTCCGGGAGCTGGCCGCGGAAGTTCGCGGGCTCATGGGAGAGCAATACGAGGCCTCGTGCATGCCGCGGTTCCTGTCGGCGTTCGAGGAAGCCGCGGACGCAAAGGACTGCGTGGATCAGATGGTGGCCGCCAGGGCGGCCGTCGAAAGGGAGTTTTCGGTCGAGCTGATTGAGCGCCGGGTGAGCCGGGTGTGGCTCGGTCCGCTGCTGGCCGACATGATGATTCACGCCGAGAAGTTTGCGGCGTGTTACAACTCGGCACTGGAGGAATACCGCGCGGAGCACAACGTGCGCACCGCGAATCGGCCGATTCCCGATCTCCTCCATGACGAGGGTCGATGCGAACTCCCGGTCTGGACCTATCGGTTGGCCGAACCGCGGCGGCGACTGTTCGTCGAGCGCTCGGGTGATCGCGTCGTTCTTTGGGCCGGCACCGAGCGAGTCGCCGAGGTCCCCATCTCGGAGCTGAGCCGGTGCGATCGCGTGGAAAGCGCCCTCGCGGAGGCAACGGACTTCGTATTCCGTCCTCGAGCGTTGAGCCTTACGCTGTGGGCGCGCGTCTTCGTCGGCGACCTGTTCATCCACGGAATCGGCGGGGCCAAGTACGACCGCATTACCGACCGGATCATTCGGCGTTACTATGGGGTCGATCCACCGGGGATGGCCTGCGTGTCCGCAACGTTGAAGATCAGGCCGGACGGCCCGCAATCGTCGGTCGATCCGGATCTGGTCCAGAAGGCCCGCAACCGGGTGCGCGACGTGCGGTTCAATCCGCAGCGGCACGTTCGTCGGACGCCCGAGACGGAGGACCTGATCGAGGAGCGGGAGCGGCTGGTGGCCGAGTCGCAGAGGTTGTGTGAGCGGGAGCCGAAGAACCGGCGGCGGCGGCGCGAGGTGTTCGAGGCCATTCGGAGCGTGAACAGGCGCCTGGTGGAGCGCGACGGGACGGTGCTGGAGGACGCCCGAGGGCAACTGCGTGACGCGGAGCAACGGGTGGCCGAGCGCGCCGAGGCCAACCGCCGTGACTACTTTTTTGCCATGATAGATCGTGAGAACCTTGGAAGGCTTCGGGACAAACTCGTTTCGCTGTCAACGGCGGAGTCGTGAGGGAGCCTTGTTGAATTCGAGACAATGAGGAGACATCAATGACCCAGGAAGAAGGCAAATCGAAAATCTACGTGGACTCGGACTGGAAGCAGGAGGCCGCAGAGGAGAAGAAGCGGCTCGACGAGCAGTCCAAAGAGGCTCCCCAGTCACAACAATTGCCGCCTGCGAACATCTACGAGATCATCAACCTGCTGGTCATGCAGGCCACTGTGGGACTGGGCGGGATGAAGACGCCGTCGGGCGGTGTGGTTCCGCCGGATTACGGCGTCGCAAAGTACTTCATCGATCTGCTGGAAGTGCTTGAAGAGAAGACAAAGGGAAACCTGGACGAGGAAGAGTCCAAGGCCCTGAACGCGGTGTTGTACGAGTTGCGGATGCGGTACGTCCAGATCGTATCCGGGTCGGGCGGGCAAGCCCCGCCGTCGGAATCGGGTAAGTAGATCGACCCGACTGCAATCGCAATTCTCAGGGGTCGTCCGGCGGCATGATCCTCATTCCGATTCGAACCGAGATGGTGGCGCGGCGTACGCCGCTGGCGAACTACGCGCTGGTCGCGGCCAACATTCTGCTCTTCATTGCCTTTAACGTGCTCGGCGGCAAGAAGGCGCTGGAGTTCCGCGACGCCCACTTGGTACTTCAGTCGGAGTGGCCGGCGATCTATCAGTTTCTGACGTATCAGTTCCTTCACGGTGACGGCTGGCACCTCTTCGGGAATATGCTGTTCCTGTGGGTGTTCGGCAACAGCGTGAACGCCAAGTTGGGTGACCTGGGATACGCCCTTTTCTACCTGGCGGGCGGCGTGTTTGCGGCGCTGGTCTTCGCGGTTCTGAGCGAGGGGGGACTGCTGGGTGCGTCGGGTTCGATCGCGGCCGTGACGACGGCCTACCTGGTGCTGTTTCCACGCAGTCACGTCACGGTCGTGTTCATTTTCTTCTTCATTACGTTCTTCGAAGTGCCGGCGATCCTTCTGATCGTGATCAAGGTCATCCTCTGGGACAATGTGCTGGCACCGAGTATCTACGGAGCAGGGAACGTTGCGGTCGAGGCGCACCTGGGCGGATACTTCTTCGGGTTCACGGTGGGGATGGGCATGCTGCTGTTACGCATTATCGCTCGGGATCAGTTCGACATGCTCGCGCTGCTCGATCGGTGGAACCGCCGGCGGGCTTACCGCGCAACCTTGGCGCATCCGGAAGCGCGGCAGCGGGCGGAATTCGGAACGGTGGCGCAGGCGAGGCCACAGCGGCAACAGGATCAGCGCGAACTGGAGAAGCGGCTGGACCGCATCACGGACCTTCGCTCCCGCATCGCCGAACTGCTTGACGGCGGGAAGGTGGCCGAGGCGGCCGGCGTCTACGAAGAGCTGCGACAGATCGATCCGTCGCAGTGCCTGCCGGCGAACTATCAGCTTCTGATAGCTCGCCACTTCTACGAGACGGGGCGACATCCTCAGGCGGCTGATGCTTTTGAGCGGTACCTGGCCAATTACCGTGAAGGTGTGGAGACTGATGAGATTCGCCTGCTGCTGGGCATCATTTACGCCCGCGACCTGAAGCAGTATCAAGCTGCGGAGAAGCATCTGTCGAGATGCAGCGAGAAGTTGAAGTCCGGCTCACGGCGCGAGCAGTGCATGGAGTGGCTCGATCTCGCTCGACGGGCCACGGGGAGACCGGCGACCGATGCCTGAGCTGGCCTATGTGAACGGGTGGTTCGGACTGCTGGCGGACGGGAAGGTCTCGATCGAGGACCGTGGCTTTCAATTCGCCGACGGCGTTTACGAGGTCGTAGTGGCCTTCAGCCAGCAGATCTTTCGACTCGAGGCACACCTGAGGCGGCTGAGGCGAAGCCTGGAGTTGATCGACATGCCGCTCGACTTGGAGCGGCTGGGATTAGTGGCTGCGATTCACGAAGGGATCGAGCGGGCCGGCTATCGCGAGACGCTGGTTTACTTGCAGATCACTCGGGGCTTGCAGCCTCGGGCTCATGACTATCGGGAACCGGTCGAGCCGACGATCGTTATGACGTTCAAGCCCCGCATTCCGGTCGATCCGGAGCTGCGGTCTCGCGGGTACAAGGTGGTCACGATCGAAGACTTCCGATGGTCGCGCTGCGAGATCAAATCCGTGGCGCTGCTGGCAAACGTGATGGCCAAAAACCGAGCGTTGCGGGACGGCTACGACGATGCCGTCTTCCTGGGACCGGGGCAGGAGGTTCGGGAGGCCACGGCGGCCAATCTGTTTGCCGTCAAAGAAGGGCGGCTGATCACGCCCGCAACCGAGGAGTCGATTCTCCACGGGGTGACTCGCGGGTACATCCTCGAATGCGCCGATCGCGCCGGGATCGCTCACGAAGAGCGCCCCCTCATGCGCGACGAGCTTGTGTCTGCGGACGAGGCGTTCCTGTCGAGCACGACGCTGGATATCATGCCCATCGCCCAGGTGAACGGGCGGCCGATCGGCGTAGGGACGCTGGGGCCGTTGATGCGCAGGCTTTACAGCGAATACCTGAACGGGCTGCCTCGCCCGGAGCGGGCGGGCGAGTGAGGTTAATGGAACTGCGTTGATCGTACCCCTAAGCGCCTATCAGCGAATCCCGCCCGCGTATATCGCGTGCTGTCTGGTTGTTCTTGCCGGGTGCGGGCCGACCTGGCATTTCAAGTACGACACTGCGGTCCGCCAGGCGCGCCGTCAGGAACGTGACATGCTGGTCTTTTACAAGGACCCGCTCGACGTGAGGTCGCGGTTCCTGCGTGACGCCCTGGAGAGCCCACAGGTGGAACGGCAGACGGAGGACATGGTTCACTGTCTGCTTGTGCCGTCTTACCCACCGAATCGCAGCTTCGTCGCGCAATACGATGTCCTGGAGGCCCCGGCGTTGATTGTGATTCATCCGGATGGCACATACCACCGCCTGAAAGGCGCGCACAACGCCGAGGAGGTCGCCACGTTCCTGGCCTCATCCGAGCCGCCCGGGCGCCGGCCCGAGGTCAACCCGCGAATCCCGCAGGGCAATACACTGGATTACTTCAACGTATACGAGCGGGCGGTGGAGCACGCCCGGCGGCAGAACCGGAGACTCTTCATCATCCATAAGTGGTGGCTCGACCCTGCTTCGACGGAACTGATCCGACGTGTGTCAAAACCTGACGTGACCCGGTACCTGGCGGACGCCGTCGTCTGCATCCTCGACTGGGATTACGTTCCCAACCGGGGTCACCTGCGAGCGTACGGAGTTACCTCGTTTCCGGCGATCGTTATGCAGGAGCGCGACGGCCGTTATCGGGCGTTGTCGGGAGTGCCCACGGTGGAGGAACTCATACGCTTCATAGTCTCCAGCCGGGGGGAGGAGTCGGCGGCGGCATCGGAGGAGGCGGCCACGAGTCGAGTGGCCGATCCCGCTGCCGGCAGGTCGGCACTGGACGAAAGGCGCGGAGAGTGTGCCATCAGGGGACGCGGCGGCAGGGACAAAATGGGGCCTTTTCTGCTAGAATGTATCGAAACCGGAGCAACCGCCGAATTTGTCGGCGAATTCCGGTCTTTGTGGTTTTGGAGAAACTCCTGAGATGTCATCGTCACCGTTCAAACCGATTGAGCACGCGTTCCAGGACCTGCGTGCCGGGAAAATGATCATCTTGGTGGACGACGAGGATCGCGAGAACGAGGGCGACCTGGTCCTGGCGGCGCAATTCGTGACGCCCGAGGCGATCAACTTCATGCTCAAACAGGGGCGCGGTGTACTCTGCCTGCCGCTGACGCGGAAGCGATGCGAAGAGCTGAACCTCTCAAAGCAGACGGCCGAGAACACGACTCGATTCGGAACGGCTTTTACAGTCACCATTGACGCCCATGCCCGGTTCGGGGTCACCACCGGGGTCTCCGCGCGCGATCGGGCCAAGACGATCGAAGTGGCCGTGGCGGACGATGCGCGGCCGAACGACCTGGCCCGGCCGGGGCACATCAATCCCCTGATGGCGGTCGAGGGCGGCGTTCTGGTGCGGGCGGGACAGACAGAAGGGTCAGTCGACCTGTGCCGGCTGGCCGGTTTGAAGCCTGCGGCGGTGCTCATCGAGATTATGAATGAGGACGGGACGATGGCGCGTGTCCCGGAGTTAACGAAGTTTGCCGAGCGTCACGGCCTGAATATGTACACGGTGGCGTCAATCATCGAGCATCGGATGAAGCGCGAGCCGTTCATGCGGCGCGGCGAGACGATCCACCTGCCGACGCGTTACGGCGAATTCAAGTTGACCGAATACCACTCGCCGGTCGACCCCGAGCCGCATCTGGCGATCTACTGCGGCGAGCTGGGACGATGGGATGCAGACGGGAAACCGATCCCGGTGGACCGTCCGGTCCTGGTGCGCGTTGAATCGGAGTGCCTGACGGGGCACGTTCTGGCCTCGACGCGCTGCGACTGTGAAGCCCAGATGCACAAGGCGATGAGGTGGGTGCAGCGGGAGGGAGAGGGTGCGGTCATTTACCTTCGCCAAGAGGGAAGAGGCATCGGGCTGCACAACAAGCTTCGGGCTTACAAGCTTCAGGATCAGGGATTGGACACAGTGGAGGCCAACGTGCGGCTGGGCTTTCCGGTTGATCGGCGCGACTACGGCATCGGGGCCCAAATCTGCCGCGATTTGGGCATGAGCAAGATCCGCGTCTTGACAAACAATCCGAAGAAGACGAAGCGATTGAACGTCTACGGGCTGGAGATCGTGGAGCAGTTGCCGATCGAGATCCCGCCGACGCCGGAGAACATTCGGTACCTCCGCACGAAAAAGGAAAAGATGGGTCACATCCTGGAGCAGCTTTGACGCGGTGGCGCGCCCGCGTCAAAACGTGTATCGCCTGTCTGCGTGCTCTACGCCGTAAGCTGCGTTTCGCAAATCGTTCGATACAAGGGACAACGTTCGAGCAGCTCCTCGTGGCTTCCGCTGTCGATGATGTGGCCGGCGTCGAGCACGACGATCCGGTCGGCGAACGTGATCGTGCTCAGTCGGTGGGCAATGATGATGGTCGTCCGATCCCTCGCGAATTCCTTGATCGCAGCCTGTATCTTCTGTTCTGATTCCGTGTCGATCTGGCTGGTGGCCTCGTCGAAGATGAGGACGGGGGCGTTGCGAAAGATTGCACGAGCGATGGCCAGCCGCTGTCTCTGCCCCCCGGAAAGCGTCTTGCCCATGTCGCCGGGCACAAAGTCGTAGCCCCTCGGCTGGGAGAGAATGAAGTCGTCGGCGTATGCCCGCCTGGCGGCCTCGACCACCGATTCCCGCGTTCCGTTTCGGCTCCCGTAGGCGATGTTGTCGGCCACTGAGATCGGGAAAATCACCGTCTCCTGCGTGACGAGTCCGATCTGCTTGCGGAGACTTCGCAAGGTGGCGTCGCGAATGTCGATCCCGTCAAACAGAACGGTTCCCTCCTGTGGATCATAAAAGCGGGTGATCAGATTGATGACGGTTGTCTTGCCGGCACCGTTCGGTCCGACCAGGGCAACGGTCTCGCCCCGGCGCACGGCGAGATTGACGTCGCAAAGAGCGGGGATCTCCTTGGTGGGGTAGGTGAACGTCACGTCTCTCAGTTCGATTTGCCGCTCGAGCGGCTTGAGCTCGATGGTCCCAGGGTGAATCTCGGCCTCGTCAGTAGCTTCGAGAGTCTCCTTGAGACGCTCGGCGGCGGCCGAGCAACGCGAGATGCGCGTGTAGACGTCGGCAACCTTGCGCAGGGGATCGAAGAGCATCGCCAGGGCAAACACCAGCGTCCCGAACCGGGCGAGCTCGAGCTCGCCCGAGAGAACCTGGCTGCCCAGCCACACGGTTACGCCCGAAGCCACCACAATGCCGAGGACCTCGAGAGCGGGCGTCAGCGACGCCTCGAGCTTAACGATCTTGAGTTGCTGGCTGAACATCCGGCGGTCGACGCGCATCAGGCGAAGTCGCTCGGCGTTCTCGGTGGTGTAGGCTTTGACGACCGGTATGGCCGCCAGCGTACCGGACAGCGTGTCGATCATCATCCCGTAGCCTCGCAGGAGCTTGCGGCTGGCCTTCTTGATGCTCGTTCCCACTTTCCAGAAAGCGAACAGGGCGCCGGGCGCAATCAACAGCATGGTCAGCGTGATCCGCCAATCCAGGATCATGGCGCACGTCAGAATGAACGCGGCTTTGAGCGGCTCACGGATGCTCTTTCCGAACAGCGAAATGAGCCCGCGCTGCACATCCTGGACGTCCTGGACGAATCGGGTGACGGTGTCTCCGACTTCCCGCGTAAAGTAGTTCATCGGAAGCCTGAGCACCTTGGCATAGAGCTTGCGGCGCACGTCCATCATCGCCCTCAGCACGGCGCGGCCAATGAAATACTCGGCCAGGAAGCGGGCCACGTTGGCGATCACGACGATCACGATCACGGCAGCCAGAACGAAGATCAGTGCCCGCTGTCGGGTGGCGGGAGTGTCTTCCCGTGGAACGAAAGAGGCGAGCCAATGGCCAGTACGCCAGACGAGTGACGTATCCGACAACGTCGCTGTGTAGGATTGCGGTTCACCGCCTTGCAACCCGGGCTTGGCGGCGGCGAAGGTGACTTCCGTGCCCGGCAGAGCCGATGCCAGCATTTCGAGCCATTCATCAGTGCTCTGAAACTCGTCGCCGAGGGGGCGGAGCCGATCGCCCGGCCTCACTCCTTGCCGGTAAAGCGCGTGACGCTCGGAGATCTCGCTGACAATGACGCCCGGGAACGTCTCCTCGCCCACATCCGTTTTGCGACGTTCGAGGTGTAAGTCGAGTCGTTGGCCGGCGCCGGTGCGATCAACCCAGCCGTGCAGCCCCTCTTCCTCCAGGAGCACCTTCAGAACGGGAAGGACGCCAAGAATGCTGACCGAGTGGAGGGCCGCGTACGCGAGCGAGGCGACCAGCCCGATGATCAGAAATCTGCGATGCGGCAGCACGGTCCGGATCATCCGGAGCAGCGCCGGTGAAATTAGACCGGTCTGTTCGGCCCGCTTGCTGTCGTCGGCGTCAATGATCTGGGGAATCATGCGTAGTCAACAAGACACCATGGAGTGGGTCGCTGTGTGTGTCCGGCGACCGGTATCAGTGGGCACAACGGGCTGGGCACATCGTCGGCGACGCCCAGCCCGCCATCACTGTTCGCCGTCCTCCGCTCGCTCACCACGAACGCTTTCGACAAGGCTCTTGGGTGCTCGAGCCAGTCGCCACGCTTCGCTCTCCCTGACCACCAGAAAGAGCACGTCGCGATGGGCTTCCCGCGCGCCCGGGCCGAACTCGATCGCGGCGTCGACATAGAATAGCAGCCGCCCGTCTTCCGCGTGCCGCATCGGCTGCACTTCTCGCACCTCAATACTGCGAACAGGCTGCCAATGCCGATGGAATTTGCGGGACTCCATGGGCGGCTCGGCCGCGCTCCAGGAGGCGCGAAAACGGTCATAATCGCCCTCGAGGCACGCCTTCAAGGCTTCGCGGATCGCCTGATTGACGTCCGGATCCTCGGCGGCCGTGGATTCCGGAAACACCAGTCGTTCCGCCGGCGGCGGCGCCTTCTCCGCCGGGAGTGAGTCCTCGGGTTCGTGCGTGCAGGCCGCCGGAGAGAGCAGCAACGCGAACGTGGGGACGGTCATCAGTCTCATCAAAGCTGTTCCGAAGCTGGCCGCACGCCGGCTATGAGAAAGCGCCGGCAGCCGGACCGACGCAACGATGCGATGCACCATCGTACCCCGGAGGTACGCGAGCGCCAATCTGGTAGTTCGCGGCCGTGTGGGCCGTGCTGACTATAATTGCGGAGGGGGCGGCACAACTTCCGACGGTGCGTTCACAGTGATTTGTCCGATGTAAGAAGCTGTAAATCAGTGTCCCGAGGCTCCGGCTCTGCGTCGGGGACGGGGACAGCGGTTCGTCGAATACGTATACTGGCAGGGTGGCATCACGGGTCGCGTTACCGCAGACCCCGAGGGGACTTCCGCCAGGACGTACATGCCGGCGAGCACGATGAGAATTCAATCATAGTCGTAGATCTAGCCAGGAGTTCACACGATGAGAGCAAGGTACCGCAGGACCCGCTCGCTGCTGACGGCTGCGATGGCGGCGGGCGTCCTCTTCATGCTGATGACGCCCCCAGTTGGCGCTGACGAGCAGCCGGGGGCGGCCCAGCCCGCCTCGGCAAATGATGCCAAAGGAAACGGCGACAAGAAGGAGGAGAAGCCGGAGTTTCCACCATTCGATGAGGTCACCAAGGATCACAAGAAGATCCCGGGCTTCTTCGACCTGTACTATCACGAGAAGAAGGACCATCTGCTGGCCGCCATTCCGGGATCAATGCTGGGGAAAGAGTTCCTCATGTCGTCGGCCATCTCCGGCGGTGGTTTTCTGACCGGCTTCATGTGGGACTGGCAGGTGGTTCGCTGGGAGGAGATGGACAAGAAGCTGGTGCTCATCGAGCCGGACCCGCGTTACGACCCGGCAAGCAAGTCGGCGGTCTCGGACGTGGTGGCGCGGACGTACACGGACCGCATCGTCCTTAGCACGAAGATCGTGACCAAGCGCGGCGGCGATCCGGTGATCGACCTGGACGAGGTGCTCAAAACCGATCGGACCGGGCTCAGTTCGTTTTACGGCGGGTCAGTGGACGCGTCGCTGAGCAAGTGGGTCAAGACCAAGGGGTTCGAAAAGAACGTCGAACTGGCCGTCGACCTGGCCTACATGCGTGGGCGCGAGGGCGGCCAGCGCTCGCGCGTGCACTACAGCGTCAGTGAGCTGCCCAAGAACGACTACAAACCTCGGCGAGCGGATGAACGCGTCGGTTACTTCCTGACAGCGATCAAGAATTGGGGCAAGGAACACACCGACAAGACGATCTTCGATCGTTACATTCATCGTTGGCGCCTTCGCAAGGCGAACCCGGAGGCCAAGGTCTCGGACGTGCACCCGGATGATCAGATCGTCTTCTACATCGAGAAAACCGTGCCGGTGAAGTTCCGCCGGTACGTACGCGAAGGCATCCTGGCGTGGAACGACGCCTTCGAGAAGGCCGGGCTGCGGAACGTGATGGCCGTCCGGCAGCAGACCGAGACCAACGAATTCAAAGACCTCGATCCGGAGGACGTCCGGTACAACTTCTTCCGCTGGATCGTGACGGGCGGGGGATTCGCCGCAGGCCCCTCGCGGGTCAATCCCCGCACCGGCCAGATCCTTGACGCCGACATCGTCTGGGACGACTCGCTGGTACGATCGCTGCTGGCACAGTACGACCGGCTGGTCGCCAAAGGTCCTGCGGCTTCGTATGACCCGCAGCTTCAGGAGTTCCTCGACAAGCACCCGGAGTGGAACTTCGTATCGCAGGAGCAGCGCCTGCTGGGGGACCCGCCACCGGCCCCGGGGGAGAATCTCTCCTGGGAACCGGAAGTGCTTCCGTTGCTGGAAAAGCACAACCACTGGGTGTGCAAGCTGGCGACCGGGCTGCAGCACGAGATGGCGCTGGCTGACTTCGTACTGCGGTATGAGGGCCATGGGGGTCTGACCGACCAGTTCATCGGCGAGTTCATCCGTCATGTCGTGACGCACGAAGTGGGGCACACGCTTGGCCTGCGACACAACTTCAAGGCCAGCAGTTGGAAGTCGATGGAGCAACTGCTGGCGGCGAAGAACACCGACGAGCCCACCACGGCGTCGGTGATGGATTACAACGCTCCGATTTTCGCGTTTGAAAAGGAAGATCAGCCGCGGTTCTTCTCGCCGGCGCTCGGCCCATATGACCATTGGGCCATCGAATACGGCTACCGGCACCCGGACGACCAGTACAAAACGGAGGAAGAGTTGCTGGCGGCGATCGCTTCGCACGGGAACCAGGATGGTCTGGCGTATGCGACCGACGAGGACGCCGGGATCTTCTCGCCGGACCCGCTGGTAAACCGGTGGGATCAGGGATCCGACCCGCTGGAGTACGCGGGGAACCGCATGAAGCTGGTCAGCCGCCTCCAGAAAAACCTCGACGAGTGGTCCGTCAAAGAGGGCGAGAGTTACAGCTACATGAGGCGTGTCTTCGACGGGCTGCTGTTCGAATACCGGCGAGCGGCGACATTCGCTTCCCGCGTGATCGGAGGCCAGGATATCAGCCGCAATCACAAGGGCGACCCGGACGAAGTGCCGCCGATTCGCATTCTGCCGGCGGCAAGGCAGCGGCAGGCGCTCGACTTCCTCGTGAAGAACGTCTTCTCCGAGGAGGCGTTCCAATTCGAGCCGGAGATGCTGAACAAGCTGAGCCCAGGCCGGTGGGGGCACTGGGACTCGGATAACTACGACCGCATCCGCGAATATCCGCTACACGATCGGATCGCGGCGATCCAATTCTGGCCACTGTTTCACATCTTCAACCCGTTCACGATCAGCCGCGTATACGACGCGGAACTGAAAGTGCCGGCCGATGAAGACGCCCTGACCGTGCCGGACCTGCTGACCAAAACGACGGCGGCGATCTGGTCTGAACTGACCCGGCCGGTGGGATCGACAAAGTTGACGGCGCGCAAGCCGTTCATTCCGAGCATCCGGCGGAACCTGCAGCGGATGCAGCTCTCGATGCTGATTAACGTGCTGTTGACGCCGCCGGGAGAGTTGATGCCGGCTGATGCTCACGCAGTGACACGCATGACGTTGAAGGGGCTGTCGCAACAGATCGACAAGGTACTTGCGGCGGATGACAGCGACAACCTCGACCCGTTCACCCGGGCGCATCTCGAAGGGTCCAAGGCCCGCATCGACAAGGCGCTCGAGGCCGAATTCAGACTCTAAGATGCCGACCGGCGCGAAAGGATTTGACGACATGCTCGATATGAGGCGAATTGGACGATTCACGCTGGTGGCCGTGTTCGTGGCGGCGATCGGCATCCCATCTCCGGACTCGGCGGACGCCGGACCGAGGGGCCCGATGGGCGCCATGGGCAACAAAAGCGGAGACGACCTGCCCAAGTTCGACGAAGTAACCAAGGACATGGAGGTGCGGGAGGGGTTCTTCACGCTTTACTACGATAAGAAGAAAGACACCCTGTTGGGGCGCATACCCAGCTCCATGCTCGAAGAGCCGTTCTTGCTGAGCATCTCGATCCCGAAGGGGCCGATGCTGGCCGGATGGATGGTCGGCAGCGACGCCGTATACTGGGAGCGTCACAACGACAAGCTGCTGCTGATGTCCTGCGAAACGCGATACAAGGAGGGTAAGGGCAGTACCCTGGAGGACGTGATCGGGCGGACGTACACCGACCGGATCATCATGGCGCTGGACATCAAGACCGAGGCCCCCGGCGGCGATCCGGTCATCGACCTTGGCGACCTGATGAAGACGGACATGGTCGGTCTGGGGCGCATGTACGGCGGACGAAGCATGGACCGTTCGTTGTCGCAGTGGAACACGCGTAAGGCGTTTCCGCTCAACGTCGAGCTGTCCGTCGATGCGGCGCTGATGGGGCGCAGCGGCGGGATCATCGCGGCGACGCACTTCAGCATGTCCAAGCTGCCCAAGAACGACTACAAGCCTCGCGAGGCCGACGAGCGCGTCGGTTACTTCTTGACCGCGAAGAAGGACTGGACCACAGAGCACACGGCCAAGACGGTCTTCAAGCGGTACATTCATCGATGGCACCTCGAAAAGGAGGATCCCGACGCTGAGGTGTCACCGGTCAAGAATCCGATCGTCTTTTACATCGAAAAGACAGTGCCGATCCCGTTCCGGCGTTGGGTGCGCGAAGGCATCCTGGAATGGAACAAGGCCTTCGAGAAGATCGGCCTGCTCAGCGCCGTGCAGGTGCGCCAGCAGACCGAGACGAACGAGTTCAAAGACCTCGATCCGGAGGACGTGCGGTATAACTTCATCCGCTGGATCGTGACGGGAACGCCGTTCGCGCGCGGGCCTTCCCACGTCAACCCGTTCACGGGGCAGATCCTCGACGCGGATATCGTCTTTGACGACTCGATGCTGCGTTACTACATGCACGATTACGAGCTGATGGGGCCGCGGGGGTACGAATCCCTCAGCGATCCGCTCGCTGACCGCTTCTATGAGCGCTTTCCCGTGTTCGAGCACACGCCGCTCGCCCGGGTTCTGACGCCGGAGTTTAACAGCGGGACCCATCTTTACAGCGCCCAAGATGTTCCCGACACCGAACGGCTCAGCGATTTGGCAGAAACGTTCCATGCGCCGATGGGGCACGGCTGCGAGCTGGCCACCGGCATGGCCCAGCAGCTTGCCTTCGCTCAATTGCTGCACGCCGGCGCCGATGGTCGAAAAGTGCCCGAGGAGTTCATCGGGCAGGTCCTCAAGGAGACGGTGATGCACGAAGTGGGGCACACGCTCGGGCTTCGCCACAATTTCAAGGCCAGTTCCTGGCTGCCGATGAGCGAGATCACCTCGCCGAATAAGCAGGAACGCCCGCTGACGGCGTCCGTGATGGACTACAACCCCCTGGAATACGCCGAAGAGCAGCAAGAGCAGGGCAGCTTCATCACACGCACGCTCGGGCCGTATGATTACTGGGCCATCGAATACGGGTACAAGCCGTTCAAAGCGAACGGCGAGCAGAAGACCGAGGCGGATATGCTCAAGGCCATCGCCTCCCGGGCCGCTGAGGACGGCCTGGCCTACGCGACAGACGAGGATACGTCACTGTTCGGACCCGATCCGTACGTCAATCGTTTCGACAACGGCCAGGATCCGCTGGAGTTTGCCAAACACCGCATGAAGATGGTGGACTGGCTGATGGATGACCTGGACGAGCGGGCCGTCGAGGAGGGCGAGAGCTACTTCCGTTTGCGCCGAGCGTTCAACATCACGCTGGCCGAGTACGGCCTGGCCTCGAGCTTCGCCGCCCGCATGGTCGGCGGTCAGAGCGTCAGCCGAACGCACAAGGGCGATCCAAACGCGCCGGATCCGTTCGTGATCGTCCCGGCTGCCGAGCAGCGCGAGGCGCTTTCGTTCCTGGCGGAGACGATCTTCTCCGACGAGGCGTTCGACTTCTCACCGGAACTGCTGAACAAGCTGGCCCCGGGCCGGTTCTGGCACTGGGACAGCGACCAGCTCAATTTCGACATCGCCTACGACGTCCACGATCGCGTGCTGGCGTATCAGTCGCGCGTGCTGGCGCAGTTGATCAACCCAGTAGTGACGACGCGGATCTACGACGCCGAGCTGAAGGTTCCCAAGGATGAGGAGGCCCTCACGGTCGACGAGGTCTTCAGCCGTCTCAATGAGACCATCTGGTCGGAGCTAGATCAGGCCGGAGCCGACGGCGACTGGACGAACCGCAAGCCGATGGCCTCGAGCTTCCGGCGCAACCTGCAACGGCGGCACCTCAGTTGGCTGACGGAGATCCTGCTGCGCGGCCCGGAGATGGGATACAACGCCGATACGCACGCCGTCGTGCGGATGAGCCTGGAATCGCTGGGCGAACGGATCGGCAATGCTTTGGAGAAGTCAAAGCAGAACCTGGACACGTACACGCTGGCGCATCTGGACGATTCGAAGAACCGCATCAAGCGGGCGCTCGACGCGGAGTTCACCGACGGCGCCTCGCGTTAGGCGTTTACGAAAACCATCCGGCCCCATGGTGCCGGAACGCCAGAACACGACAAGGCCAGGGCGAACCGCCCCGGCCTTTCTTCTGAGGTATGTGCGGGTGGCGCTGGCTCCCCGCTCTCTCCACCGCGAGATGATCATGGAGTTTCTCCGAGTGCTTCGAGCCTCCGAACCCATTCGCCGAAATGGGTGCATCTGACCCGCAGAATCTCCATTCCGATGCTCGTTGTAACTCGCGGGCTATGGACTCGCTTTCGAAATCCGGTAACGATGCCCGCGATCTGCCTTGAAGGGCACGTATCATACCCATCGTCAATAGCTTCGGCGTGCCCTGCCGCTTCAAGAATCTGATCAAACTGCGTTCGCAAGTGATCCTCTGGGTGACCGCAAATCCCCGTCGCGGCGCCTGCGAGCTCCGCGGTGTCGGCGAAGAGCAGCGCTTCGAACTCGTGGAGCTGCACGTAGGGAATGAACTGGGCAGGGTTAAACGACTCGCCGGCTGCACCGGCCACATCCGCCAATATCTCCGCCTCGACTCGCGAGGCCCGTTCTTGCCAGGGCAAGTCGACGGCATCCTCTCGCCCGGGCCAATCGTGCGGCATCGCGTAGTAGTCGAACATGGTCGTGCAATACCGGCGTTCCTTCAGTGTTCGGAGGATGTCGCCTCGTGCGGAGACCCAGTGTTTCACGCCGCCCCGTCTGCGGCTCTTGCCCGGAAGGACCGCCCAAATCGCAATTCCACGATTACCCAAATGAGCGGCAAGCTGATTACGGACAAATGCCTGCTCGGTCTCGCCCTCAACAATAGCGACGATTTCACTCACGGCTGGGCCCCCCGCGCACGACGTTCTTCTGCCAGAGTTCGCCGAGGGAATACTCTTGCAGCCAGTCGGCGAGTGCCCCGGGATCAGGTCGTTCGAGCGCTGAGCAGCCGTTTTCTCGATTCACGACGACGACGTCGCCCGGATCGAAATGGTCGAGCAGAGTTGCGGATTGAGTCGACACCACGACCTGTGTTCGCTCGGCTGCGGACTGAATCAGATCGGCGAGCAGTGCGATCGCATAGGGATGCAGACCCAACTCAGGTTCGTCGATGACGATCGTGGAGGGAGGATTCGGCTGCATCAGGGCCGTAGCCAGACAGATAAACCGAATCGTCCCGTCGGACAAATGCACCGGTTGGAACGGAAAATCGCTTCCTTTTTGCCGCCACTCCAACCGGAGCTTTTCTTCGCCGGCCTTCTCTTCCGGGCGAAAGAGAAAGTCGTCCAGAAACGGCGCGATCAGTCTCACCGTATCGCGGATGAGGGTATAGCCGGCTTCGGATTCTGCGCGCAGCCGCATGAGAAACGGCGCGATGTTCTGTGCGTCATCCCGGAGTTGCTCGTAATCTCGTGCGGATTGCTCACGCCGCATCGGAGCGTACAGGCTCGTGTCGTGGAAATGGTATACGACCCAGCTCGATACTGCCTCGAAGACGTAGTGCGGTACGCCAGGACCCGTACCGACGTAAGCTCTGTCATCTTTGCGTTTCTTGAGATTGGACTCGCGAGTTCCCTTGCCAATCGAATTGAAAGCACCGATGCCGCGCCCGCCGATGTACTGCACGCGTTCATCGGCAATCTGAAGGGCGCCGTCAGCGGTCGGCTGCAAATCGAACTCGTAGACGTTTTCTCCAAACTCCAGGTGCGCGGCAATCTGGCGGGTCCGTTGGGGACCGAGGAAGAAGAAGCCGTCTCCCCCGCCGCGATCGTTCACGAACGATTTCAGCCCCTCCTTGGCCATGGCCCGCAGCAGACGGAAGAAATCGACAAAATTGCTCTTACCGGCGCCGTTCGCGCCGATCAACACGTTCAAGTCACGAAGCTCGAACTTCTCGAGCGACTCGATCGATTTGAAGCCTTGAATTGTAATTCTGTCCAAGCGGCTTCCCATATCGTCTCCTCGCAGTTTGGCTCCGGTGAGGCAACCTGATCAGCTTGCGGCAGTCAGCCTGCCGCCAATTCGGAAGTCCTGCTTGCGGCCAGCAGGGATTCGGAGGCCACGTACCTTTGATTCTGCGTGAACGCAATCGTCCGTCCGCTGTCAGACCTCAAATCGTTGACGATCGGGCTACTCAGTTGCATCGTACGGGGATCGTCGGGCGCCGTCAGCAGCATGACCTTATAAGTCTGGCCCTGTTCCTTCCTGGCGATCATCGGCTCTTGAAGGCATCGACCGATCAGACTCCCGAGTTCGGCCGTGTACCGCCCCTCTTCAAATACCACCTCATCGTACGTCTCCAGGACGCTCGGCACGACCGGGTGAATCTGATTGCCCGAATAGAACGCGATGTACTTCACCGATTGAAACGGGCGGCGGGGCTGGCACACGTAAGCCTGGTATCGTTGGTAAAACGGCCATGCGTAGCGAGCGGGAACGACGACCACATCTTTCGCCGAGCCGACCAGCCCCTCCTCGAGAAGCATGGCCTGCAGCTCTCGTAGAAGAAAGGCCTCACGCTCGGACACAACCTCCCGCGGGTCGCCCAGCAGCTCTTCGATCGCCTGATCGAGAGACTCGAACGAGGTCCACACCAGGCGTTCATCGTTGATCTCGCTTATGATGTCCGGCGCCCTGCGATCCGGGGTGAGCACCAGAAGCAGACGGGTCATTTCACTTGAGGCATCAAGGCGATTGAGGTGACGCTTCAGTTGGTCCCGACTGGCGCTGCCAGGTCTGATCTTCGTCTCCACAAGCAGCCGGCAACTCGCCACAATCTCCGCGTCGGGAATCCCTGGCGAGCCGGTCGACGGCTGGTTCTTGAATCTGACGAGTTCCAATTCCGATTGCTCGAATAGCGAGCCGAGAAGACGTTCGATACGCTTCAAAGACAGAGAGCTCAGGACGGCCACCATGGATGCCGTCACACGATTCTCTCCAGTCGAATACGTCGAAAAGATGCTCATCGATTCGTTGCCACTGCTGAAGCGGCTCTTCGCCGCCAGATTCGGCGTCATCCCGAGTAAACCGAGCAAGACCGGCGAACGCACGGGCCGACGGGGCCGCGAGCGCGAGGAGGCCCGATCGACTCACGCCTCGATGTAATCGCAGATGGCGGTCGGGTTGGGGATCGGCAGGCCATCGGCTTTGAGGCCGTCGATGTGAAATCGGACGGCCTCGCGAATCCGCTGCTCGGTCTCCGAGACCGTGTCACCCGTTGCCACGCATCCGGGCAGGTCGGGCACGTAGGCGGAGTAGTTTCCGTCGGCTTTTTCGATGACGATCCCGTAACGCATTAAGGGCGCTCCCTCATACCGGCTTGCTTCCGAACGCTGTTGAGCGTCCCGGGCGCCAAGTCGTCGCTGGGCTTACCTTACCAGCGACCGTGACACGGCCGGGCCGCTGCGGATGTTTGAACTGACGGTGGCTCCCCCGAGTTGCTACCAGATACCAGCCTTCTTCCTCAAGCATCCTGATGACGTCGCGAACCTTCATCGGACAAAACCATTATAGCCAAGTCAAGCGCCGGCTTGAAGCATTGCCGTTACCGCGGTTCGGTCATTTGTCTTGGGTCGAGGGCCTGGTTGAGTTCCTCTTCGCTGAGCACCTTCTTTTCGAGGGCGACCTGGCGGACGGTTTTGCCGGTTTCGTGGGCCTCCTTGGCGATGGCGGCGGCTTTGTCGTAGCCGATGCGGGGAGCGAGGCTGGTGCACATGGCCAATGACTGCTCGACGAGCTCCTCGCAGCGCTCGACATTCGCTTCGATGCCGGCGACGCAGCGGTCATTGAAAACCTGGGCGGCGTTGGCGAGGAGGCGGATGGACTCGAGCAGGTTGTGAGCGATCAATGGCATGCCGACGTTGAGCTCGAAGTAGCTCTCCCGGCAGCCCATGACGATAGCGTGGTCGTTGCCGGCGACCTGACCGGCCACCTGGATGACCATCTCGCACATCACCGGGTTGACCTTGCCGGGCATGATGCTCGATCCGGGTTGAGTGGCCGGGATCTTCAGCTCGCCGATGCCGCAGCGCGGGCCGCTCCCCAGCAGGCGAATGTCGTTGGCAATCTTCGACAGGCTGACCGCGATGGTGCGGAGTTGGCCGCTTGCCTCGCACACGGCGTCCTTGGCGGCCTGGGCCTCGCAGTGGTTCTTGGCCTCGACGAAATCGAGGCCGGTCGCATGAGAAAGCGCCTTGCACATGCGTCTGCCGAACTCGGGGTGCGTGTTGATGCCGGTGCCGACGGCGGTGCCGCCGATGGCAAGTTCGCGCAGGGCGTCGATGGCCTTCCGCGCACGAGTAAAGGCGAGCTCGGCTTGCGTCGCGTAACCGTAGAACACTTGACCCAAGCGCACGGGGGTCGCGTCCTGAAGATGGGTCCTGCCGATTTTGACGATGTCGTCGAACGCCTGAGCCTTGGCTGTCAGGCCGTTACGAAGAGGTCCGAGCGCGGGCCTCAGATCCTCCTTGATAGCCGTGGCGGCGGCCACGTGGATGGCCGTCGGGATCACGTCGTTGGATGATTGGCCGAGGTTCACGTGATCGTTGGGGTGAACGGGATCGCGAGATCCGATCCTTCCACCGGCCAGCTCGATGGCTCGATTGCTGATCACCTCGTTGGCGTTCATGTTGGAGCTGGTGCCGGAGCCGGTCTGGAAGACATCGAGCACGAAGTGATCGTCGAGCTTTCCGTCAACGACCTCTCCGGCGGCGCGGTCGATCAGGTCGGCAAGCTGCGGATCGAGACGGCCGAGATCCTTGTTGACCCGGGCGGCACATTGTTTGACGAGCCCGAGGGCACGGATGAAAGGGCGGCCGAAGCGATAGCCGCTGATGGGAAAGTTCTCGACCGCTCGCTGGGTCTGAGCGCCCCAGTAGGCCGTCGCGGGCACGGTCATCTCGCCCATGCTGTCCTTCTCTGTTCTTGTCTCTTTGGTCATCATGGGCTCCGTTGGCGTCAATACACGCGCACTGTCGACGGCCTTCGTCTTCCGGCCCGTTCAGTCGCGACGACGGGGTAATGCGATCCTATCCGGCGAGGAGCTCCTGGAGCTTGGCTTCGGAGTTTGTCCGAACCTCTTCATGCAGGCTGCGGCCGTGCGAGTCCATCGTGACAACGCAGGGGAAATCCTCGACGCGGATCTTCCAGAAAGCCTCGGGCACGCCGAACTCCAGCTTGTACACGTCCAGGACCTCCTTGCAGCACTCGCCGATCAGCGTGGCCGCACCGCCGATCGCGTGAAGGTAGGCCGCTCCGTGATCACGGCAGGCGGCCAGCGTCTTGTCCCGCATGCCGCCCTTGCCGATCACGCCGCGAAGTCCGAAGTGGGCGATCACGTCGGCCTGGTAGGGTTCCTCGCGGATGCTGGTGGTGGGTCCGGCGGCGACGAACTCGTAGCGACCGTCTTCGTGCTTTTTCACGACCGGCCCGCAGTGGTAGATGACCGAACCGTTCAGGCCCGCCTTGAGGATTGCGTACAGTTCGCGTTCGGAATCGGGACACTCGCCCTTGATAAAGTTATCGACCATGTATTTGTGCGCGGCGTCGCGGCCGGTGAACATGACACCGTTGAGCGTCACTTGGTCGCCCACCTTGAGGGACCGAATCTGCTCCTCGCGGATCGGAATCGTCAGTTTGGTCGGCATTCTCTGATCTCCGAATACGTCAGGCGGACGCCGCGCTAGGGCGACTCGATGGTTACCTGATCGCCGTTGATGGTCATGACCTTGCGGCGGTCGGCCCAGCACATGTATGCGACTGAAACGAAGAACGATGCGGGCACGCGGTGGAGCTGCGCCATTTTGACGCCCAGCACAGTCGTGGAGCCGCCGAATCCCATCGGCCCGATGCCCAGTTCGTTGATCTCCTTGTGCAACCGCTTCTCGACGGCGTCAAGCTCGGGATCCGCGTTGTGATCTTCGAGGGGTCGGAACAGCTGTTCTTTGGCCTTGATCATGCTGGTGGCCCGGTCTCCGCCGACTCCCACGCCGAGAATGCCCGGGGCGCACCCGAGACCCTGAGCCTTGCATGCGGCGTCCAGCACCGCCTTGCGAACGCCGGCCAGATCACGGGTCGCAGGGAAGTCGGGCGAGGGCAGGCTGTACTGACACCCGCAATTCTCGGAGCCGCCGCCCTTCAGCATGAGCGCGACTTTCAGATGGTCCTGATCCCATTCTTCAAAATGAACGACGGGGAACTCCTCGCCGGTGTTGTCTCCGCTGTTCTTGCCCGAGAGTGCATCGACGGCGTTCGGGCGCAGGTACGACTTCTCCGTCGCGATCCGCACGGCGCGAAGCGCCTGATCGCGCAGCTCGCGCTGCGACACGCCCACCGGGTGCCAGATGTAAAACACCGGCGTTCCGGTATCCTGGCAGATGGGCCGGGAGGTTTCGCGCGACAGGCGCACGTTGTCCAGGACGCTCAGCAGAGCGCCCTTGGCTGCAGAGTTGTCCTGCTCGCGCTCGCACGCACTCTGAAGGGCTTCTTCCACGTCCGGGGAAAGATCCGTCGATGCGGATCGAATCAACTCGACTAGATGATCGGTGATATCCTGCATGGGAAGGCCTCGCACGTTTCGTTTCCGATCGCACTGATGCGCCAAACCATTATGCACTCAGCCTGCGGCGTGGCAAGCGATGACAACTGGCGCCGATCCCGCCCGGCCGGCCTGAACTCTGGCCCGCTGCCGCCCCTTCACGAGTACGCCCTCGGTGGCTACCCTTGGGCCCACGGCAGGCATCGGAAACACCGTGCGGTTCCGGCGCCGGCCCGCCCCCGGATCGACCGCACCGGCATGGACACAATCTCCGTCGACAACCTGGTGAAGGTTTTCCCGACACCCGACGGCCGCGAGAAACGAGCCGTGGACGACATCTCGTTTCGCGTACAGGCCGGGCACATCTACGGCCTGCTCGGACCCAACGGAGCCGGAAAAACAACGACCCTTCGCATGATCAGCGGGTTGGTGACGCCCACCTCCGGGACAGCCCGCGTCGCCGGGCATGACGTGATCGCTGAGCCTTTGGCGGTCAAACGGTCGATCGGCTTCCTCACGGCCAACACCGGCTTGTATCAGCGGCTCACGCCACGCGACGTCTTTCGCTATTTCGGCGAGCTGCAGGGGTTCACGCGCGAACGAGCCGAAGCCCGAGCCGACGAGCTCATTCAGTGGCTGGAAATGAGGGACTTCGCGGATTTGCGATGCGGGGCGCTTTCGACGGGACAGAAACAGAGAACCAACATCGGCCGCGCGCTGGTGGCCGACCCCCCGGTGCTGATCATGGACGAACCGACGCTGGGGCTCGATGTTCTGAGTAACCGGATGATTCTGGAGTTCATCAGTCGCGAGCGCAACGCGGGCAAAACGATCATCTTGAGCACACATTATCTCGACGAAGCCGAGGACATGTGTGACCTGATCGGCCTGCTTCACAACGGGCGGATTGTCGCGGAGGGCACACTCGATGCATTGCGGGCACAAACCGGCGAGCAGCGGCTCAGTGCGATCTTTCTCGACTTGGTGAGCCGCAACCAGCCCTCGCAACCAGTGAAACAATGAACTTCCAGCGGGCCAGAACAGTCTACCTCAAAGAACTCACCGACATGGTGCGCGATCATCGCACCATGGCCGCGATGGTGATCGTCCCGATCGTTCTTTATCCGTTGATCCTCCTGGGCGGCGTCCAGGCCGTCAGCACTCAGGTGACCGAAGCCGAAGTCGAGGAGGTCGTTCTCGGTTTCAAGCGCGAGGCGGACTGGGAGGAGGTGATCAGACCCCTGCTGCAACAGGAGCAGATGATCATCGACCAATGGCGACGCGAGACGCGTGCAGAGCAGACGGACGAAACGAGCATCGCCCTGCCGACGCCTCTGGCCGAGATGCTCGCACCCCCCAAAGGCCCCTATGACGATCTGCGCGAGAAGGTGCGCCAGCACGTAGTGCACTGCGGTGTGGTCGTCGAGGACGCCGGCTGGCTGGGCGGTTCCGATGAGCCGGTGGCACTGAACATCTACTACCAGCCGGAGTACATGCGCGGCGAGCTCGCGGCCCGGCGCCTCAAAGAGGCCTTGCAGCGGGTCGCCAGGTGGCGGGTCGAAACCCAACTGCAGATTCTGAACGTGGATCCGTGGATCGTGGACCCGATCAAAGTCGGTGACGAGCTGCTGACGACCTCCGGCTCGGTGCTCGGCCTGATCCTGCCGTTGATTCTGGTTTTGATGACCATCACCGGGGCGATCTACCCGGCGATCGATCTCACGGCGGGCGAACGCGAACGCGGGACGCTCGAATCCCTGATGGTCTGTCCGGTGCCGGTGATCGACCTGATCATCGGCAAGTTCCTCGTGGTCACCACCATTTCCGTGGCCGGCGCGGCGTTGAATCTGGCCAGCGTAATGGCGACGGTTTACTTTGGGGGCATCGAGCGCGCCCTCGACGCCGACGGGTCGGGGGCGGGAGGATTCCCGCTTCACGCCATTCCAATCGTTCTGGTGAGCCTCATTCCATTTGCCGTGTTCATGTCGGCGATCATGATCGCGGTCTGCAGTTGCGCCCGCACGTTCAAGGAGGCGCAGAACTACGTGACGCCGGTGATCATCGCCGTGGTCGTGCTGGGAGGCATCGCGGCGCTGCCGGCCGCCAAGCTCGAAGGTGTCATGCAGGTGACGCCGGTGGCCAACATGGTCCTGCTGACGCGCGAGTTGTTCTCCGGGGCGGCGATTCCCCCGTCGGCCTTTGCGTGGGTGCTTCTCTCGACCAGCCTTTACGCCGTGGCGGCCGTGGGCGTTGCGGCCCACGTTTTCGGACGGGAATCGGTGGTTTTCTCCGACACGCTGTCGGTCGGCGCGCTGCTGAGCAGGCGGATGCTCAAACCTCGATCTTACCCCTCTCTGACTACAGTTTCGCTCTGCACCGCCCTTCTGTTCCCGGTCTGGTTCTACGTGCAGGGCGTGCTGCAGTTCGGCGGCGACCCGGCAGCCCACAACGTCATCCGAGGAACGGCGCTCCTGATGCCCCTGTGCTTTGTCGCTGCTCCGTATGCAATCCTCAAATTCCGAAAGGTCTTCGCTCGGACGACTTTCGCACTCACCATCCCCAAGACAAGGCCGATGTTGGGCGCGGTCCTGATCGGCTGTGCAGCCTGGGTCGTTGTCCACGAGGTCTACGTGTTGCAGCACATGATCTTCGGCAGCCCCCCCGGCCTGGTCGAAACGAACGAGGCGATGGCCGAGGCGCTGAAGGGTATTTCGGCGGCGACCGTGTTCGTCGTTCTGGCGATCATCCCGGCCGTGTGTGAGGAGCTCTTCTTTCGCGGCTTTCTGTTGAGCGGCCTGGCACAGTCCATCCGACCTGGGCGGGCGATCCTCTGGTCCGCAGCGGCTTTTGCAGCGTTTCACTTCTACATCTTCCGCTTTGCAGCCACCGCGGGACTTGGCGTTCTGATGGGATGGGCACGCTGGCGCTCAGGGTCCATCTGGCCGGCGATCACGATACACGCGATACACAACGGCCTGCTCGTGGCCAGCTTCCTGTGGCCGGAGATTCTGTCGTGGGCGGCTCTAACCGAGGACGACCCGTGGGCGCACTTGCCCGTCACAATGGTGGCGGGCTCGGTGGCCGTGGTCACGACAGGGGTGCTCTTGATTCGATCCGGGTCGCGTCAAAGTTGATCGGAATCGAGGCGGCCTTGCCCCCCCCTAAGCAGGAGCCGGATGCGGGTGAATCCGCAGTGAATCAGCACTTGGATTCCCCTGCTGCTTCAATTCTAAAACCTCCGGAAAAACCAACGAACGATTGCCGCCCCATACCCGGAGCAACTTGTTCAATTGAAGGAGAATCCTTGAATTGTGGCACCGAATTGGTACGTATGAATATGCAGGCAGAGAGTCGGCCATGGCGTACTTGCTAGAGCCGGTGGAGTGTGCGCAGTCCCCAGGGACACGCCCCCTGACAGCTTGGACGCGCTGAGGCCTCTCGCATGAGAGCTGAATTGCGAATGCCGCGGCGTTCCCGTATGCTTGCCTTGTTGCCCGGGTTGTTGGGTACGTTTTACCCGCCCCTGCAGCAGTATCATTCATCATAGTTTGTTTTTGGAGGCCTGGATTATGAGTACTGTCACATGTCGTGGGCGGCCCCGCCGCCGCAGTTCGAAGCGACACACGGCCTTTACGCTCATCGAGCTGCTGGTCGTCGTGTCCATTATTGCCCTGCTCATCAGCATCCTTCTTCCTTCGCTGAAGAAGGCACGCGAGCAGGCCAAGCGGGTAGTCTGCAACTCCAGCTTGAAAGGCGTCGCAACCGCGGGCAACACGTACGCGGCCAGCGACAGGAACGAGATGTCTTTCCCGGTTCACCCGCTGATGGGTCAGCTTCAAGGTGCGTTGGGATCGTATGAATGGGGCGGCAAGTCCGGCAAGGGCGAACCCCAGCAGGGCCGCCAAGCGGTTACCTCCATGTGGGGAACCATGATGGGCCGAGGCCCGGCAACTCGTGGCCTGAACCCGGTCATCTACAAGGGCGGGTTTACCGACTACCAGCGCGACCCGGGTCCGAACCAGATCAACTGGAAGAACGACATGGAGCTGGACGTGCCGATCTTCAAGTGCCCCTCCGACCGCGGATATACCGGGCACCATTACTCGGCGTGGCAGCAGTCCCGGCTCTCGTCGTATGATCACTACGGCAACAGCTACTCGGCCAGCACCTCGTGGATCGGACGTCCGGGAGCCGGTTGCGTATTGGAGAGCAACTCGGCGTTCCTGAAGCCGATCTCGCGCGTGCCCAATCCGGCAAACACGATCTACTTTATTGAGAACGCCGGCCGGTTCGGGTACCGCATGAACTACGGCGCGGACGGCTGCGACTCGTTGTCCGGCGCACTGGGTTCGGACGTGGACTCCATCATCAAGGGCTGGCACGGCCGTCCGTGGACGTTCGAGGTCTCCTTTGTCGACGGCCACGGTGGCACGATCGTGATGGAAGGCCACCAGCAGCCGCAGCCGCGGCTCTCGAGTTACCCCGATTGTGCTTCGGAGGATCCGGAGCAATGTTACCAGATCTGGCACTGCGTGATTTTCCGTGGCCCCGGCTGGCAGATCGATACCCTGCCGGCGCCCTCGGTGAGGACGCCGATGCCATGCGGCGGCAGCGGCGGAGTCGTGAATCCGATCCGCTGATCGGCAAAGTCACCGTTTCGCCCTGACCGGTTGCTCGATCGGTCGCACCAGGCGTGAACGAAAATGCGCCTCGCTCACCCGCTCGTCCGGGCTGAGCGGGGCTTCTTCTTGCGCAGCCGCCCGAACCAGAACGGCTCCAGCAGGGGCAACCAGGCCCCGGATTCTCGATCTCGAACTTGGATTGCTGAGCGTGGGGACCCAGCAGCCCACCCAAGCCGTTGTTGCCGCATCTGCTGGAGCAAGTTCAGACCAAGTGTACCTTCACCCCTTATAGGTGACGCGAGTGGTGCGCTTGTCCGAAGCGCCGCGACAAGCCCGACGCTGCATCTGGCTCGAAAGCGCTCGAACGCGTGATTTCCAACAGGGGTAGAATGCTGGGCGGAAAAAAAACGTCGAAATTTTTGCTATCTAGGCGGGAATCCCGGTTCATCGCGGCGTGACCGGCGATTAAAATAGCTTGTTTGAAGGGTCGAGTGCCGCCCGACGGCGTGGCGGGTTCGCCCGCGCAGCCTTCGGGAAGTCGTGCCCTTTGGCGAAGCGGAAACTCCGGGAGCGTCTCCCGCGAAGACCCGTTCTGGGCTCAACGGAGCGCCCTGACCTTTTCGCCGTGTAGCACGGGTGAACGGGTCCTGGTGACCCGCCTGTGCACTTAAATCATCCGTTATAGTTTTTGGAGGCTTGGATTATGAGTACTGTCACATGTCGTGGGCGGCCCCGCCGCCGCAGTTCGAAGCGACACACGGCCTTTACGCTCATCGAGCTGCTGGTCGTCGTGTCAATTATCGCCTTGCTCATCAGCATCCTCCTTCCTTCGCTGAAGAAGGCACGTGAGCAGGCCAAACGGGTCGTCTGCAACTCCAGCTTGAAAGGCGTCGCGACCGCGGGCAACACATACGCGGCCAGCGACAGGAACGAGATGTCGTTCCCCGTTCACCCACTGATGGGGCAGCTCCAGGGTGCGCTGGGAGCCTATGAGTGGGGCGGCAAGTCCGGCAAGGGCGAACCCCAGCAAGGCCGCCAGGCGGTTACCTCCATGTGGGGAACCATGATGGGCCGAGGCCCGGCAACACGTGGCCTGAACCCGGTCATCTACAAGGGCGGGTTTACGGACTACCAGCGCGACCCGGGTCCGAACCAGATCAACTGGAAGAACGACATGGAGCTGGACGTGCCGATCTTCAAATGCCCTTCGGACCGTGGCTACACTGGGCACCATTACCAGGCGTGGCAGCAGTCCCGGCTCTCGTCGTACGATCACTACGGCAACAGCTACTCGGCCAACACTTCGTGGATCGGCGTTCCCGGCGCGGGGTGTGTGCTGGAGAGCAACTCGGCGTTCCTGAAGCCGATCTCGCGCGTGCCGAACCCCGCGAACACACTGTACTTTATTGAAAACGCCGGTCGATTCGGCTGGCGGATGAACTACGGCGCGGACGGTTGTGACTCGTTGTCGGGACAACTGGGGGCCGACGTGGACTCCATCATCAAGGGCTGGCACGGCCGTCCGTGGACGTTCGAGGTCTCCTTTGTCGACGGCCACGGTGGCACGATCGTGATGGAAGGCCACCAGCAGCCGCAGCCGCGGCTCTCGAGTTACCCCGATTGTGCTTCGGAGGATCCGGAGCAATGTTACCAGTTCTGGCACTGCGTGATTATCCGCGGTCCAGGCTGGCAGATTGATACGTTGCCGGCGCCGTCGGTGAGAACCAATATGCCGTGCGGCGGAAGCGGCGGCGTGGTGAACCCGGTGCGGTAACGCCTCGAGCGACTTCGTGCCGGCCGGGCAGTGCCTGGACCGGCAAAATCATGAACGCATGGGCCTCGCTCATTCCGCTCAAGCGGATCGAGCGAGGCTTTTTGTATGAGCCGTTCCAGAGGCACGCTCGCTGAGCTATTGCCATGCGGGCCCCCTGTATTTTTGCAATTCTTGATTCATAACACCGTGACTGCGCATCTCGGTTTTACCGGGCACCGAGGGCGGCTTCTGTCAGCCATTTTCAAGTGTTCGCAGCCGCAGCTTGCAAACCGCACAACCGACCCGCCAATTGAGAACGTATAACCGAATCATTATGCATTTCGGTGCAGCTCGCACCTAAGATTCTTATGGGGCGGCCGTGCTCTGCTCCGGGACAACATATCCCCGCGGCACATGCAGTAACGAAGGGCCCGCCGCTCGGTAATACGGGATCACAACGGTGACGCTCGTGACGCGCCGTTCCTGGGTCCCGCCAGATATTCGAAGGTTTTTGTCGTGATGCGCGGGTTCACGGGCGCACGTGTCCCGCCCGCGCAGGTAAATCATTCATCATAGTTTTGGAGGTCTGAATCATGTGCAGCATCAAAAGTCGGAGGCGGCCCGGCCGCCAGGGATCGAGGGGGCATCCGGCCTTTACGCTCATCGAGCTGCTGGTCGTCGTGTCCATTATCGCTTTGCTCATCAGCATCCTTCTTCCTTCGCTGAAGAAGGCGCGTGAGCAGGCCAAACGTGTGGTTTGCAACTCAAACCTGAAGGGCATCGCGACCGCCGGCAATACCTACGCGGCCGGCGACCGAAACGAAATGTCCTTCCCGGTTCACCCCCTGATGGGGCAGCTTCCCGGCGCGTTGGGGTCGTATGAATGGGGCGGCAAGTCCGGCAAGGGCGAACCGCAACAGGGCCGTCAGGCGGTCACGTCAAAATGGGGCACCATGATGGGTCGCGGGCCGGCGACGCGCGGCCTGAACCCGGTCATCTACAAGGGCGGGTTCACCGATTACCAGCGCGATCCGGGTCCGAACCAGATCAACTGGAAGAACGACATGGAGCTCGATCTGCCGATCTTCAAGTGTCCTTCGGACCGCGGTTACACGGGGCACCATTACGCCGCGTGGCAGGAGTCGCGCCTGTCGTCGTTTGACCACTACGGCAACAGCTACTCCGCGAACGCATCGTGGATCGGCGTCCCCGGCGGCGACTGCAGGCTCAAGAGCAACTCGGCATTCCTTAAGCCGATCTCGCGCGTGCCGAACCCCGCGAACACGGTGTACTTTATTGAGAACGCCGGTCGGTTCGGGTGGCGGAAGAACTACGGCGAGGACGGCTGTGACTCGCTGTCCGGTAATCTGGGCGCCGACGTGGACTCCATCATCAAGGGCTGGCACGGCCGGCCGTGGACGTTCGAGGTCAGCTTCGTCGACGGCCACGCCGCCACGATTGTCATGGAAGGACACCAGCAGCCGCAGCCGCGGCTCGCCACGTACCCGGACTGCGCCGCCGAGGATCCGGAACAGTGCTACAACCGCTGGCACTGCGTGATCATCCGCGGGCCGGGCTGGCAGATCGACACCCTGCCGGCACCGCCGGTCCAGACGAATATGCCCTGCGGCGAAAGCGGCGGCGTCGTGAATCCGGTTCGATGATCGACCCGGGACGCACGTCGGCAGGCCAATGCGCCGGCCGGCGGACGTAAACGAATACAGGCCTCGCCCACCCGCCACGGCGGGTGGGCGAGGCTTCTCACATTCACCAGGAGCTGCGGTTTCAAGTTGTATGCCAAGCGAATTCAAGCCCGGCTTTGACCGATCGACACCCCCGCCCCAGGCAGTCGGGTGTTCGCGGCACCCATCCATCAATTGCGGAAGTCTGCAGGGCGCCCGCCCGAATTCGTACGTATTCTTAAATTAGACAGAAGTTGACCGCGGCCAGGAACCGTGGTCGGCGGACGCGCGCATTTCGTACGTCAACACGAAGAGCGACGCGCCAACTGACCGCTCCGGGGCACGCCGGCGTCCCTTCGGGACGTTCTGAGCAAAACCTGGAGCTCACCATCATCTATAAGGTTGTTTTGCGCGGGTGTGTCGGGCGCTCGTGCGCCCTCCCGCGCAGGTACATCATTCATCATAGTCTGGAGGTATGAGTCATGTGTACGGTACTGTGTCGAGGGCGGCCGCGCCGCCCGAACGTAAGGCGGCGTACGGCCTTCACGCTCATCGAGCTGCTGGTCGTGGTCTCCATTATCGCCTTGCTGATCAGCCTTCTTCTTCCTTCACTGAAGAAGGCGCGCGAGCAGGCCAAACGAGCCGCCTGCAGCGCCAACCTGAAGGGCATCGCGACCGCCGGGCAGACCTACGCGGCCGGCGACAAGAGCGAGATGTCCTTCCCCACGCATCCGCTCATGGGACAGGCGTGCGGAGCGATGGGCGAGTACGAGTGGGGCGGCAAGTCCGGAAAGGGCGAGCCGGAACAGGGCCGCAGCCCCGTCACGTCCAAGTGGGGGACGATGATGGGGCGGGGGCCGGCGACGCGCCGCCTGAACCCGGTCATCTACAAGGGCGGTTTCACTGATTACCAGCGCGATCCGGGTCCGAACCAGATCAACTGGAAGAACGACATGGCGCTGGATGTGCCGATCTTCAAGTGCCCGTCCGACCGCGGCTACACCGGGCATCACTACGCGGCATGGCTGAACTCGCGGCTTTCCTCGTACGATCACTACGGGAACAGCTACTCGGCGAGCACGTTGTGGGTCGGTGTCCCCGGCGCCGACTGCAAACTGGAGAGCAACTCGGCATTCCTGAAACCGATCTCACGCGTGCCCAATCCCGCAAACACGATTTACTTTATTGAAAACTGCGGGCGATTCGGCTACCGCATGAACTACGGCATCGACGGATGCGAATCGCTGTCAGGCGAGACGCCCCACGATGTCGACACCGTCATCAAAGGCTGGCACGGACGTCCCTGGACGTTCGAGGCCGCCTTCGTGGACGGGCATGCGGCCTCGATCGTGATGGAAGGTCACCAGCATCCCCAGCCGCGGCAGCCCAAATACCCAGATTGCCGCAGCAGCGATATCGGCGACTGCCACGATCACTGGCACTGCGTCATCATCCGCGGGCCGGGCTGGCAGATCGATACGTTGCCTGCACCGCCGGTGCCAACGCCGTTCGCGTGTACGGGGAACTGTGTCGTCGTGAACCCGGTTCAATAGGAATGGACGCCGGCCTGTGATCGGCCTGCGGCTTGAGAAACGAGCCCCGCTCGCCCGTCTGAACGGGAGAGCGGGGCTTGCCACTTGCCTGCCGGCGAACGCGTCAGTCTTTGACGCCGGCGCGCGACTCTTTCTGCCGGGCAATGACCTCTTCCTGGACCGACGTGGGTGTGCGCCGGTACGTCAAAAACTCCATCGTGAAGGTCGCCTGCCCCTGGGACATCGACCGGATGTCGGTGGCGTAGCCGAACATGTTGGCCAGCGGCAGCTCGGCGGTGACCATGCACGTGGTCGGCTTCATCTCCACACCGGTGATGACGCCTCTTCGGCTTGCCAGGTCGCCCGTGATGTTGCCCTGGAACTGCGTGGGCGTCTCGATTTCCACACGCATGATCGGTTCGAGCAGGACCGGCGAGGCCGCGAGAAATGCCTTTCGAAACGCGGCTCTTGCGCAAATCTGGAAGGCCAGGTCCGACGAATCCACCGCGTGTGACGAACCGTCTTCAACGATGAGGCGCGCCTTGACAATTTCGAACCCGGCGAGCGGCCCCTTGGTGCGTGCCATCTGGAAGCCCTTGTCCACCGACGGAATAAACTCGGTCGGAATGTGGCCCCCGGTCACGCGGTTCTCGAAAATGTAGTCATCGGGGCTGTCTTCAGGAAGCGGTTCCAGACGGCCCACGACGTGAGCGTACTGCCCGGCCCCACCAGTCTGCTTCTTGAACCTGTGATCGAAGTCGGCCGGTTTGGTGGGGGCCTCCCGGTAGGTGACCTTGGGTCGCCCGACCTCCAGCGTACAGTCGTATTCCCGGCGGAGCCGCTCAACGTAAACCTCCAGATGCAGCTCGCCCATGCCGCTGATCAGGGTCTCGTCGGCCTCTTCGTCGTAGCGAACGTGGAACGTCGGATCTTCCTTCATGAAACGATGAAGGCCCTTGGACATCTTGTCGCGCGAGGCGGAGTTGGCCGGATTGATGGCTAACGAAATCACCGGCTCCATCGCGTCGATGGCCTCGAGCGCAAGATTACTCCCCACGTCGCACAACGTGTCACCCGAATTGCAGTCGATTCCCATGATGCCGACAATGTCGCCCGCTCGGGCGTGGTCGACGTCCTCGCGGTGGTCTGCGTGGATCCTGAGGATGCGCATGATGCGCTGTTTCCGCCCGGTGCGTGAATTGAGGTACCGTTTTCCCCGCTCCATGGCACCCCGGTAGAGGCGGGTATAGGTCACCTGCCCAAAGGGTTCGTCAACCAGTTTGAAGGCCATCGCAACCAGCAAACCGCTGGGGTCGGCCGTGACGGCCGTCTCGGCGCCGTCGTTGTGGTGGTCGGCGGCGTACGCCACGCGATCCAGCGGGCTCGGCAGATATCGCCCGATCGCACCCAGCAGCGGCTGGACGCCCTGGTTATGAAAGGCGCTCCCGAAGAACACCGGAGTGATGTCACGATTGAGCGAAGCCGTGCGTACGGCACGGTGAATCAGCTCGGGAGTGATCTCGCGCTCCTCCAGCATCGCTTCCATCAACTCGTCGTCGTACAAACTCAGCGTGTCCAACAGGCCGTGGCGGGCCCGATTGGCTTCATCCCGCAACGACTCGGGAATCTCCGACACGCGGACCTTCTCACCCATATCGCCGGCGAAATCGAGCCGCTTCATTTCGATCAGGTCGATAACGCCTTCGAAGCCGTCGCCCCTGCCGATCGGAACCTGCATCGGTACGGCGACATGCCCCAGCTTGGATTCCATCTCGGCCAGGACGTTGGCCGGATCGGCGCCGGTGCGATCCATCTTGTTGATGAAGGCGATGCGCGGCACGCGGTATCGCTTCATCTGGCGATCCACGGTCAGCGACTGGGATTGGACGCCGCTCACGGCGCACAGCACGAGGACGGCACCGTCCAGCACCCGAAGGGCCCGCTCGACCTCGATCGTGAAATCCACGTGTCCGGGCGTATCGATGATGTTGATGTCGAAATCCTTCCACGAGACTTGTGTGGCCGCCGAGGTAATCGTGATACCCCGTTCGCGCTCGATATCCATGAAGTCCATGGTCGCGCCGCCGTCCTTGCCTTTCACCTCGTGCATGCGATGGATGCGCCCCGCGTAAAAAAGTATGCGCTCGGTAAGGGTCGTCTTACCGGAATCGATGTGCGCGATGATGCCGATGTTCCTGATGTTGATCAGTCTTTCCATAACGCTTCAGCCAATGTTGCTCTGTGCGAAACCCGCTTATCGTCCCGCTTGTTTTCAGTACACTTTCCCAGTGGCCGACGCTCGGGCCGTCTCTCGCCCGGCCACCGTCCTGTCCTCGACGTACCGCCACGCCCCCTCGAATCTCAAATCGCGGGCGCGTGCGTCGATCCCGGTTCTTGTCAGGGTTTATGGTCGACCGGCGAGCCAAGCGGCGCTGACGCTCCACGCCAGCCGGTCGTCTCCCGGAGGGATTCAATGGTTTCCCTGCGGAGATACTACCGAAACCAACGGACGAAATCCACCGCGGAGACGTGAAAAATGCGCTAAATCCTCGGTGCTGCCGCGATGAATCAACTGACGGCGGATGGACTCATACCCGATATCGCTCCGGGGTAAACCAGTGCGGGTTCTCACGCACGAATGCGATGGTCCGGTCCAGCCCCTCGTCAAGGTCAACCGTCGGCGACCAGCCGAGCAACTCCCGGGCCAGGGTGTTGTCGCAGAGCAGCTCGCAGACCTCGCTGCGGCAAGGCCTTCGACGGTCATTCTCGGTCGTGACCTGCGCGCCGCCCGTTTTGCGGCAGATGCGGGCGGCCAGGTCACCTATCGAGATGGAACGGCCGCTGCCTATGTTGATAGTACGCCCGATAGCCTGATCGCAAAGGGCGGCCCGGACGAAACCCTCCGCCGTGTCGGTCACGAAGGTGAAATCGCGCTTCGGCGAGGCGTCACCAATCCGGACCGGATCGATGCCGGCCACGCTCTGGGCGACGATCGTCGGGATGACGGCCCGATCCGACTGGCGCGGCCCGAAGACATTGAAGGGGCGTACGGTGGTGACAGGCAAGTCGAAACTGCGGCCGAAGCTCTCGACGAGCTTGTCCGCGCCGATTTTCGCCGCAGCGTAGGGGGACTGACCGACGAGCGGGTGCAACTCGTCGATCGGAAGACGCTGAGCGGAACCGTAGACCTCGGAAGTCGAGGTGTGAATGACGCGCTCCACGCCACAGCTTCGCGCGGCCTGAAGAACGTTCAACGTACCCTGGATGTTCGTCCTGATGTATGACTCGGGGGCGATATAGGAGTACGGGATGCCGATCAACGCGGCCAGGTGAAAAACCACCGAGACGCCCTCCGTCACTTGCATGACGGAATCCCGATCGCAAACGTCGCCCCAGACCAGGTCGATCCGATCGCGGATGGCCCGATCAACACACGCCAGATTCCCCACATCGGGCCGGCTCTTGTAGTTGGCCAGCACGCGTACGCGACATCCTTCGGTGACGAGTCGCTCGACCAGATGCGAGCCGATGAATCCCGTGCCACCGGTCACCAAAACGGACGTTCCGGGTAGTTCCATGGTTGGACCGACTCGTGCCGATCGCCTTATGCCACGCCCGCCAGCCCGCCCCCGGCCGGCAGGAAGGCTTGTCGCCGCTCGGCGAAGGCAACGTTGGCCTCCTCCAGATCCTCGGCATTCCCGATGTCGTACCACTCGCCACGGTGCGGAAACGTCCGCACCGGAACGCCTTTTTCCAGAAGCCCGAGTACCAGTTCATCCATGCCGAACGGACGATCCGACGGAATATGCCGGAGAATGGAACGGCTCATGGCGTAGATGCCGCTGGAGATCCAGAAGTTGACGACCGGTTTCTCCTGGAAGCCCGCGATCGTGCCGTCCGCCGCAGCCTCGATCACCCCGTCACCCAGATGCACCGAACGCCGGCACGTGCCGACCGTCAGAACGCCGCCCGACGCAACGTGATCCTCCAGGAAAAAACGGTAGGCAAAATCGGTCAGCAGATCCCCGTTCATGACAATGAAGTGGTCGGGCAGTCGGTCAACCACCAGGCGCAACGGCCCGACCGTCCCGAGCGCGCGGTCCTCCTTGCTGTACTCGATGCTGACACCAAAACGGCCCCCGTCACCGAAGTACGAGCGAAGCAGATGTTCGTGGTGGTTGACTGCGAGTATCAGCCGTTTGAAACGCGCGTTGCGCAGTTGCTGGATAACCACCTCGAGGATCGGGATGTCGCCCACCGGAATCAGGGGTTTCGGCAGGACCGACGTGTACGGCTTGAGCCGTTTGCCCTGACCGCCCGCCAGCACCACCACGCAGTCATGGCCGTCCATAACCAGAATCCCGTTTCCGCACTCAGCGTCCCGGCCGACCCCGACTGCGGACGCTCACCTCAATAGTCGGTCAAAGGCGAATGCATCTGAAGCTATCGGACCGGACCCCTTGCGGCCATGTGCCCGGCCGTACGCCATGGGCAATGACTGCCGCGATCGGCGGCGGAGCCCGCCCGTGCATTGATCCGGAGAGCCGGCGACACAGGCAGGCCTCCAGGCTTAAACAGATCGCTGGACCCGAGCATCAATTATGAGGTGTTCAAATGCCCGTCGATTCTGGACCGCTCTTCGGCGTTGAGGACATCGTGCGCGCGGTCGATGTCGCGGGCGGCCCTCAATCGCTCCAGAGCCTCCTCGGGTTCGCCGTTAAGCACAAGGGCCTCTGAGAGGTGCATCAACGCCCGTGCGTGGGTAGCGTGAATGTTGTTGATTTCGGCCAGGGTCGCGGCCATTTTCAGATCGGAAACGGCCTCGGCAATGCGGCCCAGCTTCGTCAGGACCACTCCCCGCGTATCACGCATGTGGGCATCGTCCTGATGGAGTTGGACCCCACGATCGGCCAGTGTAATGGCGCTTTCCGGATCGTTGAGATCGACGGCGAGAATCCAGGCCAGGTCGTTGAGCGCCTGATCATGGTCGGGGTCGATATCGAGAATTTGCCGATACGCTGCGCAAGCGCCTTCGAGATCGCCCAGAACGTATGTGACCTGTGCAAGCGCGAGGTGCGCATCGACCCGCTCCGGCCGCATCTTCACGACATCCTCGAGGTGCGCCCGCGCCTGTCGTTGCAGATCGAGGTCGTCCGATCGAATCAGGAGCGTGGCGCCGACGACGACCGTTTCCATTTCGTCGGGATGCTGGTCGCGCCACTGAGACAGAAGCGGAGGAATGCGGCCGAAAAGCCCTCCAGCCGCAAGGCATCGAAGCCGCGTGCGAATGATCTCAGGTGCGCCGGGACGCAACTGTTCAGCCTGCTGAATCCAACGTTCATAGGCCTCACGGTCGCCCTGCCGACAGCAAAGCTCCGCCAGCGCAAGGATCACATCGGACGCGGCGCCGCCGGCGCCGGTTTGCACAAACTCGGACAAGTACTCGATGGCCTGGTCCGCCTCACCCCGCGTCTCCAACACGGCGGCCCGTTTCAACTGAAGACTCGGATCGCCAGGCGCCAGGACCAGGGCTTCGTTGATCATGTTGAGCGCCGTGTCGGGATCGCGGCTGACAAACGCCACATCCGCCAGCAGCCCGTACGCATCGGCGCGGCCCGGATCGCGGGCCAGAACCACCTCGGCGATCTCCCGGGCTCGGGACAAGTCACCTCTGGCTCGCTCCAGTTCGGCCTGGGCCATCAGCAGGTCGGGGTTTCCGGGGTTATAGCCCAGCGCCCGGCGGGCCGCATCGGCGGCCGCGTCGAGATCGCCCTCCGAAGCTTCCAGCCGGATGAGCACGAGTTGAGTGGTCACGGCGCGGCTGTCCAACTGCACAGCGCGACTCAGCAACCGCCGAGCCTCACTCACCGCTTCCTGACCGTGGTCGCGCAAAAGCACCCGTGCCCGAACCGTGAGAAGATCGGCGTCATCCGGATTGTTCGCCAGAAGGTCCTCGAGCATCTCGCGCCCGCTGGCACGGCGCTGCTCATCCTCTTCAGCGAGCAATGCTTTCATCAGCATCCTGCGGGTTGACGCCCGATCCGGATCGACGTCCACCCCCTTTTTCCAAGCGGCAATCGCATCATCAACGCGATCGCGAGACATGTAAAAGCGGCCCAGCAGTTCGTAGCCCGCTGCCGCATCATCCAGCCCAATGAGGCGACGGTAGTCATGCTCGGCAAGTTCGAATCGCCCTTGAAGCGCGTGGAACCGCGCGCGAAGTAGAATCGCGGCGAAATCGCCCCGCCTGGCAACCTGCTCGTCCAGGACGCGCTTCGCCTCCTCGTCCTCGCCCTCCGATCGCAGGATGAGCGCGCGCACCGCGTGCACGACCAGCGCGTCAGGATCGATCTGAGACGCCTCGTCCAGAAAGCGGAAAGCCTCAGATGCGTTACGCTGCTCGAGGTACAACAGCCGCGCCAGCAGAATGCGGGCCTCGGCGTTGGCTGGATCCGAAGCGACCAGCGCCCGGAGCTCTCCGATAGCCGTGGCGAACTCGCCCGTCGCCGTCGCAATATCAACGCGGTGGCCGGTCAACCCGGGCAGATCTGACGGGAGCCGATCGAGAATCTCCTTGGCCTCGGTTAGACGGTTGTGCCGCTCCAGCAATCTAAGCAGCCGATCCACAACCGCAATGGCGTCCGGGCGCACTTCCAGGAGTCGGCGATATATCTCTTCAGCTCGGCCCAGGTCATTCAGACGCTCGTACATGCGGCCTAGAATGAGAACCGGCCGGCTCCACTCCGGATCGACTTCAATGCAATGCGTCAGGACTTCAACCACATCGTTCTCGCGCGCCCGCCAGCCATCGCCGGCCAGCCAGACTCTCGCCTGATGGAGGCGCCAATGGATGCCGGACCGGGCGCCCTCGATGGCCTTCAACTCGTCAACCAGCGGCTGGGCCGCAGCCGGGTCGCGATAGAGCTCGGGCAGCTCCAGGAGGGCAAGTCGAGAGTGAATGTCGCTCGGTTCCAGGTCGGCGATCGCCACCAGCTTGGCGATGGCCTTTTCACGTTCTTCGAGTCGCAGATGGAGGCGCGCCCGCGCCATCGCAATATCGTGATGTTGCTGTTGTCCGCTGACGGCCTGCTCGGCCGCATCCAGCGTCGCTCGAGCCTCCTCCGGACGACCCGCCGACAGCAGGAACTCCGCAAGCAGGATCCAGGGGCGCGCCGACTCCCGATGCCGCTCCGCCGCCGCCCGACAAACCTCAATCGCTTCCTCCAACCGTTTCAATCGTTGAAGAAGTTGAGCCAGTTGGATGGCCGGATCGAGTGAGTCGGAGCACTCCTCGATCGCCATCTCGAGTTCGCTTACGGCGTCTTCAGCACGGCCCTCGTACTCGGCAAGGGCGGCCAGCAGCATGCGCACGGCGGACGAATCCGGATGGCTGTTGCGAAGCTCGGTCAACTGGGTGTGCAGACGCTCGATGACTTCAGGATGCGAGACGTCGTTGCTGATGCCGCGAATGGACGACTCGATTCTGAGGAGGTTGGATTCAAACTCGTCGCGCCCCAACGTCCGCGCATGCTGCAGTGCTTCGCCCCACCGCCGTTCCCGGAGATACTGCTTGACGAGCTGGATTTTGGCGGACTCCTCATCCGGCCTCATTTGCACGCATCGCTCCAGGCTTCGAATCGCCCGCCGTGATTGACCCGTGACCACGTAGCATTGCGCGAGCAGTCTCCTGGCCGCGTAGCGTTCCGGGGAGCGGGCCACGAGAGGTTCCAGCTCGTTGATAGCCTCGTAAGGCTTGTTCCGGGCGTACTTAATCCGGGCGGCGAACATCGCCAGTACGTCGTCGCTTTGCGTAGAACCTTCAGCAACCCCCGTAATGACCTTTCGATACTCAGCGAGAATCTGATCGGCCTTGTCGGGCTTGCCGGCTTCGAGATAAAGGTCCATCGCGGTCTCGAGATAGGCGGATCGATAACCTCCGCTCAATACGGCCAGCCCGTCATCAGCCGCCCGCTCCATTTCCACCCTCGATCGACGTTGACTGGCGACCGAGGCGTTGATCAGATGCCACTCAAGCAGGAACTTGTCTGGATCGAGTCCGTGGCCCACGAGCGTTTCGACGCCGGTGTCCGATACGCGCGCCAGAGCTGCCGCGGCTCGGTCGGGTTCACCGGCGGCCGCCCATTCGTTGGCCAGGTCGAGGACCACCTGCGGCAGATCCGTATGCAGCGTGTCGGCCGCCTCGAGATCGGCGCGAGCGAGACCGGGGTTCGGCTCTTTCCTCCCTGAAAGCGAGTCACGATGAAATCGGGCCCGCTGCGTATGCGCCAGGACCGAGTCGGGGTTTCTTTCGACACACAGATCGAGCAACCCACGCACCTCTTCCACCGCCTCGCCCGATTCGTCAGAGCGAAGCAGCGCGTTGGCGTACAGGACGTAAGCCTCGACCGCCTCCGGGTGCTCGTCGAGCACGGGCGCGAGCAAAGCCGCCGCCTCTTCCGGTTTGTCCTCGCCCAGTAGCGCCCGGGCCAGGTCCGTCTTCGCGCTGACATCGTCGGGCGCGCCGTCCAGGCGATGCCGGCATACCCATTCGAGGTCCCTGAAATCCCTGCGCAGCAGAAACAATCTCGCCAGGCGGTCGCAGATCTCGTCGTCATGAGGACGATGACGTAGCAATCGCCGATAAGCGGCGATCGCGTAGCTCACGTGCTCCTGTGTGCGAGGGCGGATCGCCAGACGCGACGAGGCGTATCGTTCGAGCATCTCGACGTCGTCGGGCCGGTGATTCAAATAGCGCTTGAGCTGGAGGCACGCTTCCTCGAGATCGCCCGCATCGAGAGCAGCTAGACCCGCCGCCCGCGCCTCTTTCGCCATCATTTCCCTGCGAACGTGCCGGGCGCCAAAAGCCCCGATCACGAGCAGCGCGAATACCGCAACAAGTATGACCAGGGCCTTGACGTTGACGCGACCCGCTCTGCGGCTCCGTGTCATGATCAACTCCGCGTGCTTGAACCGGCGCGACAAGCCGTGTGCCGTCGTGCTGGCATTCGGTGACCGGCGAGCAGAGCGCCTCTCGGGTAGGCACGGCGGGCGGCGCCGCTCGGTCGGCCGTGTTCTCATATGCCTCCGAAACTATATCGGACAGTTGAGCTTTGGACGACCCCGTGTTCCGCTTTTGCAGCTGCCATGTTCGCTCGCACCCCGCGGCGGTCCCGTCGCTCTCGGCCCGCGCGGAGATCCCGTCCGATATCCTGGATTCCCCTGATGAAGCAGAAGCCCCCGCACCTACCCCGCGCGGCCATGACAGTGCTTGTATTTCTTTCCCGAACCGCACGGACAGGGGTCGTTCCGTTTCACTCTCGGCGCCTCGCGGCGAATGGTTTCGACCTTCTGTTCCGCCCGCTGAGCCTGCATGGCCGCCCGCTCGTCGTCGGCGGCCCCGGCGAACGCAGCGTTCGTGGCGTCGGCGTGCATCATCTGCATCCGAGACGGCGTGGCGCTCGTCACCGTGGGACCCGACGCCGGCGGCGCGGCCCGCAACTTGAATATGATATCGGTCACGCGGGCACGGATGAGGCTCCACATCTGGTCGAAAAACTCGCGCCCTTCGATCGCGTACTGGCTCTGCGGGTGCGTCTGGTCCCCGCCCATGGGACGCTGCATGATCGCGTGTTTGAGACGGTCCATCTCCAGAAGATGATCCTTCCAGGCCTGATCGAAAATCCGCAGCAGAATGTGCTGCTCGAGCATGGAAAGCTCATAGCGGATCCATCGGCGACCCATGTCCAGCAGAACGTCGCGGCGGCCGTTCGAGGCAGTCTCGAACTTCTCGGGATCCCACGCGTTGCGGAAGCGGGATTTCGCCCAGGCGGCCAGCTCGTCCCCGTCGTGTGTGGCCAGCGCGCGGTCCACCTCAGCGTCGATCTTTCCATTGTCCAGAAAATCTCTCTGAAGACCGAGCAGGCGGCGCGCGATCTCGTTCCCCGATTTGCCCTGAATCTGTTCCACCGACCAGTCGACGCCGTACTTCACCTTCGCCCAACGGCAGACGATTTCGCACGCCTGGGCATTGTCCGACGTCGCATCGGCGAAAGCATGCACCAGGCACTGTTCCACAGGATAGGCAATCTCCCGCTCGTGGTACGCCTGGCGAACGCGTTGTTTGAAGAGCTCAATAACCGCGTCGCGCGGTCTATCGACCAGTTCCTGCTCATCCACCTCGATCTCGAACTTGTTGCGGGCCCATTCGCACAGTTGCCGGCGCCCGAAGGCGTCGTCGAGGTACGCCTCGATGCCGCTTAAGTCGACGTCGTCGAAGTGCTTCTCAGCCGCCTCCGTGAGGGCGTCCTCGATCTCGGCGGAATCCATCCTGCGAAGTTGGTTCTGGGTCATCCTGAAGCCGTAGCTTCGATCGGCCCACTTCACAAACTCGCCGAGGTTCCATTCGACGGGGTCCGCTTCGGGATCAATGTATTCGATCAGAGAAGTTCGAATGGTCTCGCGAGCCTCGTTCTTGGCCGTCTCGCGGATGCGGTCCTGCATGTCGTCCGGGTCGTCAACATCCAGAACCTTGGGGTCGATCTGGAGGTCCAGCACCGATCGACACCAGTCGGCGATGCATTGCTCGCGGAAATTGCGAGCCATGAAGCGCGTGACACTTTCCGCGATGGAGTTGTCAATGGTATTGAAAATGAGCGATTCGAGATCGCGCCCTTCCAGGATGCGCTGGCGGGCGCCGTAGAACTCCTTCCGCTGGTAGTCCATCGGCTCGTCCCACTCGAGCAGGTGCTTGCGGCTCGAAAAATTGCGCTCTTCCACCTTGCGCTGAGCCCGCTCGATGCCCTTGTTGAGCCGCTTGTCCTCGATGCTGGCCCCCTCCGTGAAGCCGAGCTTCTCCATCATCTTCAGCATCCAGTCCGGCATGAACAGCTTGACCAGGTCGTCCTCCAGCGAAATGAAGAAACGGCTCGAACCCGGGTCGCCCTGCCGACCCGAGCGCCCGCGAAGCTGATTGTCGATTCGCCGCGCTTCGTGCCGCTCGGTGCCCACGATGTGCAGGCCGCACGGCGCGTTGAGCGAACATACCTTGCGCCCCATCGCCGGAAACCTCGGGTCGATCTTGGGCTTGAAACAGTGGGCGCAGTTCGTCGCCGGATCGTACTCCTCGCAGTTGATGCAGCACTTGGTCACACCCGCCGGATAGAGCGCGTTGGCCGCCGACTCGTCCGGAACCTTGCACTTGGGGTGCACCACCCCTTCGGCCAGCTTGATGTCCGTGCCGCGACCGGCCATGTTCGTCGCGACCGTGACGTTTCCCACAGGCCTCTTGTCATGTCCCCGCACGGGAGCCTGCTGGTGCCCGGCCTTGGCGACGATTTCCGCCTCGCGGGCGTGATTCTTGGCGTTGAGGACTTCGTGTTCAATCCCGTAGGTGCGCTCGAGCAGGCCGGAAAGTTTTTCCGATTTTTCGACACTCGTCGTCCCGACGAGGACCGGCTTGCCGCGGACCAGATCGCCCATCATCTCGTCGTAAATCTCGAGCATGAAATCAATGACCTGCTCGTCGCCCTCCTCGGCGTTGTTGAACTGGCGCATCGCCTCGTCGATCCGGGACGTATCGCCTCCCTGGGCGCCGATGATGGGTTTCAGCGCGGTGAGAACATCAGCAATCAAAAAGGGATCGCGGGGCCGGCCTCGACGCCGCACCTCGTAAATCTCGTCCACGATGGCCGCGAACTTCTGCTGCTCGTTGCGGTACATCTTGTCGTTGTGATCCACTCGGTTGACCGGGCGATTCGTGGGGATCTCCACGACGTCCAGCTTGTAGATCTTGAGGAACTCGTCGGCCTCGGTGGCGGCCGTCCCCGTCATGCCGGACATCACGTCGTACAGCTTGAAGAAATTCTGCACGGTGATGGTCGCCAGCGTCTGCGTCTCCTGCTTGATGGGAACCCCTTCTTTGGCCTCGACGGCCTGGTGCAGCCCGTCGGACCATTGGCGCCCGATCATGAGCCGCCCTGTGTTCTCGTCGACAATGATGACCTCGCGATTCTGTACGACGTAGTCCTTGTCGCGCTCGTAGACCACGTGGGCCCGCAGGGCCTGCTCGATCAGGTGCGGGCGGTCCATGTTGTCGCCGACGTAGAAGCTGCCGATCCCGGCCTCGTCCTGCGCCAGGGCAATGCCCTCGTGCGTCACGGAGACGGCCTTGCGGTCGCGCTGTACCACGAAACACTGGCGATGCCCGATCGCCTCGGCCTCGTCCTCGCTGACCATGTAGGGGTCGACCTTGAACCGCTTGAAACCGCCCTCGGCCTTGGCGTCGTTGCGGAGCTGTTCGGGCAGCTCGTTGCCCCACTCCTTGGCGACCCGCTCCGCCGTCTGCCGATTGAATTGCTGCTGCTTGCGAACCAGGAAGCGGGCCAGGTTGTCGGCCCACTTGTATCGTGCCTCGTCCTCCATGCCGCCACCCGAGATGATCAGCGGCGTGCGGGCCTCGTCGATCAGGATCGAGTCCACTTCGTCCACGATGGCGTAGTCCAGCCGTCCCTGCACCTGGTCGCTGTGCCTGATCTTCATGTTGTCTCGGAGGTAGTCAAAACCGAACTCGCTGGTGGTCCCGTAGGTGATGTCGCAGGCGTAGGCCTTCTTGCGAATGCCCTCCGCTCCGCTGGGATCGAGCTGCGACTGAATGTAGCCCACGGACACCCCGAGCATCTCGAAGATCGGGCTGGCAAACTCGGCGTCGCGACGGACCAGGTAGTCGTTCACCGTGACAATGTGGACCTTCATCCCCGCCAGGACACGCACATACGCCGCCAGGTGGCAAACGATGGTCTTGCCCTCGCCGGTCTTCATCTCGGCCACCTGGCCGTCGTAGAGCACCTGCCCGCCGACGAGCTGGCAGTTGAAGTGCCGGTGGGCCGCGGCGCGGCGCGAGGCGTCGCGCAGAACCGCGAACGCTTCGCCCATGAGGTCCTCGACTTCCTCACCGTCCCGAATGCGCTGTTTGAATTCGTCCGTCTTGGCGCGAAGTGCCTCGTCGCTCAGGGCCCGCGCTTCGGCCTCGAGCTGCTCAACTTTGTCCGCCGTACGCGCCAGTCTCTTGAGAATGCGCGCGTTTCGCGACCCGAAGACCTTCTCAAAGGACTTCAATACGATTTGTGCGACTGCCATATTCCTGCCCTTATTGTTTTGCTGATGACTGAGTTGATCGAAGCGTCCGCCGCCGGCGAATTGAGGCGGGCGGAACTACGGCCCGTAGAGGCCGCCAATGCGGGACAGGCAGATGGAACGCGACCGCTCCAGCGTCACGATGACCGACGCGACCGTGAAATGGGAGGGGCGGAAGGAATCGTCCCCGGTGGGGCGCGTCGATAACGCCTGCGTCGCGGCTTCGAACGTCGCCTCCGACGGCACCGAGACCCAGACCTGGGCGTCGGGCGCCGATACCGATTGCCACTGCGGGCGAACGGGCGTCGGCACAGGCGCCAGCAAGCTGGCGCCAACCAACGACCAGATGCCGGCGACGCAGGGAGTGATACGCGCGATTGCTGTCATCTCACCTGCATTATACCCGTCGATCGGGCAAGTAAACCAGCAGCGCACCCCCGAGCAACGCCACGCGCGGTTTTTTACGGCGAGAACCCGTATACCAGATACGCTTCGCCCGCGTCCGTTCGACCGCCCGGATCCGCGAGAATGGAGCCCACCAGAATGTCATCGCGGCCATCGCCGTCGATGTCGCCCGCCGGCCCGACTCCGAATGAGCGCCGGTCGCGCTTGATTTCCACGCCACCGCCGAGTTGGTCGCCCTCTTCGCGCCCGATGAGGACCAATCCGCGGAAGTCGCTCCGGCCCAGGCCGAGCACGGGGATCGTGCGTTGTTTGCGCTGGTCGCGCGTGGCCGCCAGCGTCACCAGGTCGTTGGAGCCGAGGATGAGGTAGACCAGCCCGGCGTTTTCCAGGTTGTCGCCTGCGTTGACGACGCCGTCGCCGTTGACATCGTCCTTCAGCCCGTCGCCAAACGGCGCATCAGGGTCGTCCAGATTCACAACGTCGATGCCCGGAGTGTCGGGAACTCCGTCCTCGTTGCTGTCAAACATGGGCGAAGCGTCCGGAGCGCCGACGAGCAGGTCACTCCTGCCGTCGCCGTCGAAATCGCCGGCCACTGCGACATTGAATCCGAACAGATCGCCCTCATTCTCGCCCGTGATGCGGATCGCGCGCGGGACGCCGTCGCCGTCTTCAAACCACCCGGTCGGTGGGCTGGGCACAGGACAACTACCCGGCTCCCGGGGAATATCGAACAGACCGCTCGGATCGGCGGGAAGACCCGTCTCGTTCAGGAGGCAGGACAGGTCCAGGCCGCCTTGCGGCGAAATCAGATCATCGGTGCCGAATACGATGATGATCTCGCCGCGATCGTTGTCGGCGTGAGGGTTGCCCAGCACCAGATCATCCACGCCGTCGCCGTTGAAGTCGATGCCGTCGCTGCGAACGAACCCGCTGGACTCCGTCACGATCAGACTTCGGCCGATGATCTCGCCGAGTCCTTCGTCCTGGTTCGACCGGCCATTGATCCTGAGTCCGGCCAAACGCTCGACGTCGTCCGGACTCCGGGACAACTGCGAAAGCACGTAATCGCCTTCAATCGTCGGCTCACGCCGATAGGCCACGTAAACCGCTCCGTCCCCGACGTTGGCAAAGGGAGCGCCGATGACGAAGTCCTCGCGTCCATCGAGGTTGAAATCCGCTATGGCGTCAACGGTTTCAATCTTCTGGTCGTCCTCACCCAAAACGATGAACGGGCGCGGGAGCAGATCGTCGTCGACACCACATTGAGCCCCGGGTTCGTCGATCTGATACTGGTACGGCATAGGTGGAGCCGTACGGGGGAGCACGAACTGTCGAAGACCAACGCGCGCTCCGCCGATCTCCCCCTGTCCGTCGTCTGCGATCGGCACCACGTCCCGCCAATCCGGCCACAGGTTGTTCATGCTGAATAGATAGACGACTCCCGGATCAACCGGTATGTCATCCCCCGATATGCCGGTCACTTCGTTATCCAATGGCTGGCGGTTCGGAGCACTGACAAGCAAGAATCCACCGCTGACCGCCGACGACGTGCCGAAGCGGTCACCCGTGTTGACCTCGTCACCCGCGACGCCCGGGTCGCGCCCGAGGATGCGAGCGCCCAGGGGATCTTGTGGCGTGTTATCCGTGAGCACACCGCTGTCACAATAACGCAGCGGGTAAAACGCGCTGCCCACGATCGGATTGGATGGAGCCTCCAGCGTAACGGGATCATTGAAATTGAGCCCCAGGGAGCCACCCCGACCTTGATCGGCAGCGCAACCGGCGGCCCAGCCCGAGGGGATCACGAATGCATTAAAGAACTCCTCGCCACACAGGAGCCCCGTGCACTGATCGGGCGACGAAAACGGCGTGAAAACCGTGGCAAAACTGTCCGCAAGGTCGCGACTGAAGCCCCAGAACGGTCCGTCAAACGTCTCGTCGCACTGGTCGAGCACCGTGCAGTTCTCATCGTCCTCGTTCAGATCCGAGAAGAAAAAGTCCCGGTGGAGTGCGTCACATTGATCCCCCACGTTGCCGTTGATCGTCTCCCCGGCGGCTGGCAGATCGAACTTCTGGCCCACCTCGTCAAGGGACATGACGCCTCGCCCGAAACCCGACGCCCCCGACAACAGGTCGTTCCGGCTGCTCACAACCACGACGCCGCCGCGCAGAAACTGCCGCGCCTTCTCCAGACTGCCGGGGCCCGTCGTCATTCCAGCCGAGTCAACGAAGGGAAACCCGAACATCAACTCGGGAAGTGAATCCCCATCCTGATCCGGAATCTGCCGCACTGAGCTCAGGCCGTCGGTCGCATTCTGTGCCGCATTGCGTGGTCGAATTCCGGTGAACACGATTCCGGGCACCCCGGACGTGCCCACCTGGTTGAGATTGATCGTGCGGTTCTGCCGTTCGGCCCCGAAAACGAGATAGCCCTCGCCGATTCCGACTCCCGTCGGGTTCTGGAAGAAGGGCTTCCCGTAGCGAGCGGCGATCACCAGTTCGTCTTTGCCGTCACCGTTGTAGTCACCGACGGAACTCAAGAACGTGCCCGCGTTGTCCTGGAAGTTCACGCCTTGGAAGACTTCGCCGGCCCGCGCGGACGCCAGCCCCTGTCCGAGCGAGCCCATCCAGATCTGAGGCGCGATGGCCGATACACGAACGATGCCGGGCGCGCGGGCGAGGACCGGATTGGTCAGTTCCTCGATCGTCATTTCGACAAGAAGAACGTGCCGGCCCGTTACATCCGATGTATCCCACGAAGCCGAAGTCACGTTCAGACTCAGACCGTCGGCGATGGGAATGTCCGGCTCCTCCCCCAGATCATCGTCGGAGCAGTCCGTACACTCCCGCGCGAACACGCGAAACGTCCGACCCGTCTCGGGCGGAACGTTGGTCGACCACTCGATCTCGATGCTCTCTCCCTGTGCGACCTGCCGATCGAGTGCGGGGCTGGACACCGCCAGCTCCACGTCGCCCGGGCCCAGCACGTCGATCAGCACGCGTTCGTCCTCGTCGACGTCGACAGGCGGGTTCACACCGTCATCGATCGTGCCGCCGATCTCGTAGATGCCCGGCTCCAGGTCCTCGGTGTCGAAGGGGGCGGAGGTGACGTCCGGATCCGTGATGGTGGCGAATACGGTCTGCTCCTCCTCCCCGTCGTCATCTTCCCCTTGTAGCACGTAGTAAAGCGTCACCAGGAACTGGTCCCCCTCGAACGTTTCAGCCGTAAACACGATCTCGATCGTATCTCCGATGAGCACCGTCTGATCGTTCGTCGTGAACGTGAGCACAGGCGGCTCCGCCGCGGTGTCGGCCGGTCGTATCGTCACCACGGCGTCGGAATACGCGGTGACGATCACATCGGCGCCCCCCGCGGCCACCACTTCGCCGATCGTTGCCCCAACGTCGGTTGCCGAAATGCCCAGGCGGTATTCACCGGGCGTCACATTGGAGGTGTCCCAGGCGAAATCGATCGAGTTTCCCTCTCCCTCGGCCAAGCGGGTACCCAGCAGCGAACCGTCGGGCGCCTGTCCCTCTTCGGCAAGGGGGGCGTTGGCATCCTGGTAAAACAATCGCCAGTTCGCCTCGCCTTCGGGATCGCCGACGTCCACGACCACATCGACCTCGTTCCCCGCCCGGACGACGACATCGTCAGCAGGCTCGATGAACTCCGGGTCCGGAGGACCCTGCAGCTCGATCGTCCCGACGCTCAAGTAAGTCTCGTCTTCAGTCCTCACCCCCAGTTGATAAAAACCGGGATTCAGACCCGCAGTGTCGAACACGAAGCTCCGATTGCTGCCGGCCGGCAAATTCTCCGCGATGGTCTCCTGAATGCCGATCGGCTCTCCCCCCTGGTTCGCAGGCGCGTCCAGCACGCGATAAAACGCCTCGACGTCCTGCGCGCTCTCGGGAACCGAGTAAAAGATCGTGAGCGCGACCTCGCTCGAAAAAGCCGCGTTGGACAGGATGTTCAGGATTCCGAACGCACTCGGCGGAGGCTGAGTGTTGCCGTTGATCGCATTACCGTTGCCGTCACCTGGCACCGGGCAGCCGGACAGTGCCGTCAGAAAGCCGACCGCCAGCATCCCGCTCACCAGAAGCGGCATGCACATTAGGGGCCACGCGTGCCTCGTTCTCATCGCTTTCAACTCCTGTCAGTGGTTCACCCACGAGCCGGGCAGTGGCGGACGCTCCGGTCCATTGAAGCGACGCAGTATATTGCCGTCGGCCGGCCGACATTGCCGTTGGACGGTCCGACGACCGTGCCCCGGGACGGTTCTTGCGGCGACACCCAATCGGCGCGGGCCGGTTTCGCGCGTCCTCTTGACGCGTGGAGCCGGATTCGAGACCGAGACCTCGCCGCGTTCTGTATATATGGCGTCGCCAAGGTTCCTGTCAACGCAGGACCGGGCGCGCTGGACGCGCGCCGTCCAGTGTCCGATAGCCAAGGGTGTCGGCGTGCACCAGCGAAAACACCTTCACCGGATCGCCGACAGCGTTGTGATTTTCGACGGCGCTCAGGCGGCCGATAAACCCGTAACAGGTGCGGCGTGAACGAAAATGCGCAAGCGTGATCACACGAAACCGACGCGGCGCGACTTCATCAAGACCACTGCCATCACGGCCGCCGGTGCCATCCCTGCGCGTCTTGCATTCGCCGGCCCGACCGGTCGCCGCGCCGACCCGCACCCTCCCGACGTGATCCAGGTGAGCAGCAACCATGTCGTTCGCGGACGGCGGGTCCACGACGCCCTGCTGCGCGACATGTTGCGATCGGCGCTCCTGCAGGTCACCGGGGTCGAGAATACGTACGACGCCTGGCACTCGTTGCTGCGCGCCGACGACGTGGTCGGCCTCAAGTTCAACAGCTCCGGCGCGGAAGGACTGGGCGTCAGTGCGCCGTTCGCGGAGGCCGTCATCTCGTCCCTGCTGGAAGCGGGCTTCGAGGAGCGCCAGATCGTGGCGATCGAGGCTCCCGAAGCGGTGCATAGCCGCTACGGTATCGTTCGCCCCGTTCGCGGATGGAACGAGAAACCAACCGATTTCGCCAGTGGAGCCGATCAGCTCGCGGTCGTGCTCGACCAGGTGACCGCGGTGATCAACGTGCCTTTTCTCAAGACCCACAACATCGCCGGCATGACCTGCTGCCTCAAAAACCTCTCGCACGGCCTCATTAAGCATCCCGCCCGATTCCACCGCGCCCACTGCTCACCCTTCATCGCCGACATCGTCGCCCTGCCACAGATTCGTGGGAAACTGCGGCTCAACCTGGTCAACGCCCTCCGGGTCGTCTTCGAGGGAGGACCCGAAGCCCGGGATTGCTTCACCTGGGATGCCGGGATGGTCCTCGCCGGTTGCGACCCGCTCGCTGCCGATACACTTGGACTGCAGGTACTCAATTCCGAAAGGGAAATACTCGGCCTGCCCTTGGTCGAGACGGCGTCCGGTCCCGCCGTGCACCTCAAGGCCGCCGCCTCCAGAGGGCTTGGAAAGGGCGATCCGCACCTCCTAGAGATCCGTCGAATCCGCTTGTAACGGCGAAAGTCGCATCAATTGAGACGTTCCCCCGGCCTCCGGGGCCGGCGACCAATTGACACGGGTCGCCGGTGCCGATAGCATTTTATGCGGACGAATGAGGCAGAGATGAGCGCTGGCAGCGTGGCGCCGCGTATAGTCCTTTAATCCGCCATCATTCTATCGTCTTTATTACTGGATACGTTGTCCACGCTGCCGTCCGATGCAACGGCTGAGTCACTCCGCTGTTGACGCAATCCGCTCACCGACCTAAATTGCTCGTCCGCTTAACGCACCCCGGCGCGTGCGCCGGGCGAAAGTACGCAGCGACCGAAAGGGACTCTAAGCCCGCCGATCGTTGCAGGCCACTGCGGAATTGAAACGCGGAGGCGTTCTCCGCGAGAAGAACACGTGTTTGTGGCGCGATTGAACGGCAATCGCGCCGAGGTGAGCGAGTCGAGGACTTTACGCTGACGGTCCCTGACGGCAAGGGCGCCGGCTGGATCCCTTACCGGTATCATAGAATCGTCGTTTTATCACGGTGCCGAACGCGGGGAGCGAGCACGCGATTTCGCCGCCTCACGGTCAGTGCGATACGCACGGGAGGTAGTCACATGTTGAAGAAGTATCGATGGAGATGGCGGGGGTTCACCCTGATCGAGCTGCTCGTGGTCATCGCGATCATCGCGCTGCTCATCTCGATCCTCCTGCCCAGTTTGTCCAAGGCCCGCGAGCTTGCCAAGCGGTCCGTGTGCGCCGCCAACCTGCGCGGCATGGGAACTTCGTGTAAAATCTACGCGAATGAAAACGATGAGCAGTGGCCCGTCCCGCCGTTCAACGAAAGACTGATCGGCGAGACACCGGGCGTCGAGTACACCGAAACGCTCGAGCAGAACGGACTGTGGGACGATACCAATCCCCCCCGCCGTTACGAACAGTCGGACGACGGCACCGACAACAAGGGGCAGTACGTCTCGACGACGCGAGCGATCTGGTTGCTCATCAGAACCGGCGAAATCGTGCCCAAAACCTGCGTCTGCCCCAGCAGCGGTGATCCGCCGGACGACACCGAAGAGATCGATCGCTATTACAACTTCCAGCGGCTGAACAACGTCAGCTACGGATATCAGGTGCCCTTCGGTCCGTTCGACACCCGCCCCAGCGAAAACGTGGACACGCGCCTGGTCCTGATGGCCGATCGCGGCCCCTTCGCATTGGGCGGTGAGCTTCCGCCGGAAGATTACGATCTGGCAACCCCGCCGCGCAGATGGGTGAACTGGAACTCGCCCAATCACGGCGGCCGCGGCGCCGGCGAAGGCCAGAACTGCCTGTTCGCTGACGGGCACGTTAGCTTCGAGTTGACCCCGGTCGTCGGTGTAGACCACGACAACATCTACACCGTCATGACGGATAACGCCTCTCTCGAGGGTCGAATCCGCGGCGACACAGTGTACAACACAGGCGGGCAAGGACCGAGCGAGAATCCGTACCCAGGTCAGGCGGTGTTCTCGCAGGAAGCAGCCGGATATGCGTCCACCGACTCGTTGATCTGGCCGTAACCGACCGCTCCGCTAGACGATTTCGTAGAATCTTCCCGCCGGCGGCGTCGCAAGACGTCGCCGGCTTTCTTTGATGACGGGGGCGAAGGTGGCCTGATGCCGGCATTTCGGATCGATGGCCTTAAGCCGCACAGCGCAGGCCGCAACCGATCAAGCCGGCTCGGCCGGCGCCCTGACCCTGCTTCACTTCAATCAATGCGGTGCCCGCCCTGCGGTTCGCGCGGTGTATTGATGTGCTCCGCCCGGTCGGCGACGCGGCGATATCCAAGGTAGTGAATGATCTCGAAGATCTCCGACCAAGCCGGAAAGGGTCGGTCGTTGATCCGCTTGTACTCGTCGATGGCCATGATGAACTCGAGAAGCTCGCCGTTCATCTCGCCTTCTTCGGCCTCACGCCGAATCTCTCCTCGCCGTCGGCCGGGCCCCCGGCGACGGTCGAGCCCTTTTCGACGGTCGCCCTTCCGGCGATCACCCTTGCGACGCTCCACCGGGCATTCGTCTTTGGGTTGAACGCTTTCCGGGACAACCTCGGTCTGCTGCTGTTCAGGCATCACTCCACCTCGCCCCCCGAATGGATTCAATACGTCCCCGAGCGGCGGTCAGACGTGCCATGAATCACGTCCGGCTGCACCGCGGTCCCTCTGCCGGTATGAACCTTATCGACTAAGTACGGAGCAACGTTCGAACCCGCCAGGCGCTGACATATGCGGACCCGTACCCCCCGCCGAAATGGGAAACTGAGCAGACAGAATATCGGCGTGACCCTGCCGCCGCCGTTCGTTATGATCGGCCGCGTTGCCGAATTCAGTCCTGAAGTGCGAGACGCCTGTGACCAACCAACCGAGCCATAACAACGCTGCTCAACCCGAAAAACCGAACGACCCGGGGCAGCTCCCCGAAGAGGCAACCGGGACGCGACCGCAACGGAGCAGCCGCGACGCCGCGTCAAGACACGCCGCGCAAACCCCCGACGAACCAGAGCAGCCGCTGTGGAGCGGACGCGCAGACTGGAGGCATTTCGCCCTCGGATTCGTCCTCTATCTGGCCGCCGCCGCAGCCGTCCTGATCATCTGCGCATTCACCGTCTCCGGACGCACCCTTTTCTACATCTTCATCCTGGCCATTATCGGCGCCCTTGTGCTCGGCAGCCGCGTCGCATGGATCGTCTTCTCGACGCGATATCGCCTCACGACAGAACGCCTCTTCATCGCCCGAGGCATCCTGCGTCAGACCATCGACCAGATCGAACTCGTCCGCGTCGACGACATTCGCCTGACCAGGAGCATCGTCGATCGGTTGTTCGGCCTCGGCACCATCCAGGTCCTCTCCACCGACTTCACGGACCAGTCGATCGAAATCGTCGGGATTGCCGATGCCGAACGAGTCGCCGAACTGATCCGCGCGCAAATGCGGACGGCAAGGCGCAGATCGCTGTTCATCGAAAACCTCTAGAGCAGATTCAGACCAAGCCTGGCGCCGACTCTTGTGGGGGACGCAATTGGCGCTGTCGCTCGGGGCGCCGGGGACAAGCCCCGACGCTACATCTGGTCCGAGATCGCTCTACGTCGGCAAGCCGGCGATAGGTGACCGCGCCCCACCGCCCCGGGACCTCCCCAAGGTGACAAAAGAAAACACCGGGCAGTCCCTAAGGACTAACCCGGTGCTTTCCGGAGGGGAAAAGCTCAAATTGTTGACGCTGATGCCGTCAGCCATTCCGCCGAACGGCTTCGGCACGGCTGTCAATGGTTTCTAGGTCTGATAAGCGCGAAAAACAACGCCGGTCGAGGCAAGCCCCTGAGAATCAGGAAATCTTGATCAAGGCTGACGCGACTGTAATATGTAAGCTATTGATAAGAATGAATTTACGGCTTTGGAGTGCCAGCGGGCGCATCCGGGCCGCGCTCTCAATTGTGAGACAATTCCCGCCCCAGGTGCTAACTTTGGTGGGTTGCCGGTTTCTGAGCCTCCTCCACGATCCGTTGCTGAACGTTCGACGGCACCGGGTCGTAGTGCGAGAAGTCCATGATGTAGGTGCCCTGACCTCCCGAGATACTGGACAACCGCGAGTTGAAATCCGCCATCTCGGCGAGCGGGACGAGGGCCTTCAAGACCGCCAATTGGCCAGGCAGCATCTCCTGGCCCTCCACGCGGCCGCGGCGCGACGCAAGGTCGCCCTGCAGGTCCCCAAGGTTTTCGACCGGCGCGGTGACCTCCACCGACACAACCGGCTCCAGCAGAATCGGCTTGGCCTTCATGAACGCCTCTTTAAACACGCCGCGCCCCGCGATCTGAAACGCGATGTCCTTGCTGTCCACCGGGTGAGTCTTGCCGTCAATCAGCTCGACCTGAACGTCCACAACCGGGTAGCCCGCCAGCACCCCCTCCGACATCTGCGACCGTACTCCCTTGTCCACGCTGGGACGGAACGGCTGATCAATCGCCCCGCCGAAAATCTTGTCAACGAACTCGTAGCCGGCGCCGCGCTCCAGCGGGTGTAAGTTGATCACGACCTTTCCGTACTGGCCGGCACCGCCGGTCTGCTTCTTGTGCGTGTATTCGACATCCCGAGCGTGACCGGTGATCGTCTCGCGATACGGGATCTTCGGGGGGTGAGTCTCGACTTCGATCTTGTACCCCTTGGAAAGTCGGCCCAACACCGTCCGAAGGTGTACGTCGCCAAGCCCGCGAATGACGGTCTCCCGTGTCGACGCGCTGTACTCCATCTGGAAGCAGGGATCCTCCTCCATCTGACGCTTCAACGCGACCGAGATCTTCTCCTCATCACCTCGTGTCTTGGGCTCGATCGCAAGCGAGAACATCGGCGACGGCAGCTTCGGCATCTCGATGTGCCCCCCGGGGCCGGTGAAAACCGTATCCCCCACCTTCAGATCGAGCTTGGCCAGCGCAACGATCTCGCCCGCCGACGCCTCGTCCAGCTCGACATGGTCCGCACCCATCATCCGGTGCAATTGCCCCGGACGAAGACCTTTGCGCTCCGCAACCGTCTGCATCGGCGTGTCCGACTTGAGGGTGCCTCGGAGAATTCGGACATAGCTGTATTTGATATGCGTCCGTTCGTCGCCGGCCACCTTGAATACCAGGCCGGTGAAATCCGCATTCGGGTCCGGATCGAGCTCGATCGGCTCCTCGTCAGTTACGAGAACGCGCCGCTTGCCATCGACCGGGCTGAGTCCGTACGACCCGACCGCCTGAAGGAACTCGTTGATGCCGACCTCGCCCCGAGAGTCGCTGAAGACAATCGGCGTCAGCTCGCCTTTTAACATAGCCAGCGAGGTGTTCTTCACGACTTCTTCGTCGGACACTTCACCGGCGAAATAGCGCTCCATCAACTGGTCATCCGCGCCGACAACGGCCTCGACCATCGCGGTGTGAGCCGACTCGAGATCGCTGAAGTCCGGGCTGCCGGATCCCCCCAAGAGCGGTATCACACTCTTGCCGCCATTGCCCGGCAGATTGACCGGCAAGCAGGAGTTGCCGAAGCTCTCCTGAAGCTGCCCGACAAGCTCCGGCAGGTTGATGTTGTCCGAGTCAATCTTGTTCACGACAAAAACAACGCCCAGACCATACTCACGTGCCCGTTCGTACATCTTCCGCGTGTTCACCTCGATCCCCGCCGTCGCCGACACCACCACCACCGCAGTCTCTACGGCGGCCAGGGCGGGTATGGCGTGCCCGCAGAATTCAGGCGATCCGGGCGTGTCCACGATATTGATCTGGAAATCGCCATGGTTCACGGTGCAGCACGCAGACGTCAGGGAACACTGCTTCTCTTTCTCCTCATCCGTGAAGTCCAGGACACAGGTGCCGTCTGCGATGTTGCCCAGCCGATTCGTGACGCCGGTGACGTGGAGGCACGCTTCCCCCAGGGACGTCTTACCGGCGCCACCGTGACCGACCAGGGCGATATTGCGGATATTCTCAGGTTTCAAGGTTGCGTTCTCCAGCTTCGTTCAACGTTGAGCGCCGGGATCTGTGGGCAAGCCCGTCACCGGGGACCGCCCGGCCGGCGCCGCGGCAACCATCAGGACGCCAGGTACTGCGGAGCGAAGGCAGCCACAGACCTTCCGAGCAATCGTGATCCGGCAGGATAACCCAAACGACGATGCCGTCCAGTGCTCGGCGGTCGTTTCCACAACACAACCGCCGCGGCTTGACAGGAATCGCGGCCATTGTGTAGGGTTCCTCGCAGGGTCGCTCGGACGGCGCGAGGCGGAGCGGCCCGCAGCACGCGGGGTGTAACAGCCTCGATTGGTCAAGCCTTCGCAAACGCGGCGAGAACACTCTCTTGCGAAACAAATCGGGAGACAGAACGGCCTCGAGCGGGCGAAGTCCCATGGGGCCTGCGGTGCGGCCGATTTTACTCGCGGTGGCTCTTTGTACCGGCTGGGCCGCCTCGGTCGTCGCCCAGCAGGCCACCGAAGACCCCGCGATGGAAGAGCTTCGCAAGCGCACCCCCGCAGGCGACAATGACCGGCAGACCATCGACAACTGGCTGGAAGCCCGGTTCAACGAGGCCCGCAATTCCCCCGGCAGCCTCCGCGAAGCAGTCAACAGCGTTCGTACAGCACCGGACAGCACTCAACCGTTTCGCAATGAGCTTGCCGAGCGAATCGGCCTGTTCGCCGAGGAGAAACTGTCGAACGCCAACCTCGCCGCCCCTCTGGCGACCGAACTCATGTGGACCCTCCGCGACATTGCCGATGCCCGCACGCGCCCCGGCCTCGCAGCCGGACTCGCACACTCCGATTCGCAGGTCCGCTACCACGCCATCAAAGGTCTCATGGAAATCCGCGATCAGTTAATAACCGACCCCACACAACGGTCCACCCTTATTGCCACGCTGCGCGCTGCCGGCATGCGGGAAGAGAACGATGTCGTCGCCGAGCGCATTTATATCACCCTGAAACTGCCCAATCCCTCGCCCGAGGTCATCGAGGCGTTCACCGCGATTCTAACGGCCCGAATCGAACGCTATGCCGCCGGCGCAACTCTCGGCGAAGCGGAGGTCGCCGCCATCGCCTATTTGTCCGAGACCAATCTGGACCGCGACCAGACCGCGAGCGTCGTTCGCCAACTCGCCGTGCTCCTTCGCCTCGACGTGGAACACTACATCGCCGGTCTCCAAGGTCAGTTCAAAACGCGCCAGCGCGATGCGATCGTTCGGCGGATCGCTCTTACCGAGGAGTTCATCAGAAGCGCCGTGGGACCTGCCGCAGCCAACGCCGGCAACGTCGTACGAGCAATCGCCGATCCACTCCCCACAACGGACGCCACGATCGCCGCGATCCGCCTCCAGTTGAACAACTGGATCGGCACGCCCGAAACAGAAGGGGCGTTGAATCGGGCCCCCTGGAACGTCCCCGTCGGCGCACCGGCTGCGCAACAGCCGGCCGAGGAACAGCCCTGACCCGCCGGGGCCACCCCGGTCAATTCGAGGACCGATTCGTCATTCGCTCGGCCCTCAGCGTGAACTGGTTTTCGTATTCGTCCACCTTGATGCAGAATTCGCGTAGGTCAGCGTAGTCCTCTCGCGGAACCGCCACGTCCTTGATCACGAACTCGCGCACCGTACGGACGCTGTCGCCGTTCGCGGTCACGCTGACGCTGTACGTCATCCACGGCGTTTCCAGCTCCACAGGTTCGGGCACGCCGACGAAGCCGTAACCCGGCGGCGGACGAAACGTCTCGGCAAACGTGATCTGCTCGCGGAACGGAAGCCAGACGTCATAGTAACGTTGCTCGCGCGGTGCAAACTGCGCCGTTGCCTGCAGCGGCCGCGTTGTCCGCACGATCAGCTCCGCGCCACGCGCGATCGCATAGGCCTTCGCCGAAAACTGCATGTCAATCTGTACCGGCCGATCACGCTCCTGCAGGCTCGAGAACGCGAAGTCCTTCAGCGTGCTGCCCGGTGAGATTCCATTAAGAATATGAGTCAGCCGCTCGGCCCTTTGCCCCGGGCGGCGGAACCCGTCCCGGAGAGTGGCCGCTACCTGGCCCGTCGTGGTCCAGCGCCCGGCTACGTCCGCCCCTCCGTCCGCATCGAGTGCAACCTCGAGATCGAAACGGCTCTGCGTATTCTCCGCAGGCTCCAGCGGCGTCTGCATCATCCTCATCTCACCGTCGCCATCCCACACCATCGCCGTAACATTCTGGCAAGGCCAGGGCAGTGCGCTGATCCCCTGATCGCGGGCGGTGGCATCCACCCACAGGTCCTCCTCCAGACCTGCAGTGGCGGGGATGTAAACGATCGCGTGATTGCACTGGTTGGACGGTATCTCCTTGATCAGCCGGCCGCCGTCACGGGTCCTGATTGTCGCGTAGCGGGCCTCAATTCCGATTTGCTCCAGCATCGTGATCAGCAGGGTGGCCTTGTCTTTGCAGTCACCCCACTGGTTGTGGAGTACGTTCGCCGCCTTGTTCGGCTTGTAGCCGAAAATGCCGCCTCGAACGATCTTGTACTGAATATCTCGAGCGACAAAGTCGGCCAGCGCCCGCACCTTGTCGGAGGTCGTTTCAAGACCACCGGCCACTTCCCGAACCGTCGCGATGAGCTCGTGGTCGGGCTCAAACTGCTCCTTGATCAGCGAGTGCTCCCAGGTGGCAATCTCCTCCCAGTCGCGAATCGTGCTGACACGCACTTGAGCCGCAAGGTCCATAAACGGCGGAGCATGCGGCTCGCCGTGCACCCGCGCGGTATCGCGGGCCTCCCAGATATGCACGGTCTCGCCCTGAAACTCCTCACAGCGGTATTCCACACCGTCTCCCTGATGCCACCGGGAGATCGGCTTGGCCTCCGAACTCAGTACGACGAAGCGCGACAGGATCATCGGGTCGTCCGATTGAAACACAAACGTCTCGCTGTAATGGTGGCTGATCCAGTCGTTGGCCGGTGCGTACCCCGTGACGACGTAGTCGATGATCGCTCCCGGCTGCAACTGCGCGAAATCGATGGCCGAGTTGGTGATCCGGGCGGCCTCGACCTCGTCCCCGCCCGGCTGCATCACGACCGCGCGGGTGACCTTGTTGCTTCCCTCCGGCAGTGCGACCCGGTTCCACTGCTCCCGCCCGGACGCATCGAGCACCTTGACCATCTGATGGATCCGGTAGGTGCTGCTTCCGTCATCGAAGACCTGCGTGATCATCTCGTCGAGCAGAAAGACGGCGTCGCTCTTCGGGTAGCGGTTCCCCGTCACCTCGCGCGCCAGCAACGCTTCGATGTCGTCGCCCGACAAGGCGTAGTGCACAAACGCAGCGTTTTCGTCAGGCTGAAGATACTCGACGTACTGTCGCAAGGCGCGGTGATCCGGACGGTAACTCAGCGCCGCTTTGAATGCCTCCAGCGCCGATGCATCGTCGTGCATCCGCTGGCGGATGACGCCCATCCGATGGTGGATCGAAAAATCGGCCGGACAGACTTCCAGCGCCAGGCGGCACTGTTCGAGGGCCTCTTCATACCGCTTCAAGGACATCAATAGGTCCGCCCGATCCAGGCGGAGGTTGTACTCGGTCGGGTTGAGCCGATGAAGCAGATCGTAGACCTCGAACGCTTCGCCATGCCGCTGTTGAGCGACCGCCCGAGTCAGCCGCTCCCGCAAAGCAAAGGCACTCGATTGGTCCAACGCCAGGATCTGCCCGATCAGTCTCTCCACGTCGTCACTGAACCCGCGAGCGGCACATGCTCGGGCATACGCCGCCAGAATCTGAAGATCGGTCGGCGCGGAGTCGTACAACTCCCTCAGCCTGCGAAAGGCGAGCTCCTCCCAACCCTCGCTCTGGTAGTTGTCGATCCACCGGAAGTGCAGCCGCCACCAGCCCGGATGACGCTGTTCAATCGCCGTCAACACCTCGCGCTCTTTCTGGTAAAGCCGGCGCGAGTTGTAGAACCGGGCCAACATGAGCCTGAGTTGAAGATCGTCCGGGTCAAGCTCGATGCCGCGCTTCAACGCCGCAAGCGCCTTCTCCGCCTGATCGTCGCGCAGGTACGACCGGGCCAGCAGCCGCTGGTGATCGGCACACCGGCCGTTGAGATCCGCGAGCCGTTCGAAGGTCTTGCTCGCCTCCGTCTCGAGCCGATTCGCCTGCTGAGCGATGCCCAGGTAGTAGAGAGCATCCTGGTTGTCGGGGTCCACACGCACCACGCGCTCGAAATGGTCCATCATCGAGGGCGTGTACACGAACTCGGGCTCGTCGCGCCCACGATCGTCGGGCGTCGACTGGAACTTGGTCGAGTACTTTAGACCACGCAAGGGACGCCCCGACGGGTCCGTCAGCCGGGCCGCAAGACTCCACTCGCCCGACTCGGTGCCCATCTTGACCAGTAGCTTGTTATATCCGGCGTGCATCCGCAAACGGACGGTCTCCTGGTCGGGAGCGAATCCGCGCTCCAATTCGGACTCGTAGACCAATCGCTCATTGAACCAGACTTTCACCGAGCCCGAAACACCAAGCCGCAGAGTGACATTCCGTTCCTCGGGCGAATGAACGAAGGTGAGCGCGTAGCCCAAAACCTGTTCGCGCGGGTAACACACCGCCCCAAAGTCCACGTAGCCGTCAAACGTAAGCTGCTCGAGCGCACGCCAGGAAACCTCCTGATTTCTCCCCGGATACTGACCGTCAATGTCGATTTCCATCTCCGGACCATATTCGATGTTGTACCCCGCATCCCGCTCGTTGTTGAACGGCCCGATGATCATCCAGCGGTCGATCACGCCCGCTGTCGCGTAAAGCGCCCGCGCTTCGTCGAGCTTCCCTCCCGCGAGTGCCGCCTGGGCCAAGTAACGCCTTGCGATCGTCTGGAACAAAGCGTTGGGATGGTTGTCGGCCACCTCGCTCAGTCGCTCGCGAACGAGTTCCCGCTGATCCTGAGTGCGCGCCAGGCTTCCCACAGCAGTAAGGTACATCCGCGTCTCCGGTCGATCCCCGTCGAGGAGACGCAGCCAGTGCGCCAGCGCACGCTCCTCGCGCCCTCGGAGAAACTCCAGCCGCCCGGCGATCTCGTGAGCCTTGAATCCGTCCGGCTTCAGCCGGCACGCCCGCTCGGAGGCCTCGAGCGCGCCGGCCGTATCCTGTTCATAGCGATAGAGAAGCCACGCGAGTTCGGTCCAGGAATCCGCGCCGGCTGGATCGCGCGCCAACTGAGAACGAAGACTCTCGACGCGCTGCGTGGCCTCCGCGGGCGGCATGCTGAGTCGTCCGACGCCTGCAAATACAGTCCCCGCCGCGTACAGCGTGATGGTGATGGCGATGCGTAGCATGCGACTCCTTTTCAAACCCGTACGATGATCCTGTCTTTCAGTTCTAAGGCCGAACACGACTCCGCTGCCACCCCCGACGGCTCTGGCCGTCGCACGGCAGGCCGCTCCCTGGTCGGATCAGTACCGGCTGATGTGGCAGGGGTGCCGGCGAGCGAATTGCTCCACGTTTGCGGCGTACGCCCGGATCGCTTCCGCAAGCGACTCCGGCGAATCCGCGTCGCGGGCCGGATCGATCAAAGGTCCGTGGAACTCCAGGCTGTAATGGAAGTAAGGACGCGACACCACGAACGTCTGCACCACCGGCGCGCCGCAGCGCACGGCAATCCGCAACGGGCCCGTGAGAAACGACCGTTTTTCCCCGAATATATCCGCCTCCACCGTGCGCAGGTGCCCGCCGCGCTGCTTCTGCACATCGATCAGGCTCCCCACCACGTAGTTCTCCCGGAACCGCTCGAAGATCGAACGTGGGAATTCGTTTGAGTAGAAATACTCCACCTTCGGCCGCCGCGACTGCTCATGCTTGTGCTGCACGAACCGCCACGCCGCCCCCATCTTCGAATCACGCACGCCCGCGACCTTCTCGTAACCCTGCTCCATCAGAATGTTGATCACCAGATGGTGGGAACCGAGGTGGGACAAGGCCATATACATCCCGCGGCCCCTCGCCAACGCCTCGTCCAGCAGGTGCTTGTTCGTCACGTCGAGGCGTTTCAAAAGGGTGCTGGCCGGCAGCCGATCGAGGATGAGAAACAGCATCTTGTCGTTGCGGACGCGGACGAAGTGCCGCCAGGTGGCGTAGCGGCGCCGGCGCTTCGTGAACTCGTCGCCCAGCACAATCTCCATTTGCCGATTCACGCGGCCTCGCCGCCGAAAATCGACGATCCACTCCAGCGTCGCAAACGCTCGCCCTATATGGTACAGCCCGCCCAGCGTGAATGTTCGTGCCAAAGCGTAAATAACATGCCGCATCACCCCGAAGGACAACCGCTCCCAGCCCGACAGCGGCGGGGATGAGTGCCGCGTCGTCACACTCCGTGGCACCGTTGCTCCTTCCGTGGCTGTCATGTCCGCTCCGACTCGAACCTGTCCCACGACAATCGCACGCCGCGCCATATCCAAGCAGCAGCCGATCTCTCGATCAGCCGTGCACCACCACCGATATTGCCGGAGTTCGCCGGTCGCAGCAAGGACGCGCCACCGATCCCGAGCACCCGGCTCCCATTTGAGACCACGCGGGCGTCTCCGAATCGCGCGCGGCCTGGTCCAGGGCGGAAAATCGAACTTGAGCTTGCGGGGGGCAGATTCCGGGAAGGATGGAATCGCGGCAAGATGAGCACATGAGGTGCCCCGAACTTATCGATCGCTCGACCCAGGCGCCTCCGGAGCGTGTCACCAAGTGGGATCAGTCGCCGAGGGCGTTGGCCAGGAAGGCAAATTGGTATCCGACCGGCGTCCCGGCGTATTTTTCCGCGCCGGCCTCGAAAGTCGCGATCGAGTCGCGCAACTCTTCGTCGCTCAGGGTTTGCACCCACCCTGTCAGCACGTAAGCGTCATTCCGGGCAACGATCTCCGCGGCCTCGAACGAACGCGAACAGGTCAGCAGCCCGAGGTTGTCGCCGGACCCGTCGGCGAGCCACCGTCCGTCGCCGAGCGTGGTGTATGCCAGTTCGGCCTGTCCCCGGACGGTCCATTCATTGGCCCCGTCGGGCGCGCCGGTCAGATCCGCGCCCAGGTTGGCGCGGACATACGCGTCGCGATCGACGACCCAGTTCCCAGCTCCGATCGCGCCATCCACCCACATGACGGTACGATCCGAGGGGCCGGCGCCGGACACGAGTTGGGCGTTTACGCCCGCCACGTCGCCCCCGACCGCCATGTTTGCCTGCGAGCCAAGCGTCAGATCGTACAGCGCCGTACCCGGCGGCTGCTGGCTGACGAACGACCCGGCCACGTCGAGCCCCGTGCCCGCGTTCATCGCCAGCCCCGATTGCGCCGCCGGATCGAACGTGAACGATTGAATGGGAATTCGCTGCGACGGCGTGCCCATATCGAACTCAATCTCCCCACCGATCAGGTGGAAGACGTCGTCGGAGTCCGCGGGGACGCCGAAGGGATCCCAGTTTTCGTGGTCGGACCACTCTGGCCCAAGCCCACCGTTGTCCCAGCACTTTGTGTTCGCTCCCGGCGGATCGCACTGAGCGAACGCGTGGTGAGCGTTGCTGAACACGCCGGCAAGTCCTATAATCAAACTCACCGCGCAAACATTGGTACTTGTAGCTGACATCTCGTCATACTCCTTGGCTCTGCCCATTAAGTAACGGGCAATCTTGTTAATCTCGAAGTCGTCTGAAGAACTCAACCGCGCCTTCGGTGGACCATCCGCGCCACGAGTCATTCGCCCATCGTGACCACCTCCTTTCCTGCGATCCATGGGCCCGTCATGCCGTCTACAAAGAGGCTGTAGTCCGAGAGCCCCACGAATCCGTTATCATCAAGGTCGAAAGGCCTGCACTCTGACTGAGCCCCTGGAACCAGCTTCCCATAGCAGCGTTGCAGAGACGCGAGATCGAGCAGGTCGAGATCGCGATCGCCGTCCGAATCTCCGGGCCACTCGAACCGCGCAACGAACACGCCGTGTGACCCGTCGGCGAATTCGAGGCGAATCGCTAACTGGCCTGCATCATTGAAGCTCTGCAACCAGCCGTCGCTGCCGCTCGTCTTGTTCCAGTAGCTGGAAAGCAGATCGGTCCGATCCGGAATCAACACAATTCGCTTGCGGATTTGCGTGCCACTTCTGATCAGCGGAAACCAACTCGCCCGAAGGCTGTCGCGAAACCACACGACAACCTTGTCCGCGTCACTGATGTCTGGTCCAACCACCTCCGCACCGATCACGATGTCTCCCAGGTCGTTCATGGCAGTCAGGCTCGGAGCGCCTCCAACCGCGCTCCACCTCACGTCCGAAGGGAACGTCGGGGCATGCTCCGTGTCTCGTAGGTCCTCCTGAGCCTGCCCGAACGGCCCGTACCACATCGCCCAGGCATTGCACGAATCGATGCCTGGGCCCTCGTATTTCGTTCGGTAGAAAATCGAGCGATCGCTGGCGACGTAGGGACTGCTGACGGAGACTAACTGCACATCGCGTCCGATCTCACGCATCATGTCGCCCGCTCGCGCGAGCAGGACAGTCTCGTCATCGGTATGCAGCCACAGCCCGGGCTCATAGTCCAAAGGCCCTCCCCTTGGATCGACCGCCCCGCCAAAAGCGACATCCCCCTGGTCATTAATCGATACGCCTGACAATACGGAGAAGAGGTCGGAGGTGCCTGGGGCGGGTGATCGCTCACGCCCGAGGAGCTCTAGACCAATGACGCCCCCCGTCCAAACGCCCGAGTCGTTCGTGTAGTCGATTCCGGGCTCACGGACTAAACCGCCGCGGAACGCGATCTGACGGTCGTCGTTAAATACGACTTGATCCGCCCAGGCGAACCGGGCGCCCCCGGTGCCGGGAGCCTCCATCCCCTTGCGCCAGATCAACTGCAAGTCTTCCGGCGGGCCGATCCAGATGGCTTGGTCGTTGCTCTCGTCGATCCCCGGACCCGCCAGCCACGCCATCACGCGCATCGTGGCGTTGTCGCTCAGGAAGGCCGTCAGGCCCGTGCCCCGGCTGGCGTCGATGATCGTCCCCGGCTCCAGCCCGGGCGCCGGATCGACCCCCTGCAACACCTTGCCGATGTCACCGGGCGGGCCGGCGAAGTTCACCAGGTCGTTAAAGCCCGGCACGATTCCCGGACCCTGTACAAACGCGGTGATGCCGATCCAGCCGCACTCGGCCAAATGCTCGAACATCCAGCGGTACGTCACCCCGGCCGGCATGTCCGGGGCCTGCATGCCCTCGTACGCAATCACCTCCAGCCCGTCCGGACCGCGGTACCACAGGGCATCGTAGGCGGTCGTGCCGCCCTCATAAACGAACTGCCCCCACACCAGGACGTTGCCCGCGCCGTCGATCTGGGGGGGGCAGCGGCAGCAGCACCACCGTCGCGTCCGGAATCCCCGGCGCCGGGTCCCCGACGTGCAGAACGGGCGTCACCACGGTCCGCGACGAGTACTCACCCCCGGCCGGCGCCGCCAGCATCACTAAGTTCAACAACGATAATAACTTGACGCGTCTATCCGACATGACGGATCGCCCAACCGGTGCAACCCATCCCCCGAATCCGACCCGCTCGACGAGCGTCTCCATTATAGGCGACGGCCAACCGCCGCGTCAATAAAGAAGTCTTATAAAACCTGCGGATTTAAGGTCCGACCCTTAATGTACGCGAGATATCAAAATGCCAGAATTGTACCTGCCGTAAGCAAAGTCAGGGTCGACCACAATCACTGAAATCGGGAACGCCACAACATAGTGTGTATTCTCTCTACGCGGCGCAATGCAGGACACAACGATGTTCACATTTGGAGCGTCGCGGGCATGCGGACTCGTTCACCTGGCGATCGGCGAGCAGGCCGCGCCGGCCAATCCGCGGCACCTGGCCGCGCAGTACCTGGTCCTTGGCCTCGAGCACATTCTGCCGAAGGGGCTGGATCACATTCTGTTCGTGCTGGGGCTGTTTCTGCCGAGCAAGAACGTCCAGCCACTCCTGTGGCTGGTGACGGCATGCGCGCAGACCGGATTGTTCAGGAAAAACGAGCACTACCGCCGGTGGGTCGTGATCCCGACATCGACGCACGTTACCTTAGTAGCAAAGGGCGGGCGCTGTCGGGTGAACGAGAGCTTGGCCGGACAATGCATTACGTTGACCCGGCAAATGGAACCAGTCCCGGCGGCTGCGGCGCAACGCCGACACGGCCCTTGCCTGCCCGCTTGGCACGATAAAGACCCTCATCGGCCGCCGACAGAAGAGAGGCCGCATCCACAGTCCCGTGATGCGCCAAAGAGCTCACCCCGGCGCTCATGGACACACGGGGATGAACGCCGTATCGCCTCGCTTGTTGTCCAAAAAGCGATATCAGGCGATCAGCCGTTGCGTATGCCTCCTCAAGGCGCGTGCCGGGCAGGATGACCGCGAACTCGTCGCCGCCAAGACGCAGGCCCATATCGCCACCGCGAATGGAATCGCGCAATAGCTGCCCAACGGCAGCAAGAAGCTCATCGCCGGCGGCGTGTCCCAGTGCATCGTTGAGGACTTTGAAGTTGTCCAGATCCAGCAGGATGATCGACAGATCCTCTCCGCACGCCACGTGGTCGCTTACGAGGCGCTCTCCCCGATCCTCCAGAAGACGCCTGTTTCCCAATCCGGTCAAAGGGTCGCGCCAGGCCTCGCGCTCGGCATGCCTCAGCATGATCTCAATCTCACGCGTCTCCTGCGTGATGCGGGCGTCCACGCTCCGCCTGAGCCGCGCAATGCAAGCCCGAGAGCGACGGCATTCTTCCGCCAACCGCGAAACGCCGTTTGCCAGCCGTTCGAAACTGATCTCCCGAGACCGCGCCGGCCCACCCGAATGCTCCGCAACGGCCGACTCACTCAAAGCCGTGAGCCCTGACAGCGGCTTGAGAACTTGGCAACGCAGGAGCCCAACCAGCCCCGCGAACACAAAAACAACGCCGACCACCGCCATTGCGGCGAAGTACGCAAATCCCCAACCTTCAACCGCCCGGCCTCCCGGCGAGCGCGCCAACAATGCAAGCCGGTGGCCCCGCCCGAGATCACAAACGACAAGTTCCGCGTCCTCGCCGCGTTCCGCGATGCTGACCCGATCCGCTCCGGCGCCAACCGCACGCGAAACCGCGTCGCCCAGATTGTCGTCGACCGGGTGTGTGGCGACTGGGGCGCCGGACGGACCGATAAGCACAGTCGAAACGACCCCAGGATCGGTCATCGTGGCCCAGGACCACCACTCGAACCGATCGAGGTCATAGAGCGGCGCACCCTCCGACCCCACTGGCCGAATCGCGTTCGCGCCGATCGACGCCAGGGCCCTCACCCGACTGCGGTACGACACATCAGCCTGGAGATCCATGACAAGCGAGTGGCCCACGAGCATGCACACGAGCAACAGCACGCACAACCCAGCACAGGAAACCAGCAGTGTGCGTTTCATGGCAACACCCGGTGAGCACGACTCGCGCTCCGGCTCTGCACCCCGCACCAGCTTCGCGCCCGCCGCATCGCGGCTTAAACGGCGGGCCGGCCCCCTGCGAGCGATCGTGCGAGGCCGGCGCTGTCCCGCACCCCCCGATCGAGCCGGAGTCTCCGGCGTCCATTCAGGAGCCTACGATCCGACGCGAGAACCGGCCCCTGCCCCCGCCGCGGTTCCAAAGCTCCGGGAAAGCGATTTTCCTGTAAATACCTGTCAATCAATTGGTTAGGGCAGTTTTTGCGCCCGCCGACCGCATCCTCGGCTTGTCAAATCTGTAAAGGATTTCGGATTATGGGCTTGCCGATCCGAAAAGGCGTGCTAGGGTGTAATTAAGGATGTGTTGCCGTTGGCGCCGGCCACATCAAACGGGCACCAGGACATCGTCACGGAAAGACCTCTGAATATGAGTGGAATGCCTGCCGTCCAACCAGCGAGCGCAGCCGGTGTGTCTCTAAACGGCTTCCTGGATTTCGAGAAACCCCTGCTCCGGATCCAACAGGACATCGCCATGCTCGAAGTCGAGCAGGCCCAGTCCGGGCGAGACTGCTCCGCGGAGATCAAACAGCAGAAATCCCGCTTTCAGGCCAAGCTCAAGCGGATCTATTCCCACCTGACGGCCTGGGAGACGGTTCAGGTGGCCCGCCACCCCCAGCGGCCGCTGATCACCGATCACATCAACAACTGCGTCCGAGATTTCTGCGAACTGCACGGAGACCGAGCATTCGGTGACGACAAGGCCATCATCACCGGCTTCGGGCGAATCGGCGGTCACAAGGTGATGATCGTCGGACATAACAAGGGCAAGGACACCCGCGAGCGCCTCGCCTGCAACTTCGGGTGCGCTCACCCGGAAGGCTACCGTAAAGCACTGGCCAAGATGAAACTGGCCGAGAAGTTCAAGCTCCCCGTCGTCTGCCTGATCGATACCCAGGGAGCCTATCCCGGCATCGGTGCCGAAGAGCGTGGCATCGCCCAGGCGATCGCGGTCAACATGATGGAAATGTCACGCCTGGCGGTTCCCATCGTGTGCGCGGTCATCGGCGAAGGTGGCAGTGGCGGTGCGCTGGGGATCGGCGTGGGCGATCGAGTCGCTATATTTGAACATTCGTTCTACTCGGTCATTTCGGCCGAGGGTTGCGCGGCTATCCTTTGGAAAACGTCGGACCACCGCGAGAGAGCGGCCGAGGCGCTGAAGTTCACCGCACCGGACCTGAAGAAGCTGGGCATCATCGACGAGGTCATTCCCGAACCGGTGGGCGGCGCCCATCGAAATCCGAAGGAAGCCTCCCAGGCGCTCGAGCAGTTTCTCCTGGACTCGTTGCGCGAATTGAAGCGCCCGAGGCCCCAGACCCTGCTGAAACGCCGTTTCGAACGATTCCGCCACATCGCGGACTTCTTCGTGGATGCGTCCGCCGATGCGCCCAAGCCGCGCGCTCGCAAGACATCACAGCCGACGCGTCCAAGCGGTCGCGGGCGAAGCGGATCGGGCGCAGGGAAACGCGCCGAACCAGCCGCAACGACTGCCTGAAGGACTTCGCAACGTTACATCGAGCCATCATTCGATGGCACTTGCAACACCTGAACCTCTGCCGGACACGACGCTCCTTGGCACGTCCGCCGAAGGACGAGAAATCCTCGCAGTTCAGGTCGGCTCCGGCCACCCGGAAACGCTTATCCTCGCCGGCGTCCACGGCGATGAGCCCAAAAGCGTTTACGTCGCGCGACGCTTCGTCGAGTACGTGACGTCCGACCCCATACCACGCAGCGTCGTCATCGTTCCAGTAGTCAATCCCGACGGATACGCAATACGCCGGCGCCGAAACGCCGCCGGCGTGGACCTCAATCGGAATTTCCCTGCCGCCAACTGGATCCCAGGAAACAAACGTTCCCGCTTCTATGCGGGACCCTCTCCGGCATCCGAACCGGAAACACGCGCCGTCATCACGCTCGTTGAAACACTGACCCCGAAACGCATCATCAGCATCCACTCAATCGACAAGCGGCGCTTCTGCAACAACTACGACGGGCCAGCGATCGCGTTGGCCAGGAAGATGGCCGAGCACAACAAATATCCGGTAACCGGCTCGATCGGATACGCCACGCCCGGCAGCTTCGGCACCTGGGCGGGCGTCGAACGCAAAATCCCCGTTGTAACGCTGGAGCTGCCTTCACATCGCTCGCCCAAGCAGTGCTGGCTCGACAATCGCGACGCACTGCTGGCCGGCTGCCGCTGACCCCGCCTTATCGCAGCAGGTCGGAAGCCTCACCTCTCTACGAAGGTATCCTCGCTGACATGCCACCAGGGGCAGGTGCGTCGTAAGCTTCCGCCCCCAAGTGGTTTGAGTGCCCGAGGCAGCAACGCCCACCAACCCGCAGTCCACAACGTGCCCATACGGCTTTACAAATTGGATTTTCAGTTTATCAACAACCTTTTCGCCCGAGACTAACCCCAGGGTGTTTTCACAGAATACAAAAACGTGCAACCTACTGCACAACATGAGCTTACATCTATTCTGTTCCGTGTTGAAGATTATGGCGATTTCGTTGACAGCCCCGCGCCCTCGTGCTAGAGTCACGGCCAATCCGACCCCGGTCGCGAGCTTCGATCGGGCCTGGTCAGATCAGATGATACGAAGGCTTTTTGCCGTGGCGGACTTCCGGGGTTTGACTCGATCGAGGCAGCCCCGGAAGTTTTTTATCGTCGGCACCCCGTCGCACGCCGACATCGCGACGGAGCTCACCGTTCAATGAGCCGCTCGTTTTACGCGAACCCTTCCACGCCGCACCTGTTCGACGCTGAAGTCCTGCGCAATAGGCAGATCTGTGACGAACACCGACTGCTGGTGCTGTCCGGCGTCAACATGCGCGATGCATCGCCGGGCCAGTTCCTTCACCTCGCCCCCGCGAACATCGCGGAGCAAAGAGCATCGACTCCAGTCGAAGAACCGTCACCATCACACTCGACGGGCGTGCAGGGGACGAGTTGGGCGCCGGTTCCGTTGCTGCGCCGCGCGTTCAGCATCGCCGGAATGCGCCTCGCTGCAAACGATTGGTCAGAAATGGACGTAATCTACCGCGTCGTCGGGACCGCAACGCGCTGGATGGCGCGATTGGCGCCGGGGGAACTCGTCAGCGCCATCGGCCCGCTCGGTAATTCGTTCCCCATAAGCCCGACAAAACGCCATGCGTGGATGGTCGCCGGTGGCGTGGGATTGCCGCCGACGCTCTGGCTGGCCGAGCGTCTGCATGCGGCCGGCAAAGAGTCCGTGGCCTTTGTCGGTGCCCGGCGCGCCGCCCTGCTGCCGCTTGCCGTAGAAGACCCCGGCGGCGTCGCGCGCGATGGCCGGTCGGCAACCCTGTCGGCTACGGAATTCGCGCGATGGAGCACGCCGGTCGTCATCAGCACCGACGACGGCTCTTTGGGCCGTCGAGGATACATCCCCGACGCGTTGAAAGAGTACGCCCGCGCAAACGAAGTCCCCGATAACGACCTGGTGGTCTATACATGCGGACCCGAGCCGATGATGCAGGCGGTGGCTCAATTCTGCCTCGAACATGCCATCGAATGTTACACATGCCTGGAGCGCGCCATGGCGTGCGGAACAGGTACGTGCCAGTCCTGTGCGGTCGCAGTACGCGATGCGACATACGACGACGGCTGGCGCTATGCACTGTGCTGTACTGAGGGACCGGTCTTCGAAGCGGCGCGCGTGATCTGGGCGGATGACCCCACCCAGGTCGTGGGCTGATCGTCAAGCAAGCAGGAGCGATCAGGCGTTGACGGACCCCGCCAATTCCCATCCCCGCTATTCTTCATTCTCCCGCGGCATACGATCGGACACGCTGGCCGGGACGCTGACGCGAGCAACCTCACGCAGCTCACGAATGACAGGCGACTCCGGAGCAAGCTCAGCCGCCCGGTTCAAGGCGGGAACGGCATCTACGCCATCCTCGGAAAAGAAACGGTAGTAACCCAGCAAGGCCCAGAGTTCGGGGGCGTCGCCCGCATCAGTCGCGGCCTTCGCAAGCAATTCGCGGTGCCGCTCGAATTCCGCCACATTGTCATAGTCCTGCCGGATGTCGATTTGCAGATACGGCAAACGGGACTCCAATTGAAACGCTCGTCGTACCAGCAGCCATGCCCGTTCGTAATGCCCCAAAGCGGTCATCGCATGCGCCGCCCGCAGCCTCGCAACCGGATCGCCCTGACCCTGGCGGGCGGCCAGCAGGAAACTTCGCGCCGCGTCACCGTAACGCCCTTCGCGGAAATAGCGATCACCATCCTCCAGCAGCGAGGTCCGAAGCGTAAGATTCCTCTGCGCGCCCAACGCCCGCTGAGCAGCCTCCCACCCGCGCCTATAACCCTGTTCGTAGCCCCGATCGTAGGCATCCGAAGCGGCCAACTCCTGGTGCCAGGTCTGAACCGTGTAGCCCGGCGGAATGTCGTCGTATTCGAAGCGCTCGTGAGCCTCGAGCGCCTCCCGACGATCCGATTCATAACCACGATCCCGGTCAACCGCCGACGGCTGAGAATGCTCCGGCCCCGACGCATCGCCCGGCTGTTTCTGCGGTGCACGTTGTTCCTGGGCCGAGACTACGGCCGGATATGCGACAATGGCTGCCGCCGTCACGATCGTTCGCAGCACCCACCCGTTTCGATTAAAAGCCTTCATGGAAATCATCTTCTTCCGCCTGCAAGCGTGCAAAGCGCCGTCCTTCAAGAACGGCACGTGCCTGTTCCATTCTCCGCGTCGTGCGACTGCGGTCTCACCGATCATTCCCTCGCCGGTCGTAAACATGGCGCATCCCGACTACGCGCCTCGGGTCGGCATCCAAGGCATGACCCACAATGCCTTGCTCGATGCGCGCGCAGCAGAGCGCGAGGAACCGGCCCGTCTCGCGCAGCCGTCCTCCCGCCCTATTCTATTACACCGCCCGCACTCGGCAGTCTCAATCGAGTTGCAGCCTAACCCGGCTTTGAGCCGGTACCTCCGCGTTTGCGGCCGTCCCCGGAAGTGAAAACGTCACCTCGCCGGACCGCGCCGCCATCAGGCCGACGGCCGAACGGTTATCCGCCGAGCAGCGAGAGCACGTTCTGCTGCTGGGCGTTGGCGATCGCCAAAATGCTCGTGCCGGCCTGCACCAGGATCTGCGCCCGCGTCAGCTCGGTCGTTTCGACGCCGAAGTCCGTGTCTCGAATGACCGATTCGGAGGACGTCAGATTCTCCACCGATACCTGCAGTTGGTTGATGTTCGGCTGCAGTTTGTTCCGCTCGAACGCACCGAGCCGGCCGCGAAGCACGGAAACCTGCGTGATCGCTTCGTCCACGATGTCGGAGGCGGCACTGAAGTTGCCGCTGCGCAACGACTTCGAGCCGCCGCTCTTGAGCTCGGATAGGAATCCCACCAGGCGATTGCCCAGCTTGTTCGCCTGCATGCTCTTCACGCCGATGCTTTCCTGCTGGTTGACGTTGACGCGCGGTCCAAGCTGGTAGAGCGACCCACCCCCGGTGATGGCAAACGAAGTGTTGCCCGTGCCGAAGGATTGGTCCAGAACAACATCAACGTCAAGCAGGAACGAAGAGAGCGAAAGTTTCAGCCCGTCCCCGACGGTGGCGGCGCCGTTGATCGTCCCCTCCGCATCGCGCCCGACGGTACGTCCTCCGCCCGAAACCGAGTTGATGACGACGCCGTTGCGGTCCTCGAGAAAGAAGTCCCCGCTGTTTTCCAGTACCGTCACACTGACGAATGCGTTCGAACCGTAGTCCCTGCTCAGAAGCACCACGCCGGACGCGGTCCCCGGAGGTCCGCCCGCGGCGTAAGCGTTCGCCGATGCGATCACGCCCGTCGCGTCGGACACCGCGTTGATCTGCTCGACCATCTCGTTCGTCGTCGTCGACGCCGGGAACGTCAGCGTGATGATCCCGGCGGGACCCTGTACGTCAATGTTGATGGCCTCACTGCCCACGGTGCTGGCCGGGAAGTGCAACTCGGCCTGCAACGCAGACTGGGCGACCTTCACCTCGACCGGGACGTAAGGCCTCGAACCGAAGTTCGCCTCCTGCACGCTGACGTCCGCCAGCAGCGTCGTATCGACGCCGCTGGTAATGTAATCGAGGCTCCCGTCGAGCAGCTTCCGCCCCGCGAATGTCGCTGTGTTGGCGATGCGCGAGATCGAGTCGATGGCCGAGTCGATCTGGAGCTGATTCGCGTCCACCTCCGCATCGGAAAACGCCCCGCGGTTGGCGGCCTCCACGACGAGCGCATTAATGTCGTTCAACAGGCTCGAGACCTCGTTGAGGGCTGACTCGGTGGTGGCGATCACGTTGATCGCGCGCTGCGAATTGTCGATCGCCTGCCCGACCGCCGAGATCTCCGAGCGCAGCCGCTCCGAGACGATCAGCCCCGCAGGGTCGTCCGCTCCGCGGTTGATCTTCAGGCCGCTGGAAAGTCGTTGAAGCGAAGTGGCGAGCGCCCTCTGGTTGCGTCCGAGTTGGAAGCCAGCGGCGACGGCCGGTATGTTGGAATTGATTCGTCCCATGTCCAATCCTCCCTGATTGCGCTTTGGGCAACTCCGGCGGAATGCATTCCGTGCTCCGCCGACCCCTCGCCTCCGGTGCCGCAGCTATGGCACCGGCGGCCCGCCCGGTCTCCCGGGACGACGCGTGCTGTCAAGCGCCTTACGGCTTGTCCTTTCGGGCATTGTGGTTCCTGGCGTTTTTCTTGTCAGCGGACTTGGAGAGATCCTCGGGCTTCATGTTCGAAGCAGCCATGTTCTCGCGTTTGATGGCCTCGTAGACCTCTTTGCGATGGACAGGGATCACATTCGGCGCCGTGATTCCAAGCCGCACCTTGTCTCCGCGAATGTCGACGACGGTAATCTCGATATCGTCGCCGATCATGATCGTCTCGTCACGTTGCCTGGATAGCACCAACATCCTCGGCTCCTTCCTTGGTTCTGCCGATGCCCCGATTCGAAGCGTGCCGACCGGACATGGCGCGGCGTCTACATTGGCCGTGCGACCGCGGCACGCGGGCCGGCACGTGGGTCACACGGCTCGTCGGCGCTCAATGCGCTTGTTGCATTATAGCCGACCAGCCGTCTACCACGCCACCCGTCCGCACTATCCAGTTTTGCTCATCGCCTGCCGGCTGGGCAACCGCACCAGCGGGTGCCGCGTCGAGAACTTCTTCTCGCTCAACACAAGCTGCCGACCCTCCCGCGTGTCCACGTTCACCACCAGCGGACCCTGAAGGTTGCCCGTCAGCACCCCGTCAATCTTGTTGACGATGATGAAGACCTGCGCCCGGTCCGGATCGGCCACGCCGATCGGAGCCAGTTCATCCGTCTTCACCGGCACCCGGTACTCCGGCACAAACAACCGCGGATCACACACCACAAAGGCCAGGTCCGCCCGATCCACCGCCTGAAGCCAGTAGAAGGCGCTCTCGTCGCCCGTCTGCATCAGGGCGTACCGCGTGACATCGGGGAACCCCAGAATCCCCCGCTCGAAGGTGATCAGTCTCGACTCATCCACTTCGAGCGATCCGAAACGCGACGTTGGGATGATCATTGCGAAACTCCCATGGCCCAATCCTTGATAAACCGATTCGCCAATCGCCCCTGTCTCATGCCCCAGTCAGCAGCACAGACAGCGTCAGCTTCCGACGACAAGTGCCGGGCACTCCGTCCCGGCGCTCCGGGTCTCCACCCGGTCGGCTCTCCCCGCGACTCGTCGGACGGGCCATTCGCCCGACGACCGGCCATCTTCCCGCCATTCCGTCTTACATTGCGTACTTGTTGCGAGCACCGCACCACTTCCAATCACCGCAGGAAATCCATCAATGACAGACTCAGCAGTTGCGAACCCGAGAGCAGATTGGCCTGCAACGCCGTCTGCGCCTGCTGAAACACCGTGACCGCCTCGGAATAATCCAGGTCCTCGATCTGCGACAACAAAGACCTCGTGGCCACCACGGCGCTCTCGGTCTGCGTGACGCGATCGCGCATCGACTGAGCGCGGGCGCCGACGGTGCCGTGCACGCGCGTCACCTCATCCATCGACTGCTGCAACCGTTGCGAAGCGGCGGTGACGGCCCGCTCGTCGTTGCCCAGCAGAGCCTGCTCCAGATCGATCAGCGTGGTAAAGACGTCGTCGGCCCGCGCCCGACTCACATCGGCGCCGAGAATCTCCGTCTCCGGGCCCGCAACGGTCATGAGAAGGCCCAGGTCATCAACGGCGAACGACGCAACACTTGGCCGCATCACTCTCAGCGAACCGCTCCCGCCGGTGTTGTCCTGAATGAGCAGTCCGTTGGCGTCGGTGCCGAATCCCGCCTCGACGGCAACCCCCGCATCGGCGGCAGCCTGGTTGATCAGATCCACCACGTCGCCCAGCGTCTCGGCGCCGTCCAGGTTGACGTCCAGCACATGACCGTCCTTGGTCTCGATCCGAATGTCCGGCTCGCCGTCGATCAGCTCGACGCCCCGACCGGAATTGAGCGACGACAGCGAAACCTCCGGAGAAAACGTCAGAATGCCCAGGTTGGCCGCCGTCGTGCCGCCGTTCTCACTGATGGCCAGGCCGGCGCCGGACACCTGGCTGACGAGCTCGATCCGCTGGCCGTCGTCGCTGATCCGCGCGGTGACGAACACACCCGCCGTGTTGATCTCGTTGATTACGTCCTGAACGCGCTCCGCGTTCGACAGGTCGATGACGACCGACTCAGCCCCATTGGTGATGCGAATGCCGTCGTCGAGCGACGCCCCGGTGCCAAGATTCAAAGCCGAAACGGGTGTGTTCGCGGTCAACCGAGGCCCCAGATCCACCGCTTCGGCCGGCGGGGCCGACCCGGCTTCGCGCACGATGCCCAGATCCGAAGCCGTCACCCCTGTCGTGGTGTCATGCACCGACACCGAATCGCCCGTCACGGACAGGCCCGAGCCGTCGATCGCCACCGTAAGGTCGAGCGAGGCCGACTCTGCCGCCGCATTGATCATGTCGATCACATCGCCGACGGTGTTCGCATCGCTCAGATCCACCACCGTCGTTGTTGTGCCGTCCGTCAGGATGACCGATCCCTCTCGTATCCCCTGTTGATTGGCGCCGGCGAGATCTTCGAGCCTTGTGTCCAGCGTCAGCGCGGGTTGAAGGTCGTCGGTTGAGACGACCGCAGTAGCAAGCCCGCCAAAGAGGCGGTCGCCGGGCACGTTGATCCCCAACTGCTCGGCAAGCGAGACCTGCGCCAGAACGTCGCCGCTGTCCCCGCCGTAAGCCACCCCGCCCAGCGCGGAGATGAACGGCACGCGGAGGTTGTTCCGCCCTGCGAAGATGTACCGCCCCTGAACCTGGCGGTTGCCGATCGCCATCAGGCGCTCGCGGATCGACGCGATCAAAGCCGCGTTCGCCTCTCGCTCGTCCGCGCTCGCCTGCGCGCCGATGCTGCCGGCCGCAATCGATTCGGCCTGCGACAGCAACTCGTTCACCTCCGTCAGGGCCTCATCGGAAGAGCTCAACACCAAATCGGCATGCCGAAGATTCTCGAGGATTTGCTCCTGCCGCATTATCGTGCTGTTGAGCTGGAGCGATTGTGAGGCCGCGATCGGATCCTCACTCGCGGTCGTGAAGCGCCGCCCGGTCGCCAGCCGATTCTGCTGTAACAGCATGTCGCGCATGTTCGCCCGAAGCGTGTCAAGCATGGTCAGCGTTCGCAGGTTGTGCGATACGCGTGTGACGTTGATCGGTGCGACGGACATCGCGCGTTACCTCACCAAAGCGATCAGCTCACCCGTGAGCCGATCGACCACACTCACGAAACGACTTGCCCCCTGAAACGCACGCTCGAACTTGAGCAGCTCCACCGCCTCCTCGTCGAGGCTCACACCGCTGATGTTCTCTTTCTGAGCCTGAAGGGCGCTGCGCACGTTGGCGCTGGTTTCGGCGTGCTCGCGGGCGCTGGCGCCGCTGACCGCGACGGCGTTCGCAAGCAAACCATAGAATTCAAGAATCGATTGACCGTCGAGCAGTTCACTCTCCTGCTCGCCAACCTCGGAGAGCCGGCCGGCCATCACCCCGTCACCGGACAGGTTGACCGCCGCCGCCGACAGCAGCGACGGCTGCGCCGACAGCGACGTATTCACCTCGATGTCGGTCGCACTCACGCCGTCGAAGAACGTATGGATGCCCAGCGAGGCCAGCACATTCGACGTGTCATCACGCTGCACTTGCCCGTCGAAGCCGAAGACAAAGTCCAGACCCGGATCCGCACTCAGCGTCATGCGATTGTCCGGCGTCAGCGTGGCGGTGACACCGGCCACGTTGTCGGTGATGTCCGCGGCCAGCGACTCCAGCGTCGTGTCCTCACCAATGCCGTCGAGATCGATCTCAATCTGATAACTCACGACGGCACCCGTCGCCTGGTCGCGCGTCGCGATATAAAAGCTGCCGTTGACCGGCGTGAACGGCAAACCCGCGTCACTGCTGTTCAACGGCGCAGTTGGGTCTGCTGCGGCGTAGGACGTCGTGACGCTGGAGTAACCCGTCAGTCCCTGTCCGTTGGCGTGAACCCTGTTCACCTCGAAGATCACCGCCGCCGCCAGTCGGTCGATCCCGTCAATCTGCCCGAACGCGGCCTCGTCGCGAGCCGCGACCAGCCCCGCCAACTGCCCCCCACCAACAGCGACCCGGCTGGAATTGTCCGCAAAGACCACTTCGTCGCGCTCGAACTCGCCGTCCAGGTGGCTGACGACGCTCAACCCGCGCGAAACCCCGTTGTCCACCAAAGATTCGTTGCCGACGTAGACGTTCGCAGCGCCATTCGCCTGGGGACGAACGCTGACGTCGATCAGTTCGCTGAGGTCCCGGATCAACGCATCCCGCTGGTCGCGCAAAGCACTGGCCGGTGATCCGGACGCCTCGGTGGACACGATCTCCGTGTTGAGCTCCGCAATCCGCTCCGACAAATCGTTCGCGGTCTCGACCAGCTCGGCAATCTGATTGTTGAACGCCGCGCCGAGATCCCCCAGCGATCGCCGCATCTGCCGCGCGGACTCGGCCAGTGAGACCCCCGTCGCAATCGCCAGTTGCCGTGCGGCGAGGTCGTCGGGCGCATTCTGAACGTCGCTCATGGCGTTGAAGAACTCGTTGATCCGGGCCGCGAGTTGGAGCCCGCCCGACGCATCGAACAGTGCCTCGACCTGTGCCAATGCCTGCTGCCGCGCTACCTGCGCTTCCGTCTCCCCGATGGCCGCGCGAAGTCGATTCTCGAGCGCCTCGTCCAGATTTCGTTTCAGCGACGTAAGCGCCACGCCGGCGCCGGGCCTCATGCCCTCGGGAAGCCCCGGCCCGTTGACCGACGACAGCCCCGGCGTCTGCCGCGTATAGTCCGGGCTGCCCGCGTTGCTGATGTTGTTGCCGATGACCTGCAACGCGCTCTGGTAGCTGAGCAGGGCACTGCGTCCGACTTGTAACGCCTGATTGATCAGTCCCATCGCAGCTATCCCACCGTCTCAAACAATTCCCGAGGCCGATTCTCGATCATCGTGCCCGCGCTGCTGTAAACACCCGCGGGCCGGCCGCCCTCGCTCACCGCCGCAAACGCTTCCCGAAGGTGGTCGAGCACGTGCTGCGACACGCGCGTGATCAATCCGTTGAGCCGCTGGACGTCTTCGGCCACCACCTTCAGCCGGTCCGCCGCGCCCGTGATCCGCTCCGCGTAGGGATCGCCCACTCGCTGCGCAAGTTGACGCGCAGGCATCGCCCGTGACGTCTCGGCGGCGATTCCGTAGCCGCGCCCCACGCGCTCCACCACCTGTTTCCGTAGCCCCTCCTGTTCGTGAATGCGGACCAGCAGCCTCCTCTCATGCTCCGACAAAGCCTGCAGACCGTCATGATCCGCTCGCCGCATGCGCTCCAGCTTGCCCATCAGCGTGTCGCACAGCTCGCGGTGAAGACCCTCGAGACGATCCATCACGACGAGCAGGTCATCCAGCCGATCCCGCTTGGTACATGGCACTCGGGATCGGGTCGTTCCTGCATGGCCCGCACTGCCAGCCTGCTTGTCTGCTCTACCGTTGCAACGCGTCATGGTTCTCACTTGCCTTGGCGCGAGCCGCCGCCGCACGCGACAGGCGGTCGAAAATCGTCTTGTTGAGGCTGCTGTTTGAAGCCTGCCCGGCTCGTTCCGCAAGAATCTGATCGAGCTGAGCCTGGAAAACCTCCTCGCCCCGGCCACCGTGGCCATACGTTCCTTTGAGCGGGCTGTTGCGCATCGAACGGAGCAGCGGAGCGAAGAATACCGAGCCGACGACCTCGTTGACGGCGGTGCGCAATTCTTTCAGCGCGTGCGCCTTTGTCGCGTCCGCGTTCGAATGGATGCCTGTCGTCGCTAGGGTCGTCATGGCTACTCCCTGAACACCAGCTTGGCGTGAAGCTTCCCGGCCCGCTGAATCTGCGTGAGAATCGCGATGCGGTCCTCGATCGGCACGCTGAGTTGATTCAGCGCCTGTAACAAATCGGAGACGTTGGCGTCGGCCGCGCGGTTCGTCCCGACGGCGACAAAATCCTGAACGTCGACCCGCGGCTCATCCGGCGGAGGAGGGGGCATGCGCACCACAACCGTCATCCCCTTCTGCGAAACGATGACCGGCGAAATGCGGGCGTTCCCGCTGACCACGATCGTGCCGCTGGCCCGGTCGATCGTGACCCGCGCTTCGTTGGGCGGCATCAGAAGACTGAGTTCCTCGATGTCACGAATCCAGGTCGCCGGGTCGCTCCACTGAAACCGCGGCAACAGGACGACGACGTTCTTCGGGTCGGCCGCGATCGCCACCCGTTCGACGTCGGCAACCAGACTCAGCTCGGCGTTGATCGCCTCCGCGATCGCCGCGGACAATCCCCACCCCGCATGGGACTCATCCAGCACCAGCGTGATGTACTGCTCGGTCGGCCGGATCCACTCACGAGCGAACGGCAACGCCGACCCCGGCGCCGTGAACCCGACCAGCACGTCCTCTTGGATGGTCGCCCCTTGACTCACCACACCGACAGTGGGCGACTCAGGGTCCTCGACCTCAATCGGACCGGCCGCGAACGCGAAGATCTTTTGCACATGGGGATCTTCATAAACCAGAGGGGCCACCAGGAGCCTGCCCCCGGCGAGACTCTTGGCGCTGCCCAGGGCGCTGACGTGCACGTCGATCCGGTCGCCCTCCCGCACACCGTTTTCCGGGATCACCGCGTCGAGAAGCACGATGGCCACGTTGCTCGTATCTTTGAGCTCTTCCATCGTGTTGACCGGGGCAGCCAGTTGACCGAGCGTCTGCGCCAACGCCCGCATAGTCACTTCGTACTGATCCCCGTCCCCGGTGCCGTTCAACCCCACGACCAGCCCCTGCCCCACGAGCCGATTGATGCTCTGCCCCTTCAGCGAGGTCACGTCGCCAACGCGCACCGTGACGTTGCCGAGCGTCTGCGTGGCGGCGAGCATCACGCACGTCGTAAGAGGGAGAATGGTTCGATGCAGTGCTTTCACGTCCGATTCCTTAGAACGGTCGAATCAGGTCCAGAAATCGCGGGATCCAGCCGCGCCGGCTTCCGTCGCGAACGGCCCCGACGTTGTGCACCATGATTTCCTTGTTCGCCAACTGAGTGCTCAGAATCGTGTTGTCCGGGTTCACATCGCTGCTCCGAGCCACGCCCATCAGCGTGATCGTCGAGACCTCGTCGTCGAAGATCACGCGTGCTTTCGCCTCCAGCACCAGGTTGCCGTTGGGCTTGATGTCGACAACGGACGCCGTGATCCGCGTCACGAGCCGGTCTTCACGGTCCTTCTCGGCCTCGTTGTTAAGTTTGGATTCGAACCGGTAGTCGATGTTCGGCTTTCCGTTGGGAAAGGTGCTTGCTCCGAGCCGATCATCGTCGATCTTGAGAAAGGCATCGAGAATGGAGCGAAGCTCGAACTCCTTCTCGCTCTCGAGTTCGGACTCGCTCTCGTACCTGCTCTGTTCACGGATGATGATCGTGATCAGGTCATGCACCAGAAACTGCCGCGGCGGCTTGACCTTCACCGCACTGAAAGAGTGGGCCTCGATGACCGGGTTTCCCTGCGGCACATCCTGGAGCCGTGGGTTGGCAGAAGGAACTTCGGCACGCGCCTCACTCGCCTGCGCGTGCCGCACCCGGATCGACGACGTCTGCCCCAAACTCGGCACGGCAAACGACAGGAAGGTCACCACAACCACCGGAAGAACCAGCGGCCGCAGGCGTGCGCATCGCATTGAACGGAATCGTCTCGTGCCGCCCTTCATCGTTCCGCTCCAAGCGCGAGTTGAAACTCCCCCGTATCGCTCGACATCGTTCCGCCGCCGACCACGACGCGCCGTTGGCCGGTGACGAGGCCGGTCAGCATCTTGCCGCGGCGCCCGCCAATGCGAAGCTCGACGACGTCCCCCAGCGTCCCGCCGCCCATCGCACGCCCGACCGTGCGCGCCTCGATCGGCCCCACTTTCGAGATCACGTCCACAAGCTGACCGCGCGTGACCAGCGGAACCACTTCCAGGTCGGACATACGGATCGGCTCGCCCGCTCGTATGAAGCGCTTGGCGCGCCGGCCGACGACGGCGTCGATGTTCGAAACCCCGGCCTCGCCGAGGTCGTCGTAAAGCCGTTCGGCGAGCTCCACGTCGTCCTTGGTAACCGTCGCTTCCAGGTTGATGGCTCGGTGTGCGACAACGACGTCGCGGACGATCGAGGCGTTGACCACCAGCGGAATGGTCTCCAGCGTGCCGTCGTCGCCCCGGACGTCCACCTCGACCTTGACCATCCGCCCCAGCCACTGCCCGCTCCGAAGTCGGACGCTGAAGCGATGACGCGGCTCCGAGAGGTTCAGCACTTCAGTCGGCGTTCGAGCGAACCGCAGTTCGATCCGACCTCCGCGCTGCTCCGCGAGGCGGGCAAACATGTCGCGCACGGCATCACGCAGCGTGCGGCCGGGTGCTTCCTCTCCATTACGAGCATCCGGCCGGCGCGGCTCGGGGTCCGCGAGCCGATGGACGCCGGCCGATGGCGCCCGGGTGATGGCGCATCGCGATGCGCCGGTGACGATCGTGTGAGCCAGGTTGACCCCTGCGCGACGCAGGGCCTCCTGGATGGCGTTGACGCCGACATACGTGGACCGGCCCGCCGCCGGAGGTGGAACGACCACGATGTCGGCCACCGATTGAGGCGCCTCTGCTTCCAGTTGCGAAAGGTCGCACACGTCGCCCAGCGTCGCGCCTTCAGCAGTGACGACCGCATTGGCCCGGACCCGAACCGTGCCGCCCTCGGCCGGCACAGGCCGACACGCGGCGATCATCCACGCCGCCGCGGCCAGCCAAAGAAGTCGTCTCGAATTGTGGCAATCCTTGCACATCACGGTCGCATCCTGCTTGCATTGCCTACATAGGCATGTTCTCGTTGCCCCGCCGAAGTTTCGGCGGGCCTCACGTCAGCTAGAACCTCCTCAGGTTGGCGATCACCTGCAGCGACTGGTCGGCCGACTGAATCGACTGGCTGTTCAATTCAAACGCCCGCTGCGTCAGAATGAGCTGAATGAGCTCCCGCACCGGATCCACGTTACTCATCTCCAGCGACCCCTGACGAATCGATCCGAGCCCGTCCTCCTGAGGATTCCCCTCCAACGGCGGCCCCGACGCGTCGGACTCCTGATACAGGTTCTGTCCGATTTGCAAGAGACCCTCGGGGTTCACGAATCGCGACAGCTCGAGCTGTCCCACGATCGTGAGGTTCTCCGACCCCTGCTGCAGTACGCTGACCTCGCCGTTGGTTCCGACTGAAATCCGGACCGTGTCCTCCGGTATCGTGATGGGCGGATCGACAATCGACCCGTCGCTGTTGGCCAGTACCAGATTCCCCTCCGAGTTCCGCGTGAATACGCCGTAGCGCGTGTAGCCGATGACCTCGCTTCCGTCCTGAATCGTCCGAACCCGGAAGAAGCCGTCGCCGTCGATCAGCAAATCCAGCGGCCGCTCCGTTCGATCCACCGTCCCCTGCTCGAAGTCCAACTGGGTCCCGGCGATCCCGACGCCCACACCAACCTGAATCCCGTGCGGAATCGGCTCGTCCTCCGCATTCGGAATCCCCGGCTCGCGCTTGATCTGATACAGCAGGTCCTCGAAGTTGACCCGCGATCGCTTGAAGCCGACCGTGTTGACGTTGGCCAGATTGTTGGCCAGAACGTCCAGCTTCGTGTCCTGGGCCTTCATCCCCGTGGCCGCAGCCTGCAGCGCCGTAATCGCCATGGCTTTCGAGTCCCCTTTATCCGATCCGGCCGACCGTCGTGGCCGCCAGACCGATCGTCTGATCCTGCAACGAGATCAGGTTGGCGTTCATCTCGTAGGCCCGCGAGGCCTCGATCATGCGTGCCAACCCGTTCACCGGGTTCACCGTCGATTGCTCCACGTATCCGCTGCGCAGAACGCCCGCGGACGCCGTCGGGTTGTCCCCATGATTGCGATAAAGATTGGTGCCGACCTTGCGAAGCTGCGACCGGTCGGCAAACTCGTGCAAGCCGACCCGCGCGACCTCGTTGCCGTCCTGCCGCAGCGTCCCGTCTTCCAGGATCTCCGGCCGCGAACCCAACGCGAGGTTCAGCCGTATCGGCGCCCCGACCTCATCCAGAACATGCCACCGCCCCTCACCCGCAACCATGACGAGGTCGCCCTCGCGATTGAGCGTCATCCGCCCGTCCCGCGTGTACCGCGTTTCAATCCCATCGCTGACCGCAAGAAAACCGGAACCCTCGATCGCGACATCCAACGCGTTCCCGGTCTGCTCGAACGCACCTTCTTCAAACGAATGAATGGTCGGCCGGACCCACGGGCCGCCGGTCAGGTCGTCAAGCACCGGATGAGCGAACCGCCCGCCGCCGGGCGACGTCCGACTCTCCATCACACGTTCGTGAATCACGGCCAAGTCGTGCTTGAACGCCGTCGTGTTCGCGTTGGCGAGGTTGTTGGCCAGAAGGGACTGGCGGTAATCATTCACCTGCAACCCCGCCGCCGACAGCCAGAGTCCATACGTCATGCCCGATCGACCTCCTCCGTATTCGGATGCCGCATGGCAGAAGGCCGGCCGCGCACGTTCGACGCGGGCCGCATCCGCAGCCTCGCCGCCTCGTCCGCCGCTTCCAGGATGCGCCGGCCAAGCTCCGCCCAATCCCGCGCCCCGGTCAGGTTACCGCCAAGTGTCATGTGTTTACGTGGTCGCCTCATGCCGCATGCTCCCGGATCGCCTCGGGGCCTATACGGTCCGCTCGCGATCTCGAAGCGTCGCGTAACACGGGCCGTGCCAATCGTTCTCAACCACCCCCGGGCGATCTCTCCGAGCAGCGCGCGGCACGCGCAACCCTCTGACAAGCATGCGATTACGAACGGGATTGCAATATTTGCGCGGCCGCCAGCAACCGTTCAATGACACCGCCGGAAGCGCAAGGCATGCACGCAACGCAGCAAGAACTGCCTGCTTCAATCAGCGAGGGTGCCGTGGGCAAGCGGAGCCGCCACCGGCGGAGCTTGCCCGTGCCGCCGCCCCAGCACGCTCAAAACATGCCGCGAACTGTCCGCCAGTGCTCTGCCGCTTTCAACGCGGAATCGGGATAGGTCCTACTTCACCGTGCCTCGACTGATTACGTCGCCGCGGCCGGGATCGCGGCGGGCTCGACGGAGGGTTCGGCCGGTGCTCGCCCGTTAACGGCTTCGAGCGGTATCGACCGGCGCGTCCGGCTCAAAAAACGAACGCTGCCCGGACCAAGAAGTTGCGAAACCTCGTGCGTGAAGTCGTTCGACGGGCCGATCCCCAGCACGCCGGAGCACCGAACCACAGCACTCAACGCATCGCCCGCGTGAAAACGAAGATAGACCGATCGATCACCCGGGTGCGCCTGAAGCCGTTCCTTCAACTCCACAAGCACCTGCTCCGCGTCGGGCCGGTCCGGCACATCGAGCCAGACCTGGTCGGCCAGCGCAAACGGTGCCTCCGCCGCCGGAATGACCTCCGCAACCCGAAGCGACGGCTCCTCCCGCCTGCGGTCCACCTGCCCGCGAAGAAACACGATGCTGTCCGGTGCCAGCAGGGGACGAAACGTCGGCAGATTGTCGGCAAAAACCACGGCCTCGATCGACCCCTTCAGATCCTCCAGCGTCACGATCCCCATCCGCTTGTTGTTGCGCGTGGTAATCGTGCGCATCCCCGAAACCATGCCCCCCAGCACGACGTCGGCGCCGTCGGGGATCGCCGACAAATCCACGGTCGAATGCGTGGCGCAGGCCTCGATCAGCTTCGCACTCGCCGCCAGCGGATGGCGCGTCACGTAAAAGCCCAATGCCGCCTTCTCGCGCGCCAGCATCTCGGCCTCGGTCCACTCGTCCGGCGGCAGCTCGGGCTCGGTCGGCGTGGTCTCGGCCGAGTCCCCGAACAGCCCCAACTGCCCGGAACGCTTGTCCTGTTGAACCTTCTGCCCGTGATCGAACGCCGCCGCCAGCACCATCGACAACGCCTTGCGCATCGCGCCGGTGCTGTCAAACGCCCCGCAGTTGATCAGCGCCTCGATCGCCGATCGATTGCACGCCGTCAAATCCACCCGCTCGCAGAAGTCGTAAATGCTCCGGTAGTCGCCCCCCTCCTCGCGCGCGGCGCGAATCGCGGAAACCGCCTTTTCACCGATCCCCTTGACCGCCCCCAGCCCGAACCGAATGACCTTCTCCACCCGTCCGTCACGCTCGACTCGATCCACGGTAAAATCGTTGTCCGACGTGTTCACGTCCGGCGGCAGCACCGTGATCCGCATCCGCTTGCATTCGTCGAAGTACTCCAGCACCTTCGCGCTGTTGGACATCTCGAACGTCAAAAGCGCCGCCATGAACTCGACCGGATAATACGTCTTCAGCCACGCCGTCTTGAACGCCACCAGCGCATAGCCCGTCGAATGGGCCTTGTTGAATGCGTACCCGCCAAACTTCAGGATGTCCTCGAAAATCCGCTCGGCATCCGTCCTCGCCACCCCCTGCTCCACGCACCCGGCGAAGAACGGCTCCCGCTCGGCCTCGATCATCGACGTCTTCTTCTTGCTGATCGCCTTCGCCAGCCGGAACGCCCGCTTCAGCTCGATCCCCCCGAGCTGATTGACCAGTCGCGACACTTGTTCCTGGTACACCAGAATGCCGTACGTCTCTTCCAGCACCTCGGTCATCTTCGGGTGGGCGGTGGACCAGGGCTCGCCATGCTTGCGCGCGATGTAGGAGTCGATGTACTGCATCGGCCCGGGACGGAACAGCGCATTCGCCGCGATCAGATCCTCGATCCGGTTCGGCTTCATCCGCATGATCACGTCCCGCATGCCGCCGGACTCGAACTGAAACACACCCTTCGTCTCGCCCCGCGCGAACAGCTCGTACACCCGCTGATCCGTCAGATCGAGATGCTCCAGTTCGATCGCCTCCCCCGTCGATCGCTCCACCAACTGCCGGGCCCGCTCGATCGTCGTCAGCGTCCGAAGCCCCAGAAAATCGAACTTCAACAGCCCGACCCGCTCCACCGTCGGCCCGTCGTACTGCGTGACGATCTGATCCTCGTTCGGCGGCTTGTACAGCGGCAGATACTGATCCAGAGGCTGATCGGCCACCACGATCCCGGCCGCGTGAACCCCCGCGTGCCGCGCCAACCCCTCGAGCTTGCGCGAGATGTCGATGATCCGCCGAACCTCCGGATCACGCGTGTACCGCTCCTTCAAATCCGGCTCAATCTCCAAAGCCCGATCGATCGTGATGTTCAACTCGGTCGGTATCAGGTTGGTTAACTCGGTCGCTTCCTTGAACCCCAGCCCCATCACCCGCGACACATCCTTGACCGCCGCCCGAGCCTTCAGCGTCCCGAACGTGATAATCTGCGCCACATGCCCGTACTTGTTGCGAACGTACTCGATAACGTCGGCGCGATGATTCTGGCACAGGTCGACGTCAATGTCGGGCATCTCGTCGCGGTCCGGATCCATGAACCGCTCGAAGAAAAGCCCGTATCGCAGAGGATCCGGCTCGGAAATGTTTAGACAGTAACCGACCACCGAACTGCAGCCGCTTCCACGCGCCCCGCACGGTATGCCGCGCGAGCGGGCGTAGTTCATGAAGTCCCACACGATCAGGAAGTACCCGCTGAACCCCTTGCTGGCGATGACCTCGAGCTCGTAATCAACACGACGGCGGATCGCCTCGGTGAGCTCCGCATACTTGCGCTCCGCCCCCTGGTAAACCAGCTCCCGAAGATATTCGTCCGCGTTGCGCTCGTCCGGCACTCGATACACCGGCGAATGCCGCGTCTTGAAGTCGAGGTCCACGTTGCAAAGGTCCGCCACGCGCAGCGTATTCTCGACCGCGTCGGGATTCTCCGGAAAGAGATCCGCCATCTCGTCGCCGGTCTTGAAATAAAACTGGTCGGTCGGGAACTTCAGGCGATCCTCGTCGGTCACCAGGTTGCGCGTGCTGATGCAGCACAGCACGTCGTGCGCCTCCGCGTCGCCGTGGTTCAGATAATGCACGTCGTTCGTGGCGATGACCGCAACGCCCAGCCGGTTTGCAATATCCACCAGCTCCGGGTTGATCATCCGCTGCTCATCCAGTCCGTGCTGCTGGAGCTCGATAAAGAAACGCTCCGGACCGAATATCTCCAGGTACGTCTTGGCCAACTCCTCCGCCGTCTTCCGATCGTGCCGCAGCAGCGCCTGGGGAATCTCCGCCCCCAGGCACGTGCTGGTGCAGAGCAGCCCGCCCGAATGCGCCCGTAGCGTCTCCTTGTCGATCCGCGGGCGATAGTAGAACCCCTCCGTGTAGCCGATCGTCGCCAGCTTCAGCAGATTCCGATACCCCTCGTTGTTCATCGCCAGCAGCAACAGGTGATAGCTCGCCTCCTTCATCCGCGACTGCCGAACCCGCCGGTCGCCCGGGGCCATGTACGACTCGCACCCGATGATCGGCTTGATCCCCGCCCGGACGGCCTCCTTGTAAAACTCCACCGCCCCGAACAGATTGCCGTGGTCCGTGATCGCCACGGCCGGCATGCCCAGCACCTTCGCCCGCTCGACCAGAGGCCGCAACCGCGTCGCCCCGTCAAGCAGGCTGTAGTGCGTGTGTACGTGAAGATGAACGAACGATTCCGACATTCCGTTGCGCTGCTCCCGAACTGGACGATCCCTCGAAACCACGACATACCACGGCGCGGCAAAATCATCCTACGTGGCCGGCCCGACCGGTCAAACCAACCAATTCCAAACGAATCGGCGACCTGTTGATGATTCTGGCGCTCTTCGGCAAGCCTTGTAACCAAAAGTGATTAGAATGAAGCGCGAAGATCACCCCTTACGGGGTGTGAAATGCTCCGCTTCGTGACCCCGCCCCATGCCGCCCCAGCCGTACCGCGCCGCGATCGGCATCCGCCGACCCGAGCCGAACGCCCGGCTGGTCACCTTCAACCCCGGCGCGGCCTGCTTGCGCTTGTACTCGTTCAGATCCACCCGGCGGATCACGTCGCGCACCACGTCATCATCAAAGCCGGCCGCGACGATGTCGACCGCCGACTCCTCCCGCTCGACGTATCGCTCCAATATCGCGTCCAGCACATCATATGGCGGAAGGCTGTCCTGGTCGGTCTGATCGGGCTTGAGCTCCGCCGACGGCGCCTTCGTGATTGTGTTGCGCGGAATCATCTCCCGCCCGGCGCGCTCGTTGATGTGCTCGGCCAGTCGATACACCATCGTCTTGGGCACGTCGCTGATCACCGCCAGCCCGCCGCACATGTCCCCGTACATCGTGCAGTAGCCGACCGCCAGCTCACTCTTGTTGCCCGTCGCCAGCACCAGCCAACCGAACTTGTTCGACAACGCCATCAGCACCTGCCCGCGTGCACGCGCCTGAATGTTCTCCTCGGTCACATCCGGAGGCCGCCCCTCGAAATGCGGCTGCAACACGCGCTCGGTCACGTCGTGAATGTCCTCGATCGGAATCGTACGCAGCGGCGCACCCAGCGCCTCCGCCAGCGCCCGCGAATCCGTCAGGCTGTGCCCGCTGCTGTACTTTGATGGCATCGCCACCAGATGCACGCGATCCGGCCCCAGCGCCTCCACGGCTACAGCGGCCGTCACGGCCGAATCGATCCCGCCCGAGACCCCCATGACCACCGCCTCGAATCCGCACTTGTTCACGTAATCGCGCGTCCCGAGGACCAAAGCGTCACGGACGGCCTCCACGCCCTCCGGCAGCGGCTCGATCCGATTGCCGCCGGCCTCGAGATCGACCAGCAGCAGATCCTCCTCAAACGACCTTGCTTGAGCGATCAGACGCCCCTCGGCATCAAAAGCCCCGCTCGCCCCGTCAAACACGAGGTCGTCGTTGCCCCCGACCTGGTTCACGTAAATCAGCGGCAGTCCAATCTGCCGGGCCTTGTCCCCGAACAACTTCAACCGTCGCTGCGGCTTCCCCAGCGAGAAAGGCGAGGCCCCGATGTTCACGATGACGTCGGCCCCCTTCGACGCCAACTCCGCAATCGGATCGCCCGGATGCAGCCGCCGGTCGAGATACTCGTCGTCGCTCCAGAGGTCCTCGCAAATGCTCAGGCCCAGCTTCACCGTCTTGCCGCCGACTTCAACCGCCGCGACCACCGGCTCGCTCCCCGCATCAAAGTAGCGCAGCTCGTCAAACACGTCATAGGTCGGCAGAAGCACCTTCGCATAGCTCGCCAGCACCCGCCCGCCGCCGCACACCGCAAGCGAATTGTAAAGCCCCTTCCCCCGCCGGGCCTCGTACGGCTGCACGTAACCGACCAACACGATCACCCCGGCGGTTGATTCGCCAATACGATGCAGCGCCGCGACATTGGCCTCAACAAACGATCGCTTCAAAAGAAGGTCTTTCGGCGGATACCCCACGGTGGCCAGCTCAGGCACGAGCACAACATCCGCCCCCGCCGCAGCCGCCTCCTTCACGCGACCAATGATCCCGGCCGTATTCCCATCGATGTCACCAACGACCGGATTAAGTTGAGCCAAAGCAATCTTCAAAACACCCGTCCCAAACGACACGAATCTCTCACCAGAAGTATTCTAAGTGGGGTCAGCCGCACCCACCATAGCCAGCATAACGAGGCGGAGGAATCCGCCCCTCGAAATCCCCATTGCCCGAGGAATGTGCGTCAAAACATACGCCACGGTTCCGGCAGGGTGGCCCACCTCCTCCGGAGGTGGGCTCGCGATTCGAACGCAAACCACCGCCAATTCGCGTCGCGCGCCCCTCCTTCGCGACGCAGGGTGGCCCACCTCCTCCGGAGGTGGGCTAGCGATTCGAACGCAAACCACCGCCAGTTCGCGTCGCGCGCCCCTCCTTCACAAGGCCGACGCGCAAACCGAAAGTAGGGCGGGCTTCGCCCGCCGCCACCCGCTGACCGCTGACGGCTTACCGCTCTTCTATCTCATCCATAAGATCCACCGCCCGCCGCAAATGCGGAATCACAATCGACCCGCCGACAATCAACCCGACGTTAAGCACCTCGAACAGCTCCTCGTTCGTCACGCCCAGCTCCTTGCAGCGAAGAACGTGATACGCGATGCAGTCGTCGCACCGCAGAACGAGCGACGCCGAAAGCCCGGCGATCTCCTTCGTCCTGGCGTCCAGCGCCCCGTCTTCATAAGCCTTCGTGTCGAGCGTGAAAAACCTGTTGATGTTGAGATTCTTCTGCTCGATGATCCGCTTGTTCATCCGCTCCCGAAACTTGCGAAACTCCTCCACCCGTCCGCCCATGCCCATGCTCCTGAGAATCTCCGATCTGACTGCACTTCCTCGTTCTCAGTCTCGCAGAATCTCCGCCGAAGGGCAAAGTCGTGCAGGCGGGACCGGCGCCGCTATAATGCCGCGTTGAGACGATGCGCGGTCTGGAGGGTGTGGAAGTGATGACGATCAATGGCAACGGACCAATGAATTCGCTGAGCCGCCGAGTGACTTTCGGATCAATACGGACGCTGCTGGTCTGTACGCTTGCAGCCGTCTCCGCGCACGCCGACGAGCCGAAGCGCATCCTCCTCGACGGCCGGCTCGACGACTGGGCCAATGTGCCCGTCGCGTTCACCGATCCCGCAGGCGATCATGGATCCGCAGCCGCCGACGTCACCCGCGTCCACATCGCCAACGACGAAAACTACATCTATCTCAGATTCGACATCGGCGGCCTGGCCAACCTCCAAACCATCGCCGCCCCGCTCCGGATCTACTTCGACATCGACCGCGATCCGAACACAGGCTGGCCCATAGGCAACATCGGCAGCGATTTCGTGTTCATGTTCCCTGAACGCCGCGGCGCCGAACAGTCCGCCGCCGATTTCGATCTCAACGCAATTCCCCATCCGAGTGCCGACCATTACTCCGCTCCGACCTACGCGGCCACCGAGTTCGAACTGCGATTCCATCGCGGCACCCTGCTCCCCTCACGCGGCGGGCCGCTGTTCGACGGACCAGCCTTCGACATCATCATCGAGGCCCGCTCCACCACCGGCACCCCGCAGGAGTACGCCCCCGACGGACCCATAGCTCATCGCTACACGCTGGCCACAGGCACCCCGGCCCCCATCGCGACAATCGACATCGACAAATGCCGGCCCGATCTCGTGCGACTGCTCACCTGGAACGTGAAGAACGACGGCCTCGCCGATCGACCAGAGCCCTTCGGCCGCATGCTGGCCGCGCTGCAACCCGACGTCATCTGCTTCCAGGAGCTGTACGACACGGATGCAACGACGCTCTCCACTCTGCTGGACCAGATGCTTCCACTGGGAGAGGCACAAAGCTGGCACGTTTACCACGCGAGTGACGACGCCGTCTGCAGCCGCTATCCGCTATCCATGACCCGCGGCGATACATTCCCCGATACCGACCGGGGGCAGGCCATGGCCCTCGTCGACCTGCCCGACGCCGCGTTCGACCACGACCTGTACGTCATCAGCGTGCACATGAAGTGCTGCGGCAGCCTCGGCACCTCCGAAGACGACCGGCGGCAAACACATTGCGACGCAAACGCCAACTGGTTCCGCGAGCTGCGCACTCCCGGCGGCGTCGCCACAATCCCCACCGGCACACCCATCGTCATCGCCGGAGATTACAACATGGTCGGCGGCCCCCAGCCCCTTTGGACGCTCCTTACCGGCGACATTCAGAACGAAGCGCTGTTCGGCGCCGACTCGCCCCCCGATTGGGACGGCACCGCCATGATCGACGTCATCCCGCGGCACAACGCCGCCAACGCAACCTACACTTGGCGAAACGTATCGAGCAGCTTCCCGCCGGGCCGACTCGACTTCGTCCACTACACCGACTCGGTAACCGCCGCCGCCCGAAGCTTCGTCTTCAACACCACCGGCATGTCACTTGCCGACCTGGCAAAATACGGCATCTTCCCCGGCGACATCGAGACCGCCTCCGACCATCTCCCCGTCGTCTTCGACCTGGCCATTCACCCACCGTCGATGCCCTTCGACGCCGACGCCGACCACGACATCGACCTATACGACCAAAGCCTCTTCACCACCTGCATCAACGGCCAGGCCCCACCCCCACCCGACTGCACCGCCCACTTCGACGCCAACGCAACCGCCACCATAACCCTCACCGACTGGGGCGCCCTCCAATCCGCCTTCGGAGCCAACCTCTGCAACCCCTGAAAACGTCAAGCCTGGGGTCAGAGCGCCTATAGTCGATAGTGCGCCGGATGCAAGGTATGGGGGACCGACACGACGAACCGGGGCGCTGCGATCGCAACTCGCCATGCCCACGCTCGTGTGGGCATGCCTCCGATCAAAGCGAACCGCAGGATGCCCCTCCCTCGCAAAGCAAGGGGTGGGGAATGGCGCAGGCCACCCCACCCTCCGCAAATCGAAGCGTGGGGACCGGTCCACAGCAGGCCGAAGGCCTGCTCTATAGTAGCCGGGGGCCGGCTGCCGGAGGCAGCCCGCCCCCGGATTCTGTGTATTAAAAGAAACCGACCCCGAAGGGGTCGTCTATCTCCCAGCCGACCGCCACCCTCACCCCCACAAATCGGAACCCATTTCCGGTATTTCGGAGGACACCATACTCATTTCCGATCGTGCTGAGCGCCGCGTTGACGTTGCCCGGTCCTGCGTTGCTTGGGCTTTCGGCCCGGCCTGCCCGGGCGGAGGCCGCGACCAACACGTTTTTCGAGCTTGGCAACAAACGAGTCCGCACCCAGCGGTCGGCCGGTTCGCTCATGTTTCCTTAACTGCTCGACGACCTGCGGATCGAGGGCCTGCCGCAGGAACTTGCGCCACGGCCCGGTCAATGCGAACAGCGGAGCGACTCGAACCAGGCGGTCATCGCGCCGCTTGATATGGGCCGGCGCGCTGCTCCAGCGATAGTCCTCCGCGCGATCCACCAACCCGGCCCTGACCGGATTCATCTCGACGTACCGGGCGGCCGCCAGGAGGTGCGGCTCATCAAGAACGCAGGAGGCGAAACGGCCCTGTCACAGGTGGCCCCGCCAGCGCTTGCGAAAGTTCACGCGACGCGTGTACCGCCGATGGGCCTCGCCGACCGCCCGGCGCAGGCCGTCGGCCGATTCCGGCACCACGATCAGATGCACGTGGTTGGGCATCAGGCAGTACGACCACACGGCCACGCCGCAGGCATCGCACGACTCGGCCACGAGGTCGATGCAGGCCTCGTAATCGTCCTG
>CAZNPL010000020.1:0-41851 GCA_964574815.1 uncultured Phycisphaeraceae bacterium
CGGGCCGCCAGGGCGCGAAAACCCAGCTGCGCTCGCTTAATTTGGGGCTAGGGGGCCATAATGAGCCAGCCGCGCGCCGCCCCGCACCCCTTGGGCTCATCACCTTGCGCGCACGACACTCGTCGCGTCATGGGATGCGCCGGATAAATTACCTGCCGACCGCTGTACCGTTATGGAACCCAAGGTCTAACGAGGAGCAGGAGGATATCAAGTGACCCCGGTTGATGCCCGACCCATGTACTACGGGCGAGGAACCTGCGGCTCAAGTAGGGCCGGAGGAATGGAAGGCCCCCGGCGCGCAGATGTCCCGAAACGACCGCAAAACTCATCTTTTCAAGCAAGTCGGACTGGTCATTGCAGCCCAGATCGGATGCCTGGCAATCGGCTTGTGGGTCCAACACTGCTACGTCTACTCGAGCCTGCGTTACGCCGCGGAGAACGCCGCGTGGACCGATTTGGCCGCGGCCGCCAAAGCGGTTATGGAACATCTGAACGAGTTTGCGGGTGACGGCGAAGGGTCGGAGGCACCCGTGACGACGCGGCTCGCCGACGTCATCCGCGACCACACCTTTCTTTCCGGGGCACAGGTTACGCTGGTGGACGGTGGTTGGCGCGTCATCGAGGACTGGCCGGCCGTCAGGAGAGGCCACGCGCCGCCGAAGCGGCTGTCGGGCCAAATCCGATTGAAGACATTACCTGAACGGTCCGACCTGATCCCGAACGGGCGGGCGGCAATGGCGCGCCTTTCCGACGGCGAACACTTTGTGGTTGCCCGCGAATTGCCGGACAACTCCGGTCACGTTCTGCTGCACCTCCCTGTTGCTCATATCAAAAACGAGATTCAAACCGGTCTTCGATCGCTTCCGGCGGTTGGATGGATGTCGTTGGTCTGGACAGGGGCCCTGTTGAGCATCGCGGTGTACATGATTCTCTCGCGGCTTTTCGAGCAGCAGGAACGTGACCGCCGAATCGCCGAGACGAAGTCGCTTCGCCGCATTCAGTCGCTGGTTCGGACACGTGACGCGGTCATCTTCGGGTTGGCGAAACTCGCCGACTCCCGCGATCCGGAAACCGGCGATCACCTTGAGCGGATATCACTCTATTCCTCAACGCTTGCCTCGCTGCTGCGCCGCCACCCGAGATACGCGGATAAGGTGACGGCCAGCTTCGTGCGGACAATCGGCATCAGCTCGGTCCTCCACGACATCGGCAAGGTGGGCATCAGCGACAGCGTGCTGCGCAAACCCGGCCGGCTCACCGATGCCGAACGCGCCCACATGAAGACCCACACAGTGATCGGCGGCGAGTGCCTGCGCGACATCGAACAACGGCTGGGCAGCTCGAACTTCCTTCAGATGGCCCGCGAGATCGCCTTCTCGCACCATGAGCGATGGGACGGCAGCGGCTACCCGTTCGGGCTCGCCGAGGACAACATCCCGCTGTCGGCTCGAATCGTCGCCCTTGTCGATGTCTATGATGCGCTCTCGTCGAAGCGCGTCTACAAGGATGCGCTTCCGCACGTTCAGTGCGTGGAGATCATACGAGCGGGACAGGGCAGCCACTTCGACCCGGATCTCGCGGAGATCTGGCTGGAGAACGCAGGACGCTTTCGTGAGATCGCCCGGCGGTATGTCAGAGACACCGAAGTGGTCGCCCCAGCCGGAACTGACGGTCGGGACAAGGCGACGGGCCGCGTCGATGAACAGTTGGTTCCGGCGATGGCCGTGGAGGAGCGCTGACGCGGGGCATAGCGCCGCCGGGTAAGTGGCTCCGGCGGTCTTCTCTCTGCCCGGCCTCGATAACCCTCGTGGTCAAGGACGCACGCATGATTGCGACAAAGACCAAGAAAGAACGAAGGACGTTTGAGGTCCTTTTGATCCTGGTGGTCCTGGGAATGACCTCCCTGCTCTATCAGATGGGCGGGCACAAAATGGTCATTCTCAACCTCTTTTTCCTGCCGGTCGTGCTGAGCGGCTACTTTCTCGGCCGCAGCAGCGCCGGGACGCTGGCCATGTTCTCGGCCGTGGCCGTGACGATCGTCATCGCGCTGGATTCGAGGGGGTTTGCGTCGTACACGTCGCCGGTCGTCATCGGGCTGGTGGTGACGGTCTGGGCCGGCGTGCTCGGATTGACGGCCCTGCTGGTGGGCACGTTATGCGACGAGCGGGCGGCGAAAGTCAAAGAGTTGCACGCGGCTTACGTCGGGGTCGTCGAGGTGCTGGCCAAGTACCTTCAAAGCGCCAACCCCCGGGCCAAGATCCGCTCTGTCCGATGCGCCGAGCTGAGTCAGCAGGTGGCGGAGAAGATGCGACTTTCGCAAAAGGAAGTCGACGACATTCGCGTCGGTGCACTGCTCTACGACATGAGCAATGTCGAGATCACCACGAAACTGATCAGCAAAGCCGTCGACACGATCGAGGCGCATTCAGGGGCGCATCGACACACGTTTCAAGGCATGGATCTGGTCCACTCGCTGGAGCCGGTATTGAGTGGCGCCGTTCCCCTACTGATGAACCAGGACGACGCCGTCCATGATTGCCTGGCGCGGGAAGAGGGCGATCACGTGTCGATCCCGTTGGGGGCGAAGATTATCCGCGCGGTTCGCGCCTTTGATGAGCTCACCTCGGACGAAAGCAGCGGACTGCCGCTGAGTCCGCGTGACGCCATCGCCGCCATGCGGCGCGATGTATCGGCGAAATACTCCGACCGGGTCCTTCGCGCCCTGGAGCGAGCTGTACTGGACCAGCGCGATCTGGCCAGCCGAGAACCCGCGTTCAGTGCGTCCTGACGATCGCGGCATGAGTCCCCGGAACGTATCACGTCATCAATGACGGGTGTCACTGGTGCGCCTCGCGCAGATCCGCCGGTGTTTTGCCTCCCTTCAACCGCGCTTGGCACAAGAGCCACCCGGGTCAGGCACGCGGCAACAAGGAAACAACTGCCCTGTGAGTCCACTGAGAATGCCAGGGGCAAGCGGAACCGCAATTGGCGCCGCAGCTTGCCCGTGCTGTTCTCCCCGTCGGCGGTAGCGGCGCCAATACGGCCGCGCTACGGCACCACCGCCGGGACCAGCGTCAGCAGCTCGAACGCCATATTGGGCCCGCCGCAGGCAGGCGGGGCCGCCGCACTCCACGGGCCGTACAGAAACTGACTCTCCAGCCCGATCGAGAGGCTGCTCGTCAGCGGCGCTCTGGCGCGCATTATGTTGTCCGTCGTGTGCCATGCCCAGAAGTCGCCGGTCGCCGCCGACGCCGTCGCCTGCTCGATGCACGCGCCGGTCTCCGAATCTTCAACAAAAAGCACTCCGGTCACGGCCTGTATATCGAGATCGTAGACGACGTTCGGCGCAGTTACGAGGAAGTCGGGCCTGGCCGGTCCGTCCGGGACGGCGTGCACCAGACAGCAGTCGGCCAGTTCCACGGTGTACCGTGAGAACGACGGGGCGTCGCACGATTGCTGGTCGGTGACGGCCGCGTGGTCGACGTTCCTGGTGTCACAGAAATAGACGCCCAGCGCTTCGGCCTCCGGCGATCCGGCGGTCAAGGCCTCATGGAAGCTGATGAACCAGCCGGAGACGTCGGGTTCGCCGGTAAGGCAGAGACTCAGATCGTAGGCTTCCGAGACCAGAGATCCGTCGATGTCCTCGAGGATGTGCAGTCCGGCTCCTTCCTCGCCATGGCTCATCCACAGAAACTGGCAGTTGTCCAACGTGTCGTTGGCCCGGATCGAGACCCACCCCGACTCGAGATCACAACAGGCCCCCAGATCGACGGCGTACTCATACAAAGAGAATCCGCTGTACGTTAGACCGGTATCGACCTTGGTCGGCGCCAAGGTGTAAGAGCATACCACGTCCTCCAGATCCGGTTCCCCGAAGAAATCGCTGTAGAATGTGATCTCATATGTGTCGGGCGCCTTGTCGCAGGCACTGAAGCCGCTGCCGTCGTTGAACGCGTTCAAGCCCCACCAGTGGATGTCACAGACCGGAGCGGTGAGGCTCTGAAACGACTCAAACCGCGTGAGCGGACCTTCGAACCATCCGGCGTCGGATGCGCCGGCCACCCAGGCGTTGACGGGTAACGTCGGGGTTTGACCCAGCAGCGAGTCCTCGGCCGGGCACTCCGGAGGCGGCGGCGGTTCGCCGCACAGAAACGCCGCGTCCTCGGCGCACAGCTCGTCCCAAAATCCCGGGTTGCCGGCCGTGTCCGGTGCGCCGCAGCAGAACGGATCGTTGGCACAGACGGTCTCGCAGCACTCAACGTCTTCACATCCGGGCGTGCCGTTGGCGACGAAGCAGTCGCCGTTGCCGGGGCCGCACACTTCCGGTGCCTCGGTGACGTCGATGGTATAGTTACCGCATTCCAGTCCTGGAAATGCAACCTGGTCGTTGGTTCCATCGACGACGATGTAGTACGTGGTGCCCGCCACCATCGGAACCTGCGACAGTGATGAAACCAGCACGAACTCGATGCTCGGCGTCAGACAGAAATCCTCATTGCATGCGATCTGCGTGCCCGACTGCATGGTGTCGGGGCAGACTCCCTCGTACACGTAGAGCTTCGTGTCGTAAGCCGAGTTTCCGCACAAGGAGATGTCAACGCTCACGTTCGTAGCGGGCGTAAAACTGTACACCACGTCGGGAGAACCGGGGAAATCTACCGCGGGATCGCAGATCTCGTCGTAGTCATCCGTAAACGAGCACGTGTTCCCGCTGTCGCTGAAAGGCAGGGTCGATATGACCGTGGCCGTGTCGCACGTATCGCCACCGACAAGCGGCACAGTCGCTGACGCCGCACCGGCGACCGGCTCTGTTGTCGTGGCGGCCGAACGCAGCTCGGCGCGCGCGATCCGTGCATCGCTCGCCCTGATCGAGGGACCACTGCTGGCAATTTGAATCGTCCCCTTGGCGGAGCTTGCGGAAGCCGTGGCGGAAGCGGCCGGGGGCTCCAACTGCCGTCCCCACCATCGGACCGTTGTGATCGCCCGCTGAACCGGCAGTGAGAAATCATCCGCCAGAACCACGTTGGGAACATCGTCGCTCCAGTCGATATTCGAGGGCACGTTGGCGTCGTTGCCGTCGGGCCTCTGTGCGGCCAAGGCCGCTCGGCTGTCGCATTCATCAAGCTGCCCGTTCTGATTCAGATCGCGGCCCGTTCCCTGAGCGAGCTCCTCGGCGTCGGGAATGCCGTTGCCGTTGCAGTCCTTTCCGAGGAAGTTCGCCTGGAACTCTCCAAAATCGAGCAGGTCGAACACCCCGTCCCCGTTGAAGTCGAACGCGCCGCAGCCGGCGCCGGTGGGGTCGTCCACGCATGCGAGAAAGCCCACCAACTCTTCAAGAAAGAACCCCAGCCCAGCAGCATCGAGCGTGGCCACAGACGGCGGCGCTTGTTGTTCGATGCTCGCGTCCTGGTTGGCCCGTTTAGCGCGCAGCTTGCTCAGCCGCGCGTTATCCTCGCTCGACGAGCCGGCGCCTTGCGCCGCCCACGTCCCGGATAAGCCGAATCCTGACCCAATGAGCAGAGCCAGCCCGAATGCGGCCGCAGCCGCAAAGAACGGCGATTTCCTTGTCACGATGATGCTCCCCCAGTTTCGTGTGAGCTTCGATTTCCCCGCCAATACTTCACTCGGTGTGGATGAGGCCGACCCATGAAAGCTCGGCGCAACGACCCCGGAGCGGTTAGGCGGCGCGCTTCCCGCGCGGGCAGGGGACCAGCCCCCTCCCCTATTGCCTAAGGATAGCCGCCCAACAAGGGCTCTGTCTACCGCGCCTCGAATCCGCCGGTGCGTCGACAAGATCCGTAAGTGCCGGTAATCAAAGCGGTTATGCTCCAGGATCCGCCCTGTTGATTTTCCCGCTTTGCCGCCACAGGGACGGCAGAGCGGATATCAGCGGACGTACCGCACCCGGAGCTCGCTCGCGTTGCGGCCGTACGCTCAGCCGGAGGTAAATCGTGGACGGCCGGGAATTGGGACGTTAAAAAGCTCACCTTGCCGGTTCGGTGCTGCAAGGAACCAGTGGTCACGTGGGAGTGGGTCGCTATGGAATCTGACGATCTTCGAGGAAGACAAGCCTTGGTCTGCGGCAGCTCCCAGGGTATCGGACGGGCCTGCGCCTTCGAACTCGCCCGGCGGGGAGCGGGCGTGACGCTGATCGCCCGGAACGAGGATGCGCTGCGCCAAGTCCGCGACAACCTGCCGGCCGAAGCCGTCCAATCGCACCAATTCCTGGTCGCAGACTTTTCCCAGCCCGATAAGGTGCGTTCGGTGGTGGCCGGGCACATCGAAGCCGCGGGGCACCATCACATCCTGCTGAACAACACCGGTGGCCCGCCCGGCGGACCGATCGTGGATGCGTCGCCCGACGAGTTTCACAACGCGTTCACCGCCCATCTGATCTGCAACCAACTGCTCGTGCAGACGCTTGTGCCGGGCATGAAGGCCGACGGCTATGGCCGCATCGTCAATATCATTTCGACTTCCGTGATCCAGCCGATCAGCGGCCTGGGGGTATCAAACACCATCCGCGGTGCCGTCGCCCAATGGGCCAAAACCACGGCGAGCGAGCTCGGTCCGCACGGCATCACGGTCAACAACGTCCTGCCGGGCTACACGGCCACTCAGCGGCTGCAATCGCTGATCGACAAGATCGCCGCCGGCCGCGGCGTGATGCCCGAGGAGCTCGTCCGCCAGATGGAAGCGTCGGTACCCATGGGCCGATTCGCCGAGCCCGAAGAGATCGCAGCCGTTGTAGGCTTCCTCGCCGCCCCGGCCGCGTCGTACATCAGCGGCGCAAACATCCCGGTAGACGGAGCCCGCCTCGCCGCCCGCGGCATCTGACACCACGGATCGAGCGCAGCGCTGCACTTGCTCTTACATCGTCGCTTTCTTTTAGAAGCGCGACGCGGGCCATCCCCACATGCGTCAGCGCATGCCCGGACTGGGGCGCTTCGGGTTGGATCCCATGCATGCCCACGCTTGCGTGGGCATGCATTCGGACAGCACCAGGAACACACTCTATTCCGCCGGCCGCAGCACCGCCCGCACCGGGCTCGCGTCGAATCCGACCAGCTTCAGCGGCAGGGCGATCAGCTCGTACCGGCCCTCCGGAACGTCGGCCAGCACCAGCCCCTCCAGGATGGCCATATCGTGTCGCAGACACGCATTGTGCGCGGGCAGATCCTTCGAGTGGAACACATCCACGCTCGGCGTGTCGATCCCGATTAGTTTTACGCCGCGGTCGTGCAGCCGGTCGATCAACTCCGCCGTGAGCGCAGCGAAGTCCTCGTTGAAGTTGGTCGAATCCGGATAAGTGCCGGTCGCAATCAACATGCGCTCGGTGTCAATCGATGATCGCAGCGCGTCCGGCCCGATGGCAGTCGCGCGCGGCACGTCCACGCGAACGACCTGGCAGGGGCCGAGGTAATAGTCCAGGCTTCGCTGCTCGATCGAGGGAGCGGTCTTTCCGTAATGACTCGGGGCGTCGGCGTGCGCACCGGCGTGAACCGTCGTCCGAAGGGTCGACAGCGTCATGTTGTCGCCGGCCCGCATGTCGGTAAACACCTCGCGCGACAGGGGCGTGTCGCCCGGCCAGACTTTCAGCAACTCGGTCAACGGCGGTGATATATCGTAAAGCACTCGCGGCTCTCCCGATCTGGCGGCGTCTTATCCAAGCTGCCGGGCGAGGATCTGTGCAAAGCGCCAGACTTCGTGATAGGTATTGTAAAGCGGCACCGGTGCGGCCCGGACGACGTCCGGCTCGCGAAAATCGCAGATGACGCCCGCGCGCTCGAAATCGGCCACCCGTTCCTTCGCCCGGTCGCGCACCAGGATCGAAAGCTGGCAGCCGCGCTCGTCGGCACCACGCGGCGTGATGACCTCGATCACATCCGACGGCACTTGATCGAGCAGATACTCCAGATAGCCCGTCAAGCGCTTGGATTTTTCGCGCAACGCCGGCAGCGTCGCCTCCTCGAAGATCGCCAGCGACGCCCGCAGCGGCGCCATCGCCAGAATCGGCGGGCAACTCACCTGCCAACCCTCGGCCCCCTCGCGCGGGATGAACTCCGGCTGCAAGTGCATCCGGAAACGCGTGTCAGGATCATTCCCCCACCAGCCGCCGAAACGCGGCAGCGAGGTATTCCGCCCGTGCCGCTCGTGCACGAAACAGCCGCCCACCGCGCCGGGGCCGGCGTTGAGATACTTGTAGTTGCACCAGACCGCGAAATCGACGCCCCAATCATGAAGCGACAACGGCACGTTGCCGATCGCGTGCGCCAAGTCCAGCCCCACCACGCACCCGGCCGCCCGCGCCGCCTCCGCGATACGAGCCATGTCGAAAACCTGCCCGGTCAGGAAGCTGATCCCGCCCAACAACACAAGCGCGATCGCGTCACCCTGCTCGGCCAGCACGCGCTCAAACGCGTCGGTCGGAATCACGTGCTCACCCACCGGCGGCTCCACGATGACCAACCCATCGTCCGGATCGATCCCGTGATGCGCAAGCTGCGTCCGAGCCGCATACGTGTCCGACGGAAACGCTGCGTGCTCCATCACGATCTTGAATCGCGTCGAAGTCGGTCGGAAGAACGTGGCCATCATGAAGTGCAGATTGGCCGTCAGGGTGTTCATCACGACGACCTCGTCAGGCCGCGCGCCCGCCAGCTTCGCCAGCGGCTCCTGAAAGTGCTCCTGATACGTATACCAGTGCGTCTTGCCCTCGAAGTAGCCCTCGACGCCGAGCCGCGCCCACTCCCCTAACTCCTCCTCGATTGCGGCCCGCGCAGTCTTGGGCTGCAAGCCGAGCGAGTTGCCCAGCAGGTAGATCAGCTCCCGCCCGTCGCGGCAGGGGATGAGAAACCGGCCTCGAAACGACTGAAGCGGGTCGGACGCATCGAGTTCCTTCGCAAAGGACTCGTGGCCGCGGTACTCAATATCGCCGGCCGATGTCACGTAAGGACTCATCCTCCCTAAGGTAAATTGCTCGACAATACCTCCAAAGGCCGCCACACTGACCCCGGCCTTGCTGGCCTTCAGCGTGACAAATCCGTCTCCCGGCCGCCGTTGCCCCGCGACTACCGGATCCTATTCAAAACGGCCCCGAAGCCGCCCGCCGTAAGAAGCAGCCTGTCCCCGACGATCCCGAAGCTGGTATTGACCAGATACCCCGGCCTGTTCACGATCAGCGTGTCATCAACCACCCGGTAGCGCTCGTCGACGATGTCCACGCTGCCGTCCAAGTTGATCGTCGTCGTGATGACCCGACCATAGGGCCGGAACTCGACAAACTTGGATGCATAGGGCGGAACGTGTACCGTCGACGACAGTTCCACAAGCTGCCACCGCGTCCCGCCCAGCGGCGACACTTCCGTATGTGTATAGCCGTGCTCCTTGCTGCGCTGACTGATTTCCTGAACGCGTTGCTTGTCGCGTTCGTTGCCGATGACGTAGCCAATGCCCGTGCCGACCGCCGCACCGATCAGCGTGCGCTCAGTGTCGCGCCCGATCGCCTGGCCGGCGAGCGCACCAATTCCCCCACCCGCCAAAGCGCCGAACTGCCCCGGCGTCTCGCATCCGGCGCTCGCGACCAAACTCACGATCACAAGTGCTGAACCCCATGCCCCGCTCTTCACCAAACACTTCCGAGCCATGACGCCAACGTACCGCACCCACGCCACGAATCAAGGCGGTGCCGATCCGTGTCGCGAAACGCGGAACACTCCGCTCGACACCCAGCAGCGGTTCGATAGAATAGACAAGTGCGGGCCTCCCTGGAGAAATCACCATGAACGCAGCAGTCCTTATGCTCACCCTGTGCCTGTCGGCCGCCGGAGGCGACGTCTCGCTCGTGATTGACGGGCGCGCCGTGCACCTCGAGCCGCCGAGCGTCGTCGAATCCCGCGACCCCAAGAGCGATGGCGATCCGCGCATCTTCGTCCCGCTCGAAGCCTTCGCGGACGCCCTGGACCTCCAAGCTAAGGTCGTCGTGCCCGACAAGCTCGTCGTCCTCTGCCACGGGGACTGGTGCCGGCCGATCCAGTTGCAAGCCGAAGACGTACGTGACCTGAAAGGCCACACGGCCGTCGAGATCGGGCGACTGGCAAGCGCCCTGAAGTACGAGGTCAACGTCGAACGAGGTTCCCAGACCGATGACGAGGGCCGCGTCCTTATAAGGCTGAGCCGCAATGAAACTGACGGCGGCGGACAACCGAAAAAGCTGGAGGCCGGGGAAATCCTGCCGGACGTCGTTCTCACCGACCTCAACGGCGAGCCGGTTCACCTCGCCGAGTTCTTCGGACGGCGACTGCTCATCTGCACCTGGGCAAGCTGGTGAGCGTGTCGCAATGATCTGCCCGGGTGGCAGAGTATTCACGATCGGCACGGCGGGGACGACTTCACCGTCATCGGCGTCGCCGTGGACGTTCAGGGCGTCCGCGCCGCCAAACCCTGGTACAAAAAGCACAAGATCACCTATCCGGCCCTGGTCGATCCGGCCAACGCCCTGGGCCGCGTACTCGGTTACAAGGCCGTCCCGAACACGTTCTACGTCGACGAGACGGGCGTCTTCCACGGCCGCATTAATAAAGAACAGCTAATCGACAACCTTGCCGAGCCGATGCGGGAAAGCGCCGGCGACGTGCGTGAACGCGTCCGACGGGCGCTGCCGGCCACCGCACTCGAAAACATTCAGGCCGAGGCCGAGCGCAAGCCCGAAGAGTTTGACGTTCAGATGCGTGCGGCCCGCGCTGCCGTCGACGTCGGCAGATACGGGGCTGCCGTCGCGTGTCTCCGCCGTGCCACCCGCCTCGAACCGGACGCCGTTCAGGCCTGGACCATGCTCGCAACCGCGTACCTCGGCACGGACAACAAGTCCGAAGCCGCCGGCGCCCTGCGCAAAGCGCGCGAGCTCGAACCCGACAACTGGCTCATCCGCAAACAGATCTGGGCCATCGAGCACCCCGAGCACTTCTACGAGGGCCCGGTCGATTTCGCCTGGCAGCGGCAGCAGCTCCAGCGGGAGAAGGAGTCCAAGAAGTAATGACGCAATGACAGCCCGTCCGCGAACCGTTGTTGGGTATCGCTGGCGGCTTGTCCGTATACGTGTTTTGCCAGGGGGCCATGGGCAAGCGGAGGCGCCGACGGCGGCGGAGGTTGCCCGTGCATTCCTTCCGTTCGCCCGCGGCGACCCCGCTTCGCATCCGCTAATCTCTAAGAGACACTCGCAATACGCCTCCGGCCGATCGCGTCGCCTCAACTCCAGATGCGGTACATCCCCGGTCGATCGGGCGACCGCTCCCGAAACCCGTACCGCTCGTAGAACCCGGCAACGCCCTTCGCCGCCATCAACGCCACGAACGCCCCCGGCGAGGCGTTCGCTTCGAGAAAGCGCATGACCGCATCCATGATGCGCCGCCCCATGCCTTTCCCCTGATGTTCCGGCAGGACGATGATGTCCTGGACGTAATAGTAAATGCCCCCGTCACCCACGACCCGCCCGCACCCGACCACTTCGCCGTCGTACAGCAGGCAGACCGAATAGAGCGCGTTGTCCAGCGCCTTCTGTGTCGCCTGCTCGCTGGCGTTGCCCCACTCCACCACGTCGCGAAGCCGCCGGTAGTCGCGAACGCTCGGCGGTCGTTCAATCAGCGTGTATTCTCCTGGCACGACAGCTCCCCTTCGCAAAAGCGGGGTACCGCGCCAGATGCTACCCTCCCCAACCGCGCCGTCCAATCGCCCCTACCGGCAAAACGACGAGGCCGACCCACCCGTTCGCCGGATGGAGTCGGCCTCGCCGATCAAACCACCATCGCCCGACCGCCGAGGATCAGCAGCGGTCGCGACAATCAAATATACGACAACACGGCGCCGCCACCCGTTGAGCAACGCCCGCTTCGCCGGCCTGTGCCGCGCGTACTCGCGCCAACACTACAGGCTCGAGAGCCACGCCTCCATATCGGCGGCATCCTGCTCGGTCACGCCCTCTACGGTCGCGGGGTGCGCGTCGATCCCGGCCAGGTTCTCGTACAGCAACGTGCAGGTAGACTCCGTGAGGGCCGGACCCAATCCGCCCCCACCCTCGGCGCCGTGACAGGCCGCACAACCGTTGTCCGCATAGAACGTCTGCCCCGCAGTCACGTCGCCCACCAGCGGCACGCACTCGCCGTCCACGCACTCTTCGCACGTCTCACAGGTCACACCCTCGCACGGATCCGCCGGGACGCACTCGCCATCCACGCACGTCTCACCCTCGGGGCACTCGACGCCGGCGCACGGATCTTCAGGCACACACTCGCCGTCCACGCACGTCTCGCCCTCAGGGCACTCAACGCCTTCACACGGGTCCACGGGGACGCACACACCCCCGACGCACGTCTCGCCCTCAGGGCATTCCACGCCGGCGCAGGGATCCCCCGGAAGGAACGGACAGCCCGCAACCCCGATCGCGCATACGCCCAGCAGTACGAACATCGCTTTACGTTGCATGGTAAACACTCCTTTAGCTCTTCGAAGACATTCCCGACCGGATGGGTGTGACCACCCGGCCACTCGCTTCAGACCGCGCCCAACTACGCCGGCATGCTAGCCGACCCATCCGCCAACGTCCATAACTATACTTAATCGGGTGGCGGGGACCGATCCGTCCAGCGGGACCGCCGCCGCCGTGCCTGCCGGTGCCTGTCGCCTGACGTGCCGTCTGAGCAACCGCACCCGCGGACTACCCGCCCGTGGCAGCCAAGTGCGGAACCCCGCCCGAAGCGTCACGCACCCTGGCGGCAGGGCGTCTGCCATGCCGAGCCGCCGTTAAACTGGGCAAAGCGAAAGTGGCAAATGACAGCTTGACGGCACCTGAGCGGGCCCCGAAGAATCCATCAGGCCTAGCCGGCTATGGGTGTGATGCAATGCTCTCTGCCTGGGTGCGATTCCAGAATGGTGCGTGGTGGCTGCGCTGGTCGGTCAAGACGATCGTGCTCGGTTTGACCGTCTTTCTCGTCTGTTACCCGTATCCCAGCCGCTTCTGGCGACACATCATGCGATGGCAGGCGCCGGAGCAGTTGATCGAACCCGCCGCTCCCGGCCTGGAGCCATGGCTCGACGACCTCCGCCCGCGGCTCGAGGGCGTCCAGCAGGGCCCCGAAGCGCTTGAGATCGTCGAGCAGTATGTCTACGGGCGCCTTAAGTACGCTTGGGACTGGGAAACCTGGGGCGTCGCCGACTACCTCCCCACCGTCGAGGAGACCCTCGCCGTGCAACAGGAGGATTGCGACGGCCGGGCCGTGGTGGCCGCCTCGCTGCTTCGCGGTCTCGGCTATGAGGCCGAGCTCGTGACCGACATGATGCACGTCTGGGTCAAGACCGATTACGGCGAAACGATGTCGCCGGGCCGGATGAAGAAGTTCGTAGAAACGGAGCAGGGGCAACTGAACATCGACTGGAGCGCGCTGGCGAACTTGCCGCGTTCATGGGCATTCGGAGTGAGCGTGTTTCCTTTCACACGCGAGTTGATCGTGCTCGGCGTCCTGCTCGTGTTATCGCTTCGACCCGGCGTCCGCTGGTGGGTGTACCTGCTCGCCGGCGGCCTGTTGTTTGACGGGTTGATTATCCTGCGCCTGGCCACATGGCGGTCTGACCTCGCCCAATGGCTCGGCCTGTGCCACCTCGTAGCAGCCTTGGTGTTGCTCTGGACCGCAGGCCGGCGAGTGCGGCGGGCAAACTCCGGCGGCGCGGGTGCCTTTCTGAGCCGCGACCGGAAGGGAGCGGAGCTTTCTGGGCCGGGATCGCAAGGGAGCGAACCCCTTACCCGCACGGGTGCCACTGGTCCGCCTCAGGCGGACCCGCCAGTGCCAATGTAACGAGTGCACGGACAACCTTCACCGACGTGGCCGCGCCAAAAGGAGACGGAAGCCTGCATGCAATCAACACCCGAAGCAAACATCCGCCTTCGCATGGCATACGCTGCCGCGATGCTCCTGAGCGCCCACCCGCCCGTCACTGCCGCACGAGCCCCCGACAACACAGCCGCTCGCCTCCCCAAGCTCATCGAAACCTACTTCCAAGCACCCAACAACAACGTCCGATCCGCCCTCGCCGGCGACATCGAATCATTGGAGGGCATCACGATCGAAGCCGTAGCCGAAGCCGTGCAAAACGTCCAACTCTGGCAGCCGCGAACGCCCGGATTCGAACACTTCGTCCTCGACACGCGCCGCGGAGTCCCCATGGACGTGCACGTCCACGTCCCCGCCGGCTACGACCCGACCCGGGCCTACCCGCTCCTGCTCGCCTTCCACGGCTCCACCGGCACGGGCGGCGGCTACATCCACTTTGCCTTACAACTCCTCGAAGACCGCCGAAACGAATACATCGTCGCCGCGCCGACCCGCCTCGAAGGCCCGTTCATCAGCTCGCAGCCCGACGAAGCCTTCGACCTGCCCGACCTCCTCCGCGAGCTCAAACAGCGCTACCACATCGACACCGACCGCGTCTACGCCAGCGGCTATTCGAGAGGCGGGCACACCTCCTTTCTCATCGGCCTGCTCTACACAGACGTGATTGCCGCCACCGTCCCCCTCGCCGGCACCTTCGCCACTCAGGTGGGCTACGGCCTGATGGACGTCATGCTCCCCAACATCCGACACCTCCCGACCCTCGTCGTCTACGGCGAGCTCGATCGCACCGAGCGCGACGGCGAAGAGGGCGGCATCGCCATCTCCAACCAATACATGGCCCGCGTCGCCCGCCGCCTCGACGTGCCCGTTCAACTCGTCGAATTGGAGGGCGTTGGCCACACAAACGTCAGACCGCCGCCCGACCGCTTTCACGAAATGCTGCGCCAATCCCGCCCCCACGACATCAAACAGTTCCAGCACTGGTTCCGCCACCTTCCCCAGGGACGGCTCAACTTCCTGCGCCAGACTCGTTTTCTCGGCATCCCATGGAAGGCCAGGCAACTGCACGTCCGCCTGAAAGACGGCGAGACCTACTCCGAGGCCTTCGACAGAACAATCAGACTGAAGCTCGCCTACATCGGAGGGAAAATCGAAGGGCAGTCCATCCACATCGAGACGCGCAAATGCGGCGAGGTCGCGTTACTCCTCAACGGCCAACTGATCGACCTGGACCGCGACATCACCGTCAAGCTCAATGGCCGTGAAATCTACAAAGGCCCGGCCAAACGAAGCATCCGAACGCTGTTGGAGGTCGCCCACGAAGACTGGGACTTCCAGCGCCTCTTCACCACCCGCTTCCGAATCACCCGCAAAGGAACGATCAAACAGACCGGCTTGCGCTGAGCCCCCTTAAGCGTTCAGCAGGGGCAACAACACGAACGATCCGAGGCACGACCTCTTGGTACAGACATACCTCTCGTAGGGCAACGGAAACTCGAATGGTGTCCCCAGAAATGGCCAGAAATGGCGAGTTGGCGGGCGTGTCACGTCAGCTCCCGCAGCCAATGGTCATCGCGTGGACACATGGGGCCGCCCGTGAGTACCGCTGTCTTGCTAGCGTGGAAGGAAGCCGAGTGGATCTGGCGCGAGTCGATTTAAGGCGCGCGCGGTTTCGGGGTCTCAACGAGAAATGGCTGTTTGCCCGCGTCCTTCTCGAGCCACTCAAGTAGGACCCCCGACCGAGCTACGGACTTCCTCAGGGACGGCGCGGACCGATTCGCCAAGGCCGGTGCCGACGTCTCCGTACGTCCTATCCGGCTTTTCTCGCGGCAGGCTGGATGGCCCGGCGGAACGAGGCATCCTCTGCCATGTGGCCCACGGTGACGTAACGCCAGAGAACCAGGCAAAAAAGTACCGGCTTATGCGTGAAATCCCGGAGTCAGACTCCGACATTTCCGGTATGATCCGTTCCATGGTCCCAAGAATGCGACACCTGAACGACGTCCGGCGCCTGCTCCGGCAGTTCCCCATTGTAGCCATTCTGGGGGCCCGGCAGGTGGGGAAGACCACCCTGGCCCTGGAAATCCTCAGGCGGACCAAGCCGCCGGGCGAACGGTTCGACCTGGAGGATCCGGCCGATCTGGCTCGCCTTTCTGACCCCAAACTGGCCCTGGCCGATCTCAAGGGACTCGTGGTCATCGACGAGATTCAGCGCCGACCGGACATCTTCCCGGTCTTGCGGGTGCTCGCCGACCGCCGACCGCGGCGGGTACGCTTCCTCGTCCTGGGCAGCGCATCGCCGGAGCTGCTTCGCCAATCGTCCGAAACGCTGGCGGGCCGAATCGCGTTCCATACACTCGGTGGGTTTACACTGGATGAGGTCGGGGTCGATCAACTCGATCGCTTGTGGCTGCGGGGCGGGTTTCCGTTGTCGTTTCTGGCCCGAACGCATGAGGCGAGCTTCACCTGGCGACAGAGCTTCATCCGTACGTTCCTCGAGCGGGACCTGCCGCAGCTTGGCGTGCGTGTACCGGCCGCGACGCTGTCAAGGTTCTGGTCGATGCTGGCTCATTATCACGGCCAAGTGTGGAACGGCGCCGAGCTCGCCCGCTCGTTCGGCGTAAGCGACAAGACCGTGCGACACTACCTGGACACACTCCACGCCGCGCAGGTAGCAAACGTCCTACAACCATGGCATGAGAATGTCCGCAAGCGGCAGGTCAAGTCGCCGAAAGTCTACGTGCGGGATTCGGGCCTCCTGCACGGACTGCTCGGGATCCGGGAGCGCCGCGATCTCGAACGGCATCCGAAAGTCGGCGCGTCCTGGGAAGGCTATCTGCTGCAACAGGTGGCGGCGCACGTCGGCGCTGGCCCCGAGGAGTGCTTCTTCTGGGCGACACATTCCGGCGCGGAGCTCGATCTGCTTTGCGTCCGTGGCCGCCGCCGCTGGGGATTCGAGTTCAAACGCACGTCGTCGCCCAAGCCCACGAGCTCGTTGCATACGGCCATCGAAACGCTTGGACTCCAAAAGGCCTTCTTGGTGCACGCTGGTGACAAGACGTTTCCGCTGCACAAGCGGGTGACCGCGGTGGCCGCTGCCCGTCTGCTTGAAGATATCGGCCAAGACGGTTAGAGAAGGGGGTAGATGCAATCACGGTGCGACTGACCCCCTCAGTGACCCCCTCCCTTGGCCCTGTGAGCCGCGAGAGCAGTATGATGCCAAAGCGACCTGGAACGGTGCGTGGCGGCATTTGTGAAGGGCCAAGATGCGGTGCCTGCCGGGTCTTTTTGCCGGACTTCTTCGAGTTCGCGAAGCCTCGGGCACGCGGCAGAATGCCGTTACCGGTGATAATGCGGTTTTGCGTCGCTTGCAGCTACGGGCATCGCCGCGCATTCGAGCACAAAAGCCCGTGACTCTGCACCCAGGTGCCGGAGCGGGCTTCACCCCCGCGGTGTCCACTGCACTAAGGTCCCTAGCCTCTATCCTGAGTTTCAGAGAATGCCGCCACTCGCCGCTATCTGGTTTCGAGAGATTGTGCTCGATGCGGAGTTCGAAAAACGCGGGCGCCAACGGTCGTAGTGCAGGGGAATGCCCTGATCATGCCGTGGCAGCAAGCTCGGTGCCGGTGACTGCACACAGTACCGGCCGATTCACGCACACAGTCCTCCGCTCTGTATCGCGTGCAGACTGGCCTACATGTCGCGTGCGCAAAAACATGATCGGGCGAAATAAAATAACTTCCTGACTTGAATTGGCTGTCCGGGCTGTGTACGCTCACCACCTGCACGGGCCAATGGGGAGCGCGGCGGCAGGTTGGGCGCGGTGCGGTGTTGGCGCGGGGATTTCTATTCCGGTGTGAAGGCCACCTGGAAGTCGGCGAAGTCGAGCAGGTCGGCGTCGCCGTCGGCGTCCATGTCGGCCCAGGTGCAGCTCGGGGCGGCGTCGGTTCCGGACCCGCCGTTGCGCAGGCACTCCTCGAAGAAGTAGAAGTCACGCAGGTCTCGATCCGCATCGCTGTCGAAATCTCCACTCCCGTCGTCGGGGATCGTCCCGTAGCGGATGTAGTCCCAGCGGGTCGTGATTGGGCCACCTGCGGCACTCGAACCGAAAGTGATGCGCGAGTCGCTTGTCGGGTACTGGCCTTCAGGCACGCCGCAATCAACCAGTTGCCCGTCGATGTACCATGTGTAGAACTCCCCACCATACAGCTCGAGGCGATAGGTGTGCGGGACGCCGGGCTCGATGTCGATCCAGACGATCGGGAATGTGGGATCCCGCAAGAATCGGACTTGATCTTCCGCGATTGTGAAGTGGTAGTGGACTGCCAGCATTCCGCCGGCGACGAGTCCCGCGGGCGCGCACGCCGGGATGCCCTCGCGCGGTCCATCGGTCTCCATGCGCCAATCGACGAAGAAACTGCCCGAGCCGGCGAACTGCCCGAGCGACCGGAAGTAGAAGTCATCCTCGGGGACCTCCGGTGGCCCGGCATCGACGATCTCCGCGTACTGAACCAGGAGTCCGCTGTCGATCCACCGATCAGCGAGGAAGAGCCTATCGGATCGTTCCCATCCCTCATTCTCGGGAAAGGAGGTGCATTCGTATGAGATCACGTCGGCACAGGCGGTAACCGCGAAGACGAGAACCAAGGTAGCCGTGGATCGAATCATCGTAAGGTTTCCACCTCCTGGGAACATTTTCGCAAAATGAATGAGGTGGAGTCAAGGTGGCAAAGGAAGGATTTCTGTTCTACGAGGAGACTTGAAATCGGGGGGACATTGAAATCGGGGGGACACCATACATATTTTCTGCGCCCATAAGCGGTGGAGACTATCGGAGCGGTCAGCGGCATCATTCAGCGATTCTTCTTGTGCCGGAAGAAAAGAGAGTTCCCTCATCAGCGGAATTCCGTCATCAGCGACTGCTTGGCCACCGCCCCGTTGGTAACTCTCTTGACGGAGGATCAATCACAAGCATGGATCGCCGTCACGTGTTGAGCAAGGAGGCCGACTCCAACTCCACGCTGCGGCGCATCCCTCGCTCGTAATCGACCTGGCCGGGCTTCTCGGTGACAACGCAGTTGCCGATCACCATCGCGTCGATCCCCGTCTTGACGAACGTGTCGTAGGCGTCCTGAGGCGTGCACACGATCGGCTCGCCGCGCACGTTGAACGACGTGTTGATCACCACCGGCACGCCCGTCCGGCGCTCGAACGCCTTGATCAGCCGGTAGTAGAGACCGTTCGCCTCCTCCGTCACCGTCTGCACGCGGCCCGTTCCGTCCGCGTGCGTCACCGCCGGAATCACCGACCGCTTGTCCTCACGAACCGCCGGAACCAGCAGCATGAACGGAGCGTCCATTCCCGCAGGCATGTCGAAATACTCGTGCGCCCGCTCCTTCAGAATGCTCGGAGCAAACGGCCGAAACGCCTCCCGAAACTTCACCTTCGCGTTGATGATGTCCTTCATCTTCGGATTCCGGGCGTCGGCCAGCAGCGACCGCGACCCCAGCGCCCGAGGCCCGAACTCCAGCCGCCCCTGGAACCACCCGACCACCTGCCCGCGATCGATCAGCTCCGCCGTCGTCTCCAGCAGCTCCTCTTCATCATCAATCGTGCGATACTTCGCCCCGTTGCCCTCGAGCACGCCGACGATCTCTTCGTCCGTGAACGAAGGCCCGAAGCAGGCGTGGTTCATCACGAACGACCGCTCGTTCCTCAAAACCGAGTTATAGATGTAAAATACCGTACCAAGCGCTCCGCCCGAATCGCCCGCCGCCGGCTGGATAAAGATCCGCTCGAAAGGCGACTCCCGCAGCATCCGCCAGTTGGCCACGCAGTTCAGCCCCACGCCCCCGGCCACGCACAGGTTCTTCGAACCCGTCTCCCGCTGCACGTGGTTGGCCATCCGAACCATGATCTCCTCGACGATCTTCTGGCCGGAGTGGGCGATGTCGCGATGAAAGTCGTCCAGCTCGGTCTCCTTCGGCCGCTGTGGCCGCCCGAACAGCTCCTCCCAACGCCGGTTGAACATCGACTCGGTCGAGTACGCATGGGCAAAGTACTTCATGTTCAACCGAAAGCTGCCGTCATCCCGGATGTCCACCACCTCGCGGAACTTGTCCACATACGTCGGCTTGCCGTAAGGCGCCAGCCCCATCACCTTCCACTCGGCGTCGTTCACTCGAAAGCCCAGGTACGCCGTAATCGCGCTGAACAACAGCCCCACCGAATGCGGAAACCGAATCTCATGCGTCAGGTCGATGTCGACGCCCCGCCCCGTGCCCCAGCCGGTCGTCGTCCACTCGCCAACCCCATCGGTCGTGATGACCGCCGCCTCCTCGAACGGGCTCACCAGAAATGCACTCGCCGCATGCGAAAGATGATGCTGGCAGAACAGAATCTCCTGGTCCGTATCCAACTCCTGCTGGATCGTCCGCGACATGTTGAGCTTTTGCGTCAGCCAGATCGGAATGCTCTTGAGCCAGCTCTTATACGTCCGAGGCCACGCGGCCAGAATCACTTCGAGGATCCGATTGAACTTCACAAACGGCTTCTCGTAAAAGCCGATGTGATCGACCTGATCGAGCGTGATGCCGGCCTCCTTCAGGCAGTACTCGACGGCCAGCTTCGGAAATCCGCTGTAGTGCTTCTGCCGGTTGAACCGCTCCTCCTCGGCCGCGGCGACAAGCTGCCCGTCGCGCATGAGGGCCGCGCCGCCGTCGTGATAGAAACAGGACAATCCTAAGACATACACGTGGAAAGACCTCCGGCCCGGAAAGACCTCCGCATCAGAATGGCCGTCGCATGCGTTCGAGTGTGGCCTCGTGCGGCTTGTGCGGCTCCCAGTAGCTCCCCTCGCTCTTCAACCGAAGCCGCAACGGATCCGCAAACCGAATCAGCGAGAACACCGGCAGCAGCAGAACGAACACCAGCGTCAGAAACACCGGCATCACCACCCGCCCGATCCCCGCCGCCACCAGCATCCAGCCCACATAGACCTTGGTCCCCAGCCCGACCGGCCCAACCGAAAGGAGCGCAAGCACAAGCCCAACGACCCACAAAACGACCGCCGCCCCCAGCCAGCCGCGCCACCACCAGAGCAGCGCCCCAATGACGCCCAGCCCGATCAGCATCGTGACCCCGAAGCGGTACAGCTCGGAGCGGCTCGGTTGTCGGTTCACTTCAAACAGCATGACCTACCCGTCGTGCCCTTGGGAAATCCCATGTCGTCGATGGCACAAACGCCGCAAAACAGCCAAAAGAGTGTAAGGTAACACGACCAGAACGTACACCCCACCCGGACGACGAGACGCCCGACGAAACCGCGCCAAAGCGCCCGGCCACAGCGATTTACAAACAGCTCACCCCCGATTATCTCACCCTCGTCTCCGGCGCGGCCGCATCGTCAACATACCACGCCACGCGACCGCCCGAAGGGCGAACCCCGTGACTCGGAAACCGATCCGGATCGTGCGGACCATGCAACGCGTCCGCCAGCGCGGCCACCTTCGATGCCCCGGCCACGAGGAAGAACACGGCCCGGGCGCGGTTGATCAGCGGGAAGGTCACCGTGATCCGAGTCGTCCCCAACTTCGGCACATGGTTCGCTACCACCCATCGGTCCGTCTCGCGAAGCGCCTCGCTGTGGGGAAACAACGACGCGACGTGCCCGTCCTCACCTAATCCCAACAGGATAAGATCCAACCGGGGCGCCGGCCCGCGTGCATGCACATCGAAGCAGTCTGCAATCACAGCGGCATAGTCATTGGCCGCCGCATCGACGTCCTCCCGTTCCCCTTTGATCCGATGAACCCGGGCCGGGTCCACGTCCACATTGCGGAGCAAAGCCTCGTGAGCCATCCGGTAGTTCGAATCTTCGTGATCCGGCGGGACCGTTCGTTCATCCCCCCACAAAAACTCGACGCGATTCCAGTCGAGCCGCCCTCGATAGTCCGGGCTCGCAAGCAATCGGTACAAAGTACGAGGCGTGCTGCCGCCCGAAAGCGCCACAACAAAGCGCCCGCGCTGCTCGATCGCGTCAGCACCGACAGCCACGAACGCATCAGCCGCAGCAGCACAAAGTTGCTTCTTGTCCGCAAAGCGATGAACGGTACCAATAGCAGTCATATAAATGTGAATCGCGGCCGACCAACCGCGCGCCGCAACCCCGCGAGCCTACGACGTCCGCCAGCCCGCGCCCTCTCCGTCCAGCAGCCGATCGGCTTCGGCCGGTCCCCACGTACCCGCAGCGTAACCGAGCGGCGCGGGCTTGCGCTGCAGCAGCGGCGTATAAAGTCGCCAAGCGGCCTCCACCTCGTCACCGCGCAGAAACAGCGTCTGGTCGCCACGAACAATGTCCAACAGCAATGTCGTGTACGCATCCGGCAGCGCGCCGAAGGCGTCGGCGTAGCTGAACCGCAGCGGATACTGCTTCAACTCCAAGGGTTCACCGGGCGTCTTCACTTCGAACGACAGCGAAAACGCTTCATCCGGCTGCAGCCGCAAACGCAGCACGTTCGGCTCGAGTGCACACTCGCCCAGCGGCCTGAACAAACACACCGGCGGCTCGCGGAACGTCATGGCGATCTCGCTCACCTTCGCCGGCAGACGCTTGCCCGTCCGCAGGTAGAACGGCACGCCCTTCCACCGCCAGTTGTCGATGAACAGCTTCATCGCAACGTACGTCTCCGTCTGCGAGTCGGACGCCACGTCCTGCTCCTCCCGATAGCCCGCCACACCGCGACCCTCGATCCCACCGGCCGTATACTGCCCGAACACAACGTTCTCAGCCCGGATCGGCTCAATCGCCCGCAGGACGCGCAGCTTCTCGTCCCGCAGCTCGTCCGCCTCAAACCGCGCGGGAGAATCCATGGCGATCAACGTCAGAAGCTGCGTCACGTGATTCTGAATCATGTCGCGCAGGGCGCCGCTCTTGTCGTAATAACCGGCCCGCGTCCCGACCCCGATACTCTCGCCCACGGTAATCTGCACGTTGTCGATCCGGTCGCGATTCCACAACGACTCGAAGACCATGTTCGCAAACCGGAAGATCGTCAGATTCTGCACCGTCTCCTTGCCCAGATAGTGATCGATGCGGTAAACCTGCGACTCATCGAAATAGCGATGCACTAACCCGTTAAGCTCCTGCGCCGACGCAAGGTCGTGCCCGAACGGCTTCTCCACCACAAGCCGCGACCAGCCCGGCGCGCGATGAAGCCCCGCTTCGCCCAGACACTCGATCACCTGCGGAAACATGCCGGGAGGAAGCGCGAGGTAAAACGTGCGATTGCCCTCCAGCCCGTGCTCCCGCTCGATCGACTCGATCCGCGACGCCAACTGTCGATAATCGTCCACAGCATTCTGACCGACCGGCTGATAATGCAGGCAGGCGTCGCACCAGTCGCCAAGCCGCTCCGGCGAAATGCTCGCATCCGGAAGCGCCTCCCGGCTCCACCGGCGATAATCCGCATCATTCATCTCCCCGCTTCGTGATGCCCCCAGAACAACGGACCGATCGCCAAGAAGCTTCTGCTCGCGCAAATGGGCCAGCGCCGGCAGCAGCTTGCGGCGCATCAGATCGCCCGTCCCCCCGATCACGACGAAAACATGCGGATCGGTCTTTGTGGCCATCACTCGCCCCCCGGCTTGACCGCATGCCCGCCGAACTCGCGGCGCATCGCGGCCAACAGCTTGTCGGCGAAAGAATCCTCGAGCCGCGAACGCAGCCGCTGCTCCAGAGCCAGCGTGATCACCGGCGCCGGGATTTCCAGATCGATCGCCTCCTTTACCGTCCAGCGCCCTTCGCCGGAATCCTCGACGTACGGAGCAATCCCCGAAAGCTCCGCGTTCTCCCCCAGCGCGTCGGCCGTGAGATCCAGCAGCCACGAACGAACCACGCTCCCGAACCGCCAGATTTCCGCGACCTGGTGCAGATCCAACTCGAACTCAGCCTTCTCCTTCAGAATCGCAAACCCCTCCGCGTAGGCCTGCATCAGCCCGTATTCAATCCCGTTGTGAACCATCTTGACGAAATGTCCCGCGCCCGCCGGCCCGACGTGCCCCCACCCCTTGTCAGGCCCCGGCGCGAGCGTCTCGAGTACGGGCCGGATCAGCTCGACCGCCTCCGCGTCCCCGCCGACCATCATGCTGTAGCCTTCGGTCCGCCCCCAGATCCCGCCGCTGGTCCCCACGTCGACATAGTGCAGCCCGCGGCCCCGGGCCCCCTGTGCCCGGCAAAGCGTCTCCTTGTAATTCGAGTTCCCACCGTCCACCAACACGTCGCCCTCGCCAAGCTTCGGCGTCAGCGCCTCGACGGTCTGCTGAACGGGATCGCCGGCCGGGATCATCATCCAGACGACCCGCGGCGGAGCGAGCTTCTCGACAAGTTCATCCAGCGAGTCTGCGCCGGCCCCGCCCTGGTTGATCACCTTCTCGACTGCGGAGGAATTCGTATCGTATCCGACGGGCTCATGACCCCCTTTGGCCAGCCGCTCGGCCATGTTGGCCCCCATCGTGCCCAGCCCGATCATGCCCAGTTTCATACGCTGCCTCCTCGCTCGCTGCTCGATGTCGTTTCCGCCCGGCTCGCCCGGCCACTGTATCAAAATGCTTCGCACGGGGACCCCGGCCCCCGTTCACGACAGCACCGTCGCCAACTGCTCCAGGCCCCTCGACGCATCCGCGCCGACGTTCACACGCAGGATCCGCCGCTCCCGCTGCTTCAGGGCTTGGTAGTCCCCCTGAGCCTGCGCCTGAATCAACTCACGGAAGGAGTAATCGGTCTCCGGCACAGGCAGCTCCTCGCCCGGCTCATCGACGATCTGCAAGAACAACCCCGTGTTCGCCCCGCCCTTGTGCAATTGCCCCGTCGAATGCAGAAAACGCGGACCGAAACCCAACGTCGTCGCCAGCTTTCCACGTTGGCCCAAGCTGTCCCGAATACCTTGCAGAAGTGACGTCGTTTCATCGGTCGGCGCCAGGTACGCCTGCACGCAGAAGTAATCCGCATCGCGCGCACTGGAACGCCAACCTGAGACGACCCGCTTTAAATCGTCCGCCCGCGCGACGTGCAGCGTATCCACGTCGGCGTCGCCTCCACCCTTCTGCATCGCCTCCCGCGCCAGCTTCTTCGCCAGCTCCACGTCCGGCTGATTGAACGGATGAATCCCCATCACCGCACCGGCCGCCGCGATCGCCATCTCCCAGCGGAACATCTCCCGACCGAGATCGTACCGATCGCGCAGCCGGACCTCGACGACCGGATGCCCCGCCTCCTTTAACGCCCCCACGCGCTCGCGAAGCCCCCCGTCGTCCTCATCCTCAATACCAAGGTAAACAAACGCGCGGTCCGACGCGTAGGCACGCACCTCGTGCAGCGGCTCGCCCACAACGGGCACGATCCCGGCGCCGTCTTTCCCGGTGCTCTCAGCCACCAACTGCTCCAGCCAATCGGGAAACGACGACATCGCAGGCGATGCAATCACGGTCAGCTTATCCCGCCCGGCAAGCGCCGCTTCGCCCAATGCAGCCCCCAGCACCAACGCGGCGTTCCTCCCGACCGGCACGCCGAACCCACACCCCTCGGCCAGCGTCCACGCTCGATCCAGAAACGCCCGCACATCCACCCCGATCGCCGCGGCCGGCACCAGCCCGAAGTGGGACAGCGCCGAATACCGCCCCCCCAAATCCGACCGCGCGCGGAACACCCGCCGGAACCCTCGCTCACCCCCCAGCGCTTCCAGCGGCGTACCCGGATCGGTAATCGCCGAAAAGTGCTGCCCCGCGTCCCGCCCCACCTCACGAACCTTCTCGAAGAAATAGCGGAAAAACGAGAGCGTTTCGGTCGTCGTGCCCGACTTGCTGGACACGAGAAAGTGCGTCTTTGCCAGGTCGATCCGCCGCTCCACCCCCAGCACCACCGCCGGATGCGTACTGTCCAGCACGATCAGTTCGGGACAACCGGGAGCGCTCCCGAACGTCCGGCTGAACACCTCCGGCGCCAGGCTCGATCCGCCCATCCCGAGCAGCACCAGATGCCGCGTCGCTTCGGCTTTCAGCTCCTCGGCAAAGCTGCGCAGTTCGTCCAGTTCCTCGCACGTCGCCGACGGAAGGTCCAGCCAGCCCAGCCGATTGGTGATCTCCGGCTGCGGTTTATCAAACCACAGCGTCGGATCCTTGCGCCACAGGCGACCTCCAAACTCCTCCTCCTGCCAAGTCGCCACCCGATGGTCCCCCGCGCTTTGAAGGTCTCCCGGATGAAGCGCCTGTCCGCCGCCTGCATAGCGGCTCTCCAAGGCCCGCACCTTTTCCAATCTGCGAACGTGGCGCTCCTCGCCCGAGAAGGTCGCCTGCAAAAACCGCTGCACAACTTCGCGCGCCTGATCCGCCTCGATCACCCGCGCCCCGAGCACGAGCACATTCACATCGTCGTGTTCCACGCCCTGCGACGCGGAATACAGATCGTGACATACGCCCGCCCGAATCCCCGGCAGCTTGTTCGCGGCAATACACGCCCCGACGCCGCTGCCGCAGATGACAATCCCCCGCTCCACCCGCCCTTCCAGAACCGCCACGCCCACGGCCTCGGCCAGGTCGGGATAGTCCGTCGGCTCCGAATCAAACGCGCCGACGTCCATCACCTCGTGCCCGCCGCCTCTCAACTCCTCCAAAAGCAACCGCTTGAGTTCAAACCCCGCATGATCCGAACCGATCGCAAGCCGCATCATTCAAGCCCTCGCCGTGTGCCGCCATGACGGTCACCCGCTGCGAACCGCCCTTTTGACTTCCTCGATGATCCCCGCCGCCGAAATGCCCTGCTCATCGAGCAACTCGGCCGGCGCCCCGCTCTTGGGCCGCTTCCTCACGGCCAGACAACGCACCTCCGCACGACCGCCAGCCAGTGCACGGCAAACCGCTTCGCCCACCCCGCCTTCGGCGTAATGGTCCTCGACCGTGATAATCAAACCCGTAGCACTCGCCGCTTCCCGCAACGTCTGCTCGTCCAACGGTTTGATCGAATACAGGTCGATCACACGGACGCGAACGCCCTCATCCGCCAGACGAGTCTGCGCCTCCAGAGCCTCATGCACGGTGACCCCGGCCGCAACGACGGTCGCGCGATCCTCCGCGCTCTGCCGCAGCACTTTGCAGCCGCCGATCGGAAACGCCTCCTCATTCTCGTAAATCACCGGCGTCGCCCCGCGCATCGTCCGTAGGTAACCGATTCCACGATGTTCCGCCATTGCCTCGACCAGCCGCTCCGTCGACACCGCATCGCACGGATGCAGAACCACACTGCCCGGAATCGTGCGAAACATGGCGACGTCTTCCAGCCCCATCTGCGACGGCCCGTCGCGACCGATCGCCACCCCCGCGTGCGAACCGACGAACTTGATGTTCGGATCGCTGTGCCGGCTCATGCGAATCTGATCGAACGCCCGCGTCAAAAACGCGGCGAAGGTCGAAACGAACGGCATCCTCCCGCGCAGCGACAGCCCCAGCGCCACCCCGACCATATTCTGCTCGGCAATGTACATCTCGAAGAACCGATCGGGATGCTCGTCGCGGAAGAACTTCGACCGCGTCGAATTGCACACTTCCCCATCCAGTGCCACCAATTCGGGAAATCGCGCCGCAATCCGGCACAAAGCGTTGCCGTACGCGTTCCGCGTCGCCACCTCGTCGCCGACCTCATAGCTCGGCGCGTCCGCCGCCCCGGCGCCCGCCCGTTCCGGCGCCTCGTCCACCGGTCTGGCAATCGTGCCGCGCACCGAACGATCCACCTCGCCGAGTTCACTCAGCGCCTGTTCAAGCTTCTCATCATCCAGCGCCTTCCCATGCCAGCCCTTTTCACCCGCAAGAAACGAAACGCCCTGCCCCTTCAGCGTCTTGGCCACAATCATCACCGGCCGGTCGTCAACGTCCGCCGCCGCCTCGTAAGCCGCGAGCACCTGCCCATGATCGTGCCCGTCCTCAACCACGATCGAGTGCCAACCGAACGCATCAACACGCCGCCGGTAAGCATCTAAATCATGTCCGTACATCGTCTCGCCGCGCTGACCGAGCCGATTGATATCAAGTATGCCGACCAGGTTCCCCAGCTTGTAATGCGCCGCAAGCTGCAGCGCCTCCCACTGCGAGCCTTCGGCCATCTCACTGTCGCCAAGCAGCACGTAAGTGCGATACGGCAGGCGGTCCAGGTAGGCGGCATTGAGTGCCATCCCCACACCAATCGACAGTCCTTGACCAAGCGATCCGGTCGCCGCCTCCGCGAACCGAAATCGCGTCGTCGGATGCCCTTCCAATTGACTCCCAAACTGCCGGTAGGTCATCAACTCCTCTTCGGAAATCTGCCCCGCCGCCGCCCAAAGGGCGTACAGCAACGGCGACGCATGCCCCTTCGAGAATATCAGCCGATCGTTGTTGGACGCCTCCGGATTCTCCACGTCGAAGCGAAAGTGCCCCCCGAAGAACAGAGCCGCCATCAGCTCCACCGCCGACAGCGACGACGTCGGATGCCCCGACCCGGCCCGGCTGGTGCTTTTCAGGATCCAGTACCGCATCAATGTCGCGATACGCCGCAGATGTTCGTGCTGGTCCGACTGCGTCATGTCGTTGTCTCCAAGACGACGTCCATTCAGGCCCCGCGTCCCAGGTGCCGGTCCAGGTTGAACGCAGCGCTGATCAGCCCCAGATGCGTAAACCCCTGCGGAAAGTTCCCCAGAGCCTGCCCGCTGCTGCCCGTCTGCTCGGCATAAAGCCCCAGGTGGTTGGAATACCCGAGCATCTGCTCGAACAGCAGCCGCGCCTCATCCAGCCGGCGCGGATCACCCTGCCCGGCGCGCGTCAACGCCTCCACCAGCCAGAACGAGCACATGTTGAACGTGCCCTCCGATCCGGGAAGCCCGTCGTCGCACCCGGGCCGCTGTTGCCACCGGTAAAGCAACCCGTCCGAGAACAGCCCGTCCGCATTGATGGGCCGCATGATCGCGTCCAGCGTTCCCAGCATCTTCGGATCCGTCGGTGCCAGAAAGAACACCAGCGGCATGATCAGCAACGAACTGTCCAGGCACTCGCCTTCGTACGCCTGCATCATAGCCTGACGCTGCTCGTTCCAGCCGCGCCGCATGACCTCCTCATAGAGCTCGTTCCGCTTGCGCCGCCACCGCGCCTCATCCGCGGGAAACGACCGCTTGGCCGCCAGCCGCAAAGCGCGATCCAGCGCCACCCAGCACATCACCTTCGAGTAGACGAAATGACGCGGCTTGTCGCGGATCTCCCAGATGCTCGTGTCGGGCCGGTCGCAGTTGTCGCACACCCAGTCCGCCAGCGAACGAAGCTGGGCCCACGCATCATAGGAAATCTGCGTCCCGTACTTGTTGTACAGATAGACCGAGTCCATCAGCTCGCCATAGATGTCGAGCTGCAGCATCCCGTGGGCGGCGTTGCCGATCCGCACCGGCCGCGAACCCCGGTAGCCGCTGAGATGATCGAGCGTCATCTCTTCGAGGTCCGTGTGACCGTCGATGCCGTACAGGGTCTGCAACGGTCCCACGCCGCCGCCTTCGGGCTCGTCGCACGCGTGACAGTACCGGGCGTCCAGCCAGCCCATGAACGCCCCGGCCTCCGAGGTGAACCCCAGCCGCAGCAGCGCATACAACGTGAACGCCGCGTCCCGAATCCACGTATACCGGTAATCCCAATTCCGCCCGCCGTCGATCAGCGTCGGCAGACTTGTCGTCGGTGCGGCCACGATCGCGCCCGTCGGCTCGAAGGTCAGCAGCTTCAGCACCAGCGCCGAACGTCGCACCATCTCCCGCCAGCGACCCGTATACTGGCACTGACTCAGCCACTTCCGCCAGAACTCGACCGTATTCTCGAACAGCTCCTGGCTCTCGGCCTGCGAAGGGCAGCGCAGCTCCTCGTGCTCGCCCTGCTGTCGCAAAAGAAAGGTCGTCGTCTCGCCCTGCTCCAAATCGAACGTCGCCTCGACGCCGCCTTGCTCTGAACGCTTCAGCGGAACGTCCCCCAGAAGTCCCAGCCGCATCGCGCCCGCTTCGAACACCGCCCCGCGCTCGCCCACGTGCGCCTGATGCTCGCCCCGCGCATAGTCGAACGCCGGCCGACAGACCAAACGCAGCCTGACCCGGCCGCGCGACACGCGCACGCGCCGCACCAGATGATTCGCCCGGCTTTCCTCCGCGTACGTCACCGGCATGAAGTCCTGAACTTCCGCCACGCCCTCGGTTGATAGAAACCGCGAGACGAGCACGTTCGTATCCGGCCAGTAAAACTGTCGAAAAACGACCTCGTCGTTCTCGGCCGGCGCAATCTGAAACCGTCCGCCTTTCTCGTCATCGAGCAACGCCCCGAACACGCTCGGCGAATCGAAATGCGGCAGGCACAGCCAGTCGATCGAGCCGTTCGTGCCCACCAGCGCCGCAGTGCGCATGTTGCCGATGACCCCGTAATCCTCGATCGGGATGAACGTCATGAAAAAAGCCTTTTCGCCCTTGAAACGAACGAAACATTCCAGTCCCGCACGACGCGCCCCAACGATGACGCCGTACTCTTCACACGCAACGCCGGCCGCTCAACGAACCCGACACGCAACTGCTGTTCACGCCACGAAGCAATCCGCGCCGGAGCCACGCCCAGCACAAACGCCGCCACGCACAGTTGATTGACCAGCGTCGTCCGCAACGCCCCGCGAACCACCCATCGCCGGGCCGACGTCGTCGCAGGCGCAGGCGCAATTTCGACTCGACCCATCCTGCCGGCACGGCGCACCAGATCGAAATCCTCCATAATCGGCAGATCGCGAAAGCCCCCGAGCGCGTCGAACGTACTGCGTCGCAGAAACAGCCCCTGGTCGCCGTAAGGCAGCCCCAACAGACGACACCGCACGGCCACGAGCCGCTCTACAGCCCTCAACGCAATGGTCCGCACATCCAATCGAAACAAAAATGCACCCAACACGACGTTCGACCCCGCCAGCACGCGCCGCACGTATTGCTCGAAGCCCGTCGGAAGAAGCGTATCCGCGTGGAGAAACAACAGCGTTTCACCTCGCCCCACCGCCGCCCCGGCGTTCATCTGCCGCCCCCGCCCCGGTTCCGATTCGATGACCCGAGCACCGAGGCCCTCGGCGATCGCCACCGTGTCGTCCCGGCTGCCGCCGTCCACAACGACGATCTCGACCCCGTCGGCCGCTTGCACTCGAGCAATCGTCCGGCCGATGAAGCCCGCCTCATTCAGCGTCGGAATAACCGCCGACAGTGTCGCGCCACGGGCAATGGTCGCAGCACCCTCGACCGCCGACTCGCCCGACGGTTTTGCCCGCACCTGCTCCGGTCTTACCGGCGCCACGCAAGCACTTTTTTGAACAGCTTCGCGACCGCCGGCGTGAGCCGCGCCCGCCGCTGTGCATCGGCCGCCTTCTTGATGGCTTCCGCCTGTGTCGGATAACAATGGATCGTCTCCGCGAGCTTCCCGATCCCGGCGCCCGCCGTCATCGCCGCCGTGATCTCCGAGATCATCTCGCCCGCATGCCGCGCGACCAGCGTCGCGCCCAGAATCGTGTCTTTGCCCTTTCGCGTATGAACCTTCAGAAAGCCGTCTCCCTCGCCGATGAACACGTCCACCCCGAGTTCGCGAAACCGCGCCGCCGAGTCATGGTGACTGAGCTGCGATCGCAGGCGTCGCATCCGTCCCATCACGGCCCCGAAATCCAGCGAAACGCCCTCCGGCACATGAACGCCGAAACGCCTCGCGTCGCGCGCCTCATGCACGGCGCGGGCACACCGAATCAGAGCCTTCGACGGAACGCACCCGACGTTCAGACAGTCGCCGCCCATCAGGCCGCGTTCAACCAGCGCGACTTTCGCGCCCAGACCCGCCGCACCGGCCGCCGTCACCAGTCCCGCCGTCCCTGCCCCGATCACCACCAGGTTGTAACGCCCCGACGGCTCGGGATTCGTCCAGTCCGGCGGATGAACGTGCTCCACAAGCCGGCGATTATGATCGTCCGCCGGCCGGGTCGCCGACAGCGATTCGACAACGCCCGTCTCAGGAGCTGTAACAGCCATAACCATCGATCCTTTCCACAACCCGACGCCACGAGTGCGTCGAGTACCCCACTGCTCTGCAAGTGTGCCCCTGCTCTTGAGCGGTGGCCGTCAGGCAGCGCCGACACGCGCCGCACCACTCGCAACACCGCACCTCACCGCGGCTCCCTGTTCTCCTTGCTGTTCAAATCCCAGTCATACTCCAGCCACTCGATCCGAGGCGTGCGCCCCTCTTTCAGCGCCCGCTCCAGCCCCGCCGAATAGCGCGCCGCATACTCCAGCACCGACCCCGCCGCCTGCTCGAAGTCGCCGCCGTACCAATCGTACAGCGGCGTCAGATGCACCGTGTTCTTATCCGACTCGAAGCGAAACCACGTGTCATGGTTATGCACATATGAAGTCTGATCTTCGAGCTGCGCATCCAACCGGACCGCAACGAACGCCTCCGTTCGCAGCGGCGGGCAACCGACCGCCGCGCACACGAGCGCAAAGTGAATCCGCGGCTCCTTGAACTTGGGCCGGATCTGCTCGTGCTCGATCTGGTTCAAGCTCCACGTGTGCTTTCCAATGTTCCAGCGCACGTGCTCCCAACGCTTGTCCGCCGGAATGTCCGTGATCGACTGCAGCTTGCCTTCGTTCCAGTAGTCCAGAATCAGCCGAAGCGTGAACGCATTGTACGCATTGATCAGCAGTGCCAGCTTTTCGTCCCGTCCCAGTTTGCCGAACGGCGCATCGCCCACGGCCGCGATATAGCGGTCCAGCGCGTCCGCATCCTTGCGCAGCGCCACGTAATCCACCCAGCCGGCCTCATCAACGTGCTTGCGCACCAGCCGATCGAAAACGCCGTGGTCGAAACTCGGCCCGGCAGGCTTTTCCGCGTAAGCCTCCTGCATCGCCACCGGCGGCGGCCCGAACAACCGCGCGATCCGCCCTTGATACACCGTAGCGCAAGCCGCAACGGCCATCATCACCACCGCCACCCCCGCCAGAAGCGTCACCCGCCACGACCAGCCCCTTGCGGCGTCCGGCGCCGCTGCCTCCTCCTGATCGGCCTCTTCTTTTGCCATGATCTCTGTCTGCTCCGCCATCCGCCGCCGCGCCAGTTTCGACAGATAAACCGTCAGCACTGCTGTGGCCACCAGCCCGATGGCCAGCAGCCCCCAGCGCCCGTAATCCACGGACGTCGCCCCCCCGGCCGCCTCGAGACCCTCGCGCGACACGTACCCGATGTACACATACAAGAACGTCCCCGGCAGCATCGTCACCCAGCTCGTGAGCACCGTCTGCCAGAATCCGATCCCCGTGATCCCGTACAAATAATTCTGCACATTGAACGGCACCGCCGGTGACAACCGCAGCAACGCGACGATCTTCCAGCCACCCTGCGTCACGGCACGATCCACCGCCCCGGCCTTCGGGTTCCGCCGCACCTTGCGCGCCACCGCCTCGCGAGCGCCGTATCGCGCGATCAAAAACGCCAGCGCCGCGCCGACCGTCGACCCGACAGAAGCCGTCACCGTCCCCCACAGCAAACCGAAAAAGACGCCGGAAGCAACCGTCAACACCGAACCCGGCGCAAGCAGCACCGTGGCCACCGCGTAGATCGCCCCGAACACGATCGGCCCGGCTGCTCCGATCTCGTTCAGCCAACCCTCGAGCGCGCGGATCCCTCTACCCAACGGCAGCGCGCGCATCAGGACCAGCAGGGCCAAAAGGATCAGGCTGACCGAAATCCACTTGACAATCGAGGCAATCTGATCAGCTCGACGCTCGGCCTGCGAGCGTTCCTGTCCGTAGGCTGGCATCGTCGCCGTCTGCGAATCGCTCATCGAGTGCTCCCGTCGATGCGAGGCAGGCCGGCGCCTTCACCCGGCGACCACCGTCCGCACGATAGATCCTGTCGGCGAGCCGTTGATGGATACCACTGGTCCGCCTCAGGCGGATCCGCCAGTGTTTGGCCGTCTTGAAGGGCGTATTGAGACAGGTTCTAATCTAAACCCGGGCGGTAAGCTTCGTCTCCAGCTTGATCTCCGTTCCCTTGAGCGCCTTCGACACCGGGCACGCCGCGTCCGCCTTCTCCGCCAGCTCTCGAAACTCGGCCTCATCCACGTCCGCCACGTCGCAGGCGGTTCTCAACGTGATCGAGGTAATATCAAAACTCCCGTCGCTCACGTCCAATTCCAGGTCCGCGGTCGTGTCGATCCGGCTGAACATCCGCCCCGCGTCCTCCAGCACCTTCGACAGAATGATCGTAAAGCACGAAGAGATCGCCGCCGCGGTCAGTTCCTCCGGGTTCGTCACCTTTCCCTCCTTGACCTTGGGCGCCACCGTACCGGCGACGGCGTTCGTCCCCACGGAAAACACGCCCTTGCCGCCCTTGAATCCGCCTTCCCATCTTGTCTCCGCCGTGTAGGTCGCCATAAGTATGTCGTCCTTTCATGTAAGAGAGAACGGCCCCCATTGCTGAACCGTGTCCACGCACCGCGACCGCGGTCCCGGTCTTCCGGCCCTCTACTCTCGGAAATCTTGGCGCCGGCGACTGACGAGCGTGTAAAGCCGGCCTTAATTGTCCGTCATGCGCCGCGACCCGCCGATGTGTGCCCTGCCCTCAATCGACTTGAACCGCAATCAACGTAACGTCGTCATGACCGAGCTCACCCCCGGTCCATTCCCCAAGCTTTCCCAGCACCAGTGATTTGACGTCCATCGCGCTCCGCGCGCCGGGCTCCGCCAGCGTCGCAAGAAGGTGTTCGGTCCCGAACGGCGTTCCATCCGCCCCGGGCGCTTCGACCACACCGTCGCTGAACAACAGCAACTGGTCCCCCGCCGCCAGCGACGCCTCACCCATGTCGTAGTGAACGTCCGGATCGATACCCAAAGGAAAGTTCCCCGGGCGACCGCTCGATAGCCCGAGTTCGCGCCACGGCCCGCCGCCCCGGCGAACCAGCATCGGAGGATGTCCGGCATAGCAGTAGTACACGTGTCGCAGGTCGGCATAGTACGAAAGGACGACCGCGGTCGTAAGAGCGGACAACCCGCGGGTACGCACACATTCGTTCAGGTCCGAAACCATACCCGGCAGGTCCGGATCGTCCAGGCGGTCGGCCATTTCCCGGTAGAACCATTGACTCACCTGAGCCACCTGATCGCCGTGCCCGGCGACGTCCGCCAGCAGCAGCCGCTTCACGCGATCATGGCTGCAGACCGAAAAGTAGTAGACGTCGCCGCCCCTGCCGCCTTCACAGGCGTGGGAATAGAGGCTGGCGCACAGCCCGCTTGCGCAAACGTCCAGGTCGGCGTTCCGGATGCCGCCCCAGACCTCCGCGCACTGCAGGCGGTGCGCCTCGCCTGTCATGCGCCCGTTCGTGCTCGTGGGCCGTTTGATCATCTTCAACATCAACTCCATCCCAGGAAACCAGACCGACCCGCCGTTTATTCCCGGCCCTCAGAACTACCGTTTCGTGTACTTCTCCGGATTGGCCAGAAACATCGCGCGCTGCTTCCGCCCGGGGAAGAGATACCGCGCACCCTCGTAATCCACGGCGAACTCCTCCTTGCCTTTGACTCGCTTGCCCTTCTCGACCTTGCATACGGCACAGTAGCCGTCCATCGCGAGGTCGGCGTCCGCATACTTGCCGGGATTGGCCAGGAACATATCGAGCTGCTTCTGCGACGGGAACAGATACAGCCGCCCGTCGTGCATCACATGGTGCGCGGCCTTGCCGGCCACCTCCTTGTCCACCTCGACCTTGCACACCGTACAGTTTCCGCCCATGGCGGGCGTGAACGCGGCCGGATCCGCATCGAACATCCGCTTCTGTTCCGCACCGGGAAACAGATAGCGCAGCCCGTCACGAATGCTTGAGTACTCCGGCTTACCCCGCACGACCTCGTCCTTTTTCACGAGACAAACCGGGCAATGCCCACCCATCGCAACGTCAGCGTCCGCGTACTTCTCAGGATTAACCTCGAACATCCGCTGCTGCTTCTCGGATGGGAAAAGATAAAGTCGCCCCTCGTGCACCGTGTGCACCTCCGGCTTGCCGGGCACGGACTTGCCCATCTCGACACGGCAAACCGTACAGTCGCCGCCGAGAACCGGCACAAACGCCTCCGGATTGGCGTCGAACATCCGTTTCTGCTCCGGCCCCGGAAAGAGATAGGTCCGCCCGTCAAAGGTCGACGCATGGTCCGGAGCGCCTTTGACGAGCTTGTCCATCTTCACCAGGCACACCGGACAATACCCGTCCAGTGCAGGCTCCGCCGCAGCAGCAGAAGCCCCATTCCATCCCATCAACATCAGCGAACACGCCGCCACAAACACAACTTTTTTCATCACGCTCATTCTCCTTTGGACCCTGAACATTCACACGGGGGCCATACGATCGGCCCGACCCTGACCGCGGTAATCCTTCAACCGCGCAGGAAATTCCCGCCCATGCTCTGAAACCGGATTAGCGGTGTAGCCGCACGCACTCACCGACGCCCCGCGAAGTCTCAATCGCGATCGGCCGACCGCTTCTTACGTCCGGCTACTCGTTTTGACTTCGAGCGGATTGAGTCGATGCCGCACGGGAAGCCTTGCTCCTGCTCCTGGTGTGTACCTGTCTGGCGAGGGTCCATAGGGAAGCGGAACCGCCAACGGCCGCGGAGCTTGCCCCGCCTTTCGGAACGCCGCAGAAGAATTTCACCCCGCCCCTTGAAAACGACAAATGTTTGGTATATGTTAGGATTACCCACCCGGTCCGGGGGTGGGGTGACATAGCCCCGTAAGGGGCGAACAAAGGAAAAAGGCCGTGGCGACCTTCAGCACCCAACGTACGTCCGCACCCGGAAAACCGGCAAAACCGCCCCAACCCGCCGGACGCCCAACCCCGCCTGCGAAACGAACCCAAATTCGAAGAAAGCCGTCAGCCATCAGCCATCAGCCGTCAGCCCTTCGACCGCGGCCGTCTGTGGGGGGGTGTCGCATTTCACAGCCCGCATCAGAGCCGGGAGCGCCAGCGACCGGGCTCCGATCGCCCGTCAAGCCGCAAGCGCCGGCGCCAAACGAACCCAAACGCGCAACGAGTCGTCAGTTTTCAGTTTTCAGTTTTCAGAAGACAGCCGCCCAATCCGTCAATGTCTTGGAGGCCCTACGCACACCGGCGCCAAACGAACCCAACGGGACGCGAGTCGTTCCGTCTCAGGCGGATCAGTTCTCAGTTATCAGACGTCAGCTCGGGACGCCGCCCACGCCTCCAAGGGGCAGCCTGCCAGCAAGATCCCGGACACCCCAAAAACCGAACGAAGCCACCGGAACCCCCGGCCACAACCTCACCCTCGCCGGCAAGCCTTCGTCCCTCAGTCCCGGAGCCTGCCCGCCTCAGGCGGGCACCTCTCTTCTTCCAAACAAACCCAAAAACAAGCCGGAAGGGACAAGCTCCGCCACCCCCAATCGCCACCTTCACAGCCAACCCCCTTCGTGCCTTCGTGCCTCCGTGCCTCCGTGCCTCTCTTCATCCCCCATTACCCGCCTCCGTCGCCTCCTCGCCCGATACGAGGCCCGCCGCTTCACCACCCGCGACCGGCCGCCCGAACCAATCTCCACCGGCTGGCCGGCCCTGGACGACAGGCTCCCGAGCCAGGGGCTTCCGGGCCACTCGCTGATCGAGGTGCTTTCCGAGGGGATGGGATCCGGGGCCGCAACGCTGGCCCTTCGTACCGCACTGAACGCCGCAGGAAACCAGAACGCCTGCCTCGTCGTGGTGGACTGCGACGGAGACTTCTATCCACCCGCCGCGGCCGCCATGGGACTGCCGGTCGATCGGCTCCTCGTCGTCCGCACCGGCCGGGCCGCCGACGCCTTCTGGGCTACCGAGCAGGCCCTGCGATGCCGCTCGGTCGGGGCGGTGCTGGCCACCCGGCTGCTCCTGGACGAGGTGCGCTCGCGCCGCCTGCAGCTGGCCGCCGAACGATCAGGAGGAATGGCCCTGGTGTTAAGCCCCTTCAAAAAATCGACCGGCCGCCACAGCTTCGCGGCCGTCCGACTCCTGATCGAACCGGAGCCGATAACGCCTCGGCAGAACGGAACGCGGCGCTTTCGGGTCACGGTTTTGAAAGTACGGGAAGGGATGCCCGTCGAACCGGTCATCTTGGATACAACGGATGAAACGTTCGATGTGCCTCTACATCCCGTACCTGCCGATCGAGCGGCTGAAGAAGAACGCTCGATCGAGCAACGAATCAGCGCCTGAGACAGGCCCCGCGCCCGTCCCGATCGCGATCACCGAACCGCGCGGCGGAACGATCCGCATCGCGCGCTGCGATCGCGACGCGGCCGCCGCCGGCGTACGATCCGGAATGACGCTTGCCGAAGCGAAAGCGCTGCTGCCGCAGTTGCAGATCGAAGAGGCCGACCCCGAGGCCGATCGCCGCGAACTCGACGCCCTCGCCGAATGGGCCCAGGCCTTCTCACCGATCGTGCAGATCGACCCCCCGGACACGCTCCTGCTCGACGTCACCGGCTGCCAGCGCCTGTTCAAAGGAGATCGCAACCTGCTGCACCGGGCATTGACCGGCCTGCTGGCCGAGGGCTTCTCCACCCGCGGCGCCGTCGCCGGCACACCCGGCGCCGCCTGGGCCATTGCCCACACCCACGACGATTACGCCGTCGTCACCCCACCAGGCCGAGACGTGGAGATACTATCAAGGCTGCCGGTGTCATCATTGCGGATCGACGGCCCAACCGTCAAAACCTTGCAAAGCGTCGGCGTCGAAACCATCGAGGCCTTGCTGCACCTGCCCCGCTCATCGCTGGCCACGCGTTTCGGAGACGCCCTCCTGCGCCGCCTGGACCAGGCACTCGGCAACGTACCCGAGCCGCTGACGCCGTTCGCCCCGCCGCCTGTCCTGCGAGCATCCGTCCGACTGGGGGCGGCCACCGACCGCCGCGACCTCGTGCGACAGGCCGTCGACCACGTGCTCACCCAGTTCTGCGAGCAGTTGTCCTGCAAGGCCGCGGGCATAACCCGACTGTACGTAACCTTCCACCATCCCGAAACGACGCCCACCACCTTCCCGCTCGATGTCTCCCGACCCACCCGGTCGTTCAAGCGACTGACCGGCCTGCTCGACGCCCGCCTGGATCAGGTTCATCTCCCGGCCGCAACCGACGGCGTCATAATCTGGTCGCGCCAGGCGGAGCCGTTGGGCGATCGCCAGGGAATGCTCTTCGAGACCGATGAGCCGGACGGAGAGGAGATCGCTGACCTGGTGGACCGCTTATCCGTGCGCCTCGGATCGCGCTCGGTCGTCCGTGTAACATTGGAAAGCGACCACCAACCCGAGCGAGCCTACGCCTACGCACCATGCGTCAACACGAGTGATCGAACCAAAACTGCATCATCCCGCCGCCGACGCCAAGCGCACTCTCAAAGTAAAGCGCGAGCGAATGAATCCGAGCCGCCCAAGGACCCGCCGCCGGCCGGAACGCGTCCGCTGCGCGTCTGGGCCAAACCGGTGAAGGTCCCGGTGATGGCCGTCTTCCCCGACGGTCCGCCGCGAACGTTTCGCTTCGCATCCACCGAGCACGTAGTCGCCGCCTGCACCGGACCCGAGCGAATGGAAACGGGCTGGTGGCGAGGCCCCCACATACAACGGGACTACTACCGCGTCCTGACCCAAACGGGCCAGGCCTTCTGGCTGTTCCGCGATAAAGCCAAAACCGGCTGGTACATCCACGGAGTATTTGATTAGTGGAAACTCCATGAAGACGCATCACCACAAGCAGTGCTACTCGCCCCGCATTCAGTCTGTTTACTGCGGCACGGTACGTACATTGACGCCGTACTCAGGCCGTAGCAGGCTGAAAGCCTGCTCTAAAGTAGCCGGTGGCTGGCCGCCGAAGGCGGCACGCCACCGGATAGCTATACCATAGAACATCACGACCCTGAAAGGGTCGTCTAAGGGCTACGTTCCCATGCCCGAAACCCCCAACCCCGGACGCCGCAAACACCCCTCCGACCGCCCGATCGAGGGCGGAGTCTACAAGTCGCGGTACGCCGACCGGACCAACCGCCCCCACCCGAAATCGCGGGCGAACGGGAAGGCTCTCCAACCGAAGGCTTCACACGCAAGCCTCTGGCCACCGACCCGATCGCAACCCTACGCCGAGCTCCACTGCAAATCCAACTTCTCCTTTCTCCGCGGGGCGTCGCATCCCGACGAACTGGTCGAGCGCGCCGCCGAACTCGGCTACCACGCCCTGGCCGTCACCGATCGCCACACGGTCGCCGGCGCCGTGCGAATGCACTGCGCAGCCAAACAGGCGAACCTGAAGCTGCTCATCGGCTCCGAGATCATCCCCGAGGACGCCCCGCCCATCCTCCTCTACGCCACCGGCCGGGCATCCTACGGCCGCCTCTCGCGACTGATCACCCGCGGTTGCCTGCGCATGCCCAAAGGACAGTGCGCAATCCATTTCGACGACGTCGCCGAGCTTCAAGAGGGCCTGATCGGCGTCGTGCTGCCTCCGGCCGGACACCACGGCAAGCGCGCTCATGAAGAAATCACAGCCTTTACCGATCAGCTCAACCGCTACCGCGGCGTATTCGGCGATCGCCTCTACGTCGCCGCCGAAATGCACGCCGGCACCCACGACGCCGCACGCCTGGCCGCCGTCGCGGAATCATCCCGACGGACCGGCGTGCCCATGGTCGCCGCCAACGACGTTCACTATCACGTCCCCCAGCGCCGCTTCCTCCAGGACGTCCTCACCTGCATTCGCGAGCAGTGCACCATCTCCGACGCCGGCAAGCGCCTCTTTCCCAACGGCGAGCGCTACCTCAAATCGCCCGAGCAGATGGCCACTCTGTTCGCCGCACATCCCGACGCCGTCGCGCGAACCGTCGAAATCGCCGACCGCTGCACCTTCAGCCTCGACGAACTCCGCTACGAATATCCCGAAGAGCTCTGCCCGCCCGATCAGACCCCCGCTCAGTACCTCGCCGAGCTCACCTGGCAGGGCGCCCGCCGCCACTTCCCCGACGGCGTACCACGCAAAGTCCGCCGCCTCCTGGAGCATGAGCTCGAGCTCATCGAAGAGCTGGCCTACGAACCGTACTTCCTCACGGTATGGGACCTCGTGCGCTTCGCCCGCTCTCGGGGGATCCTCTGCCAGGGACGCGGCAGTGCGGCCAACTCGGCCGTCTGCTACGTCCTGGACATAACCAACGTCGATCCCGACCGCATCGACGTCCTCTTCGAACGCTTCGTCAGCAAGGAACGCAACGAGCCGCCCGACATCGACGTCGACTTCGAGCACGAACGACGCGAGGAGGTCTTCGAATACATCTACGACAAGTACGGCCGCGAGCGCGCCGGCATCGTCGCCGAGGTCATCACTTACCGCCCGCGCTCCGCCGTGCGCGATGTCGGTAAAGCGCTGGGCCTCTCACTCGACCGCGTGGACCTGCTCGCCAAAAAGCTCGAATGGTGGGGCGACCGCCCGCTCCCGGAGGACGCAATCGTCGAAAGCGGCCTCGACCCCCAAAACCGCACCGTCCGCATCCTCAACAAGCTGGTCCAGCAGATCGTCGGCTTCCCCCGCCACCTCTCCCAGCACGTAGGAGGCTTCGTCATCACGCAGCATCCCCTATGCGAACTTGTCCCCATCGAGAACGCGGCCATGCCCAATCGAACCTTCATCGAATGGGACAAAGACGACATCGACGCCCTGGGAATCCTCAAGGTCGACTGCCTCGCCCTCGGCATGCTCACAGCAATCAGCAAGTGCCTGCAGTTGTTAAGAAGGCACAAAGGCACGAAGGCACGAAGGCACGAAGGGGGGAGCAGGCACGAAGGCACGGAGGCACGAAGGCACGAAGGGGGGAGCAGGCACGAAGGCACGGAGGCACGAAGGCA
>CAZNPL010000020.1:41951-113174 GCA_964574815.1 uncultured Phycisphaeraceae bacterium
CGAAGGCAGTAGAATGACGCTCTCTTTGGGAGGACGGTCGGATGAATATCAGGACGTTTCGGGATCTGATTGCCTGGCAGAAGGCGGTGGAGCTTGCCAAAATGGTATACCGGATGACGGAGCCGATGCCAACGACGGAACGATTCGGTTTGACGCTGCAGATGCGCAAGGCAGCCGTATCGATCCCGTCGAACATCGCCGAGGGTTACGCCCGGCAGAGCCGGACGGACTACATCCGGTTTCTCCGAGTCGCGAGGGGATCGCTGGCGGAACTGGAAACACAGATCATCATCGCCCACGATCTCAATATGCTGCACAAAATCCAACCGCTGATGAACCTCCTACCGGAAACCGATCGAGTCCTGCAAGGCCTGATCCGAAGCCTGGAAAAAGGACCAGAAAGACCCCAATCAACACACTAACGCCTCAAACTCAAACGAAACCCGGGCGCGCTTTCCCTTCGTCCCTTCGTGCCTCCGTGCCTTCGTGCCTCTCTTCTGTTCCTTCCGAGGACACCGCCGTCTACGCCATGATCGATCAGGCCGACACCATCGGCGTCTTCCAGATCGAAAGCCGGGCCCAGATGAGCATGCTGCCCCGACTTCGCCCGCAATGCTTCTACGACCTCGTCATCGAAGTCGCCATCGTCCGCCCCGGACCAATCCAGGGCGGTATGGTCCACCCCTATCTCCGCCGCCGCAACGGCGAAGAAGCCGTCACCTTCCCCAACAAGGCCATCGAAGAGGTCCTCCGCAAAACACTCGGTGTGCCGCTGTTCCAGGAGCAAGCAATGCGACTGGCCGTGGTGGCCGGCGGTTTCACCCCCGGCGAGGCCGACCAGCTTCGCCGGGCCATGGGCGCCTGGCGGCGGCACGGCGCCATCGACCGGTTCAAAACCAAGCTGATCGAGGGCATGCTCGCCAACGGCCTCTCCCGCGAGTTCGCCGAACGCTGCTTCGAACAGATCTCCGGCTTCGGAGAGTACGGCTTCCCCGAGAGCCACGCCGCCTCCTTCGCGCTGCTGGTCTACGTATCGGCCTGGCTGAAGCGATACCACCCGGCCGCCTTCACCGCATCGCTGCTCAACAGCCAGCCCATGGGCTTCTACGCCCCCGCTCAGTTGGTCCGTGACGCCCGCGAGCACGGCGTCGAGGTGCGCCCCGTGGACGTGAACGAGAGCGGATGGGATTGCACGTTGGAGGGCAGGGACGAAGGGACGGAGGGACATAGGGACGAAGTGGTGCAGGTGCGCGAGACGTGGGGTTTGAATGGGCCGGCGATCCGGCTGGGAATGCGGTTGGTGAAAGGACTGTCGCAAGAGAAAGTGTTGCGCATCGAGACCGCCCGGCGGGACGGCCCGTTCAAAAGCGTGCACGACCTCGTGCGGCGGGCGGGCACCGGACGCGGGGTGGTGGCGCGCCTCGCGGCCGCGGACGCCTTCCGATCGATGGGACTCAACCGGCGACAGGCCGTGTGGCAGGCCCTCACCGCCGTGGACGAAAGTCTGCCTTTGTTCGAAATGCAGGAACCGCAAGAGGAAAGACCGGCGCTGCCGGAGATATCCCTGGCCGAAAGGATAGTATCCGACTACGACCGCGTCGGCCTGTCACTCGAAGCACATCCGGTCTCGCTCGTCCGCGATGAGCTTGAACGCATCCGCACCGTCCGGGCAATCGGACTCAGGAAGATGAAGCACGGAACGCCCGTCCGAGTAGCCGGCCTCGTGCTGGTGCGGCAGCGACCATCGACGGCCGCGGGGATCGTGTTCATGACACTGGAAGACGAGACGGGCGTGGCCAATCTGATCGTACGTCCTAGGGTATATTCCCGATGTCGGCGGGCGGCCCGCAACGCCGTGGCACTCATCGCCGACGGCCGCCTGGAGTGCCAAGGAGACGTCATTTACGTGCAGGTTTCGCACCTCAGTGAATTGGGCGACGCCCTCTCCACTGTCCGCATTCACGCCCGCAATTTCCATTAATGCGTACAAGTGTCGCCTCCGAATATCAGGACATGCTTCAAAAACTCTTTAAATCAGAACCGCCCGTTGATTCCACGCATACATTGCCGCTATCATCGCCTCCAAATGGGTGCCACAGTCCGACTACTGGACACCTTGCACGTCCGCACCCTATCGAGATGCTGTTCCGGCGGCGCCGCCGCTTGGCGTCAGCCACCCATGGCAAGTCAGTAACCGGATGCATCGGATGCCGAGGACCCAATCGTGACACCGCAGCAACACGATAGCCGCCAGACACTCAACGAGACTCCGCGCATGCAGTCCAAACGCGACCCGCGCCCGCAATCGAAACTGGAAGTGGGCCGCCATAGGATGGCCGAACTCGCCAACCTCTATCTCCTCGCCCCCGTCGGCCTCTGCTTCGTGGACGCGGATCTACGTTACAGGCACATCAACGAGCACCTCGCCGCGCTGCACGGACTGTCCCCCGATGAACACATCGGACGCACGCTCGATGAAGTCATTCCCCACATGGCTGACAGACTGGAGCCAGTATACCGCAAGGTGATTGAGACCGGTGAGCCGGCACTGCACGTCGAACTATGCAGCACAAACCGTGACGTGACAGGCTCCGGCAGGGTCTGGCTTGCAAGCTATCAACCCGTCAAGGACACTGATGGCACGGTGATCGGCGTCAGTGGGGTCGTCCACGAAATCACCCCGCACAAGCGAGCCATCGACGACCTACGAATCTTCCAGCGCATCGTATCCTCCAGCCCGGACCATGTCTCATTCGTCGATACCGACTACGTGTATCTCGCCGTCAGCGACTCCTACGTCACCGCACACGGCCAGCCGCGCGACCGCATCCTGGGACGCACCGTCGCCGAACTGCTCGGCGAGCAAGCCTTCCAGGAGACCATCAAGCCCAAGCTCGACCGCTGCCTCGCCGGCGAGGAGGTCCGCTATCAGGCGTGGTTTACCTTTCCCGCCATCGGAAATCGCTTCATGGACGTGGTCTACAGGCCGCATGTAGACGCCCACGAGAAAGTGGTCGGCGCGGTGGTCAGCATTCGTGACATCACCGAGCGCCGGCAGATGGAAGAGGATCTCCGCGAAAGCCAGACGCTGCTCACGACAGTCACGAACACCATCGAAGACGTCGTGTGGATCACGGACTGGCGCGACCAGAGAGTGTTGTTTGCAAGCCCCGCTTACGAAAAGATCTGGGGGCGGCCGCTCGCGCAGCTTTACCAGAATTCCAGGGACTGGATTGATGCGGTTCATCCCGAGGACCGTGTAAGTGCCGAAGTGAGCTTCGAAACACTCGATCAACATGAGCGATTTGATGAAGAGTACCGCATAGTCCGCCCGGACGGGTCCGTCCGCTGGATCCAGGATCGCGCCTACCCGCTACGTGACCGCAGCGGGGGAGTGTACCAGGTCGTCGGCATCGCCCAGGACATCACCGAGCGCAAGCAGGCCGAGGAAACACGCCGCAAGCTCGAAACGCAACTGCGCCACGCACAAAAGATGCAAGCCGTGGGACAGTTGGCCGCGGGCGTGGCACACGACATCAACAGCCTCTTTATGGTCATCCTCGGCAACGCCGAGCTTGCCCAGGCCAACCTCCAGCGCGGCGATCGCGAGGCTCTACAGAGGACCGCGTCGGGGCTCGACCAGATCCAGGCCGCGGTCGAGCGCGGCAAGTCCGTCATTCAAAAACTGCTCACCTTCGGTCGGGCCAGACCGCGCAACATCTGCCCCACGAATTTCGGCGACCTCATTGCCGAACTGAACCAGATGCTCAGCGGGCTCAGCAGTGAGGACATCATCGTTGACGTGAGCAGCGCGCCGGACCTGAAGGGATGCGACGTGGACGCCAGCCTCATCGAACAGGTCGTCATGAACCTGGTCCTCAACGCGCGCGATGCGATCCCGGACCGCGGAACCATCACCGTCCGTGCCGAGAACGTCGTGCTGAATGGAGCCGTCCTCGCCACCCATTCGAAATTGAATCCGGGTGCCTACGTCATGTTGTCCGTCAGCGACACAGGCGTCGGCATGGACAGCGAAACGGTCGAACGCATCTTTGAACCGTTCTTCAGCACCAAGCCCATGGACAAGGGCGCGGGACTAGGGTTGTCCATCGTCTACGGCATCGTCGAACAGGCGGGCGGTCACATCAGCGTCGAGAGCGCTCCCGGCAAAGGAACCACCTTTCGCCTCTACTTTCCCGCCATCGACTGAAATCGCCATGACGGCGCACGCGCCCCTTCGCCACAGCTTGGATCAGCGCCGCTGTTACCTGGGCCAGGCGTGAAATCATGCCAAACATGCTTCCGGATGCGCACGGACCCGCTGGCAGTGTTGGGACAACGCATTGCCACACAGGCCGCGACGATCCACCCGGCGACCGTCCGCGACCGAACCGGCCCTGCAACTCCCGTGTGACGGGGACATCCGCGCAGTATGAATCGCCGCGTGGGTTACAGGTCAAGAAGGGGCACCTTTTGGTCGATGAAAAGGGGCCGGATTATCGGACAGACGACCGTTCCGATAGGTCTGGTAACTTCATTCGGACGACCGGGATGCCGATGTACACCGCGCGGAAGTTCCTGCCGAGGAACGCTCATGGGCTCGCAGGTCGCCGCAGTGGCGACTGCGGAGCCTGTGCCCTGCGCGATGAAAATCATGGAAACGCTCACGAATAAGCTCCCACGCATTCACTTGGCGGTCCTGGCGGCGATTCTGCTCGCCGGCTGCCAACCCGAGAACAAGTCCCATTCGACGGTTACCGTTGATCAACAGCGCCCGGAGCCGGCACCCGCGGTCGTTTCCGACCGCGACTCCTCGATCACGCTGTTCGGAGGCCTGCCCGGCCGGGGCGAAATCACCTATGAGGGACGGTCTCACGGCTCCATGTTACAGCACTCGGTCACGTATGAAGGCGGCGACTTCGATCCCGACCTCGACGCAACCGGCGAGCGGATCGTGTTCGCCTCCACGCGGCACAGCGACCAGCCCGACATCTACATCAAGAGCGTCGACCACACGGCCGTCACGCAAATCACCTCCGATCAGAGCGCCGACATCCAACCTGCCTTCAGCCCGGATAACCAGCGGATCGCGTTCGCCAGCAACCGAACCGGCAACTGGGACATCTGGATCGTCAACATCGACGGACAGCACGCCATCCAGGTCACCAACACGCCCATGGACGAATTCCACCCGAGTTGGTCCACCGACGGCCGGCGCATCGTCTACAGCGCCCTGCCCCCCGGCAGCCGACAGTGGGAACTGTGGATGTCGCCTGCGGCCGCCAACGCCTCCTCCACCTTCATTGGCTACGGCGTCTTTCCCGAATGGTCGCCCGAGGAAGACAAAATCGTCTACCAGCGCGCACGCGAGCGAGGCAGCCGCTGGTACAGCATCTGGACGCTCCGACTCGTGGACGGTGAGCCGTTCTACCCGACCGAAGTCGCCTACAGCCCCGACTACGCCCTCGTGACGCCTTCCTGGAGCCGCGACGGACGCTACATTGCCTATGCATCAATTGCCGAGCCGTCGCCCAACCATGCAAACCCCCCAACGTCCGATCACGCGTCAGACATCTGGGTAATAGATGCCAACGGCGGCCAGCGGTCCCGACTGACCGACGGCCACACGGCAAACTTCTCGCCCACTTGGGGGCCGGATGACAGAGTCTATTTCACCAGTAAACGGTCCGGGGCCGAGAATATCTGGAGCATCAAGCCCACAACGGGCGAGGAGCCATCGCGATCCGTGGCCAGCCAGATGCCCGGCCGTTCAAGTGTCATTACAACCGGAGCCTCCGCAACCCCGGCCGACATACAAGAGAAGAACTTCGGTGATTAAGGACGCGGACCGGATAGACGATGATTCGTTTGCAGTCCGCTGGACTGGCCGGAGCAAGGACGCTCGCCAACATACAAGGATTCGAAGGGATCACGGATGATCCGACCACGGGGGAAAGCAAGTCGGTTTGTGGCCGACGCAGGCTGGGTAGCGGTGGCCGCCTTGTGCATCGGTGGCTGTGCTCAGCGGGTCGTCCGGCCCGTCCGTTTGGAAAACGTGACGCTGGGGCCAATGACGGTCGGGGTGGCGCCGGCGTTCAACGTGAGTGGCTCGGCGGATCTGGAACCCAATCGCGTCGCCGACCTCATGGCGAGCGAGCTGAGTTACGTGGACGGAATCGATGTGATTCCGGTCAGTCGGGTGTTGGCCGTCTTGGCCGACCAGGGTAAAGAGCGGGTCGAGTCGCCTGCCCACGCCCTGGAGATTGCGGGAATCCTGGGTGCGGATGCACTCCTGGTTTTCGCGGTGACGGAGTACGATCCTTATGATCCGCCTTCCGTTGGGATCACCGCCCAGGTGTACGGGCAACGACGCGTACCCCGCGGATCAACGCTCGACCCGGTCGCTGCGTCCAGACGCGCCGCGCCGGCGGCCCGCTCCGCAGCCGATTCTTACTTGGCTCCTCTGGCCTCCTGTGAGCGGGTTTTTGACGCGTCGCACGAGTGGGTGTGTGCGGAGGTCCAGCGATTCGCCGGCCGCCGCTCGGCGGAAGCGAGTCCCTATGGTTGGCGGAAGTACCTCGTCAGCCAGCAGCATTACCTCAGGTTCTGCTGCCACGCCGTGATCCGATCGCTGGTCGGATCGACGCGCCATACGGAAACGGCGCGAACGTCGAGTTGAGCCTCGACGGACAGGGAAGTCCGGAGTGAACGCGATGAGGCGTATGCGAACGCTGTCATTGGTAAAGGGTGCAGAACGGTTCGTCTTCAGGTACGCGCCGGGTCTGGAAACGAAGGTGATCGACGCGTTCGCGGCGCTGGCCGCGGATCGATCGAGCGCTTTCGACTGGTTCGATGCGGCCGTACTCAGTTACCAGATGGGCCGGCGGTTAGAGATGGAGCTCGATGGCGTAGCCACGTAGGGCGAGCAGCTTGGCGTGGTCTGGCGTATAGCGACGGCGATGACCGTAAGGCCCACGGTCGGCCGGTCGACCTCTGCGTCCAGTGCCTTGTAAATGACTGGGGATTCGCCGAAGCAATGTGAAGCGACGACGATGATCGAGAACCCTCTAATCACCGAATTCCTCAATTACCTGAAGTACGAGCGGCACTTCTCGCCCCACACCGCCAAGTGCTACGGCGCGGACCTTACTCAGTTCTGCGCGTTCCTGGCGAGCGAAGGGTCGGGACAAGGAACCGCCCCCGGCGCAACGACCAACGCTTCGGCAGCCACCACGCCTACACCGTCCGCCGATGGCTCCGGTCAAACCGCCCAGACCGCCGTCATGGTCGACGTCGATCTCAAGCAGAAGCTCATCAGCGTTACGGCCGACACGGTCAAGTCCTTCCTCGCCTTCCTCGGCCGGCAGGACTACTCCAAATCGACCACGGCACGAAAGCTCGCCACGCTGCGAAGCTTCTACAAGTTCTGCGTCCGCCGCAATTACATCCAGGCGAACCCGCTGGCCTCCATCCGGATGCCCAAGCAGGAAAAACGCCTTCCCAAGTTCCTGACCGTCGAACAGGTCAACACCCTGATCCAGACGCCCGACGACACCACGCTGCTCGGCGCCCGCGATCGCGCCATGCTCGAAGTGCTCTACTCGACGGGACTGAGGGTCAGCGAACTCGTGGAACTCAACGTCGACGACGTCGATTTCAACGGACAGCTCGTCCGCATCCGCGGCAAGGGCAAGAAGCAGCGAAACGCCCCGATCGGACCAACCGCCCTCGGTGCCATCGGCCGCTACATCGAACTGCGCAAAGCCGACGTCCGCCACGAATCATCCGACCAGCAGGCCCTCTTCGTCAACAAGCACGGCCAGCGGCTGAGCACCCGCAGCGTCCGCCGGAAACTCGACAAATACCTGGCCATCGCCGGCCTCGATCCATCCGTCTCGCCGCATACGCTGCGCCACAGCTTCGCCACCCACATGCTCGACAAGGGCGCCGACCTTAGAAGCGTGCAGGAGCTCCTGGGGCACCAGTCACTCTCGACGACCCAGATCTACACCCACCTGACCGCCGAGAGAATGAAGAAGTCATACGACGACGCGCACCCGCGCAGTTGACAAGTAAAGACACGCGACAGCCTCCATTGTCGGCGAATAAGCCGGCCGCGACCACGCACCGCGGCCGGCTTGCCTTTTACCTGGTAAGCGCGCCAAGAAGGGTGCCATCGGCAACGCATCTTGGATGTGACAAAGCACGGCGCGGACCGCCGGATCATGCCGCCTCAGCCCGTGCTCTGCATCGCGGCCGCAATGCCGTTGATGCTGGCAAATAGCGCAGGACGAAGCGCGCCTCTCCCGGCCTCATCAGCCGTCCGGTACCGCCGCAACAGCTCGATCTGCAACAGGTTCAAAACGTCGGTCGGCCCGTTCCGTTCCTCGATTGAACGCTGAATCACCGGATTGTTGTCCAGCAATTCACGCTGGCCGGTGATATCCAGGATCGCCCGCCCCGCCCGCTCGTACTCGGCGGCAATCCGCTCGTACAGCGACACGCCGCCCAGCTCATCGTAACATCGGGCGATGCACAGCCGCGCCCGCGCCATCTCCTGCTGAGCGTTATCGATCAGGGTGCGGAAATACGCCCACTCGCGATACCACCGCCGAAGCAACTCACGCGTCTCTTCAGACTCGTCGAGGGCCTCGCCCAGCGCCGTCCCGGTGCCGTACCAACCGGGCACGTTGAAACGCATCTGGGTCCATGCAAACACCCAGGGTATCGCCCGCAGATTGTCAAAGTGCACCGCTCCGCTGTCCCGCGACACCGGCCGCGACGCGATCGGCAGGCCGCTGATGTGCGCGATCGGCGACACTTCCGTGTACCACGACCAGAACAAAGGATCGTGAATCAACTCCCGGTACACCGCCATCGCACGCTGCCCCAGCCGTGCCATGAGCCGTTCGTCCGACTCGGAATATGGCGCCTCCGAATCGGATGCCTCGGACTCGGCAAGCATCATGGCGCTGGCGAGCTGTTCGAGATGACGGTGGGCGATATCCGGAAGAGCATACCGGAACGAAATCACTTCACCCTGTTCCGTCATCCGGATGCGGCCGCTGCGGCTGTCCGGCGGCGTCGCCAAAATAGCACGGTTGGATCGCCCGCCGCCCCGGCCCACCGTTCCACCCCGCCCGTGGAAGAAACGAAAGCTCACGCCACACGACCGGCACACGCGGGCGAGACGCGACTGGGCCTTGTGCAGAAGCCAGCCCGCCATCAGGTAACCGCCGTCCTTGTTGCTGTCCGAATAGCCCAGCATGATCTCCTGAAACGACCCCCGAGAGGAGACGTGGGCGCGGTAAACGCGGTTGGCGAACATCCCCTCGAGCAGCTCGGGCGCCCGCGCCAAGTCATCGATCGTCTCGAACAAGGGCACGACGTCGAGCGTCGCACAGTCAGTCACGCGCATCAGCCACAAAACCTCCAACAAATCGCTGACGGCGTGTGCCATACTGATGACGTATCCGCCCACCGCGCGCGGATCACGCCGGTAGGCCCCCCGCACGATCTTCAAAACTTCGAGCGCCTGTCGGCTGAGTTCACTCAGCTCCTCGGGGCGAGGACTGTCGACCGTCGACCGCTCGAGCGCTCGGGTCAGCACGTCCTCCTTCTCCGCTTCGGATAGCGCTTGATACTCGGAACAGATGCCGGCCCTGGCCAATAGCTCATCGACCACCTGTTCGTGTATGCTGCTGTGCTGCCGGATGTCGAGCGCGGCGAGGTGAAAACCGAAGACTTGCGCCTGGGTCAAGAGATCACCCAGTCCGCTGGACGTCACAATCTCGACAAGGTTGATCCGACGCAGACTGTCGGCCAGCAACCGGAGATCCCGCTCGAACGCCCCCGGGTCGTACGCACCGTCATCCTCCTCCGCAGCGGCCAGCCGCGCCTGCATCTGCATCAGCTTCAAACGAAACGGCTCGTGTCGAAAGCGCTTGATGGACTCCTCGGGCACATCCCTGCCCAGTCGATCGGGCTGAACGCTTTCCGACAGCGCTTGCGGCACGGCGATCCGTCGATCGGACAGGCTCAGCAGGTCGATCAGCTCCGCGACCTTCGCCTGATAGAGTTCGATGACCGCCCTCCGGTGCAACAGCAGCGTGTCGCGCGTCATCTGCGGCGTAACCAGCGGATTGCCGTCGCGATCGCCTCCGATCCACGTGCGATAACGCACCATCGGTCCCGTTTCCGAGCGGCCCCCATAGTACTGGGCGACCGCAGCATCAACATCGCGCTGAATGCGCGGCACCGCGCTCCAGATCGAAGTCGTCAAAAAATGCAAAGAACCCTTGATCTCGTCGAGCACGCTCAGCCGCTCGGCGCGCACCTCGTCGGTGCCGTAGAGCAGCAGCACCGACTGCCGGATAGCGTCCTCAGTGCGGCGGCGGACGGAAACATCGTCGGGCCGCTCGCTCAACGCGAACAGCCGTTCGGCAATGTCACGCTGCTTGTGCAGCAGCGTCCGCCGGCGCGACTCCGTCGGATGCGCCGTGAGCGTCGGCTCGATGTCGATCCGCTCGATAATGCCCAGCAGGGCGTCGCGCGACAGACCGCGCGATTTCAGGCTGAAAACGGCCTCCGCAATCGACTCAGCCCGAGGCCGATCAACCGTGGCCTTCCGCTGTCGCCGGCGGTTGGCCCGCACGATCGCGACCTTCTCGGCCTGGTTCCGCAGATGGAATCGAAGCGAAAGCGTTTTAACGAGCGCCCGTATGTCTTCCAGCCCCAGCCCGGCAATCTCCTCCCGGGCAGCCCTGAACCCGTCCTGCTCGCCCTCGTGGCATTGTTCTAGCAGCCGTTCGCATAAGGCCGTGTGACCGGGCGGACCGAGCCGCTCGAGCACCTCGCCCAGGATCACGTAGAGAAGTTGAATATCGCGGTCGAGTTCGGAAGACATCGCTGTAGCTTACTCAGCGTTCCTCACACACCGCAAGCGCACCCCGGCCGATTCCGATTTTGGTTCGAAAAGCTGGATGACACTGCGCGCGACGGGAGCCGTCTACCGGCCGCTCAATCCTCACGCACCGCGTACGCGGCGAACTCCGCATCCCCGGGCGCAGGAAAAGGCGTCTCCGCGAAGACCGAAACAGTGCGGATCATCGTGCCTTCGATACGATCCCCGTCGACCGATCCCGACAAGCTCAGCGTCGCCGTCCCAACGTGTGCACCAAGAAACAGTCCGTGGAGGACCCCAAGCACCCCGACGCTGCCCTCCCGCTCGGCCGCGTAGGCCCCCGAAACGTAGCTGCCGCCCGGAAAGTCCGTTGCATGAGCTTGTCCGTCAGGGATGATCTCCGACCCAAGCCACTCCCTGGCGAATACAAAGCTGTCATAGAGCCGTTCGACTTCCCCATCGGCCCCGAACGTAATGCGAAACAGCAACGAATCGTCCGCGGCTCGGTAAACCGCCCACGTGGAATCGGCGAGACTCGATGTCCCCGCACCGAGCGGCGTGTCCACCGTCACGCCGTCGGCCACCGTAACCGATACGACGTCGGAGAGGGTTGCGCTGCCCGGAAGCGCGGCGAACGGGCAACCAATGAACGCAAACGCAACACCAACGAGTGCCATCGACCCGATCGGAGAGGCGACGTTTCGTGACGGACGGTACCCCATGATGCGCGTCGACATCCCTCATCACTCCCTTTGTTTGCCCCGGTTCCCAGAAGCGAGCCCCGCCGCCGGCTCAATGGCGCTCGCTGCCCCCCCTAACGCGAAAGCTCCGACAGAATCATGATACCCAAGTCCGTAACGCTGCCACCGACCGGCTTGGCCGAGCCGTTGGCGAACAACGCCTGCCCGTCAGCCGAGGCCGACACCGACACTTCGATAACCGTCGCATCCGCCGGAACGTCGGCAAACTCGAACCGCCCCTCATCGTCGCTCGTCGTCGATCGCTCATGACCGATGAGTTCGACGACCGCGCCGGAAAACGGGCGTGCATCGGGTGGGTCAAATAGCACTTGGCCGACCACCCTGGTGACGCTTGGATCACCGGGAGAGGGGCGACCGTCGGTCAACACCTGTTGAAGCAGGCCAAAGTCATACAGATCGACGGTGCCGGAGCGGTCCAGATCGAAGCAGCCGCAGCCGGCGGCCACCAGGCCCCCCGGACCGGTCACGCAGCCTTCGAAGGCCCAATAGTCCGAAAGTCCCACACTCCCGTCTTCGTCGCAATCCGCCGGCGCTACGCCGAACCAGAAGCCGCTGCTCACTCCGAATGCGCCTCCCGTGAGCACACCATCCGTCGGCAGGCCGATCGTTGCGGAAACGTCGAACCCGCCACCAGTGCTATGCATGCCGCCCCCGCCGCTGATGGACTGGCGCACGGCTTCGAACTGTGGATTCTCGGCAACCGCGCGAAGAGCGGAGAATCCGCACACGGCTGCAAGAAGCGCGCCCAACACTGCCCGGCGATATCGTCTCTGATACTTCATTTTCGCGTCCCATTTCTACGGGGCATCGGCCAATCTAGTTCATCTCTCCGTACGCGGTCGGAATAAACAACAACGTCGCCCGTCGCGACAACGCCACCACCGGCCCGTTCGTTTGCGCAACCAGCTTGACCGTCTTTGTGCCGGCGGAATTGACTTCAACGAACGTCTGCACGGTGGCCGTCACGCTGGCCCCAACACCTGGAATCGTTGCCTCGTAGATGGCCGCCGGCCCCGGCACATTGTCGGCAAACGTCGTCAGTCCGACTTCGACCGTTGGCGACCCGAGCGACGAGTTTGCGATCGAAACGGTGCCCACCGCAAAGATGAAACCGGCCGACGGGCAGTTGATTTTGGAAGTCGTCAGGACGACCCAGTCGTCGTTTTCGTCAAAAGCGCCCGCACCATCAAGCCGGTTGCTGGCGATGCCCGCCTCGTTCACGATCTCGCCCGTCCCGATCGCATCACTCGGCAGGATGACCGACTGGTTGCCCGAAGCGCCCGCCACGTGCAGCAGGCCGCCGGGCGACGTCGTCCCGATTCCCACACGCCCGTTGTCGCGCCCGACCACCACATGCGGCGCCGTCTCACCGTTGCTGTTCTTGCCCAGAACCTGCCATTGATTGGCCGTTCCGTCATACTTCATCACGGCACCGAGGGAAGCCGATGTGTTCTCGGTCAATCTGATCTGCGCGGACGAGTCGGCCGTCCCGGGAGTGACGATCATTTCCCCGAGACTTGTCGAACCACGGACGTGCAGATCAGCCGCAGGCGAAATCGTCCCCACGCCAACGTCGCCGTCGGCGGTGATCGTCATCTTGGCACTGTTGCCGTTGACGCGAAACTGCATGCCGTCCGGCGAATTGGAGCTGTTGTAGACAACCCCACCCGCCGCGTTCCCGTCGACCGGATTGCCGAACAGGATACCGCTCTGCACGGTCTCCGGCGTCAGGATGTTGATGAACGTGCTGGTGTCGCGTTCCAGCACGAACAGCGAATTGCTGTTGGGTGAAACACCGCTGTCACCACCGAACACGTGCAGGAGTTGCTCCGGGACGTCCGTCCCGATCCCGACCCGCCCGGAAACGGCGTCGATGCCAAGGTGCACGCCCGTGCTGGCCCCCGCGCTGAACCCCTCCATCAGAAGGCTGTCAACGCCGTCACTGCCGTCGTAGTAGATGTCGACGCCGGTGCCGTTCGCCTGGCGCATCGCAACCCGGCCGGTAATCTCGTTATTGCCGTCGCCCTGGAGCTTCAGCGTCGGCCTGTCGCCGAAAATGTGCAACTCGTCTTCGGGAGCCGCTGTTCCGATGCCGACGTTGCCGGCGCCGTCCACCTGGATTCCCCGAGTCTCGAGCGAAAACTGAGAATACGGCGTCGCCGCGATACGCTGTCGAGGTTCCAGAATCGTATAATCGAACAACGTTGCACCCCCGGGGCAGGCAATGCCCACCTCGAGCCACCGATCGTTCCCGTCGAACGCCTCGGAACCGAAATCCACCTCGAGATCCACCAGCCCGTTCTCGACCTCGACGTTATCCACGTCCACGCTGCCAAGGAATCCGATCTGGAAATCCGGATTCGTCCACAGCCTGAACCGGAAATGGCACAAGTCGTTGACCGGCGCGCCGTTCAGTTTGATTTGGGCCTGATAGTGAAACGCCGACCCGAGCGGAACCGTATCGCCGCCCAAGGCAGGGGCGCATGCCACCACCGATGCAGCGAACCAAACACACAGATAGCTGGATACTGACATTCTCATCATGTTTTTGCACCATTAAGGAAAAACCGAAGTATACGTAACCCGGCCGGGGCCGAAGAAAATCCGCCCGTTGCCGTCTCCAGGGGAAGTCCACTCCACGCGAATCCAATACGCAAACTTGCTGTTGTCCACCGCCTCACCGGGACTCAATGCCTTCTTCAGGACAACCTCTCCGGGCGTACCCGATGACTTAGCCAATGCCACAGTTGCCGGACCGTTGTCACTGAGCCGGTTTCGCACAAGTCGAACGACCAGGTTCTCATCGGGGGCGTCGTCGAAAGCGAACACGCGGAACTCGACGATCCGTGCGCCGTCCGGAAGCTGAACCGGTGCGCCGAATCGAAAGCTGTGTCCCGCCGGTCGAAAACCGGAGCTGTGCGCGACGGCAAGGCCGTCGGTGTCGAATTGAGCCGGAAAATACTGCGGCTCGAAGCAGCATGGCTCGGCACTCAGCAACGCGAAGGCCACCGCGGGGATGCTCAGGTACCTCGTCTGCGCTTCCGTCGCCGTGACGGCCCCGTCCACGTGAAGGTCGCCCTCAATCCGCACACCCGTGTCGTCCGACATTTCGACGATCGTGGGGTTCGAGGCGTAGTTGACGCTCGATCCGTATGAAAAGTGAAGCGCCGCGCCCGCCTGATTCGTCTCGCGGTACATCGCCCAATGGTCCGTCAGCGGCCCCTGCGGATGAATCTCCTTCAGTGAGATCGCCGATCCCGCGGTGCCGGTTTCGTCGCTGTACAGCCCGAGTACGGCATCCACGGATTCCACGACGATGTCGTCATGGTGCGTCACAGGGCCTTCAATCAGATCCGCATCCGACTCGACGTTGAACTTCGCCGCAGGCGACGCCGTTCCGACACCGACCCGACCGGGGCCGTTAGCCGACAGAACAGCTTCGCCCGCCCCGTCGTCCACGAGCAAACCGGTGTCCCCGCGCACGTGCAGATCGGCGGACGGTGTCGTGGTGCCCACCCCGACTCGGCCGGTCGGCGCCATCGTCATGATATCAGGGTTCGACGATGAGACCGGATCTGGTCCGTACGAAAAGTGAAGCGCCGAATCCCCGTTGCCGGAGCCGCGCCAAATGCTCCAGTTATCCGTCATCACGCCGGCGACCAGTTCCTTCAAGGAAATGGTCGATCCCGCGCTTCCCCCAGCATTGCTATAAAGGCCAAGCACGGCGTCACCGTCCTCGATAACCAAATCGTCATCGCGGATCGCGTCCGACGTCAGGCCGAGCGAGTCATCAACCACATGCAATCTGGTCAGTGGTGACTCGGTGTTAACGCCGACACGACCGCTCGACCGCTCGACCGTCAGGCGTTGCGTCGACCCGACGATGCCAATACCAACGTCGCCCGCGTCGTTCACGTGAAGCCCGCGCGTTTGCAACGCATAAGGAGTCGCAGCGATGCGCTGGCGCGGTTCCAGCGTCGTATAGCTGAAGAACGTGGCTCCGCCGGGGCACGCAACAGCCACCTCGAGCCAGCGGTCCGCCCCGTCGAACGCCTCGAATCCGAAATCGACATCGAGGTCCACCAGGCCGTTCTCAACCTGCACGCCATCCACATCGACTTGGCCGAGAAACCCGCTCTGGAAATCCGGATTCGTCCACAGCCCGAACCGAAAGTGGCAGACGTCCGTCACCGGCGCTCCGTTCAACTTGAGTTGTGCCTGATAGTGAAACGCCGACCCAAGCGCAACCGTGTCGCCCGCCTGGACCGGCTCGGGCAAAACGACCAGCGCCGGAACCAAAACCGCAATGCAAAACCAGGCTGAAAACCTCATTGTGAACGCTCCCTGAAACATCCCACACACGCCGCCGCCCCAACTCGGGCACGCGACGCGCACCGGCCACACCGAGCATGGAACCCACCCCACAGAGGCAGGGCGGAACCTCTGCCACAAGACCTCTCAGGCTGCTACAATTCGCGTCTGGAACCTGTGTACTTCGGCCCTCGCAGACGTACGCCGAAAAGACGAACGAAACGGCTCATCGCATTTCCGGGTATTTCGGGCATGCCGGAAAAACCTGACATCACGCTGCTCCTGGACCGGATGCGGCAGGGCGATAACACCGCGTCGGAGGCGATCGTCCCGCTCCTCTACGATGAGTTGCGCACCATCGCAGCACGCTGCCTAAGGACCGAACGCCGCGACCACACCCTCCAGCCCACCGCCCTGGTCCACGAGGCCTACGTCAAGCTCGTCGCCCAGAAAGACGCCGATTATCGGTCTCGCGCGCACTTCATGGCCATCGCGGCCATGGTCATGCGGCGAATTCTTGTCACCCACGCCGAAAAGAGAGCGGCCGCAAAACGCGGCGGCGGTGCCCGTCGCGTGCCACTCGACGCGAGAGCCGAATCGGACCCCACCGCCGAACAAGGCATCGACCTGATAGCACTCGACGAAGCCATGAACAGACTCGCGCGTCGCGACCCGCGCAAGGCCAAGGTCGTCGAGCAGCGGTTCTTTGCAGGCATCGAAATGAGCCAGATCGCCGAGAACCTCGGCGTATCACTAGCGACGGTCAAACGCGACTGGGAATTCGCGCGCACATGGCTGATGCGAGAGATCGAAGGCAGTGAGTGAACTGACGCCTCAACAACAGCAACAGGTGGAGGACCTGTTTGAACGGCTCCTCGCGCTGGAACGCCATGAACGCCGGAGGATCCTGGAATCGTCCGCAGTGGAAGCGGCCGTCCGCGCCGAGGTCGAGTCGCTGCTGGGCTATCACGCCACCGCCAGCGCCCGCTTTGACACGCCGATCGTATCGCCACAAGCCCTGCTCGAGGCCGTCGACCGCCTCACGGCGGCGCCGCCCGGCGAACCCGCAGACGATCCGGAAATCGTCGGGCCATATCACATCACCCGCAAACTCGGCGAAGGCGGCATGGGAACCGTCTACCTCGCCGAACAGCGCGAGCCGCTGCGCCGCCGGGTCGCCGTCAAACTGATCAAGCTCGGCATGGACACCCGCGCCGTCATCCGCCGCTTCGACGCCGAGCGACAGGCACTCGCGCTCCTGAACCACCCCAACATCGCACGCGCAATCGACGCCGGCGCCACCAGCGACGGCCGGCCCTACTTCGTCATGGAATACGTCGACGGCGAGCCGATCACCGCCTACTGCGACCGCCACCGACTCGACCTCACCACCCGCTTGAAGCTGTTCGTCGAGGTATGCCGCGCCATTCAACACGCCCACCAGAAAGGCATCATCCACCGCGACATCAAACCCTCCAACGTCATCGTTTCCCACGAGAACGCCAACCCCGTTCCAAAAGTAATCGACTTCGGTGTGGCCAAGGCAATCCACCAGCGCCTCACCGAAGAGACGCTCCACACCGTTCACGGCATCCTGATCGGCACGCCCGAATACATGAGCCCCGAGCAAAGCGACGCAAACGCATCTGACGTCGACACCCGAGCCGACATCTACTCGCTCGGCGTCATGCTCTACGAACTCCTCGTCGGCGCCGTCCCGATCGCCGGCGATTCCTTTCGCCAGGCGACCGGCGAAGAGCTGCACCGCATGGTGCGCGAACACGTCCCGGAGAAACCCACAACGCGCCTGAGTCGCCTCGGCGCCCGCGCGGAGGAATCCGCCCGCAACCGAAACACCGACGCCCGCACCCTGCGGCGTAGCCTGCGCGGCGATCTCGACTGGATCGTAATGAAGTGCCTCGAAAAGGACCGCGATCGGCGCTACGCCGCGGCCGCCGAACTCGCAGACGACATCGAAAGACATCTGCGCCGCGAACCCGTCTCCGCCGGTCCGCCGAGCACGACGTATCGCGTCGCCCGCTTCGTCCGCCGACACCGCATCACGGTCGTCGGCAGCGCCGTCGTCCTCGCCGTACTCTTTGCCGGAGTCGTTTCCACCGCCGTCTTCGCCGTTCGAGAATCCCGGCAGAGAGCCACGGCCCAGGCGATCGCGGACTTCCTGAACCAGGAGCTGCTCGCACAAGCCGACCCCCATGAACAACCCGATCGTGACATCACCCTGCGCGAAGTCCTCGAACGCGCTTCCGATAAAGTGGAGAGACGGTTCGAAAACCGACCGCTCGTGAAAGCTGCGCTCCACGTCACGCTCGGCGATGCGTTCCACGGACTCGGCGAGTACCAATCAGCCGCCGCGCATTACCAATCGGCCTTCGAACTGCGAGCAGCGGCCCTCGGCGCCAATCACCAAGACAGCCTGACCTGCCGCTACAAGCTCGCCTCCATCCTCTACGAACAGGGACGCTTTGACACCCTCGCACACGAGCTCCAAACGCTGCAAACCGACGTCATCACTGAACTCGGCAACAACCATCCCCTGGCCACGAAGGTCCGCATCGCACTGGGCGATGCCTACGACGCTCTGGGGCACTACGACCAAGCCGAGCAGGTCTGGTCGGACGCACTAACAGTGCAGCGCCGGCGATCCCCGCCGGACAACCCCGACCTGCTGACAACCGCGAGCAACCTCGGCCTTCTCTACCAGGAACAGAAGCGTTGGGCCGAATCCGAGCCCCTCCTGCGGGAGGCCTATGAAACGCGCCGTCGCGCGCACGGCGAGGATCACCCCGACACGCTCCTTTCCCAGGCGAGCCTGGGCTGGCTCTACGTACAGATGGCGCGTTTCGAAGACGCGGAACAACTGCTCACCAACTGCGTCGATCGCGCCAACATCGTCCTCGGCACCGACCACCCGCGTACCCTCAGCTACAAATGGCTGCTCGCCGGCCTCTACGAAACAACCGATCGGATGGACGAAGCGCTGGAACTTCAAGTGGATCTCATGGAACAGCGCCGGCAAGCATTGGGCCCCGAACATCCCGACACCATCCGCGCCATGAATTCGCTCGCCCAGCTCTACGTCACTATGGACCGCCTCAAAGAGGCCCAGCCGCTCTGGCGCGAGGTCTGCCACCTCACGTCGAAGATCCATGGAGAAGCCCACCCCTACACAATCTCTGCCTATCATGGCCTCTCCCGCGTACGACGCATGCAGGGGCATCCGGAAGAGGCGCTGTCCTTAAGTACAAAGGTCGTCTCACTTGCCCGGCGTCACTTACCCGACGGACACTGGTACCTGGGTTCCTACCTCACCAACCATGGCAAATGCCTCGCCGCAGCAAACCGCCACTACGAAGCCGCAGTGGCACTCGAAGAGGCCTGCAAGATCTACCGCGCGGTGTTCGGCGACGACCACGATCGGACCCAAAAAGTCATTCGCGTGCTTGCCAAACACTACCTCGCCTGTGAGCAAACCGCAGAAGCCGAAAGATGTGAGTCACTACGCCGCCCCGCCCCCTGAACCAGCGGGCTTCCTCCCGTCACATGCCGCCACAATATGCAATCCCCACTCAGTCATTGGACATCTGCCCTGCAAGCCCGAACGCCGAAGCGACCGCCAACACCGCGAAGATAATATCGATCGCCCCGAAGTAGTGCCTGACAAAGAGCTTGATTGTGTCGTCACCAACCTCCTCGGTGCGCTCGCTCTGCACGCCGGTTCCGACCTCAAAACCTGCGCCCCCCGGCTGAGAGATCTTCAATGCACGAGCAAGCTGTCGATCCGGCGACAGAGAATCAACCCGGTACACATTCGCCGAATACTCCTTGTCCCACGCTGCCTGCCACTCGCTCTCCTGAAACGGCGCATCCGGATCTCGCGGCTGCCAATCGGCCAGCGCCTCCTCCGTCAGCGTATAAACCAGATAGTTCCGCACGTACTGCGGATCATCCCACTTGCCGCCTGCTTCCCACGCGTCGAGTGCCGCCTTCGCCTCGTCCAGCTCCTCGTCGCCCATCTGCTCATACTTCTTCTCTTCCTCTTCCTCGATCGCCAGTCGCCGATCGTCGCCCGGCGGAAGCCCTTCATTCATCGCACGCAGTTCCGCATGGTGCCACGCAAGCTCAAACCGAATACTCTCCCGATCGCCCTGCGCGTGAATCGCCTTCGCTTGGGCCGCCCGCTCTTCCGGCGAAAGCGCATCAATCGCCGCCACAGCGTTCTCATGAAGCCCTTTCCACTGACTCGCCACAAACTCCTCGTGGAGATAGCCACTCTCGGCACGCCGCTCGGCCAGCGCCTCATCGATGTGGTTATAAATGAGAAAAGTGCGCACATACGCCGCGTCTTCCCATTTCGCCCCCGCATCCCACGCGTCGATCTCCGCAACAACCGTGTCCAATTCCTCGGGCGACAGCTTCAACGCATGCCGCCATTCCTCCCACTCCAACTCTTTCCATCTCCGATCACCGTACCACAACCCCTCCTCCCGCGCCTTCCGGTGCGCGCGATGGTACGCCACACGCATCGCCTTCCCGACTCTTTCCGCACCCGCCACGACGGCCTCCGAGTCCTCAACCCCCTCGTCGCTCAACGAGGCTACTGTCGCTGGCGTGTCCCGCAACTCTTCGTGGTTTACTTGCGTGAAGACCATCACCTTCGCCGCGACAATCCCACCCAGCGCAATCGCCGCCGCCAATACCCCGTAGCTCGGCTCGCGCTTCTTGCAGCCCAACACCATCCCGCCACCCGCCAGAAGCCCAAGCGCCCACGCAATCCACCCGATCTCATACTGGGTGCTCAACGCAACAACGCACCAGATCACCGCCCCGACCAGCGCACCGGCCATACTCAACGCGCAACCCACTGCGACGGACCCACGGCCGCCCGAACCCGGCAACCGCACCTTCCGGACCGCCCCCTTCTCCTTGGCCTTCCTCACAACGCGCCCGCTCTGGCGATTGAATCCGCACGAAACGCACAAGACTGCACCGTTCGCCATCGCCGCGCCGCACTTCGGACAAGCCTCGCCCGCCGGAGTGGCTGGCGCAGCCGGTGCCGGCGCCGATGACTGCAAGTCAGCCAAATCGTCCAGCAGCGAGCCACCCGCGTCATCATCGGCCGCCAGCGTCGAGGTCGTATCCGGGACCGGAAGTTCCGGAATGCGGAACACCTTCTCGCACTTCGGGCACTTTGCCTTACGGCCGGCGGCACTGACGGGAAGCTTCAGCTTCGTACCACAGGGGCATCGAACCTTCATGAATTCGCCGCTTGATTGTGACATGGCGACTCTCCGATGGCTGGCGTTTCGCGCAGCAGATGATCAACGCAGATCAGAATCCCCCGTCCCGGCCATAGACAGCATACCACGGACGCCGCCACCGGGGCAACTGCACATTTTTCTTGTTCAGCGCCCCACGATCCTGAACTGCAAGGCGCATCACAGTCCAAGCGGACGTCACTGGCGTTGCGTGCCACGTACAGCTTGCCTGCCAGTGCCGGTACACCCAAGCGTACGAAAAAACAATAACCGCCGCCGTGCCCGCCCCCAAAACCTCATCGTGCCCCGTTGGAAGCTGGAAAGCCCACCCGAAGCGCGGTATCCTTCTCTCCACCATGTCGCACCGAAAACGCAGCCGCACAGAGTCGCCAGACGATCGCGAGTCGGCCCGCCAAGCGTCGCCCAACCGCGCGGTCTTCTGGTTCGTCGCCGTCTTCGTCGTCCTGGTCATCATCGGAAGCGCTGCGGAACTCTACGCCATACGCAACGAAATAGGCATAAGCCTCCAGCGAGCAATTGCGGCCACCGTCGCCTGGACCCTCCGGATCCTATCCGTGCCCGCTCAAGTGCACGGCACCTCGATCACCATCGTCAACGGCTCTGTCGACGTGGCCACCGAATGCATCGGCATCCGCGCAACCGCCATCTTCTGGGCCGGTGTCATCGGCTTCCCATGCTCCTGGCGAGGACGAATCGTTGGAATCGTCGCAGGCCTCTTCGGAGTCCAATTGCTCAACATGGCCCGCATCGCCGTACTGGGCCTGGTCAATGGATATCAGCCGGAATGGTTCGAGACCCTGCACTCCGTCCTGATGCAGGGATTTCTCGTTGTATTCGTCGCGCCGCTTTGGATCCTCTGGATGGTATGGGTCATCAGGCGTGATCCCGCCTGGAAAGCCCCGACGCCAACTACGGCGGTGCCGACAGCGAGCACATGATGCGCCGTTTCATCCTCGATGCGATTCTCCTCAGCATCGCGGCCACCATCCTCTGGTGGCTCACCGACGACCTCACCGCAAAAACCACAATCGCCGGAGGACGCCTCCTCCACCGCCTCATCGGATACCCCGCCCCCGGAATGGCCGAGGGTGTTCACCTCTACTGGCTCTCGCCGCTCTTTCCCCCCTTGGTCGGTCTGCTCCTCGCCTCACGCTGGGTCCCCTGGCCACGCCGCCTCATCGGCCTCGCCATCACCCTGCTCGCCTTTTGGTACATGGTCTCCTTCCAGGCCGCCGTCACCTTCTCCCCATACCTCACCAACTCGGCGATCCGCGCCTACCTGATGAAATCACTCATCTCCCTCAATCAGGTCGCCGTCCCCATCCTCCTATGGCTGATCGTCGCAGGCGTCCCCCGCCGCGCATATTTCGCCCGAGAAAAGCAACGTGGCACCACCACGTCGGAGCAAGCCCGCACGACACCCGCCAAACAGGCGCGTACGGCGCCGGCCAAAGTCGCCGCCGGACTGCAGCCAGCCGGCGTCCACCCGCTAGTGGTGCTGGCGCTATCCGGCGCCCTTTGCCTTGTCGCAACACTGCCGGTCATCCTTGCCATCGAGCAGACCACACCCGAACTCAACGCCGCCCGAAAGCGAGTCGCCAACGCCATCATCGCAGAGGACTACGCCCGCGCAACTGAGGCCATCCGACAACTACACGCCCTCCAGGGCCCCAGCAGCAACCTCCGCAACCTCAACGCCGAACTCCAACGCCTCGCCACCGAACGCACTCCCCCATGACCATCCGCAGGTATCTGGCTTCAACGAGTGCCACTGGCGGCTTGTTCGCCAGTGCGGATGACCCAACCGCGCGATGCCAACGGCAGGTTGCGTGCGTACGCATTTCGCGAGGGTGCCATGGGCAAGCCGAGACGCCAGCGGCGGCGGAGCTTGCCCGTGCATGACCGCACGCGCGTCATGCCCACGCTCGCGGGGGCATGCTGCCGGCAAGCAAGCGGCTCCCACTGGTCCGCCTCCGGGGACTCCGCCGCCGTGCGCTGACGCCCACCCCGCCGCCTGCTACCATACTTCCGATGTCCGCAATCTCCGTCCGAAACCTCCGAAAGATCTACAAGGTCCACGCCAAGCCCGAAGGCCTCCTGGCCTCCGTCAAGGCACTGGTCCGCCGCCGTCACAAAATGGTCCGAGCCGTAGACGGCATCAGCTTCGACATCGCCGCCGGAGAAATGGTCGGCTTCCTGGGCCCCAACGGAGCCGGCAAAACCACGACCCTCAAAATCCTCAGCGGCCTGATCTACCCCACCGAAGGCGACGTCCGCGTCCTCGGCTTCGTACCCCAGAAACGCGAAAACGCCTACCGCAGACAATTCGCCCTCCTCATGGGCCAGAAAAACCAGCTATGGTGGGATCTCCCAGCCTGCGAGTCCTTCCGCCTCCACAAAGAAATCTACGGCATCGAGCGCGATCGCTTCGAACGCGTCCAGGACGAACTCACCGACCTCCTCGCCGTCAAAGACTTGGTCAACCAGCCCGTCCGCGAACTCAGCCTCGGCGAACGCATGAAAATGGAGCTCATCGCCGCCCTCCTCCACTCGCCCCGCGTCCTCTTCCTCGACGAACCGACCATCGGCCTCGACGTCGTCGCCCAGGCCGCCATCCGCCGCTGCCTCCGAGAATACAACCGCGAAAACCGCGTGACCGTGCTCCTCACCAGCCACTACATGCAGGACATCGAGGCCCTCTGCGACCGCGTCATGGTCATCAACCATGGCCGACTCGTCCACGACGGCCGCCTCGCCGAGATCGCCCGCCGCTTCGCCGGCTACAAGATTGTCACCCTTCGCTTCCACAACGGCGCCATGCCCGAAGACTTCGGCCCCGTCAGCGAAGTCCTGGAGCTCGACCCGCCCAAGGTGCGCCTCCGCATGCCCCGCGAGGCCGTCGCCCAGGAGGCCAGCCGCTGGCTCGCCCAGCACCAGATCGACGACTTCAGCGTCGAAGAGCCGCCCATCGAGGACGTCATCAGCGCCATGTTCCAGGCCGACTACACCGAAGACCGCCCCCCCGAACCCGGCGGAGCCACGACCGATGCGTAAGTACCTCGTCGCCTTCCGCGTCGCCCTCTCCGAGCGCCTCGTCTACCGCGCCGATTTCTTCATCTCCACCTTCCTCCGATTCGTCCCCATCATCACCACCATTATGCTCTGGGGCGCCATCTACGAAGGAGCCGACCGCGAAGAAGTAGGCGGCCTCCAGTACACCCAGATGGTCTCCTACTACCTCTTCGTCATGATCGTCCGAACCTTCGGCTCCATGCCCCAGCTCGCCTCCACCATCGCCAACGACATTCGCGAAGGCGAACTCCGCAAATACCTCCTCCAGCCCGTCGACTACCTCACCTACACCCTCACCCTCCGAGTCGCTCACAAGCTCGTCTACATGGTGATGGCCGCTGTACCTTACGCGATCGTCTTCTGGCTCTGCCGCCGATACCTTCCCGGCCTCCCGACCGGCGAAATGCTCGGCTTGGCCATCATCTCCCTCGTCCTCACCTTCCTCCTCGGCTTCGCCATCAACGCCCTCATCGGCCTGCTCGGCTTCTGGTTCCTCGAGGTGGCCAGCTTCCTCCACGTCTTCATGACAATGCAGTACTTCCTAAGTGGCCACATGTTCCCGCTCAGCCTGCTCCCCGACTGGGTCCAGCAAGCCGTCGTCAACCTCCCGTTCGCCTACGAAACGTATTACCCCACGCTGATCCTGTTGCAGCGCGTCGACGCCACCGAGGCCGCCCGTATCATCGCCATCCAGACCGCCTGGGTCGCTACGATCGGATTCGCCGCATGGGTCGCATGGCGGCGAGGCCTCCGCCGCTACGCCGCATTCGGAGGCTGACCCCCATGGCCCGCTACGCTCGAATCCTCGCCCGCTTCTGCAAGAACAGCCTCCTCCGCGAGATGAGTTTCCGAGGCCACTTCATCGTCAACGTAGCCAGCGAGATCCTCTGGGTAGGCCTCCTCCTTATCTTCGTCGAGGTCATCTTCAGCAAGACCCCCCACGTGCGCGGCTGGACCGAGGCCCACTACCTCTTTCTCCTCGGTACCCACATGATCATCACCAGCATCTTCGAGACGTTCTTCTTCGGAAACTGCTGGCGCATCAGCCAGCTTGTTCGCACCGGCAACCTCGATTTCGTCCTGGTCCGCCCCGCCAGCACCCAGTTTCTGCTTAGTTTCGAGCGGATCGATTACTCCGCCCTGGCCAACGTCCCGGTCGGCATAGCCCTCTGCATCTACGCAGCATGGGACGCCGCCGCGAATGTAACGACCGCCAAGACCATCCTCTTCATAATCCTGTTGCTGGCCGGAGTAACGATCCTCTATTCGTTGCTCTACATCTTCGCCATCACCAGCGTCTGGCTGATCCGTCACACCGGCATCAATCACTTGTGGTTCTACGCGGTGAGCTTGGCCCGTTACCCCCACGACATTTACAAGCGGTTTGTAGGCGGCGTGATGTGGTTCGCCCTCGTCTTCGTCATCCCCATCCTGATGGTCACCAATCTCCCCGCCAGCGTCATGGTAAAAACTTTCCACCCCCTGATGGTCCTCTACATAGTGGCCGCCAGTGTGTTCTTCCTCGCCCTCTCGATGCTCACGTCTCGTTTCGCCCTGCGCTGGTACCGCTCCGCCAGCAGCTAGAGCATGGAAACCCGTAGGGTGCGCCGTGGTGCACCAACCCGTAGCGCGGGTTCCACCCGCCGAGTGACCACGTTTCGGCCCAGCCCTACACACACGGATATCGTCCTCGGGCCGGGTGGCCCACCCTCTCCGAGGGTGGGCTCGCGATTAAAGCCCGTTGCATCCCAATCCACCGGTAGCCGTACGGTGCACGGTGATGGACCAACCTGCATCTCGATCCACCAGCAGTCGTAGGGTGCATCTCGATGCAACAGATCCGAGCGCAAGACCCTGTAGGGCAGGTTCCACCCGCCGAACACACGCAGGGCGGGTCCCACCCACCGAATGACTTTGTCTTTACCAAAACTAACCCCGAAGGGCTGACGACGCAGCCCAAGCCCCGCGAAGCGGGGCGCCGCCCCACTAGCCCCGCGTGAAGCGCAGCGCAACCCGGGGTAACCGGCGTCCCCAACCAACCCAAGCCCGCGAAGCGGGCGACGCTTTCTTTAGCGCAATCAAAACTCGACCAGTACCGCGACACTCATGGAGCGGTCTCGCCCCCCTGCCCGTCCGGCGCTGCCTCAAACCAGACCCGACGCGCAACGCGCATCACTTGCCCCATAGAGACGGGTGACCCACCCTCTCCGAGGGTGGGTTCGCGATTACAGACTACCGAATCCTGATCGATCCGCCGGCTGCCATACCGCGCTCGCGTGGGCGTGCTGATGACATGATGCGCCGCTGGCCGGGGTGGCCCAGGTCGTTCCAGCGACCGGAGATCACGATTCGAACACGAACCACCCCCGAATGGCGCAAGATCCCCACAACACAACCACCGCCCCCACCGCGCTCCGCCTGAAGCTCGAAGCCCGAAGGCCGAAGGCCGCACCCCGATCACTACCGCGAGTGTCAACGAGCGGCCGCCTCACCAACCGACGCCACAGGCAAACGAACACCGACGATCATCATCCCATGCCCGACCCCGTTCCGGCTGAAGGCTGACGGCTGGCTGAAGGCTCTCTTCTGACAACTGAAAACTGACAACTGAAAACTTCTCCTACCTTGCCGCCCCAAACCCCCAAACCACGCTGATACCGCCCGTTCCACGTTTTCGAAAAAAATGCGGAACAGCCCCCGTGTTCTATAGGGTGGAAAGAAGAAGCGTACCCGGACTGCGCGCCGCCGGGGGGATACGCAAATGAGAAGACCATGGCCAACCCGCATCAGAGCCGGGAGCGCCAGCGATCGGACCCGCAAGTACCCGCGGCCCGACAAGCGCCAGCGCCAAACGAACCCAACGCTACGCGAGTTGTCGGTTCTCAGTTTCCAGTTATCAGATGTCGCACCAGGACGCCGCCCGCCGCCCCCGAAGCGCAGCGTGCCACCCAGCCCCCAGACAACCAAGAAACGAAACGCAGCCACCACGACCGCCAGCAACCTGGGCCGTCCCACCAGCGTGCCTTCGTGCCTCCGTGCCTCCCTCCATTCCAAACGAACCCACGGGGATTCCCCGCCCCAACCTCACCCCCGCCGACAAGCCTTCGTCCCTCCGTCCCTAATCTCCCTTCGTCCCCCTCATGCCTCTCCTTATTCGAGGCGTGTTGTTTCAAGTTGTCTTTTGGACGGTTGCTGCGCTGAGGGGGGCTTCGGGCTCGAATTCGGGTACCAGATCCCGGAGCTTGAGGCGAAGCGTGTCCGGTGTGGCCGCGTCGGCGGTTTCTATGAGATCTTCCATTCCTTGGCAGATGCGGTCGAAGTCCTCGGGGCGGTGCTTCCAGACCCCGATCTTCGGATGGCGGGTCGGGGATACGTGCTCACCTTCTATGGAGAGCTCCTCGAAGAGCTTCTCGCCCGGACGCAGGCCGGTGTAGACGATTTCGATGTCGACGCCGGGGCGGAAGCCAGACAGAGTGATCATGTCACGGGCCAAGTCGACGATCTTGATCGGGTCGCCCATGTCGAGAAGGTAGATCTCGCCGCCGGAGCCCATCGAGCCCGCCTGGAGGACGAGTTGAGCGGCTTCCGGGATGGTCATAAAGTAACGCACCATGTCGGGATGGGTCACGCAGACGGGACCGCCTCGGGCGATCTGCTCGCGGAAGATGGGCACGACGCTTCCGCTGCTTCCGAGGACGTTCCCGAAGCGCACCGTAATGAACTGGGTGTCGCAGCGGCCGCTGAGCTGCTGGACGTACAGTTCGGCGACGCGTTTGGTGCAACCCATGACGCTGGTGGGATTGACGGCCTTGTCCGTGGAGATGACCACCATTTTGTGGGCCCCGAACTCGGCCGCAGCATCTGCGATGGTCTTGGTCCCAAGGATGTTGTTCTTGATGGACTCGCCAACATTGAGTTCCATCATGGGCACGTGCTTGTGGGCGGCGGCGTGGAAGATGGTGGTTGGCTGATGTGCCTGGAAGATGCAGCGAATGCGGGGCACGTCGCAGATGTCGGCGACGCAGGGAACGATCGTAAGTTCAGGCAGGGTGGAGCGGAGCTCGCGGTCGATTTCGAACAAGTTGTTTTCGGCCTGCTCGATGAGAATGAGCTTGGCCGGGTTGAAGCGGACGACCTGGCGGCACATTTCCGAGCCGATGCTTCCACCGGCGCCGGTGACGATGATGCTGCGGCCCGAGATACCGGACGCAATGGCGTCGGCGTCGAGCTGGACCGGGGCGCGTCCGAGGAGGTCGGCAATGTCGACGTCGCGGATGTGGCTGACGTGGAGTCGGCCGTCCATGACGTCGGCGACGCCGGGGAGGATTCGGAATCGCAGGTTGTTGCCCTCGCAGATTTCGACGACGCGCCGAAGCTCGCGCGGTGTGGCCTCGGGCAGGGCCAGAAGGAGCTCGTCGATCAAATAGCGGTCGCAGATTTCGGTGATGTCGCTGAGGGTGCCGAGGACCTCGACACCGTGGATGGTTCGGCCGACCTGCCCGGGCTGATCATCGAGGAAGCCGACAACGACGTATCGCTGGGAGGGCATTCGGAGGATCTCGCGAAGCACGGCCTCTCCGGTGTCACCGGCGCCGATGATGAGCACACGGGACTGTTTTTCGTAGGGTTGGGCGTGGACCTCTTCAGCGTAGAAGCGAACGGCGACGCGCCAGGCCGCGATGACGCCGATGGTGCCGGCCCAGTCGAGGAGGAAGACGGACTGGCGGAGTCGCATGTCGAGGTCACGGTCGATGAGGTAGTGACCGAACCAGTATCGCCACAGGTTCTCGATGAGGAAGAAGGCCGCGACGAGCATGATCGAACTGAGCCAGGCAGCGCGCACGAGGCCGAAGAGATCGTAGAGGCCGACGTAACGCCAGGAGCCGCGGTACTGTTTCATCCAGCCGAAAACCGCGAGCTTGATGGGCAGCGCGAGGGCGAGCAGTGGAAGGTAAAGAGGGGCGAACCAGAGTTTTATCCAGTGGAAGTTATAGGCTAGACCGAAAGCCCCAAACAGAGCCACCGCGAAACTGGCACTGTAAACAGCGACAGCGAGCGGGAGGCGAAAGCGAAGGGACCACGGGCCGGCGTTGGTGGCTTGGCCTCGTTGGTCTAATGGGGAATCGGTCATCGTCGGACAGCTAGATTATCAGGGCAGAACGCCGCAGGGCGGCGCCTTTCCCACGCGCCCGTCACGCCGGTCTGCGTCGCCGGCGTGCCACCGGAGCATGGAAAGACAATCCTGAGAATAGAACTAACCACGCGGGGGCAGTCGGCTCACCCGGTCGTCGGCTGCTCGCGCGTCTCCAGCAGCATTCGCTTGCCTCGGGCGCTGCGTTTCTCTCATCATGGCGGCGAGGCGTGCCCACGTGGACGCCGGATGATTTCGGGCGATGCGGTCAGCGACGGCGATGGCCTCGCGCGCGGCTTCCTCCGTTCCACCGTACCACAGGAGGTAAGCGTAGAGCGCTTGCGCCCGAACGTCTTCAAGCGCGCGTTCGCTGATACGCTTGTATTGGATCAAAAGCTCGTCCACTGCCTCCTCATCGCCGCCGACCAAATCCTGGAGGACGACGTCGTATTCGAGCATGCTCGGCGGATCTGAGCGGCCGCTCTCTTCGTAGTCGCGGATCCGTTCGAGCAGCGTCAGGGCGGAGTGGTATTGGCCCGCCACGACTGCAGTGATGAGTTGCCCAAATCGCGGCATGGGCGCCTCGCGGTCCGCGGCCTCGGCCGATCGAAACGCGGCCATGGCGCGTACAAGGTTCTCGTTGTTGAGGTAGGCCCAGCCGTCTGCAGTGCGGTCTCGGCGGTACGCCGTGACGCGCTGCGTGAGGTATTCTGATATTGGCATTCCCTCAGTCACCGGAGGCGCCGCCAGTTGGGCTTCGCTTTCCGAGGCCGACGGGCGGGCCGGCACGACGTTTTGTAAAGCGAGGGTCGAGGGCTTTTCACCGAATGAATCGCCGGTGCTGAATCTGTAAAGCAGACGCCCCTGCCGTGCGAAGGGATCAAAACCCTGGTGGAACTGGCCGGTGATGGTGCCCAGGCGTGGCAGCATCCGCAATGATCTGCGGCCGATGCCCGGGTTGGGATAGGCACCAAGGAACGGGTTGCCAGCGGTAGTGCCGGCCCGTCTGAGGGTGAGTGCAGTGTTGTCAATCGAGGGGACGTCGAAGGTCTGCGTGAAGCCCGCGAAGTCGGTGGAATTGCCGGGCACCCGAATCGGACGGGCTCGCGTGACGGGCGTAGGTTGCACGCCGAGCTGGCCCCATGCGGGGGAAGTCCCGAGGAGCATTGTGGCAACGGCCAGATGAGTGAGGCACACACTTCTGTTATCAAGTCGCTTCAAAGTCCGAGAATCCCGAACGATTGAGGTCATTAGTTCTGTTTCGCCGGCCGGCGGCGTTTGGCGACCGGCACAAATCCTTGTTCTGACGGTATTTCGACACATCGTAGGGTCCGCTTCAAGGCGAATCAATGGTGCCGAGGGCCGGAGGGTGCGTGACGGAATCCGTGGGCAGCAGCGATTGCCGCGTGAAGGGAGGGCGAGGCTCCTGCCGAGCCGCAATCGCTACAAACCACAAACCTCAAGGCTCGCCGGGAGTCTCGCCCCCCAGAGGTCCCGCCCAAACTGTCACGGACCCCCGGCCGGACGCGGGGATGGGCGGTGTTTCAGGCGGTTGCGGGCGGGGCGCGACGTGGCGATGCGTGGTCGTGATTGCCCACGCCTGGTTGGCCCAGGGGAGTAGCACACCTTGCGAGCGCCTCGCCCGTCGGGGCGAACGCGCTTCAGTTACGGGGCGTTGTCTTGTCGGTTGTCCGTTGTGTTTTGGTCAGCAGGGCCTCGGCCCGTCGCTTGAGCTCTTCGAACATGTCGCGCAGCGGTTGATAGGCGGCCGAGGTCTCGCGCTGCTGCCTTGGAACGGCGGCGAGCTCGTCCTCGTGTCGTGCGCGGAAATGTGCAGCGCGCTCTTCCAATTCAGCGAGTATGGAGCGAAGCGCCTCGCGTTGCCCGGCGTCGAGATCGTGTCGGGTGATGAAGAGTCGGACGTAGACGGCCCACGTCGATTCGTCCTCGGGTTTGACGGGCCGATGCATCCGGGCAGCGATCGCGGGCTTTCCTGTCGGTCGACGAGCACCTTGGTCGAGTCGGTCCGTTAGGCGCGGGTTCTCGCTTTCTCGCTCCGGCATCTTACCCGTCTGAATCGGGTCGTTGTGTAGGCCCCAATCTTCGGGGTCCCACTCCCCGCGCTTCCACGACTCGCGCTGCCGCATGACGAATTCCAACTGGCGGTGGAGGCTTTCGAAGTCGCGATGGAACTTGCCGCGCTGCGCGGGAGTCATGTCGCGCGAGACGGAGTTGGCGATTCGATCAACGCGGGCCATCAGATCGACAACCAGCGGATCACTCTCTTCGGTCCAGCGCCGAACGTCCTCGGGCGTCAGCGCCTCGTGGTTGAGGCGTTTCTCGACGTAATCGTGCGCGTGGCGCAGGATCGTGTCGGCATTGCCCGCGATGAAGCCGACGGATTCGGCGAAGAGTCGCGCCTCGAATTGGGCGCGTTGGCGGGTGCTGAGGTCGTAGCGGTCGGCCACGAGCTCGCTCATCTTGTCAAGTCGGCTCTTGAATCTCCATGGGGGGATGCGCGCGACTTCCTGATTGAGCCTTCGGGCGAACTGATCCGACTCCGAGTCCCAGCCGTTGCGCTCCCAGAGATCATCCATAAAGGACTCGATCTGGTCGGCCTGTCTGGACCAGTCGCCCAGCCGCCGCACTTCTTGCCCAAGTTGGTAGACCTTCCGCATAGCCTGGACGGTCTGCTCCGGATCCGCTTTCACTGGTGCGTCCGAATCGGAAGCGGCCACGACCGTCGCGATCGGAAACGCGAGCATCCAGCCCAACCGCATTTGCCATCGTTGGCTTTGTCTGATCTGCATGAGAATCGCCCGGGCCTGCTGACAGGCGCACCTATGTGATTCTACGGAAACCTGGCGCCTGTAGAAAGACGGAGGTCTTGAAGCGTTTCTCGCGGCCCGGAGGCTGGGGAATTGGTGAATATCGGACCGATTGCCGCCCAGATCGCCTTCTTAGGAATGCGTACGCGTGCTGCACCGCCCGACTAGCCCTCATGGCGTCGTGGCCGGAGGATCAGGCGGATGGGAACCTCGCTGAACGGAAGTAACTCGCGGAATTTGTTCGTCAGGAAACGAGCGTAGTTTTCCGTGATGCTCGCCATGCGGTTGACGAATATGACGATGGTGGGCGGCGCGGTCGCGACCTGGGTGGCGTAAAGGATCTTGGGCCGGGGCTGGCCTCGTTTGGGGGAGGGGCCGCGCAGCGCGGTGATCTGCTCGATGGCTCGGTTGAGTTCGCCCGTGGTGACGCGGGTGCGATGCTGGCGGAAAAGGGCCGAGGCCACGTCGACGGCGGCCAGTACGTTGCGCGCGTTCGTGGCGGTGGTGAAGACAACGGGGGCGTAGTCGAGGCCGGTGAGGGTCTTTGCCAGATAGTCGTCGTAATCTCCTGTTGAGGCGCTGCCTTTAGCGAGATCCCACTTGTTCATGACGATGACGACCGGCTTGTACTGGTCCACGAGAGAGTGGGCGAGCTTTTTGTCCACGCCGGCCGTCGGCTGGGTCGCGTCCAGCATGAGGAGGACGACGTCGGCACGTCGCACCGATTTCTGGACACGGTCGAAGGCGTAGTACTCGATCGCGTCGGCGATCCTGCTTTTCTTGCGGACGCCGGCCGTGTCGATGGCGAGGAAGACGCGACCGTCCTTTTCGAATCGCACGTCGATGGCGTCGCGCGTGGTGCCGGCGACTTCGCTGACGATGACGCGGTCTTCGCCGGCCAGCGCGTTGATGAAAGAACTCTTGCCGGTGTTGCGTCGGCCGACGATTGCGATCTTCATGACGGGGTCGGTCGGGGCGGGCTGGTCGGTTTGTCGGACGCGTTCGGCGATGAGCGTTCGGAGGGCGGTGCGACCGATTCCGTGGACGGCCGAGACGCAGAGTGGTTCGCCGAAACCGAGTCGGTGGAAATTGGCAGCCTGTGGTTCGAGCGTTGGGGAGTCGGTCTTGTTGGCGACAAGCTGAACGCGGTCGTGGTGCTTTCGCAAAAGTTGGGCCATGGTCCTGTCAAGGGGGACAATGCCCTGGCGGATGTCGACAACGAAGAGGATGAGCGAGGCCTGCTCGATGGCATACAGGATTTGCCGTTCGACGTGGTCGGTTAAATCGTCGATGTCCTCGATGCCGTAGCCGCCGGTGTCGATCAGTTCGAGATAGGTCTCCGCGATATCGCAGACGGTGCTGACGCGGTCGCGTGTAACGCCGGGGGTGGGCTCGACAATGCTGGTTCGAGCGCCGGTGAGGGCGTTGAACAGGCTGCTCTTGCCGACGTTGGGTCGGCCGACGATGGCGACGATCGGAAGGGCCATAAGAATCTGTCCGGCGGCGTTCTCGGTCCTTACTTTGGGCGGACGCTGCCTGGCGGCGAGCACTTCCGCTTTGCTGAGAGGAGTGTAGCGGGGTCGGAAGGTCAAGTCACACGAGGCCCAGCGGGTGGAAAGAAAGCGGTGACCGGTAGACTTGCGGCGACCATTGCATCGCGGCGATCGATTCGTTATCTTCAATAGCGGGTGGTTCGGGCCGGCCACACCGAGCAGATTCGGATTGGCGGGAGCTTGGGCCCTGCTTGGGGGCAGTGGCACACTGCGGCAGGGGACTTCGGCCGACCTTGTCCTGGCCCTTGCTGCGCGCGGATCTGGTCTGCGCGTTTACTGAAAGCAGATGGAGATCAAACGATGCAGTGTCTGTCACGTAAGTGCGGGGCGTACGGCCTGGGCGTGGTGGTTTTTGGGTTGGTTTGTGGCGATGTGGAGGAGGCCCTGGGGCAATTCGGAGCTTGCTGCCGGGGCGATGGTACGTGCGTGGCAACGGATGGTGGCGGATGTGACACCATCGGTGGTGAGTTCCTCGGAGTGGACACGGTGTGCGACACTGAGGCCTGTCTGGGGGCCTGTTGTCTGCCGCTGGGCGATTGTACCCACACCGGGTCGGACATCTGCGTGGAGACGGGCGGCGTGTTCAGCGGCTTCGACTCGAGCTGCGCGGATACGGCGTGCGCCGGGGCGTGCTGCCTGCCTCAGAAGGATTGCACCGAAACGGGTGAGCTTGGCTGCGCGGATATGAACGGGTCGTTTCAGGGCGGCGGATCGACCTGCGACACGCATTGTGCGGCGCGGTCGGGTGCGGGCTTTACCTTTCAGGGGCAACTTAAGCAGGACGGTGTCCGGGTGACGGACACGATTGATATTGAGGCATCGTTGTGGACGGCGCTGTTCGGTGGCGACCAGGTGGGCGACACGCTGTTCCTGGAGGATGTGGCCGTCGCCAACGGTTTGTTCTCGGTCGAACTCGATTTCGGCGCGGCGGCGTTGTCCGGTAACAGACGATTCCTGGAGTTGGCGGTACGGCGGCCGCACGACCCGGACGACCTGGAGCCGTTTACCGTTCTGGCGCCACGGCAGGAGCTTACTCCGGCGCCATATGCGGTTTTCAGCCAGCATGCCCCGTGGGACGGTTTGACCGGCATTCCGGCGGACTTCGCCGACGGGATCGATGACGACACGCTCGATGTCCTGGCCTGCCGGGATGGCGAGGTGGCCAAGAGCCGCGCGGGTGAGTGGCTCTGTGGCGCGGACGATGATACGACTTATACGGCGGGAACGGGCTTGGTGCTGGATGGAACCGAGTTTAGCACGCAGCGGATCCCGCTGGCGGGCGTTATCGTCGTGGCCAAGGCGGGGGGTGACTTCACTTCGCTTCAGGCTGCGCTGGACAGTATTACTGACGCCGCGGAAGACAATACTTACGAGGTTCGGGTTGCGCCGGGGGTCTTCGAGGAAAACGAGTTGGTGCCCGTCCCCGCCTTTGTGCATCTGAAAGGTGCGGGGCCGGGGACGACGATCGTGACGTCCACTCGCGAAGACACGACGCCGAGCAGTGGGGCGGCCACGGTTGAAGTGGCCGACAGCGGCCGTGTGAGCGATCTCACGATCCGCAACACTGGCACGGGGACGTACGGCATCGCCGTCTATCTCGGTGGAACAAGTCGCGACACCGTCATCGACAACATTGTGGCCGAGGCCATCAGCGGCGGGGGCGGCACGGCGCGGTATGCGATCTACTTGAACGATGCCGAGCCAACGATCAAGAACAGCACGTTCAAGGCGGGCGGCGCGACCGGTTTCGGCACGGCCGTGAACGCCGGGCTCGGCAGCGTCAATGTCTCCGGTGGATTTCCGCAGGCGCTCATTCTCAACAGCACGTTCCTGGGCGGGGGCAACAACACGGTGCAGAGTTGCGTGGACAATACCGGCACGGGGTTCGGGTTGCAGATGAGCAATTCGTCGCCGGACATCCGGAACAGCCACATCTGCGGCGGGCATCGAGGTATTGCCCTTTATGTGAACGGCCACCCGAGGATTCAGGGCTCGGAAGTTCGGGTGAGTTCGACCGGCAGCGCGTTTCTGTTTGAGATCACGGCTTCGGGCAGCATTTCGGTGGCAACTTCGGCCATCGCGTATCTCGGCAACAAGTTCACCGGAGCGGGGACAGGCCTGCGATGCGTGAATAACTACAGCTTCGGCACTTGGGTGCCGTTAAGCGACGGCGCCACGGCGGCGCTCGCGTGTAATTAACATCCACACAAGGAGGAAGGGAAACGCCGCGTCGCCTCGCGTTCGGCCGGGCTTGGCGCGGCGTGTTCCCGATTTCTGACAGCGAGGGACCGGGACAGGGTCCTAAAGAGCCTTTATTGCAAGGCTATCGTCAGATCGCCTCTCCGGGCCGGGTCGGCCGGTGCACGCCGCCTGGCCGCGCAAGCACGGGGTGGGTCCCATGGCGACCGCACGGCGCCGGCGGTATCATTCCGCATGGACGTGTCATTCCCTGCGCGGAAACGACCTGGAGGCATGGCTGATGGCTTCCGAACGGATTGTGATCATCGATGACGACCCGGATGTATGTGAGGCTCTGTCACTGATCCTGGCGCCGGAGGGTTACCGGTTGAGCACGTTCTTGTCCGGTCCCGAGGGCATGGCGGCCATTCGCGCAGATCCCCCCGACCTCCTGATTCTGGACATCATGCTGGCGTCGCCCTCGGAGGGATTTCACGTTGCCAATGAGTTGCGACGAGATGACCGGCTTCGCGGCTTGCCGATCGTCATGATTTCGGCGATCGGGCTGACGATGGGCTTGGACTATGCCAAGGAACTGGGTATCGATTCCATGCCAGCGGAGCTATTCCTCGAGAAGCCACTGAAGGCCGCGACTGTGCTAAGCGGCGTGCGCAACACGCTGGCGCGCAGCCGCGCGCGGGATAGGTAGTGCCGTGCAACCCGGAGACCCCGCCAACCAACTCCCTCTTGCCGAAAGCCGGCTTCGCGTGCGCGCCCGCTTCGCGTTGGTGCAAAGGCAATGGCTGGTGCATCTCCGATGGATGTTCATCATTGCGCTGGCGGGGCTGTTGGCCATCGAGCGAATCTTGACAGGGACGTTTGCGAGGCCGGTCGCGCTGCTCGTATGGATTGTGGTTTTCGCATGTGTCAATGCCATATGGATGCTTGTGGGGCGGAGGTCTCCCAGAAGAGACGGCCGCACTGCCACCCTGCCGCGGTCGACGTCAGGGGCTCTGATCGTTGTGGCAAATACGCAACTCGGCTTGGATTTACTGTTGCTTACGGTGGTGCTGCGCTATACGGGCGGGATAGAAAACCCCCTGATGCTCGTCTATTTGTTCTACGCGATGCTCGCCGCCGTCCTGCTGAAGCCATTTAATGCATTGCTGCAGGGGCTGTTGGCATTGCTGCTGTACGGGGCGGTTCTGGCCGGAGAATGCACAGGCTTTCTCACGCCGCACTTCTCACTGTTTCCGTCGATGTCGGATCTCGAGCTTCACACGCAATGGAGGTTCGTGTTCGCCAGTATGGGCACTCTGGCGGCCGGAGTCTTTGCAACGCTTTATGCCCTCATCAGAATGCTGTCGCAATTGGAGCAGCAAGAGCAGGAGCTCAATAAAGCGGGCGAAGCGTTGAGGCGCAGCCAGGCCGCGATCAAGGAGTTGCAGATGCGGCGGTCGAGGTTCATGCAGACGGCCGCTCATCAGCTGAAAAGCCCCGTGGCCGGTATTGAGACGCTGGCGGGGCTAATTCGCGACGATGTCGTGCCGGCTGCGGACATCCCCGGAATCATCCAGCGTATCATCGAGCGGTGCCGGCAGGCAATGGTTCAGGTGGCGGATCTTCTGACCCTTGCACGGATCAGTGATTCGTCGCCGAACCGGCACCGCTCGATGCGCACGCCTGCGGGCAGACTCGTGCAACGCGTAGTGGCACGATTCAGTGAGCAGGTGAAGAAGAAGGGGCTGACCCTGCACGTCGAAGCGGGCACTGCGGATACCGCCACCATCGCGGTCGACAGGAGTGACTTCGAGGACTGCATCGCAAACCTGCTGGATAATGCCGTCAAGTACACGCCTGCGGGAGGGTCAATCCGGGTGAGCCTCACCGAAGGGCGCGACGCCGTGTCGATATCCGTTGCGGACAGTGGGATCGGCATTTCTGAGAGCGACGCGGATGATCTTTTTGAGCCGTTTCGCCGCGGGAATCAGGCGCTGCTGGCCAACATCCCTGGAACGGGGCTGGGACTCTCGATTGTACGAGAGGTCGTGGAGCAGGCGGGCGGAGATGTCTGCGTGCGATCGGCTGCAGGGAGCGGGGCGGAGTTTACCGTGACATTCCCGAAGCCGACTTGCGGCGGGAGAGACACTTCGGACGACGCCGCGGGGTGAAGCGCCGTCGCTCCGGCTGGACCGCCGGGGCTTGTCCTTGGCGGCAAACTGCAAAACCACGTATAGGCCGCGCGGAAGCGGCGACGCGGCAATCCGTTTGCGGCTGGTTCAGATCCTGTCTGCGAGTGACAGGACCACGCCGGCATACCTGGGGTCAGGCTCGAAGCCAAATTGTGCCAACCAGTCAGCCTGCACAAACTCGGCCGAGACAATGGCCACACCTTGCGCCGCCTGGCGCCGGAGGAACTCGAGAAGCAAGAGTCGCCCGATCCCTCTGCCCCGACACCGCGGCAGGACGGTGATTTTGTCAAGAAGGACATGACTCGGCGTGCGCACGACGTAGGCGAGGCCCCCGACGATATAACCCAACTGGTCCGCGACCACCAGGAACTTCTCGTGATCGCGCAGCCCGCCGCCGATCCCGCCTGCGTAGAAAGCACGGTAGAGCGTATCCATGTCGACCGGATTGGCCACCGGCTTCACTTGAAACTCCCGCCCGGTGCGGTCGGTGTGGAGGGTGACCAGGTCGGCGCAAGCGGATTCTACGTCCGCGCGGGTGACCATTTGGGCCTTCTCGTCGGGGTCGAGATGAGGATAGGCCGCCCGGGTCAGGAAATATCGTTGCTCGTATGACGAGGATTCCTTCTGCAAGTGGTTCGCGAGCCGGGCGAGGATCTCTCTGTCGTCGGCGCCTTCGCGCAGGCGAGCAATCGCGTTCTCCAGAGCCTTCCGACCTCGTGTCGTCGGCTGCTTCAGTACAGTTTCAAAATAAAGTCGCAGATGGGTCTCAGGGAACCGACAAGAGACTGCGTCGATATGGTAGTTGTCGCGCAGTTGGCGCAATTGGGCCGCGCGAGCATGGACACTTGCGTCGGGAACGCGTTTGGTCCATGCATGAAACCGCTTAACTGCGAAATGGAGTGCCTTGGGCCTGTAGCCTTCCGCGCCGACTTTCCGCACGTAGGCCTCCATCTGCCCGCGTAAGGCGGCGATCTCGTCGTTGGAGGTTTTCTCAGCGGTTGCTTCCGCAATGGCGCTCTTGAGAAAGGAAAGTCCCTCGTCCGGGCCGCACGCCTCCATGATCGCCGCAAATGGGATCTCATCGGGCGTCTTTGAGGCCAGGCCGGGGAAATGGAATTGGATGCGATCCAGGAATGCGTGCTTCAGTCGGACGATCATCGCCAGTTTGCTGTTGATCGGTCGCCATCCGGCCGTGGCGAAGATTCGCGTGTTTTCCTTAAAGTCGTTCAGCGGGACGGTGATGTCACGGGTGGTGGTTCCCTGAAGGGCCCAGCGGTATTCCGTGCGGCGGTGGAATTCGACGGCCGCGGCGAGCGCCGACCAGCATAGGTGAGTCCAGTTGTGTTTGAGGCGCCGTCGGACGTTTGCTTCGGCGTGTTCGTGCATGTAGCGAACGAGAAACTCGAGAGAGTCTCCAGCGATATGTTCGAGCACGGCGACGCCGTGTTCGGGCCAGTAGCCAACGACGTGTGGCGTCAGGGGCGGCTCGTCCGGATCGCCAGACGCCAGGGATATCACATGCAGATCCGTCAGAAATCGATGCAGGGGTTCCGTGCGCCTGACGTACAATGTAAAATCACATCGCTCTCGGTTTCGCAAGCGAATGGCGGCATGATAAACGCTCCGCCCGAAGCACATACTGACGGGACTGATCCAAATGCCGCCCGGTTCCATATCCGGCAGGTCGACGCGCTGCCCTTGGTGGAGCGCATGGATGGCTAGGCGCACGAGTTCCGTCTGGTGAACCGCATTGGTGATCGTTGTAAGGTCGTCTGGGTCGAGGCCCTCCTCAAACCGAAGGAGATCCTTCCAGCCGTAGCGGCGGCCCGTCACGGCGTCGACGGCCTCGGCCTGCTTGTCCCCGATTTGTCGACGACGCGCGAGCCGTAATTCCTCGCTCACATGAGCAGCCGTATTCCGAACAGCCTTCGTGGCGGGCGCCAGCATCCATGCGGACACCTCGCGGCGTACGGGTTGGTCGTAATCCTCGCACAGGTCAGCAATTCTGCCGAGTGAGCGGAGAAGATCGACAACGAATCGATTGGCACGGGCGGAGCGGGCACTCGTCACACTCTGGCGCAAGGCCCTAAGCGCGTCGCGGAGTGCTCGCCAATGTTCGGGCCTCATGCCCAGCGAGGCAATCCGCTCACATGCCCGCTGATCAAGGAAGCTCTTTAGCGACTCGCAGAACAAGGACGCGGTTTGCCCGAGTGATGCGGGTGTCTGGCGCTCCCAAAGCGCGGCAAACGCCCGGCTTCGTACTGTCCTGTCGGCGTTCTGGGCGAAGTCCCGGAGCCGGCAAGCCGCCAACTCTTCATAGCGCACGCGGCCGGCCGCCATGACATGAGCCAGGTAGTCGACGGCCCGCGAGGCGGCCTTCGACGGACCGGCGCTGAGAATCACGGCGGCAGCGTGGATTGTCAGGAGGGTCGGGGCGGCCTCGAAACAGGCTTCAAACCGGCGGCGCCAGGTATCGATCGGGACCTCGGGGGGTGTCGCAGCGACGACTGCGTGGCGGGCTGATGCTTCGCGTCCAGACAGGGACCAGAAGAGTATGTCCTCACCAGTGATGTCCGTGAGCTCGGCATTTCCGATCCACAATTCCGGAAGCCGAAGCCAATCATCCAGGTTGATCAGGCTCGCGGGTGCGTGATAGCGGCAATTGCCGATCCAAACGAAACCGGCGTCGGCTTCGTCGCGTTGAATCCGCAGCCGTTTGGCGAGTGCGGGGAAGACGAGCCCGTCGTCCGAGGCCTGGGCGTCGGTTTCGGTAACCCCCAGATGCTGGAGAAAAGCAATTGGGATGCTGACGTTCAGTCCGCCGACGAATCGCTTGACAGCTGAGGCCGCGTACATGCGCTCGATTCGGTCGGAAAAGTGTTCTTGCACGGCGGATCGCCGAACGGAGCCTTTGGAGGTAATCTCGCCCTGCTCTGCGCTGAAATCGCGATCAATGAGTGCGAAGTTGACGACGCGTTCGAAGGGCGCCAGGAAGTGGTTACACGAGACTACCAATCCGCGGAAATATTCGTGTCGAGCCTCGTTCGACATGGCGGCGAGGGCCACCTCTGAACAGCCGAAGTTGGGGCGGATGAGCAGAGTGACGAATTCCCGCCCGTCACCGACTGCAAAGACCCTGGAAATCTCAGGCGCATCAGCAAATAGAGCCTCGACGCGCTGCGGCGCGATCGTCCGGCCGCTGGCATTCTTGTATATCTCCTTTTTGCGATCGACATGCCTGAGGAAGCCCGCGGCGTTGCGGGCCACGATGTCACCGGTGCAGAACCATCCGTCTTTGAAGGCCACTGCATCATCCTGCGGGTCCGTGTAGCCGCCGGTGACGTACGGACCGCGAAGCATGAGCTCGTCGTCGTCGCCGAAGGCAAGCTCGATCGCGGGCAACGCCTTGCCGATCGACTCGTCCACGTATTGCCCGGGCGGCGTCATGGTGATTCCGCCCGTGGCCTCGGTCATGCCGTATCCGCTCAGGAGGTCGATGCCCAGGTATTGAAAGAAGTGGAAAACCGATGGACTCAAGTGCCCCGCGGCGCTGAGCCCCCAGCGAAGGCGGCCGCCTGTCAGGCGCTGTGTGGTCCGGCGCAGCTGCTCTATGTCGTCCGGAATCTCATCGGTAGCGGTGATACTGGCCCGCAGGTCGAGCCACTTCTTTGGCACGCCGATCCACGCGGTCGGCTTGAACTGCTGCATGTGTCGAACGAGTGTCTCCGTGGAGGAATCCTCCGCCAGCACGTAAGTGGCGGCCAAGTGTACCGCTCCGAGCATCTCGAGGTAGCGCCCAAATGTATGATAAAGCGGCAGGTAGCAGAGAAAGACCTCGTTTTCGTCGACATCCGGAAGAGCCGATACACGGCCAAAACGCTTGCTGACGAGGTTGAGGTGCGAGAACTTGATTCCCTTGGGTGTCCCGGTCGTACCGGATGTGTACATGGTCGTCGCAACATCGTCCGAGTGAAGGCGGGCGACCCGTCCTTCCAGCGTCCTGCTTGAGACATTCGTTGCCAGATCGATCAATTGCTGAAGCGGCATGACCCGGGCGTCCGGAACACCGGGCAGTGGGTCGAGCGTGATCACCCACTCAAGTGATGGCAGATCGTCAAGCACGGTGAGCGCGGTCCGGACCTGGTGGGATCCGGAAACGAAGAGCACGTGGACGCCGGATTCGACGACGATGTGTCGAAGCTGTGACTCCACGGCATTGGCCGGCACGATCGTATTGAAGATGCCGTTTGTCAGGCACGCCAGATCGACGAGTGCTCCCTCGATGCGGTTAGGGGAGAACAGCGCCACGCGGGGGTTATCTCCCACGAGGTCGAGTATGCCGCGGGCAATCTGTTCTGTTGATTCGGCGACCTGCTCCCACGTGTATTCGGTCACCCGGTCCCAGTGCGGCACGACGAAGAGGGGTTTGCCTTTGTATTGGGCGGCTCGCTGTCTGAACATGCGCGCCAGCGTGAAGTCCGTCTGGTCAATGAGCTGAATGATGTGGTCGAGCCACCGTCCCCCCGGCGAACCGGCGTCGGCGGGGTACGCCGCCTGCCGGACGGTTTTCAAACGAGCGAGATCGATGGTATCATGGGCGACGCCTAGCATCGCCTCGCGACGGCCCGCATCCTGATCGTCCGGTACGATCGCCGTCAACACGGCGTCGGCGGCGTCGGACATCAGTGTGATGTCAACGGCGCCGGCGCAGTAGGCGTGGAGTGACTGCAGTAGTGCACGGGCATCTCGCAGGCGTAGGTCGGGATTCCGTTCGAGGCGAAGCCGGGCTATGGCGTCGGCCGGCTCGGGCGGCTCCCCTCGCTTCGAAACCCCCATTTTGATGCTGCCCATGCCGTAAATTGTCTCCATGAAGCGTTTGAATTGCAAACCGCCCAATGCCCTCAGGACTCGGAGTTGAGCTTGACCGGGCGTCGGCATGAACGTAGCTTGGGTGGGCGGCCTCAGGCAAGGGGAGTAGTCATGCTCCGACGGCGCAGGATTCTGCTCATCGATGACGACGCCGACTACCGGACCTCAATTCGGGCGCTTCTGGAGGGCGAGGGCTACGACGTGCTGGAAGCGTCAAGCGGAATAGAGGGCTTGGCGGCAACACGTAAGCATCGGCCTGATCTGATCGTGCTCGACGTCATGATGGAGAGCCTGGACACAGGTTACTCGGTCAACCAAGCGATCAAATTCGTCCCGGAGTATCGGGAGCTCGGGCCGATCCCCGTCTTGATGGTATCTTCTGTGGAACTGGATCCGGCGACTCTATTTGGATGGATGGGTGACGCGGGACGAATCACGCCGGACGCCTACATGACCAAACCCCTCGACGTACCGGCGTTCCTGGCGAAGGTGGCCGACCTCTTGAACGTCTGACCGCGCTCTCACGGTGGCCCAAGGTAAGTTCTAACCGGACCTGGACATGCTGCATCCTCGCCCTTGCCCGACGAGCGCCACGCCTCCGGCGAACCCGAGCTTGAAAGTATTACGATGCGCGAGTAGCGTGAGCTTGGTGGCCGTGTGAAGGGGGAGTCCGCGCAGCATACGGGCAATGACAGATCAACATACGGCAGACGGGTCGATCATCGTTATTGATGACGACGAGGCTATGCGTCGGGCGTGCGAAGTGGTTTTGCGCGGCGCCGACTATCCGGTCGAGACCTACCCGGACGGGCCGTCCGGGCTTCAACGTATCGAGAAAGGAGGCGCCGGTCTCGTTGTTGTGGATCTGAAGATGCCTGAGATGAGCGGCACGGAGGTCATTCAACGTATCAAGGACTCCGATCCGGATGTGGTCATCGTCGTGATCACCGGTTTCGCTACCGTAGAGGCCGCGGTCGAAGCCATGAGAATCGGGGCGTATGATTTCATTCCCAAACCTTTCACGGCCGAGGAATTGCGCGTCATCATCGCCCGGGCGATGGAGCGTCGTCGGCTGGTTGTGGAAGCCAGGCGGTTGCGCGAGGACAAGGAGGCGCAGGCGCGCAGATTCATTACCTTCGTCTCCCACCAGCTACAATCGCCACTCGGGGCCGTTGCACAGTATCTCGACGTGCTCCTGCATCAGTCGGCCGAGACACTCTCACAGAAGCACCACCGATGGATCTCTCGATCCCGCAGAAAAATCGCCGATATGCTGGAGATGATCGGCGGTTGGCTCACCCTTGCCAAGGTGGAAGGGGGGCAGTTGGCCACTCAGCGGCGACCCGTGTTCTGGCAGGACCTGGCACCTGAGATCCTGGAGAGCTTTGTGGCCGCCGCGCGGGATCAGCAGGTGGTCTTTCAGAATCACTTGCCGCGGGCGCTCCCGGCGGTGATCGGTGACGCTTCGGCGCTGCGGATGGTTCTGGCCAACCTGGTGGCAAACGCCGTCAGGTACAACCGCCCGGAAGGGAGCGTGAGGATCACGGCTGCGGTCGAAGAGAATACCGTGGCCCTCTTGGTGGCCGATACCGGCATCGGTGTCGCGCCGGAGCACCAGGAACGCATCTTTGAGGAGTTCTACCGGGTGCCCGGCCGAGGCGAGGGCGGTACCGGGATGGGGCTGCCGATCTGCCAGAGAATCGCCGAGGAGTTGGGCGGGCGCATTACGCTGGTCAGCCGGCCCGGTGACGGCTCGACGTTTACTGTGATTCTGCCCCGTGCGCCGGCGAATGGCTGCATCGACGGGGCGGAAAACAGTACCGCCCCTTGATCGCTGGCCGGTCGAGCCCGGACGACGCGCGGCCGTTCCCGAGGCCGGCTGCTGCTGGTCAGCAAGCTCCGGCCGATCAGAGACATCGCCATGACTGTAATCCTGGTGCTGGGGACGTCCATCGTTCTTCAATGTGTCGCGGCAGGCATGGCCTTGAGATTGATCCGCGTTACCGGAAGATGGCCTGCCTGGGTGGTGATCGCGACGGCCATTCTCCTGATGGCGCTGCGGCGAAGCATCAGCATGTACCGTTGGGCTTCGGGCGCCGACGTCCTCCTTCCGGATCTGGCCGCCGAATGTGTTGCCCTGGTGACCTCCGCCCTGATGGTGTTGGGGCTTGCCTGGATCAGTCCGCTGTTTCACGCCATCAAACGCTCCGAAGAGGCGTTGGGGCAGTTGGCCAAAACGCTCGAACGCGAGGTTGAAAGACGTACGCTGCAGCTTGTTAAGGCCCAGACGGCGGTCGCCCGGCAACGGCGGCTCGCCTCCGTGGGCCAGCTCGCCGCCGGCGTGGCCCACGAGCTCAACAACCCACTCGGCGCAATCCTCACGTTCGCCTCGCTGGCGGCCGAACGCCTGCCCTCCGACAGCCCGCATCGCGGCGACCTGGATGAGATCGTCAGGCAGGCGATGCGGTGCCGCGACATTGTAAGTGAGTTGCTGCAATTCTCGAGCCAACGCGAAGCGCAGATGACGGGTGCCAGCATCAATGATGTCGTATCCCGCACGCTCGCGCTGCTGGAGAAGCAGGCCCTCTTTCACAACATTCGCGTCACACGGAAGTGGGATGCCGACATGCCCGTGACGATCATGGACGAATCGCAGATGCAGCAGGTCTTCACCAACATCATCCTCAACGCGGTCGACGCCATGGACAAGCGGGGCAATCTGACCGTCGAGACAGGACACGACGACGCAGGCAAGCGGGTGTTCGTCCGTATCACGGACACGGGCCGCGGGATTCCGCCGGAGCATCGCGAGGCCGTCTTTGACCCGTTCTTCACGACCAAAGATCCCGGCGAAGGCACCGGCCTGGGCCTAGCCGTTGCCTGCCGCATCATCCAGGGCCATGGTGGACGAACGGAACTGGAGAGCGAGGTCGGCAAGGGCACGACCTTCACGGTGTGGTTGCCCATTTGCCAGGAGATGGCGGACGCCCCTGCCAAGACATCGACCGTACCGCAGCCCGAGAATCCCTGATGTTGGGAATCGATCGGGGGAAGCTCGGACTCAGAGATGTTGGCGTTGTGTTCAAATGGCTGCACTTCCGCCCCGACAGAGCCTTCACTTTACGGCGGTGAGGCAGGTGGAGTATTCGGTCAGAGCGAAGGATTGGGCTTGTCTGAAGCCGGTTTTTTCGATCCATTCGCGTAGGATGGGGATCGAGATGGCCTGTCGTTCGGGGTTGCTGAACTGTAGCTTGAGGGCGAAGACGCTTCCGAAGAGGGGTTGGGTGCCGGCCGGGTCGCCGAAATAGCCCCGGATGAGCAGGCGGCCACCGGGGGTGAGGGCTTCGTGGGCCGCGCGGAGGATGCGTGTACAGGTGGCTTCTTCGTGGTAGAGCACGTCGGAGAGGAGCACAGCGTCGAAGTTCTTGCCGAAGCCGTCTTTTGTGATGTCGGCTTCTCGGATCTTGATGCGGTCGTGGAGGTTGTGCTTTTCGACAAGCTCCTGGGCTACTTCGAGGACCTCTCGGTTATCTAGGAGCGTGGCGTTCAGTTGGGGGAAATGCTCGCAGAGGACGATCGTGTACATGCCGGAGCCGCAGCCGGCGTCGACCATGGCCTTGCATGCGCCGAGGTCGAGGGCATTGGCCAGGGCGTGGGCTTCGCCGTGCATGGCCAGATTGTTCATGGCGAGCGTGAAGCGGCGGCGGTCGTAGCGCGGCTGCGGCACGTCGTTCAGGGCGTCGCGGCCACGCATGACGACGTCCTGGAGGCGCTGCCAGGCTGCAGACTCTTCGGCTTGGATCTCGATGATGTCGCCGAGGTAGAGCGGTCTGCCTTCGACGAGATGGGCGTCGCTGGTGTGCGTGTTGGCGAATCGTCCGTGGATGCGGCGCAGGAGGCCCATACCGACGCAGGCGTCAAGCAAGGTTTCGAGCAGTCGGTGGCGGCAGCCGATGCGCTCGGCGAGTTGCTCGGCGGTCATGGACTCGGCGGCGAGTAAAGTAAAGACGCGAAGCCGCGTTGCTGCAAACAGGACGTGCATCGTCCACGGCGAAAAGACCAGATCCAGCAGGTTGTTTCGGTTCATTTTCCGGGTCCGGGCGGGTCGTGTTGCTCGTATAATGCTTGGCGAAGACGCCAACCTAATGGGAACTGCGCGCGTGAGAAAGCGGTGCTTGAAGACAGCGGCGTCACTTCCTGACAAACGCACTCCGGTAAGAGGTCTGCTTCCTGACGGGCGCGGCTCGGGAAAAGCCCGCCGCCCCCACGACAGCTCCTGGCTATTTGATCACTCGTCCGTGACGTCCTCGGGGATGGCGTTCTTCACATACTTGTCGAACCACGCGAGCATCTCGTAGATGGTGTGCTCGACCGACTCCCGGGCAAGATAGCCGTGCCCCTCACACGGCAGCATGACCAGCCGGGCGGTTCCCCCGGTTCCGCGGAGGCACTCGTAGAGCTTCTTCGATTGGAGCGGCACGGTTCCGGGATTCTGATCCTCCTCCCCGTGAATCAGAAGCAGCGGCTCTTTGAGCTTGTTCGCGTGCATGACGGGGGACAGCCTGATGTACACGTCGCGCGCCTCCCAAAGCGTACGCCGCTCGCTCTGAAAGCCGAAGGGGCGCATGGTGTGGTTGTAGGCGCCGCTTCGGGCGATCCCCGCGCGAAAGAGATCCGAGTGAGCAAGCAGCGTAGCGGTCATCAGGCCCCCGTGGCTGTGACCTCCGATGCCCACTCGGTCGGAGTCCGTGACGCCTAGCCGGACGGCCTCGTCGATGGCCGCCTTGGCACTGGAGACAAGCTGCTCGATAAGAGTGTCGTAGGCCGTATCGGGCGGGCCGATGACCGGCATGCCGGGATCGTCGATGACGACATAGCCTTGGAGCAGGAAAAACAGTGGCGAGGCGCCCCAGATGTACATGAAGTTCCTGTCGGTTCCGGTGACCTGACCGGCGGTCTCGGGGTCGGAGTACTCGAGCGGGTAGGCCCAGAAGACGGTCGGGCGACGCTCGCCTTCTTTGTAGTCGGGGGGAAGGTAGAGGTTGAACGAGAGGGGTACGCCGTCTTCCCGCTTGTAAGTGACGATTCGTTTGGTAATACGGCGAAGTTGAGGTGATGGATCGGAAAATCGAGTCAAACGCGACGCGGTTGAGGTATACATCGCCTCTCCGGCGGATGCTTCGGTCTTTTGGCCGAGGCTGCGAACGAAGTAGTTCGGAACCGCTGTGGGTGATTCGCGTCGGGTCACAAACTCGCCGGCATCCACATCGATCCAGGCGATGAACCGTTCGATCTCGGAGGGGTCGCACCGGAAGAGACGCTCCGTTTTGAGCGTCTCAAGATTGGCCCGGTCCAGGAAAGGACGCGCCCCCTCGGGAGAGGCCCCGTAGCCGGACAGGTAGATCGAGTCCCCGTCTTCGATGAAAGCGCGTTTCCCGTTGGCGAGGAGCTTCGTCACCGGGTAACCGGGATGGTTGTACCGATCATGAACACTCAGGTCGAAGACAAGGCGGGACGCCGCGGCGGGTGTTTCCGGATCCAGCAACCAAGTCTTGTACCACCGCCGCTCCCGCTCCCACTCGTTGACGAGGGCCGTGTCCCCACTCTCGCCCCACATGAGGCCCACGAAGCGGTGCTCCGTCTTGGTCCACTCCCGCGGCGATCCCTCGAATGGCGCAGAGAGCATCAGAAGACGGTCACGATGGGGGACCTCCTTCAAAGGATCGCCACCGTCGAGAGCCTCTGCCCAGACGAGTGTCGCGGGCGCGGTGGGCCGCCAGTGGACGTCGCGCGGGCCAGTGGGCTCGCCATGAATCGGCACTTGGTCCGCAAGGGGGAGGCTGACAAGTCGGTGCACAATCTCGCCGGAGCGATTCCAGACCACAATTTCCTTCGGGAAGCGCCACCAGGCGTGCAGGTAGGAATAGGGTCGGTGGCTCCGCTCCACGAGAATGTGCTGTCCATCCGGCGCGGGCTGAACCGTCCCGAAGATCCCGGGCTCTCCGATATTGGTCAACTCACCGTCCGGGACGCTGACCAGTGCCAGTTGCGCGGTCATGTAGTAGTCGAAAAGCATCTCGTCGTGCGGTGTTTTCAGGGTGTCTCGTGATTCGTATGTGCTGCTGGCGGATTTGCCGATGCTTTCCTGCACGTTGGGGCCAAGCGGTGCGGAGGGCGTTTGGGGCGCCGGGCCGCGGTCGGACGGAATGGTCTTGACGAGGAGGTTTCGCTGGTCGGGCATCCATTGATAAGCGTCGCCGAGGAGAGGGTTCACACGGACCGACGGGATTCTGCGTGTCTCGCCACTGGTGATGTCGGCGATCCAGAGCTCGACTCCTCCAGGCGTTGTGTTCGTGAATGCGACGAAACGGCCGTCAGAGCTCCACTCCGGCGTGTCGAGTTGCGCATTCTCCGGAAGATTCAGGCGCTTCTCGCTCCGATCTTCGAGGCGAAGAACGGTGAACCCCGTTCTGTGCAGGCCGCCGTATCGGCTGTTCGTCGCCGGATCCACACGAACGCCGGCGAGCTCGAGATAGGGGCGTGCCCGCTCTTCGAGGGTCGAGTAGACCTCGCGGTCTGCGAGGATCATCGTATCGCCCGCCGGGCTGACGTGGGCGGAGGGCGGCCAGGGCGCGTTCAGCACCTTGAGCACTTCAGCCGGTGGCTGCTTGTAGGTCTCGTATCCCGAGAGGGTACTGCTGAAAAAGAGAACCGCTGTTACGAGGGCAAGAATGCTTCGCATCTGATCACCTCCGCTGTTTCGAGGGCCACCGCAACGTTCCGGAATGTGCTTACGCGACCGCACACCCTGTTCGTTCTTCCAGAACACCGATCTTAAGGCAGATCCCGCCCGACTGAAACTCTCACATGGCGGCCTCCGAGTGGACTTGCCCTCATTCGGCAGCGCTATCGCCAACCTCGCCAACACTTGACGGGGCTCGGGGTCTCCACGCAGAATGGGTTGGTTCAGGGATCGGATTTGGCTCGTCTCCGAGGTGATATGATGAAACTCGATACGATCATCAAGAACGGGCGGCTGGTCACGGTGGCCGACACCGTCAACGCGGACGTGGGAATCAGGGGCGAAAAGATTGTTGCGATCGGTCGTCAACTGGAGAAAGACCATGCCAACGGCGCGAAGGTTATCGACGCCAAAGGGCGCTATGTGATCCCCGGCGGGGTCGACGTGCATGTTCACCTGGCGCTTCCCTTCTGCGGGACGGTATCGTCGGATGATTATGATTCGGGCACGCGGGCGGCGGCTTGCGGGGGCGTGACGACGCTGATCGATTTCGCCATTCCGTACGGCGAGGAGACGCTGCAGCAGGCGGTGGATAACTGGCACGCGCGTGCAGAGGGGAAGGCGTGCATTGATTACTCGTTTCACGTGGCCATCACCCATTGGGATCGGCAGAAGAAAGAGCTCAAGAACATGGTGGACGCGGGCATGCCAACGTTCAAGCAATTCATGATCTACGCCAAGGAGGGGTGGCAGTCGGACGACGCGGCGATGTTCGAGGCGCTGGAGACATTGCGCGACCTCGGAGGGATGCTGTGCGTGCATGCCGAATCAAGCCGGGTGCTGGACCTGCTGATCGAGCGGCATCACAACCGCGCCGAGATGAAGGAGCACGGCGCGTACCTGCATACGATGACGCGGCCGAACTTCGTCGAGGTCGAGGCCATCCAGCGGGCGGTGCAATGGACGAAGGCGACGGGGGGGCGGCTCTTTGTGGTCCACATGAGCACGGGTGAGGGCGCGGATGTTATCCGGCGGGCGCAGGAGGACGGGGTTCATGTTCTGGCGGAGACCTGTGCCCAATACCTTGTGCTGGATGACAGCGTGTTCGCCGAAGAGGACGGGCATCTGTATGCCACGTGTCCGCAGCTCAAGTCGCCGCGGGACCAGAAGCGGCTGTGGGAGGGTCTTGCGAACGGGGATGTGTGCTCGGTATCCACCGACACCTGCACCTTTACGCGCAAGCAAAAAGCGATGTGGAAGGGGGACTGGACCAAGATCCCGATGGGGATGCCAGGGCTGGAGACGCTGCTTCCGATTGTCTACACGCACGGGGTGCTCAAGCGGCGGCTGACGGTAAATCAGTTCGTGGACAAGTGCTGCACGGCGCCGGCCAAGATCATGGGGCTTCATCCCCGCAAGGGTTCGCTGCAAGTCGGGGCGGACGCCGATCTGGCAGTCATTCAACCGAAGACGAAGCGCACCGTAGATTGGCGGAAGATGCAGACCAATTGCGACTGGAGTCCGTTTCAGGGATGGGAGCTGGCCGGATTTCCGGAGCACACGTTCTGCCGGGGGCGGCACATCGTCGAGGACTACAGGTTCGTGGGTCGCAACGGGCACGGGCAGTTCATTCCGCGGTCGGGTGTGGGGCGGGTGTGACCGGTTTGCGTGCCGAATGCGTGAATGGTGGCGGCCCTGCCTGGAATTCGAAGTTGATCCCCTCGTGAGGATGGTCGGATGACTCGGACGACGAGCCGGCGGAATGAGCGCGAGTACCGCAAGTGGTTTCCGGAACTGCACCCGGCGCTGACGAGCGAAGGCGCGGCGGTGGCGGCCTCGAAGTGTCTGTATTGCTTCGATGCCCCGTGCACGCGGGCTTGCCCGACGCACATCGACGTTCCCCAATTCATCAGGCAGATCCTTCACGGGGATGCGGTCGGTGCGGCGAGGACGATTCTGGATGCCAACATCTTCGGCGGCTCGTGCGCCCGGGTCTGCCCTACCGAGGTGCTGTGCGAGGGGGCTTGCGTCGAGTACACACACCTGCGCGCGCCCGTAGACATCGGGCGATTGCAGCGGTATGCATGCGACACCGCGCGGGACGTGAGCCGAGGTTTCTATCGGGCTGGCGAGCCGACCGGAAGGCGGGTTGCAATTGTGGGGGGCGGTCCCGCGGGTCTCACGTGCGCGCATGAGTTGCGAAAGCGTGGCCACGACGTCGTAGTGTACGAGGCGCAAGAAACGCTGGGCGGGCTGAACACATTCGGGATTGCTCCTTACAAAACCACGGCTGAGTTCGCCCGATCCGAGGTGGCGGACGTTCTGGACATCGGGGTCGAAACCAAAACGAAAGAGCGAATCGATGGGTCGAAGCTCCTCGGGTTGCTCGACGAATACGATGCCGTGTTTCTGGGCATCGGGCTGGGTGCGACGGCATCACTCAACGTGCCCGGTGAGAACCTCAAGGGCGTGTGGGAGTCGCTCGAGTTCATCCGGCAGACGCATACAAAACCGCCGGGCAAGTGCGTTGTGGGCGAACACGTCCTGGTGATTGGCGGCGGGAACACGGCGATGGATGCGGCCAACATTGCCGCACGGCTCGGAGCAAATTCCGTAGCGGTTGCCTACCGGCGCGACGTGGGTTCCATGCCTGCGTTTCGGCACGAATACAAACTGGCCGTCAGCAACGGGGTGGAATTCCTTTGGCAGAGCCGGCCGCTGCGCATTCTCGGCCGCGGCGGGAAGGTTACCGGGGTGCGGCTCCAGCGATTGAAGCTGGATGGTCGGGGTCGCAGGGCAAAGCTCAAGCCGGTGCGTAACTCGGAGTACACGCAAAAGTGCGACATGGTGATCAAGGCGCTGGGGCAGGCGCCGCGGCGGGACCTGATCGAGTCGGTGCCGCGCCTCAAGCTGACGAAGGATAGACGGGTGGCCGCGGATCCGGATACAGGCAGGACTTCGGTCCCGCGCCTGTTTGCGGGAGGCGACTGCCAGAAGGGTGCTCACGAAGAAGTGGTGAACGCGGTGCAGGCGGGTAAAGTGGCCGCTCGCGGGATTCACGAGATGCTGGCTCGATAGCGTTCCAGCCAGAGCATCGTGCGGTCGGCAGGTCGGCGTTTCGGGTCTCCGGTGCGTTATGCGAATGGGGTTTTGAGTTAGTCCGGGGCTGCCGGGCGAAGGATGGAAGGTCGCGATGAGTGGATACGGCGAGGCGCGAACGGGCAACGGAGAGGTGGATCTCGGCATCGAGTACTGCGGTGTCAGGGCGCCGAATCCGTTCTGGTTGGCCAGCGGCCCCCCGACGAACTCGGAATACCAGGTCCGCAGGGCTTTCGAGGCCGGCTGGGGGGGCGTCATCTGGAAGACGATCAGCAATGAGCCGATCGTCAACGTCTCCTCGCGCTATGGGGCGATCGATTATGACGGGCAGAAGGTCGTCGGCCTGAACAACATCGAACTTATCACCGATCGCACACTGGAAGACAATCTCAGGGAGATCGGCAACGTCAAGCGGGACTATCCGAACCACGCGGTGTTTGTCTCGCTCATGGTCGAGTCGACGCGCGAGGCCTGGCACGAGATCGTGAAGCGCACGGAAGACAGCGGCGCGGACGGGCTCGAGTTGAACTTCGGCTGCCCGCACGGCATGAGTGAACGGGGCATGGGATCGGCCGTGGGGCAGGTCCCCGAGTACACGGCGATGATCACCGAATGGGTGAAGGAGGTCGCCCGGACGCCGGTGATCGTGAAGCTGACGCCGAACATCACCGACATCCGGGCGATCGGCCGTGCGGCCAAGCAGGGCGGGGCCGACGGCATTTCGTTGATCAACACGCTGAATTCGATCATGGGCGTCGATCTGGAAACGCTGTACCCCAAGCCTCATGTACGCGGGCGCGGTTCGCACGGGGGTTATTGTGGTCCGGCGGTCAAGCCGATCGCGCTGCACATGGTTTCGCAAATCGCATCCGATCCGGAAATCGGACTGCCGGTCAGCGGCATCGGTGGCATCCAGGCCTGGCAGGACGCCGTGGAACACATGTTGCTGGGCGCGACGTCCATCCAAGTGTGTACCGCGGTGATGCACTACGGTTTTCGTATTGTGGACGGATTCATCAGCGGTCTGACGAACTGGATGCGGGGCAAGGGGTTTGCATCGCCAGGCGATTTCATTGGGAAATCCCTCGAGCGGATCCGTGACTGGAGCGAGCTGGATCTGAATTACAAGGTTGTGGCCCGAATCGAGCAGGACAAGTGCATCAACTGCGGATTGTGCTACATCGCCTGCGAGGACGGGTGCCATCAGTCGATCGAGCGCGAGCGGGTTTCCGAGAAGGAGTTTCGAAAGCGGCACAAAGACGCGGCGGACCGTATGTTCGTCAGCGGCACGCAGTGCTACGTCCACGGCGCGGGTGACGGTTACGTGAATGTCTACACGATCAACGAAGAGACGTGCGTGGGCTGTAACATGTGCTCGCTGGTGTGTCCGGTCGAGGGGTGCATCACGATGCACGCGGTCGACACGGGCAAACCGCCGATGAGCTGGCGCGAGTATCAGGACGGGCTTGCCAAGGGCACCGTCGAACCGATCAAGCCGCCGGAGCATGTGTGACTGCGGTCCTTCGTGCCACCCGGAGCCGAGGGTGGCCATTTGATGACGCGCCCCAAACGAGTCACGCCGGCCGGCGGTCAGGCGGTGCCGGCGACTTCGGTCAGGCTGGCGTCCAGGCAATCTACCAGGAAGTCGCAATCCGCTTTGGTGATGCACATCGGCGGTTTGACCCGGATGACGTTGCCGTAGAGTCCTCCCTTGCCCACGAGGAGGCCACGGTCCTTCGCTTTTTCGACAACGTCAGCCGTCTCCGCGGTTGCCGCCTCCTTGGTCTGGCGATCCTTGACCAGTTCCACGCCCAGCATGAGGCCCATTCCACGCACCTCACCAATGAGGGGATGCTTGTCCTGGAGGGCCAGCAGCTTGTCCTTGAGGTAGCCGCCGATGGTTCGAGCGCGCTGCTGGATATCTTCTTCATCAATGATATCGAGCGTGGCCAGCGCCTGCACCATGGAGACCGGGTTTCCACCGAACGTATTGAAGTGAAGTCGCTCGGACATCGGCATGGCGATCTCGGATTTCGTCGTGCACGCGCCCAGGGGAGCGCCGTTGCCGATGCCCTTGGCCATCGTGACCATGTCCGGGACGACGCCCCAGTTCTGGAATCCCCAATAGTGTGAACCCGTTCGGCCGAATCCGGTCTGGACTTCGTCGGCGATGCACAGCCCGCCGTACTTGCGGACAATGTCGTAGACGATCCCGAAGTATTCCGGAGGGGGCACGACGGCGCCGCCCACGCCCTGGATGGGCTCGGCAATGAAGGCGGCGACAACGCCGGGCGTTTCGTAGCGGATCACGTCCTCGACGCTGTGAGCGCACTTCAGCTCGCACGAGGGATAGCTCAGGCCGAAGGGACAGCGGTAGCAGTACCCGGCGGGCACGTGCGTCACGCCGGGTGGCGAGGGCACCGGGTACTTCCACGTGCCGATCGCGGTCAGCGCCATGCCCGACGGAGAGCCACCGTGATAGCCGTTACGCAGCGTAAGCACCTCGTGGTTGCCGGTATGCAGGCGGGCCATCAAGGTTGCGAGGTCATTCGCCTCGCTTCCGGAATTGGTGAAATAGGACACCTCCAAATCCGAGTCCGAAGGCATCCGAGAGGCCAGCTCGCGCGCATACTGAGCGATCGTCGGATGAAGGTAGATGGTCGTCGTATGGACCAGTCGTCCGACCTGCTCGCGCACCCGCTCAGTGATCTTCGGGTGGCAGTGTCCGACGGAGACGGTGACGATGCCAGCGATGCCGTCGAGGTACTGTTTGCCTGTCTCGTCCCACAGGTATTGCATGTGCCCTTCGACGATGCAGATCGGCTCTTTGTAGTAGGTCAGGATTCCCGGATTGAGGTATTGGCGTCGCAAGGCCAGGATTTCGTCCCGGCCGGGGCCGGTGTACGGGGTGGGCGTGTGGTCGCTCACGGGCAGGGGTACGGACGTCCCGGGCGAATACGTTTTACTTGACATGTCGATACTCCATCACTCGATCGCGGCCGGCGTCCCCGACGCCGTCGCGGGCGGAGGCGCGTCGCCCGGTCCTCGCTCGGCCGGCGTGCCTTGAACTACCTCGTCCAAGATTATGCCAATCAGTGCTGCAACCGCCATTCCCGTTTCCCCGAACCGGGTCGTACAAATCGGCCTGCGTCAGGATGCAGCGATCTGGTCATACGCATCGGGCCGGCGGTCCCTGAAGAACTGCCAGACATTGCGGACCTCGCGGATCATGTCCAGATCCATATCGGCTACGACGATGTCGTCCGTATTCCGGCTGCCTTCGACTATGATTTGTCCGCGCGGATCGCAGAAGTAGGAGTTTCCGTAGAACTCGCCGATATTCCAAGGCGCCTCGATGCCGGGCCGATTGATGGCGCCGACGAAGTATTGATTGGCGACGGCATGGGCCGGTTGTTCGAGCTTCCACAGGTACTCCGACAGACCGGCGACGGTGGCCGAGGGATTGAACACGATTTCGGCGCCGTTCAGTCCGAGGCATCGCGCCCCCTCGGGGAAATGTCGATCGTAGCAGATGTAGACGCCGACCTTTCCGAATCGCGTGTCAAAAACCGGATAACCGAGGTTCCCCGGTCGGAAATAGAACTTCTCCCAGAAGCCGGGATTACAGTGCGGCAGATGGGTCTTGCGGTACTTGCCGAGATAGGTTCCGTCGGCGTCGATCACGGCGGCGGTGTTGTAGTAGACTCCGGGAAGATCCTCTTCATAGATCGGGACAACGATCACGATGCCATGTTGGCGGGCGAGATCGCACATCAACCGGGTCGTCGGACCGTCGGGTGTGCGCTCGACCAGTTCATACCACCTCGTGTCCTGCTCGGCAGGGAAGTACGGTCCGTAGAACAGCTCCTGGAGGCAGAGCAACTGCACGCCCTTGTCCGCTGCCTGGGCGATCAAGGCCGCGTGTTTGTCAATCATCGACTTCTTGATCTTCTCGATGGACGAGGAGGCGGACTCGCTCAATACCGCCTGAATCAGACCCCCTCGGACGACCCGAGCCATGACGAACTCCTTGCAAGCAGGGGTTTTTCCCAACGCGATACGGTTACGAACATCGTACGCTAAGCGAAAGCATCGGTCATTGCAAGGTAGTCTCGGCATGGATGCAGTGGCCCGATTCAGGCGTTCCGGTCGAGTGCCCCGGACACATGGCACCGGGCAGCATTGATCGGGGTGGCTCCCGCATGGCGGGATCCGCCTGAGGCGGACCCGCCGCACGCTTGATCGTGTGGCATCGACCAGCAAGTGGCGTGCAAGATGAAATGCCGGCGCCAACGTCACGTGCCCGGAGGTCTCGCCGCAGTTTCCACCGCCTTGGAAAGAGCCTTCAAGAGTGCTATACTTTCGGGCGCTTCCGCACGTTGGACCGGACCACCAAGGAGACCTTGGCTATGACCGATACGATGACCTGTCAGTGCTTGATCTCGGGTCAGTGGACTGATGCACGGGCGAATGAGTCGACCGAGGTTTGGAATCCCTCGACCGGGAAAGTGATCGCATTTGCACCTCAGTGTGCCCGGGAGGATGTGGATCGCGCGGTGCAGGGCGCGCTGGCCGCATTTCCGGCGTGGCGGAATACGCCCGCACCCGATCGCGCTCGAATCATGTTCCGGTTTCACGACCTGCTTACGCGGAATGCTGAGGACATCGCCCGGATCTGTACACGGGAACACGGCAAGACCCTTGCGGAGTCGCGTGCTTCGGTGCAGCGAGCCGTGGAGATGGTCGAGTTCGCATGCGGGCTGCCCTCGTTGCTCGTAGGGGAGAGTGTGAAGGACCTTGCTCCGCAGGTCGATTGCGAGACGGTCCGTCATCCGCTTGGCGTTGTGGCCGGCATTACCCCGTTCAACTTTCCGGCCATGGTTCCGCTGTGGATGTACCCGGTGGCGCTGACGTGCGGCAACTGCTTCATCCTCAAGCCCTCGGAGAGGGTGCCACTGTCGTCGATCAGGATCGCCGAGTTGCTTGTCGAAGCGGGATTGCCGGAAGGCGTGTTCGGCATGGTGCACGGGGGCAAGAGCTGCGTCGATGCGTTGCTTGACCACCCCGATATCAAAGCGATATCGTTTGTCGGGTCCACGCGGGTGGCTCGCTATATTTACGAGACGGGAACGGCAAACGGGAAGCGCGTGCAGGCGGCCGGTGGTGCGAAGAACCACGTGGTGGTCATGCCGGATACGGAGATAAAGCCGACCGTCCAAGGGATACTTCACTCGGCGTTCGGTTGCGCGGGAGAACGCTGCATGGCGGGGAGCCTTTTGATCGCCGTCGGTGACGTTGCTGACGAACTAGTGGAGCGGCTTTGTGCTGAGGGATCCAAAATCACCGTCGGCCGCACTGATGTTGCGGATTCCAGCCCGGGCATGGGCCCTCTCATCAGCCGTCAGCATCTCGAGCGGGTCCGTGACTACATTGACGGTGCAGAGCGTGAAGGCGGACAGATCGTTCTTGACGGAAGGAAGGCTCGCCGCGGCGATGGTAATGACGGTTTCTTCCTCGGTCCCACCATTATCGACCACGTGCGCCCGGAGATGACGGTCGCACGAGAGGAAGTGTTTGGTCCTGTCCTTCCCATCATTCGCGTGGACAGTCTGCATGAGGCAATCGAACTGGGACATCGTTGCGAGTACGGCAACGGCGCTGCGATCTTCACCACGTCGGGGCGGGCGGCGCGGATCTTCAAGCATGAGTTCGGCGCGGGCATGATCGGGATCAACGTGGGTGTGCCGGCGCCGATGGCCTGGTTTCCGTTTACCGGCTACAAGAACTCCTTCTTCGGTGATCTGCATATACAGGGCAAGGAAGGGATGACGTTCTACACCCAGCAGCGGATGATCATGACGCGCTGGTTTGAACCGACGCAGATCGACATGCACGACCCCGTGTGGCGTCCCGGTCGACGGTGACGTCCGGCGGATGTCACTCGCCGATGTCTTCGTTCCACAGGGCCGGGTGGGACTTGATGAATTCCTGCATCAGGTCGATGCACTCCCGATCGTTCAGAACGACCAGTTCAACCCCGCGTGTACGCACGTATTCCTCGGGTCCCTGGAACGTGACGTTTTCGCCTACGATGACCTTGGGGATGCCATAGAGCAGCACTGCACCGCTGCACATATCACAGGGGGAAAGCGTCGAGTAGAGCACCGCACGTTGATAATCCTGCGCACTGCGCCGCCCGGCGTTCTCCAGGCAATCCATCTCGGCATGGAGGACCACACTGCCCTTCTGCACCCTGCGGTTGTGGCCGCGACCGACGACGGCCCCGTCGATGACCAGGACCGACCCGATGGGGATACCACCCTCGGCGGCACCCTGTTTTGCTTCTTGAATCGCCTCATGAAGAAACGGGTCCATGCGTTCGCTCCACAACATCAGCGTGTATCCGGTCGTTGCGGCTCAAGCGTTCGGTGCACATGCGCGGTATAGTATCGCTCGTGAGCGCGGAAAAACCAACTCAATATCCAACAGGCGTTGCAGAGCCGACCTCCGACCAGCGGACGTTCATTCACGGCATCGGCACGGCCGTTCCGCGTCGGGCGATCACACAGGAGGAGGTCATCGCCCTCGTGCGGCAGATCGTCCCCGACCCGCGCACGGATCGCGTAATCCGGCGTATCGCACAACAGTCGTCCATTGGCAAGCGACACTTCGCCGTGCTTGAGGGGCGAGACGGTGCGGGGCGCGTGCCGTTCTACATGCCAGCCTCCGAGGCCCCCGGCGGCCCCGGCATGGGCGCTCGGAACGCGCTTTTCGATGATGCGGCACGCGATCTCGTGTGTCGGGCTGCGGGTGCCCTGCCGCGCGGGGTGTTCGAAGAGCTGCAAACGCTGGTGACCGTCTCGTGCACGCATGCGTCATCGCCGGGGCTGGAGCGACCGCTCTTTGAGCACGCCGGTCTGTCTCCGGGCGTCCACCGCTGGAACCTCGGCTTTATGGGCTGCTCGGCCGGTCTGGCCGCGTTGCGACTGGTATCGGGACTGTCGCCTGCGCTTCGAAACGCCCTCGTGTGTACGTGCGAATTGTCCTCTCTGCACTTTCAGTACAGCAACGCCATCGATCAGATTACGGCCAACATGCTGTTCGCCGACGGGGCCGCGGTGGTCGCGTTATCGCCGCAGCCCTCGGAGGTGGCGGTCCTGAACTGCCGCTCCGTGCATCTGCCTGAGGCCGCGGACCAGATGGTCTGGTTTGCCGACGATCATGGCCTGCGGCTGGAGCTGTCGCGTGCATTGCCTGACACGCTGGGTGCTCACATCCGAGAAGCAGTAGAGAAGGTGCTCGCCGGGAGCGGGCGAGCACGCGATCAGATTGCGCACTGGCTGGTGCACCCCGGTGGGCCGAAGATTCTGGATGCCGTCGAATCGGCACTGGATCTCGGTCCGGACGCGCTTTCCGATTCGCGGGGTGTGCTGTACGATTTCGGCAACATGTCTTCATCGACAGTCTTCTTCGTTCTGCAACGCTTGCTCGAGCAGCAGAAGGAGGGGCTCTGTGTGGCGTTGTCTTTTGGTCCGGGGCTGACCATCGAGCTGGTACTGCTGGAGGTCACTCGCAGGCGAGGGCGGGCCGATTGAGCGCTCGGACGTACGGGCCCGCGAGTTGTGGACGGGCACTCAACAGTCGGACGCTCAAAACGACCAGACGCGGGTGACGGAGGGCCCGAGCGATCCATTGGCAACGCCTTCTTCGCCAGCCAAGTAACGTCCGGCTGCGGCGACGCCAGGCAGCCTGTGCAGCGGGGGCGGCGCCATTCAGCGCAGCGACCACGTGTTCGACGACGGCCGCTCCGCCTATGAGCGCCCAGGCCATTCCTTCACCCGTGAAGGGTTCGACGTACTCGGCCGCGTCGCCGATAAGAAACAGCGGTGCGGCCGGCGGCAGTTCATACCTTCGTGTCAGCGGTGGCGTGCCCTGCCAGCGTTGATTGCGCAGCGCCGAGATCGAGGGCAAACCGCTCTCCTCGATGACTTGAGTTGCGGCAGCGGCCAGCCCGCGCAGTGATCGGACGTAGTGCACGTCAAAAGCAGCGGCCACGTTGAGCCGGTCGTCTTCGAGACGCACGATGCCGACGTAGCCACCCGACCCGATGGCCATGTGAATCGTGTTGGGGCCATAGCCCCGAGGCGCATGAGCGAGCGTAGTGCCCGCACCAATCCGGGACTGTGGGGCAGGCTCGTGACGAACGCCAGGGATTCGTCGGGTGAAAGCCGCGGCCAATCCGTCGGCTGCGATGACTGTGCGGGCGCGCACTGTACTCACCCCGTGCCGAGTTTTGAGTTCAATGTCCGCCTGTTCCGGCGAGACGCTGATCCAGGTAGCCGTCGTTTCCGGACGGAACTCGGCGCCGGCTTTGATCGCCTCGTGAAGCAGTGCCTCGTCGAAGCGTTCACGTGAAAGCGCCACCCCGTCGGGAAGGTTCAGTTCGGCTGTGTGCCCGCCGGCACAGATTCGCGCGTGTGTGAGCCTGCGGGCGCCGACTCGCTCGGGAAGTTTCGAGAGGCCGACGTTGTCGAGAGCACGCAGCGCCGCCCCGTTCAGACAACAGCCACAGACCTTCCACCGAGGGAAATGTGCCTCGTCAACAAGAAGCACGCGTACGCCTTTCGCGGCGAGACCGCGAGCGGCCAAGGCGCCTGCCGGGCCGGCTCCGACAACGATGGCGTCGATGTGACGGGTTTTGTCCACGCAAATTCTCAGTCCAGGCCAGCTCTACCCGTTCGATGTTGTCAACGTCGCCAGACCAGCAGATGTCGCTGAGGCCAATGCGGAATAACTCTCACGTTGGCCAACCCGGCCTGTTCAGCCAGGCAGTGCAGTTCAGCGGTCGTAACGGCCGCCCGGACCGATCGCGGACCATCCGTTCGGACGACGGGTGACCGGCTCAGGGTCCGCGTCGCAAGCCACGCAAGCCACAGGCCGCGTTTCGTGCGGCGCAAGTCGTCCACGAGCATGACCCGTCTGGCGGCCCCAGCCATTCTAGCGAGCAACGCGACCGCCTGCTGCTCATCCAGGTGATGGAGGAAGAGAGACGAAGTCAGGACGTGGTAGCCGTCGGGCAGCGGCTGCTCACATGCGTCCAGCGTGAAGAAGCGGACGTTGACGCGGGCCCGGCGGGCTCGAAGTCGCGCGAAAGCGATGGCGCGGCGGTTGACGTCGCAGGCGGCGACTTCGACGGCCCAGCCAGCGCGCCGGGCGCGGCGCGCCAGGTCGAGAGGCCAATCGCCACCGCCAGTGGCAATGTCTAGGACGCGCAGCGGACCGGTCGCCGCTCGGTACTCGCGCTGTATGTGCGGCCAGAGGGCAGCCCACAGGCGACTGGCCAAGTAAACCCGCGAGAGACCGCGCATTGCCTGGATATGCATGCGGCGGTCGAGGTGCGGGTTATCCATCAGCTCCTGCTCGCGAACGCGCGTTGGCATCGAGTTCGATCTTCCTGCGGCCACGCGAAGGTGGCGCCGGCCCGTAAGGGGCCGGCGCCATAGGATGGACTGGTATACTTCGGTTTTCAACACGCCGGCGCCGGTCTATCGCAGCCGGGAGCCTCGATTCCTTTGCCCGAGCCGCGCGAGTCGGTACACCAGTCAATCGCCGATACGCACGCTGCCGGATGAGCCGTTCCGTCTGAGCGTCACGGGGCGCCAGATGCTGAAACGCTCGTTGTAGCTTCCCGGCGCGATGTGCACCTCATCGCCGGACCGAACGGCGTGGGTCGCTTCCTCAACTGTGTTGAACGGTTGCAGGAGCGTGCCGCGTTCGGTGTCGCCGTTGTTTCCAGGGTCGCCGGCCACACCGCCATTGACGAACACGGGACTTGCGATAAACGAGTCGTCCATGAAGTACTTTAAATGATCAAAGGCCAGGTCCAGCCTGCCATAGTACTTGTTGGACTCCGGGCAATTGTTGTCGCCCCCGCTCAGTGTTCCCCGCACGCGCCGATCCGCGTCGAAAATGGGCGAACCGGACGAGCCCGGTTCAGTCGTGCCGCTGGTGTACGTGATATTCCGGACGTCGGCATCGAAACAATTCTGGCCGTTGGCGTCGCAAAAGGTCCGGTTGCTTGTACCGCCGGTATCACCGAAGCTGATTCGCTTGAAGGTGCCGCGCGGGTGATGCACGCCCGTTCCATCCTCGTTGTTTGACCACGCGCTCGAGCGATAGCCGAGGTAGAGGGCGCCGGCGACGGGAGGGTCATCCAGTCCGAGAAGGGACCAGTCGGTCGGCGCGTGGCGTTTGAGCCGCACGGAACCGAGATTGCGCGGTTGCCCTGCCGGGTTTGCCGGGGCCGTGCCGTTGCACGAGTTGGTCTCGAAGAACCAGTAGACTTCCAGATTGGCGGCGTCGGAGGCGGCGTTCACGCAGTGATTGGCCGTCATCAACAACGGGGCCAGGTCGCCCGGCTCGCGATTGAGCAGGGCTGCGGTGCATCGGATGCAGGATGCTCCCTGAAGGAAGTAGATCAGCGCGACGCCGCGCGCTTCGTTATTATCCCAAGTCGGAAAGCATACTACGTCGTTGTGGCAGGGTAACGTAGCGCCACCCGGCGTGTTGGCGCACGTTCCGCCCATTGCGAGATGGGCGACCTTGGTGACGATCGGTGCATCGGCGTCAGGCTTCAGGCCTTCGGGCACGTACAGTTCTACGACGATCGACTCGTCCCAGATGGTCGGAGTCCACCAGCCGCCTTCCTCGTCGATTTGCGGCTTCTCGAACGGGCCGAGCACGGAGGTTCGCGTAGCGTTTGCGAACCGCATTTGGATTTCGGAGCCTGGGTCGAGGTTTTCAAGGCGCAACCGGAGTCCGCACGCGCCTGGAGAGAGAAACTCCACGTGGCTTACGGAACCGCCGTTTGGTCTGGTTACCCACGGCCAGTCAACCAGTTGGCGGGCGTCGAACGGTTCGACGTAGCCTACCTCTTGGGCCTGGGAGCGTAGTCGGTCGCTGTTTTCCTCGACTTCCGCGATCGGGCGGGTCTCCGGGAGGAGGATGCGGTGCGGTACGAGCTCCGGGGCCACCAACTCGGCCGTCTGCCATTTGGGGAGCTGAACCCGGTATGAATGCGGCTGCGCGTCGGGTGACATCGTGTCGACGGCGCCGACGCCGTCGCCGGCGCGGGCCGCGGCCGTCGCGCACGCCGCGATCAGAATCATCAGGCACTTGTTTCGGTTCATGGTCGGTCTCCTGATCAATGCGCCGTCATTCGGTTATTGCAGGTTGACCAACACGAGAACGAGTCCGCGCTCGCCCTTGGCCAGGGGCGTCATGGCCTTGCCGATCACGGCGCCCGTTGCGCGGGCGTGGTCCTCGACGGCCATCGCGTAGCCGGGGCGGTCGCCGGTGGTCATCAGGTCTCCCGGCGTGATGGCTCGGTCGCTTGCGTCGCAGTGGACCCAGACGCGGCCCGACAACGCGACCGCGGGCGCTTCCTCGTTGCCGGGGAGGTTGCCGAGCACGGCGCCGGCTGGCAGGTCTCCGGCCCCGCTCACGACGCCCGCCACCTTGCGGTTGTAGCTGCCGCGTGAGAGGCAGAGCTGACCCGGGTTTTCGGCATCGATCATCAGGACCTGTCCCGGTTCGACCGGTTCGCTGCAAGGGAATCGTTCGGCGACGTCGGCCCCGAGGATCTCGATAACCTTTACCTTGGTCGTACCGTCGCGGTCGATCTGAAGCATTTTCTCGTTCGCGGTCGGATTGGTGTCGGTGCCATACGTGATGACCAGATCGCCGACATTCTGGGTGGTGCGGGCGTACATGGCCCACTTCTTCACGTTGCCGCCTTTCTCGCCAAACGTGATGCCTGATCCGACGTTGCCGACGTCGTCGCTGTAGAGGCCCAGCCAGGCATTAGCCGAATCCTGAATCACGACCTCTTCAAACTGCAGATCGCTGTTGAACACGCCTGCGGAGCTACGGCCTACGCTGAGCTTCGCATCAGTCAGCTTTCCGGTTCCGACGACCACATCGCCTCCGTCGGGCTGCAACTCGAGGGAGGAAAACTGATCGTCCTGGACTGCGTGGATTTCGTTGCCCTTGATGTCCACGAACTCAACCGTATTCGCGATCGTCGATGGGTATTCACTGGTGACCCGCAGGGCGTTGGGCGCCTGAAACTGCGTCGTGCCGACCGCCTTGACGTGCAACTTGGCGGCAGGGTTGTTGACGCTGATGCCGACGTCACCGGTGGGCTTGACCTGCAGATAGCGCGCGTTGGCATTGCCGGCCGGGTCGCTGCCGTAGGTGATGCTGAAGTCGCCACCGTTGCCGGCGGTGCGCTGCACGAGCGACCACTTGGTCAACTCGCCGGTGGCCGTGTCGATCTCGCCCAGTGAGATCCCCGAGCCGGGCGCGCCGACGTTGTCCGAGTAAAGCCCCAGCCAGGCTTGGCCGCCTTCGATCACGATCTGGTCCGTCGCAAGATCAGACGGATCGAGGTTGTCGAGGCCACTGATGCCCGTGACGTGCAACTGAGCCAGAGGGTTCGGCTCGTTCATGCCGACAAAGCCGTCGTTGGTATTGTGGATTGCAGTGCCGTCGAGCGTCCAGTTCGCATCGTTGAGGGCCTGGATCGCGACCGGCGTGGGGGCGATGCGCTGTCGTGGCGTGAGCACGATCGGTGGGTTACCGCTTGCGCCGGGGCGCACGCCGATCTCCAGCCAGCGGGCGTCGCTGGTGAAAACGCCTTCACCAAAGTCGATCGACACCGCGAACAGGCCTCCGGCCACGCTGACGTCGTTGGCAAACCGGGTGTCGCCGATCTGATTGCCGTTGATCGCGGCGTCGAAGAGCTTGAACTGAAAATCAAAGTCGCCGTTGGCCGGTGCTCCGGCAACGATCAAACTGCCCTGGTAGAAGAACGCCGTGCCTGCCGGTGTCTGGGCCGCCGCTGGTGATACGTGGACGCACGCCGCCAAGAGCACGGCGCAAAAGCCTCGATAGAACAATGAAACCATGATAACGACCTCCTGTTTTCGCTTCGCCATTCACCAAGAAACCAGACGACGTACGGCTGACTCAGTTGCACACACGGGGGTCGAGTGCCGCATCAACTTATGACCTGCTTTCACATAATGCGGAGCGATGAGCGATCCGCCGAGCACGACGGAGGGTCCTAGAGGCTTGAGCTCGTCCCGGGGAGTGATCGGCCTATGCATCAGGATTCCGCCGACCTGCCACCCCCAGGATGTTTCAAGGCTTCCCCTCCGGGGCGAGGCGCGGCTCACTCGCCCCACCCAGGCTCGTAGTCTTGCCGTTTCATTAAAGTACTTCGGCCCTCCCTGCCCGAGGCGGGCAGGCACGCCAAGCGGCGTTCGGCATAAGGATCATGCCTTAAAGCGGGCGATCGGATTCGAACCGACGACGTCCAGCTTGGGAATTCGATGTTCCGCTTGCAAACCCTTGTCACAACAGCACTTAAGTGCTTTTTTTCAGTCAGAAACAAGGGTAGCAAGCAGCTGGCAGGTTGACGAACAGTAGAAAACAAGTGGCTTTCACGTGCCGACTGACCCACTTTTGACCCACTCACGAGCCGCTACGACAACCAAGACCGCACTATCGCGCGTCCACATCCTCCGGAGCAGCAGTTTGCGTCCGGACCCGCCGTCTGGATAACCGCCGTCATCGGGTACGCATCGGGTACACGTTCACAGGCGTCCGCAAGTTCTGACCGGCAAACGCTTTACGTCACCGGGCGGGGGGAATCGAATACCGCTTCCCTCTGGCCGAAAATCGGCGTTCCTGAGCCAGAATCGCGGATCTTGCGAAAATAAAGCGGGTTTTGAATGACCACTCCTGACCCGTCGAGACCATCCGGCACCATCGAAGACCAGTTTCATCGGGTACTCTCGTTCCATCTTGATCGGCCGCTTCGGACGTATGAGACGAGCGCAACGCACACGTGCTAATCCTCCGGTCGCGTCTCGCCGCCAAAGACGCGGAGCCGGCTGGCAGGTCGTTTAGTCATCCCCGCAGCCTCACCCAGCATCCACGTCGCAAGTCACGCCCGTGGGCTCGGGCGCAGGCTCCGAGTCCTCGCGCTTCGTTGCTTTTCGCGTCAAGGAGCCAACTCCGTCGATGATGGCACGGTCGGACAGCAGTCTCCTACACCAGGCCAAGGGCCAAGGTGGTCATCTTTTGCGTACTGCAACGCCGCAGCCCCACAAAGGCTTCCGCAGTTACTCTGCAAGGTAATCTGCAATGTGCCCACGAATGTCGTCCCTGACACGGAGAAATACCGCGAGCTTCTCGGCGTCGGTACCCGTGGCCTGCGCCGGATCCTCAAACGGCCAGTGGAGCATCCTTCTCGCCCCCGGGAACATCGGGCAGGCTCCCTTTGCGCCGTCGCAGACCGTTACTACAACGTCAAAGTTCGCTTCCGCAAGTTCATCGACATGCTTGCTCGTTTGTCCGCTGATGTCAACGCCAATATCGGCCATGGCATCGATCGCGAGTGGATGAACGTATCCGGCCGGCTCGGAGCCGGCAGAGAATGCCTCCCACCGATTACCGCCAAGATACCGCCACAGGGCCTCGGCCATCTGGCTGCGACAAGAGTTACCGGTGCAGAGGATCAGGACACGTTTCATCCTGTGAGTTGTGTCATTCATGCATGGCTCGCGTCGACTCGACCTGCCCGTTGAGCACAGTACCCTCGACAAGTCGAAGGGTCGTCTTCGCACGCTCGGCGGCTCGCGGATCATGCGTGACCATCACGATCGTTCGGCCCTCCGCGTTCAGTTCGTCGAAGAAGTCGATGACTTGCTTGCTCGTTTCCGGATCCAGATTCCCGGTCGGCTCATCTGCAAGGATGACTGTGGGATCGTTGGCAAGCACGCGAGCCAGCGCCACGCGCTGCTGCTGGCCCACGCTCAACTCCGATGGCTTGTGGTCCAGTCGGTCGCCCAACCCCACGCGTTCGAGTAGCCTCGTCGCTTCTTCTTGTTGCGCCGTTTCGTCGGTTCCCGCCAGAAAGAGCGGAATCTGAACATTCTCGACGGCGGTCAGGTAAGGCACAAGATTGAACGTCTGAAATACGAATCCGATGTTCTTCTTCCGAAACGCAGCTCTCTCATTCGGCGTCAGGTCGTAAAGAGAAGTACCGTCTACGAACACCCGGCCGTGTGTCGGCGAAAGCATCCCGCCGAGCATCAACAGCAGCGTGCTTTTCCCACTACCGCTCGGCCCGACGATGGACACATAATCACCGCGTCCCATATGAACATTGGCATCGCGCAGCGCGGTTACACTCGACGCACGATGATTGTAGCTCTTGCTTACCCCTTCCATTCGAAGCATGAATCAAACCTCCTGAAACGTGGCACACGGGTCCAGGCGCGCCGCGTTTCGCGCCGGCAAGCAGCTTGCAACGAGTGCAATCCCCACGGACAACCCGACCGCCCACAGCACGAGCACCGGCATGGGCATCACGGCAATCCCCGCCAGCCGAGGGCCAAACGTCACTGCGAGTACCGTTCCGAGGAGATAGCCTCCGACGCCGCCGACCAGACCGAGCAGCAGCCCCTTGAGGAGGAACATGCGCAGAATTACGGAGGAGCCCGCCCCCAAGGCCATCAAGGTGCCGATTTCGCGCCGCCGCTCGAAGACGTTGGCGTACATGTAATTGGCGATACTGGCACCCCCGACAAGTACGATGATGGCCAGGAACACCGTTGACAGACTCGCCATCATGTGGTTGGTCTTGACCTGAGTGTCCACGACTTGTGTAACCGTCACCACCTTTGCATCAGGCAGCAGCTTGTTGATCTTGCCCACCAAGCCAGCGGAAATCTCCTGGCAGCAGCCCACGATCTCGATTGCGTTGATCACCGGCCCTTTGCCGGCGAGCTCTTGGACTACGTGCAGATGGGCAAACAAGCGCCCGTCATCGACGGTGCCGGTCTCTGGCAAGACCGCGGTTACGGTAAACGTTCTGCCGAGCGCCTCAACCTCGTCGCCCTCGTCCACACCGATCAAAGCGGCCACATCGGCGCCGATCAGTACTTCGTTTTCGCCCAGATCGTCGATGACTCGCTTGCGTACCAGGGTCTCCTGGACTGGCGGCTTGAAGGCATCTGGTACTTCCGCGATAGTGCCACACCCCTCAGGCGGAAGTGAAAAGATGCCCGCCCCTTCCCACATCGCCTTCACCTGGAATTCGCTCTTCGGCAGAATACCCGTCAGCGTGACCTTTCTCCCGCGAATTTCAATGGGGACAGACAGTTTCGGGGAGAGATTGTCCAGGCCCTCAAGGTCCGACATGGTCAACGTGGTGACGTATTCCTCTGGAAACTCGTCGTTCTGCAGGTCCGCGCTGTAGTAGTCTTGCACGGACGCGGCCTTGGGAAGGACGAGGATGTTGGCCCCCAGTGCGTCGAGCTCCCTGGCGACCGCCTTCTCCGAGTAGAAAGTAATGTTCTTGATCGACACGATTGCCGCAATGCCGAGGAAGATCGCGAAGAAACTCGTCGCAAGCTGGTTCTTGCGCTCGAAGATCTCGCGCCAAACGAGTTTTCTGAGCTGCACCTGTTTGCCTCCTGCTGTTTGTCCTATTTCCCACAGGTGCTGCCACTCTTGCACCCACAGCCCGACTTTCGTTTCGTGACCGCCGCAAGCAGCGTGTTCTTGTCGGTCGCTCCGGTGAAGGTGCCCATGACCCTTCCAGGTGGCGCGAGTAAGAGCGTGACTGCCTCTGGAGGGCTTGCATTGAGTCCAAACCGCGCGAGATAATCCACCTCCTTTTCGTCGCTCGGGTCCACGCTGACCACTTCGGTTACTTTGCCGTAGCGGGCGTCGGCCATGAAGTCACGAACGCCCTTCATCGCCTCATCATTGAATTGAGTATCCCCGTTCTGAGCACACAACAGGACATACTTGCGTTCCTGAAGGGCCTTGAGGCACGCCTCCATCACTGGGCTAGCGAACGCATCCGAAAGCTGTTGTTCGGTAAACCTCTGCCGGAAGCTCTGGATGATGGCGCCGTTGGGGGCAACTGAAAAGGTGAGAGGCATCGGCGCGCGGCTCACCTTGAATTTGTCGACGATCTCCTTTTCTCGGGGGTCGCTTATATCGACGGCCACGGATTCGGCCTTGTCGACGACCTTGTCTACCGCGGCATCGAAAACCGCCCTCAGCTTCTGCGTGGCCTCGCCATCATCTTTGTGGAAGAAGATGAACAAATACTTGCCCGCTTCCGAGGCGTTCTGTAGAGCTGTCATGCCCGTGCCAGCGGGTTGGCTCCCCGTCTGGTCGGCAGACTGCACCGCCTGCTTCGCCGTTGTCGTCGTGTTTGACGGCTCCTTTCCCGACGCGATGTTGTCCTGGCCAACGGCCGAAGCAGCGAAGACGGCTGTCACCAAGGTAATCCCAAGTAGTCTCATTCCCATCGATCTTCTCCTGTAGTGGAGGCCCGGCAGACCCGGCGCGCCAACGTTCCAGCGCCGGCCTCTGTTTTGTTCGCAGGGTTTGCCCCTTCCGCCTCCTGTGTTCCCCTTTCCGGAATCGCACGATCACCAGCGTACTGCCAATGGTTCATCGGCCTCCAAGGCTGCCTTCGTTGCCACGCGCCGCCGCCAACACACGGATTAGCACGCGCTCATACCTGACACCCTGTTCGAGCGTTTCCCGAGCGCAGTCTTTGTCGGCCGCTCAACTTGCATTTGCCGCAGACCTCTCCCCCGCTTCGCAACTCTTTCAGTGCCTTCAGGTCCGCAGCCACCTGCGGAACCTCGCCGTCGGTCTGGGCAAGCCACTGGAGAACAAAGCGATGAGCAGACCCGTCGGGATCAGCAACCGCGTAATACATCCATGGCCCTTCACGACGATCCGTCACGAGCCCCGCGTTCCTCAGGTAAGCCAGATGGCGCGACGCCTTTGACTGGCCGATTCCGAGAGCTTGCTCGATCTCGCAGACGCACAACTCGCCGTGGGCCAGGAGATTCAGAATCCTGAGCCTGGTCTCGTCGGCCAGCGCCTTGAATAGCTGCACGGTTCTGAGCATGTAACCACAACTCCTGGCACCAGAGACGTATCCGTGTATACGGCTATGCAGATATGTTAGCAGGCAACCGCCTGCATGGCAAGGCTCATCCCGCCATGAACCAATGGTGTTACCTAGCTGTTACATCGAAATGCCGCCAAAATGGAGGTTTTGGACGGCTGTGGCGTCCCCCAGGCCTCGCTAGCCTCTGTGCTAAGCGTTATCCGACCACCGGCGCCGCAAGTGTCCTTCCGGCAAGGCTGCGTGCGGGTTTTTTCTCCGGTGGCGGCCGGTCAGG
>CAZNPL010000021.1:0-108274 GCA_964574815.1 uncultured Phycisphaeraceae bacterium
ACCGGGCCGCCAGGGCGCGAAAACCCAGCTGCGCTCGCTTAATTTGGGTCTAGCTGTCTGGACCGGTTCGGGCCGGCCAACTGCCTGGAATTTGATCGGGTGTTGATTTGAGGTGTTCCGTCATGCAGCTCGTGTGGTGAGCGCGTGTTCATAGTGAACGTGCGCGTCGCGCCGCCAATTGCCGCAGCGGAAGAAAGAATGCCATGTTCGGTGGATTCGTTGGACAATGCTCACTCACGACCAAGGGGATGTCTTCGAGTCCACGTGGGCGGGCTCGTCTTTCGTTGTTGGCGGCGGTTCTGCTTTTCCCCGTGGCCGCGCAGGGGCAGTTGACGATCGACCTGGTTCCGCGGCAGGCAGGCCCGTTTTCAGGCGGAGAGACGGTCACGGTGGACGTGATCGTCCATAACCCGACCGAAGCGTTTCCCATCCTTCTGGCCCAGGTGGACTTCACGGACTCCGACACGGCGTTGTCGTTCGCGGGCGACTTTCAATGGGCGCTGATTCCCACAACGGACGGGGACGGTACGTTGCCGGTGCCCCGCTGGGTTGCGAGCGGAGCGCCTCAAAACAATTTACCGGCCGCAGGCTCGCTGCGACTGGGGGCCATCGATGTCGTTCTCCCGAACGAGGCCGGGTGCTATCTGTTGGAATGTCTCAACGCGGACGAGTCGAACCGGGAGCTTGGGGCCCGGATCGACGTTCAGGTGCCGACTTTTTCCGGTGGGGGCGTTGTCGTGTTGCGGGCGTTCGACGGGCAGATCGTCGGCGGGCAGGTGACGCTGGCCGTGGGCCATGAAATCTGCAACGGTCTGGACGATGACTGCGACGGTTTGATCGACGAGGACTTTGAGCGTGTGATCATCAACCCGGCCAACGGTGAGCCGATCGTCGTCGGCCCGGGAGACCCGTGTTACACCGGCGTTGGGGAATGCGAGGGGCCGGGGCGGACGGTTTGCAAGGCGGACGGATCCGACATCGAGTGCATCCCCAACCAGGAGATTCCGCCGGGGACGGAAGGGCCGTACGGCGATGCGTCCTGCACGGATTTCAAAGACAACGACTGCGACGGGCTGACCGATTTCGAGGACCCGGACTGCATCGGCGACGAACTATGCGACGCCTTCGATAACGACAACGACGGTCAGACGGACGAGGATTTCCCGGGTCTCGGCGACGTTTGCGTGGTGGGTGTGGGGATTTGTGAGAAGGAGGGCATCGTCATCTGCACGGTGGACGGCACAGGCACGACGTGTAACGCGTCGGCGGCGGCGCCGGGCGTCGAGGGGCCGCCCGCTTCGAACCGTTGTAACGATACGTTCGACAACGATTGCGACGGGCTTGTGGACCTCGAGGACCCGGATTGCCAGGAGCCGGAGTCTTGCGATGGGCTGGACAACGACGGCGACGGCGAAATCGACGAGGACTTCCCTGGACTTGACGATCCTTGCAGCGTCGGCATTGGGCCGTGCCAGCGCGACGGCGTTCTGATCTGCTCGGCGACCGGCGACGGCACCACGTGCAGCGCCACACCGGGCAAGAAGAAGCCGGAGGGGCCAGCGGGATGTGATTGCGCGGATGGGATCGACAACGACTGCGACGGGCTGATCGATCTCGATGATCCGAACTGCGGCGGGTACGACCTGCGGGTGCAGTGTTCCCTGCCGCCCGTGTGCGAATCCGCGGGCGACGACTGCCTGAGCTGGCATACAGCACAGTGGCAGGTGATCAACGGAGACGGGTCCGAGACGGTCAAGGCTGAGCTGGTGGCGCTTGACCAGGCGGACGAGTTCATCACGTCGATTCCGGTTCAGGAGGGCGATCAGGTGCGGCTCGCGAGCCGGGTCAACGCGGTGGACTTTCTTGCGCAGACGAACGTAATCGACTATGACCTTGCATTCTTCGACGGAGTATTCGATTGCGTGACGGGGCCGGGCGGCGGTCCGCTGACCGGTTCATGTATTGCGTTTGATTCCGACTGCGACGACGACGTCGACCTTGTCGACATTGGAGCGGCGCAGACAAAGTTCGGCACGTCGGAAACGGTGCACGAGTTGCGGGCGCCGCAGGTCTTCATGCGCGTCAACGCGGCCAACGCCTTCAACAACGTCGATGCGGTCTGCTCCAACATGCCGCTGGCGACCGTGGTGTTTCCGCAGTTCACGATCTTCCAGGCGGACGGCACGCCGGTGCGGGCGACGGTTCCGATTCCGAACGTCCAGGACGAGTCGCTTTTTGCGAAGCTGGACGGGCAGGACATTTTCGCGGCGATCGGGGTGAATCCGGCGACGGACTTCCCGGGCGGGCCGTATGGGGGCACCATTCAGCTTCCGGACTGCGAAGTCGAGATCTGCAACCTGATCGTGGATACGGGCGGGCCGGAGGAGTTCGCGGCCAACACGCTGTCGATGACGATCAACGGTCTGTGTTGCGGGGAGCACTGGCTGGTCGTCAGGGGCGAACAGGAACCGGGCTCGTATCCCGACCCGCCGTCGGAAGATTGCTTCGTGGATGATCTGAGTGCGCGCGGGAACGCCATCGGCTTTGATATCGACATTCACGCACCGACCGAAGGCGCGTTCACTCCGGCGAATCAGGTCACTGTGCAGGGCGAGGTCTGCCACGGCCTCGTGTTGATCTGCCCGTTTCCGACGTTTTGCGACCCGTTCGTGAAGCTTAACGGGGCCTGGTTCCCACTGAGCGCTCCGGTGGTCACTGTGGGCGACGGCGAAGACGTGGGTAACAAGTACGTGTACGGCTTCGAACAGACAATTCAGCCGCGGACGCTCGATCAGACGGCGGTTGCGGGCACGACGCACGTGGCCCAGAGCATTCTGTACGCCGAGGCGTGGGACGTGCTGGGCAACGCGGCGCATTCGGAGAAGGTCGGCTTCTTCAGCGGACCGGCTCGGGCGCTTCCGGCTACCGCTCGAATTGCCGGCGACCCGACCATCCCGAACGGCACGGGGCTGGCCATTTCGGCGGCGGGTCTCCAGAAGTCGTTTACGGCGCTGGTCGAGTCGACCGTTCCTCCGGCGATCGAAGGCGAACTGGCCGACTGGCTTCAGAAGTTTCAGGGGTTCAAGACCGATCTGCCGATGCCCGGCCCGCTCTCGGACTGGACTGTTCTGATTAATCCGGTGGCCGACTCGGCGGGACTGGAGGCGGGGCCGATCAGTGTGATCACCGATCTGCAGGACGGTGCGATGAAGGTCACGACGACACTGCCGGACTTTCTGGCGAGGATTGGGGTGGAGGGTCAGTATCGGATCAGGGCGTGCGGGCCGCTGGGGAATATCTGCGTGTGTGTCGCCCGCCTGACGCTCGACGCGGTGTTCGAGATACGGGTGATCGATCCGCAGATTGTCTTTTCGATTACCGAGGAAGACATCCTGTTGGGCAACTCCGTGCCGCTGCAGTTCGTGATCGGCGAGAACGCGGTCGACGTGACGACCGTTGAAGGCGGGTTGGATATCGGCTGCATCGCCGGCTTCGTCTTTGATCTGGTCAACGTCGTCTTCGACATCATCAACATCGCGGGGAAGATCATTTCGTTCGGGCAGTGGGATCCGGGGCTGGATCTGGGTCTGCCGCTGGAGGATCAGATCGAGAGCTTCAACTTCCAGGACCTGTTGAACCTGATCAAGGCCGACCCGCTCAGCCTGGAGTTCTTCCAGATCGCCGATGCGCCGCTTCCGGCGTTCGACACGACGCTGGGATTCTCCCTGGAGGCGGCCGAGATCGTGCCGGCCGGGATGACGCTTTCGTATGGTGTGCAGTTCAAGCCGATCGGACAGGATACGGAGGTGTTGCCGATCTACGGTACGCCGGCCGGCGACGCACCGCTACCGCTGCCGCCGATCCCCGCGGCGAGCGACATCACAGCGGCGTTTGCGGACGATCTGTTCAACCAGTTGTTCTACGCCTTGACCTACACGGGCAAGTTCAAGACGGAGTTCAACGACACGGCGCTCTTGGGCGATCTGCTGCCGGCGGACTGTTCGGTCGCCGGTGTGTCAGCCGCGGTGGGGCAATGCGAGGGGCTCAAGGGCGGCGACTGCGAGGCGCTGGGTGCAATGGACCCGGTGGCCGGGGCGGCGTGCGAGCAAGCCGAGAACATGTCCGGCCTGATGAACATCGGCCCGACCACACCGATGATTCTGCATGGGCGCATGGATCCTCCGCCCAAGCTCGTGATTGATGACGAAGTTGCAACGCCCGACGTGGTGGAGGGCGTGCTCCGGCTGGACCAGCTTTCGGTGGCGCTTCTGGCGGACCGCGACGGTGACGGCGTGCTCAATGCGGAGTTCAACGGCGATTACGATGCGGTGCCGGGTTGTGGGGATGCGATTTTCGCAAGTGGTCTGACCTGCCGGCTGTGGGACACGTGTTACGATATCAATTTCGACGTGCAGCTCGACGTCACGGTGAACGGCGGCGTTCCGGAGATCGGGTTGAAAGTCGTGGGCCGTTCGCTCAGTCACGGCAGCACGTGCGGCGGGGACGGCACTTCGCCGCTGCCGGGAACCGATGCCATCGACGATATCGCCCAGGGCGTTGTTCTCGATACGCTCGAAAAGGCGGTTACGAACAACACGCCGCCGCTGGCGCTGGAAGGGTTGGACTTCGGCGGGCTGATCGAGTTTGCGATGCCGACGTTGATCGCGATCGAGAACGACGGCGATCCGACGATGGGGGATTACCTCGGTCTGACCGGGCAGGCGCAGCCGTAGCGGCCGGTGAGGACGACGAGGGCGCGTTGCGGGATTTCGAGCGTCATGCGGGTGCCTCGCAGCCTGACGCCGCGAGGATGCGGGGATTTCAGAGTTTGATCAAGTCGGCCGCGGGCATCGGCGTTATTGTGCGGTATTGACCCATGAGCCGCCAGTGTCCGAGCGTGGGCCCTGCCCCCAGGGCGATGGCGACGACGCAGAAGACCATGGCGGGCCCGGCAAACTCGTGGGGGAGGCCTAGACGCATCGAACCCAGGCCCACGATCAATCCAAGAGTCACGGCGGCGAGCGGGGCGATCAGAACTCGATCGTAGTGCGGGATGATCAACCGGCCGGTGGCGACCCGTCCGAGGAGACTGATGGGCGGCCACAATTGCCCGCAGTAGACGGCGATTCGGACGGCGGCCACCGCGAGCGGAAACATCACGTACTGTACGATTGCCCAGTAGGTTTGGTCGTCTGAACCCTCTTTCCAAAGGATCACATATAGGCTCCACGTGGCCAGCAGCGCAAGGAGGATCGCGTGGCGGACCGGGACTAACGGTTCCGCTGTACGATGTTTCAGAAGATCATACGGGAATCCAACTCGGGGGCCGGCGGCCGGGCGATTGCTTTGCAGCCGCCACATGGCCGGGCCTGTGGGGCTTGTGTGCAGTTTCTCGATTAATGAAGCTTCCCAGGGGAAGCGCGCGATGGAGCGCTTCCAGCCGATTATGGCCACGACGTAGAGACAGCCCAGCACGACCGGCCAGAGCACGTGATGGTCGCTGAGGCGTAGTGCGAGGCCGAAGCCGAACGCCACGACGTAGGCTTCGGCGAGAACGCCCGTGAAGGCGCTTGCGACGGTGAGTGCGGCGACGTAACAGCCGACGAGCACGGCTGCGCAGGCGATGGGGTCTGCGCGGGCGGTACCGGCAGCCAGTGCTGCGAGTATCGCCAGGACAAGGGCGTCCTGGATCACGAGGGGCACGCTGCCGGCCGGAAGGGGACGATCGGCAGTCCACGGGACAGTCTGCAACCACTGGCGGTATTGGGCACACCATGCGGCGTGGAACTTCAGGACGCGAAAGAGGCCGTAGGCTCCGCATGCGATCAGGACGTACAAGGCGCGCGGGGAGATGACCTGTTCATCCCACGTCAGGTCATACCGCCACAGCAAGTAGTCGCCACCGATGACCGGCAGGTAGAGCACGCCGAACAGCCAGAGGATCGACGGCCGCGGGAGGTATCGCATGAGCCAGCGCGTCATCGCAGCGTTCCTTCGAAGTACTCGTCGATGTGGTCGAGAGTCTCCTTGTGAATCATCCGGTCCAGGACTTCGCCGAGGGGGCCGTCACACTGCGTCGCGCTTCGCAGGCCGTCGGGCGTTTCATAGGCCATCAGTTCGCCGGCTCGGAGCACGGCCACGCGGTGAGCGAGCTTTTCGGCCAACTCGGGGACCTGAGTGGCCATCAGGACGGTGACGTCGCTTCGTTCGGCGAGGGCTTCGAGGACGTGGCGCAGCGCGAGGATGCCGGAGGGGTCGAGTCCGCCGGTGAACGGTTCGTCGAGGATGAGGACGGACGCGTCGGCGACGAGGGTTGCGCAGATGGCGACTTTCTTCTGCTGGCCGTTGGAGTAGACGCGGATGGGCGAGTCGCCTTTGGCGGTCAGGTCGAAGAGGCGGAGGAGGCGGTCGATGTGCTCGCCGAGGCGGTCGATTTCGATGTGGTAGAGGTGGCCGACTTCGGCGAGGAACTCGCGGCCGGTCATGTTCTTGGGAAGCCAGGGGTGGTCGGGGAGGTAGGCGACCCGGCGGCGGATGGCCTGCTCGTTTTCGACTGAGGAGCGGCGGCGGAGGCCGTTGAGCTCGACGTGGCCCTTCAGCGGGCTCAATAGGCCGGCGGCCACGCGAAGCAGGGTGCTCTTTCCAGAACCGTTGGACCCCATGAGTGCGACGAGTCGGCCGCTTTCGATGCGGAGGGTGACATCGCGGAGGACCGGGCGAACGCCGTAGTGCTGAGTGACTTCGACAATGTTGATCATGGAGCGCCTCCGCTTGGCGATACGACGCGTGATTGCGCGCTGTGGCATCATGTGTAATATGCACGCCGGCGGTGCGAGAGGGAATTATAAACGGTTGACTTATTTTGAAAGGCCGAAGCAAAGAGCGGCGGGCAAAACCCCGCCCTACGGTGGCTCGTGATTCTCATTCGTTGTCGAGGGTTCTGTAGTCTTCCATTGTATTGATATCACGGGTGGTGTTGGGGTCTTTGGTTTGGATTTCTTTGATGCGCCTCGGGTGGCGGTCGAGTAGGGAGCGGAGGCCTTCGGGGAGAGTTTCCAGGTCGGGGCTAAGCGCGATGGGGAAGATGATGGGGTGGCCCCGGCGGCCGGCGTGGGTGGCGACGATGATGCGGTCGGGGTCGGCGGTGAAGGCCGCGATGCACGCGCGGTACGCTTCAGCGGAGACGGCCGGCATGTCTACGGGGATGACCAGGAGGCCGTCGTTGGGGTGGGGCACTGTGGCGGAGGCGGGCGCTGAGGCGCTTGCGGGTGGGGGGTTCTGAAGGTGGTCGATGCCGATGCGGATCGAGTCGAGCATTTCCGTGTCGGGGTCGTCGTTGAGGGCGGTTTGGACGCGGGGGTCGTTCGGAAGGTTCAAGGCGTCGTGGAGGTCGGCGCGGGTCACGACGACGACGGTGGCGACGCCGGCCTCGAGGAGAGTGTTGGAAACGGCGGCGGCCATCGTGGATCGGCCGACGGGCATGAGCTGCTTGGGTCGGCCCATGCGGCGGCTTTGTCCCGCGGCGGGGATGACGGCGTGGATCCGGATGGGTTGCGCGTTCGATGCCATGTGTTCAGCTCTGCCGGGAAGCTCCGCCGAGATCCATGCTCATGCCCCGCTTCATGTTGAGACTCGGCGGAAGGTGCCGCGCACCGACCGCTCGACCCGGCGCTCGTGACCGTTTTGGGGTCTTCGGCCGCTGCTCCGAAGGAGTGGCCCACATCTTCTCAGCCACTGCTCAAGAGCAGTGGCACACAGTTGGCCTCGCGCCCGATGGCGACGCTGGTTTCGCGGGGCGTTGTACGTTACTGTCCGCATCAGGCCATCCGTCAGTGGCAGAGTAGCCATATGAGCACAAAGTGCCAGAGGCTGGAGCGTCAAGTCACAGGGCGCGACGGGAATCGACCGGCGTCGTCACAGTCGTATCCGGCGGACAGGGAGGCGGCACTTGTTGGGTCGGCCATCGCGTTGAGCGGGCTTGCCGTACCCGGCGTATCGAAACGCGAGCGGGCATTGGCGCGTCGGGCGCCTGTCGTCGGGGAAGGGGAAACGGCGCGATTGTGCGGCGAGATTCGGCGGGGGCTCGATCCGCTTGGTGAGATGTTCTGCGAAATCCGCACCGCGCGCGTGCGGCGTTCACAGGGTGCGACTTATACGCCGCCTGAGATCGTTCGCGCGATGGTCGGCTGGTGTGTGGGAGAAGCTGCGCCGGACGTGGTTGTGGATCCGGGCGTCGGGTCGGGGCGGTTTCTGGTGGCGGCGGGGCGGGCGTTTCCGCGCGCGAAGCTTGTCGGCATCGAGATAGACCCTTTGGCTGCGATGCTTGCGCGTGGGCATCTTTCGGCGGCGGGGTTTGCGGGTCGGTCGCGCGTGCTGTGTGAGGATTATCGCTCGGCGGATTTCGGGTGGCTGGGGCGGGATGAGCGCGTGCTGTTCCTCGGAAATCCGCCTTACGTTCGGCATCACCTGATCGATTCGAAGTGGAAGGGCTGGCTGGCGCGATCGGCAAAGATGCTTGGGGTGGAAGCGAGCGGCCTGGCCGGACTTCACGTGCACTTTCTTTTGAAGACTGCGCAGGTAATGCGTCCTGGCGATGCGGGTTGTTTGATTACCTCGGCCGAATGGCTGGATGTGGACTACGGGCGCATGGTGCGGCGGCTGTTTGCTTCGCAGCTTGGAGGCCAAAGCCTGATCATCCTCGAGCCGACGGTTCAGGCGTTTCCGGACGCTGCTACGACGGCGGCGATCATGTGTTTTCGGGCGGGTAGTCAGGCCCGTTCGGTGGTTGTTCGACGGGTTCGGAGCTCTGCGGGATTGGACCTGTCGCGGAACGGGCGGCGTGTGGGGCGTGCGCGGCTGGAATCGGAGCAGCGATGGTCGCGTTTGACGCGGCCCGTTGCGCCGGCGCGATCGGGGTTTGTCGAGCTCGGAGAATTGTGCCGTGTGCATCGGGGGCAGGTGACGGGCGCGAATGCTGTCTGGATTGCGGGCGACAACGGGTTTCCGATTCCTGAGCGGTTTCTTTTTCGCACGGTGACTCGAGCTAAAGAGCTTTATGATGCCGGGAGCGAATTGTGCGACGCGGCACGGCTCCGGTCGGTGATCAACCTGCCGGTTGAACTGGATGAGCTCTCGGGCGCGGTGCGAATGGAAGTCGAGAAGTTTCTGCGGTTTGCGCGATCCCGCGGGGCTGATCGCGGGTATATCGCTCGGCACCGGCGGGCCTGGTGGTCGGTGGGGCTGCGGGAGCCGGCTCCGATTCTGGCGACTTACATGGCGCGGCGGCCTCCGGCGTTCGTTCGGAACACGGCCGGTGTTCGGCACCTCAATATCGCTCATGGGCTTTACCCTCGTGTCGTGATGACGGACCGGATGTTGCAACGGCTGGTTGCTTTTCTGCGGAGCGGCACGGAGATTTCTCAGGGGCGGACTTATGCCGGTGGGCTTACGAAGTTCGAGCCGCGGGAGATGGAGCGGATTCCGGTGCCGGGGTTGGAGCTCTTGGAGCGTGGAGAGCTGGGGTGACAGGGAGCGCAGTTGTTAGGGGAGTACGGGTCAGTCTGCGAGATCGCTCCTGACTGTCGCGGTACTTCGAGTTGGGTGCTGCGCGGGCATCGTTGGTGTACTATAAGATACTATGGGCGCTTGGCGCGGTCCGTCCCCCACCCCTGCTTCGCAGGGATGGGGCGCCCGGGTCAGCGGGCGGTTCGTCCTCCCTTTTGCGAATCGCGAACCCACCCCTTGCTTTACCATCTTGGGGCGCAGCGCCAGGCGGAATCGGGCAGGAAGGGGTCTTCGTAGTGGAGGCGCAGGATTTCGTGAGTGGTGGCCTTCAGCCTGATCCAGCGCAGGTACTCCTTGTAAAAGGGCAGCAGGACCGACCATGGGACCAGCGGCCACTCGTCGCGGCGGCGCTCGCTGATGATCACGGCGGCCAGTGTGGTGGCGGCGGAAGCAACGGCGCACACTGTAAGGGCCACCAACATCACAAAGAGCAGGACCCACGGCAGGTAGGCCAGCATCAGGATGATGTAGACCGGGTAGAACAGGGTGGCCAGCGTGCTGAAGAAGTACTGCATGGCCAGTTCGAAGACCAGGCCCAGGCGATAGCGGCGCGGGTCCATCAAGCCACCGTGCTTGTGGTAGAAGGTGCGCAGGGTGCCGCGGTCCCAGCGGTAACGCTGGCGGCCGATCGCTCGCCAGGTGCGTGGCGTTTCGGTCATGGCGATGGCTTTGGGCGCGAAGCGCACGAGCCAACCGGCTTTCTGGAGCTTGAGGCTGATGTCGGTGTCCTCGGCCAGTTCGCTGTCCCACTGGCCCACGGCGAGGACGGCCTCACGGCGGAAGGCACCGAGGGCGCCGCTGGCCTGGAGGGTGACGCCGCGCAGGTCGGTCCAGCGTTTTCCGAGTCCGATGCCCACGAGGTATTCGATGGCCTGCATGCGGGTGACAAAGCTGTCCCAGAGGTTTCGCACCTTGAGGTTGCCGGCGACGACGCCGACGCGGGGATCGCAGAACGGTCCGATCATGTGGAGGATGAGATTGCGGTCGAAGGTGGTGTCGGCATCGACGGAGATGATGAACTCGCCGCGGGAGACGCGGACGCCGAGGTTGGTGGCGTGCGGGCGGCCGCCGCGGCCGCTGGAGGCGTTATTGCGGAGCAGGCGGATCTGGCCCCGGCGTGCGAACTGGTCGGCGATCTCGTACATCCTGTCGGTGCTGTTGTCGTCGACGACGATGATTTCGAGGTTGGGGTATTCCTGTTCGAGCAAAGAGCGGATGCAGTTGGCGATGCATTCCTCTTCGTTTCTGCCGGCGATGATGACCGAGACCTTTGGGTAGCGGCCGAGGAAGTGTCGATGGCGGGCTTCGGCGACGGCCTCGCGACGGCGGGTGAACGGATGAAGGATGGCCACGAGGATCGGCGGGACGTAATAGTAAAGGACATCGCCGAAAAGAAGCAGCGGCATGGTCGCGAGGACCCAATGCCAGAGGCCACGGCGGGAGATTTCGGCGACCGCCTGCGACCAGAATTCATCAGCGTTAATGAGCAGGTGGTCCAGCATGGGTCACCGTCTCTTGCTGAGAACTTTGACGACCATGTTGGGTGCGAGCAGGTGGCGTTGGGCGGGGTCGCATTCGATGCGTACTGCGACGGCGACTTGCTGCCTGTCTCCGAATTCGTCGTGCAACCAGGCCGGGATGCGCGTCCATCCTTGATAAACATCTGAGACTCTCCCGGCGACGGCGCCCTTTGCCCCCAGAGGGTTCATCCTGACGTGGGTCCCGATCTGGAAGTGCTCCCGGTCGGCGGGGCGGATATAGGCGACGGCATGGAGGCTTTGCGGATCGTACATATCGAGCAGGGGCGTTTCGTGTTTGCGGTGCGAGCCGGGCTTCACGTAGATACGGTCGATGCGGCCTTCGAAGGGTGCCGCGACGGTTCGCGTTCCGGACTCATAGTCGAACTGTTCGAGGCGTCGCTCGGCCTCCCGGACGCTTTTCTCGATCAGGGCGAGTTCCATCCGGCGTAGTTCGTCCCCGCCGACGTTTATGGGAACGAGTTCCTGGTGCCTCTTCAGTCTTTCGCGCAGACCGGTCAGGTTCGCGGCGGCGCGGTCCAGCTCCGCCTTCGCTGTGATCATCTCCGTTTTGGCGTGATCGAGCTCGCGGGTACTGCCGCGCCCGGTGGCCTGCAATTCGGCATAGATGGCGTGGTCACGTTGTGCGAGGTCGTACCTGGCGCGGGCGGCAGTGAGCGCGGCGTCGGCGGCCTGCACCTCGGCCTTGAGGCGATCGCGCTCGTCGAGTCGTGTGTCCGGGCGGAGGTCCTCGAGCTCGGCACCGTGTTCGACCAGTTGGAGGCGCAGGCGGGCACGGTCCAACTGAGCTTCGAAGACGCTGCGTTCGGCGTGGACGTTCGTGGCGGCCAGTTTGGCCAGAGGCCGGCCTTTCTCGCACCGCTGGCCGGGTGCGACGAATACGTCCTCGACCGTGACTTCGGCGGGTGCGGTAATCGTGAGCACGTCGCCTTGGATGACGGCCACGGCGACGACGCTTGAATGGAAGAGCCAGAGGACGGCGCCGATTGCCAGCAGCAGCAGGGCGAGCACAACCCATCGGATGGCCTTTCGGGCGTGCCCGGGCCTGTGCTCCTGGCGGAGCGGCTGGGGAGCGCGCCCGGGGCCGTCAAGGCGGCGCAGGCTCCTTACGCCTCGTCGTGTTGGAAGTCCAACTGTTGCTGAAACCATTGCAGCGGTTCATCCGAAGGATCCGGCTCACGCGTCCAACTGCGCAGGAGCCACAGGCGGCGGGGCGGCTCTTTACCAAGGGCGGCGAATTCGAAACCGTCGATGCCGGGCTGCAGGCGCGCCTTGGCTTTCACGCCCTGAGACTCATCGGTTTCCGGAAGCAGGATGGCGATGGTCGTGGGGTCGGACATGGCGGCCACGTCCAGCGCCCGCACGTGGTCAACGATCAGCTTGGCGAACGCCTGAAGCGTCTGGGAGTCGGTCTCTCGAAAGAGCGCGTAAGGGAGTCCGCCGGATTCGAATCGACACATCAGGATGGACATGGGCCGGCCGTAGCGGCGCAGCCGGAAGGTCTCGCGTTCCACCTCGAGTTCGAAGAACTCGCGACTGGCGAGCGCGTAGCGGCTGGTGCGTATCATCTCGCGAAGCTTCAGGCCGCGCAGCTCGCCGCGCTCGACGGCCTCCTGCCCCCGTGCGGTCAGGTCATACTCGAAGATGGGCCAGGCGAGGACGTCGCTGCCGGTTCCCTCCCAGCGGCAGTCGAGGCACTGGGCGGTGATGGTCGGTTCTTCGAAGATCTGGGCGCAGGCGCGGCAAACGTAGGTCTGGTTGGGGCGTTCGTAGTCGAGGCCGATATGGGTAAGGCGCTGCTTGCATTTAGGGCAGCGAAGCTCGGATCCATTCCGGTACTCGCTGTCAAGCCCGACGTACGAGCAGGCGAAGTGGTGGATCAACCCCTCCACCTCCACGTCCAGGCTCGCGCAGGCCGGGCACGTCTCTCGGAAGTTAATGGTCCAGCGGCGGCAGTTTGGGCAGACGTGGACGCGATTGAACAGCGTCCGTTGGATCACGCCGAAGTCGGCCATGTCTTCGAGAACGCGGACGGCGTCGCTCGAGTTGATTCCGAAGCGTTCTTCCAGACGCGGGTAGGCATGGCCGAGTGTGACGGCAGGGCAGGGCACGGGGCGCAACACACCGGGTCCTTCCTCGACGGTCCACTGAAGCACCTGGATCTTGAATTCTTCGGACCAGGGGCGTGTGGCCGGAGCGGATGCCGCCGTTTCTGGATGTTGGGGTGCCTCCTGCGCGTCAGTGTCGCCGGCGTCAGAGAACAAGGTGCTCAGGGAGCGTAGGGGAGTTCGCGACTCGGCGAGTGTTTCAAGATGCCGTTCGAGCGCGCGTAACTCCTCGGACGAGAGCTCCGCCCCGGTGAGCACGAGGCCATAGTGAACCTGCGGGGCGCGTCGGGCATCTTCGATCGAGGCGAAGGCGTGGGGTTTGTACCCCAGGGCGAGCAGGCCGCGCCGGACCTGTTCACGGCAATGTTCATTCGGCTCCACGATGAGCACGTGGGGGGATACCTGATCGCCTTGGGGCAGGGGCGGCGGTGGTGAATCGTGAAGTTCGCGACCGGTGGTCGTCATGCCTCGATCTCGAGTCGGCGGTTCGGCATGTCACTCGCGTCCTGGGACTTATCGGGCGGGGCCGGTTCCGGGTCGTCTGTCCGGTGGATGACGGCGCTCCTGCTCTCGCATGTTCCGGGTCGGCCCGACGGACGGTTGGTACGCGGCGCAGCCTCGGCGCACAGGCCAACGAGCCGACGCGGGCGTGCCGATCGACCTCCATCGATTTCTTCGGCCGTGCGCTCGCCGGCGTTTATCTACATTGGTCCGAGATTCGGGCGTAAGCGGGCACGTGGGCTTTATGGGGCGGTCCTGGCGGCCTGGCTGTCTGGAGCGCGTGGGTGGGACCGATACAGGAAAAGATCGCCGCGTGCGGTGGCGATGGGGCGGCGGGCGAGCCACTTGACGTTTCGCTGGGATACGGGGCACCCGATCCCCCGTAATCCGACGGCACGTCAACTTCCGCGATGTCCGGAAGGCCTGCCTGGTTTGACCTTTCGGTCGCTGCCCTCTACGTTCCTTAAGTGACGGTGGGCCGGTGTCTCCAGGAGAAGCTCTATCCGATCGTGGCCTTGGGAAGCTGGCTGTCCCCTCGGACGCCAGCAGCCAACGGCACTGTATTTGGATGGGCCCTGCTTTAAGTCTTCGTTTGAAGGGGCGAAATATCATGTTGACCAAGCTGAGCGCGCGGCGAGTTGCTGCGCTCGTCGTGACCGTTATCTCCTTTGGCCCGGCCGGTGTTCGTGGCGAGGAGCTGTGGTCCGAACATCACGTCGCACGCATTCGCAACGTGACCGAGGCCCGGATTTCGCCGGACGGCACGCAGATCGCCTACGTGCTGTCGGTACCCAGGACGCCCGGCGAGGACGACAACGGGCCCGCGTGGCGGGAGTTGCACGTTGTCAACACGCGCGGGCGGTCGCGGCCCTTCATCACGGGTGAGGAAAGCGTCAGCGACGTGCGGTGGACGCCGGACGGGCGGGCGATTTCGTTCCTCGCCAAGCGCGGCGAAGACGAGCACAAATGCATTTACCGGATTGCCGTGGACGGGGGGGAAGCGCGGAAGATCGTCGAGCACGGCACGAGCATCACGGACCACTCGTGGAGCCCGGACGGATCCGAGGTCGCCTTTCTGGCCAAGCCCGAGAAAGACGAGGAAATCCGCAAGCTCGAGAAGAAGGGTTTTGACGCGGAGGTCTACGAAGAGGATTGGCGGCCTGTCCGGGTGTGGATCGCCAAGGCCGACGATGAATCCGCCGAGCCTCGCGCGCTCGAGCTGGAAGGTTCCGTCTCGGGGCTGGCGTGGAGTCCCGATGGCGCGCATCTCGCGGTCGGTCTGGCGCCGACTTCCCTGATCGATGACCGTTACATGAATCGCAAGCTGACCATCGTTGCGGCCGCGACGGTAAGCGTGGTCGGTCGCGTGAACAACCCCGGAAAACTCGGCCGATTCGTCTGGTCGCCTGATGGCAGACACCTGGCTGTTACGGCCGCCCTGGATCGTCATGACCCGGGCCGGGGGTCGCTGGCCGTGGTCGGACGCGACGGCGGCGATTTAAGGTACCTCATGCCGGACTACCCCGGCCACGCGGATTCGATCGGCTGGCGCGACCCCGAGACCATCATGTACGTGGGTCATCAGCGTTGTGACGCGTTGTTCGAGCGTATCAGCATCGATGGGGAGACGCACCGGACTGTTGTTGACGCGGGCGGGCCGATCCTTCGCCGGCTGTCGCTGTCGGCAGACGGGCAGGCCGCGGCGTTTATCGCATCGACGCCGACGCACGCGGCGGAAGTGTACTATATGGCACATGAGGACGACGCGCCGCGGCGGCTGACGGACAGCAATCCGTGGTTCTCCGGGATGCGGTTTGCCGAGCAGGAGGTAGTGACCTACGAAGCGGAAGACGGCCTGGAGCTGGACGGTGTTCTGATTCGGCCGCTGGATGAAAAGCCGCGGAAGCGCTATCCGCTTATACTGACCGTACACGGCGGGCCGGAATCGCATCGATCCAACGGGTGGGTGACGCGGTACTCCGGCGCCGGGCAGGTCGGCGCGGCGGAGGGCTTCGCCGTGCTCTATCCGAACTACCGGGGAAGCACCGGACGGGGTGTGGCTTTCTCGAAGCTGGGTCAGGCCGATTACGGCGGGGCGGAGTTCGACGATCTGGTCGATGCGGTGAGGCATCTCGTGGACATGGGGCTGGTCGATGAGGATCGCGTGGGCATCACCGGCGGCTCTTACGGCGGCTTCGCGGCGGCCTGGGGCGCGACGGCGTTGACCGAGCACTTCGCGGCGGCGGTGATGTTCGTCGGCATCAGCGATCAGATTTCCAAGGCCGGCACGACCGACATCCCGCAGGAGATGTACCTGGTGCACTCACGTCGCTGGCCCTGGGATCATTGGGACTGGTTCCGCGAGCGCAGTCCGATCTACCACGCGGCCAAGGCGCGCACGCCGATCCTGATTCTGCACGGCGCAAAGGACAAACGCGTGGACCCCGGCCAGTCGCTCCAACTCTACCGCTATCTGAAGCTGATGGGCAACGCGCCGGTGCGCCTGGTGCTTTATCCCGGTGAAGGGCACGGCAACCGCAAAGCCGCCGCCCGGCTCGACTACAACCTGCGCCTGATGCGCTGGATGAATCATTACCTGAAAGGCCCCAAAGGCGATCCGCCGCCGTATCGCATCGACTACGGGCTGAACGGCCTCGACGGTGAGGGTTTCGCGGCGGAGGGTGCTGACGTAGAGTCGACCGGCGCCGCCAGCGGGCAGTAGCACGAATTCGCTTATCCGCACGATCTGTCAACGTCAACGGCGTCTACCAGTTTCGGCGAGAACATCAGCTCGAGTTCCCCCCGCGTCGTGCTGGGATCGGGACTCACAAATGAACACCATGATCAAGAGGATGGAGGACACGGGACGGCCGCTCACGGAGCGCGATCTTGCTGACCTGGAATCCGAGTTGGGCTTCAAGCTGCCGCAGGCTTACAGGGCCTTTCTGATGAAATACAACGGTGGAAGACCGGAGCCAGAGGCCTTTCCGATTGAGGGCATGCCGAACAACCCCGAAGGGGCAGCCCTTCCAAGGTGATGTTTTGCTAAAGCGACGGGCCGTGTTATCCTGAAGCCTAGCTTGAGGATATGGAGATCTTCTGTTGATGGTGAGGAGACAAGGATGTCACTCACATTCGGGAAAGTGTTCAAGCCGTTTATCGAGGAACGGCCCATCTGCGTGATGGCTCGTGGAGCATTGGAGACCCTGTTCGATCCAGATCGGATCGACGGATTGTTCGATCGTTCCGCTGACGTCCAGTATACGCGCGACTTGATGTTTTCCTCGGTGGTCGATCTGATGGCCCAAGTCGTGCTGGGCGTTAGGCCCAGCGTCCACGCCGCCTACCAGGCTCAGGCGGGGAAAAAACGGCGTCTCGGATCAGGCGGTGTACGACAAGCTGAATCGCGTGGAGCTCGGGGTGTCAGCGGAGTTGGTTCGCGATTCGGCTCGGCAGGCCGCTCCGGTCATCCGCGCCCTGCGGGCCACCTTGCCCCCCTTCCTGAAAGGCTACCGGACACGAATCCTGGATGGCAATCATCCGTCCGCCAGTGAGCATCGCCTTAGAGAGTTGCGCGGAACGTGGGCGGCGCCGCTGCCTGGAAAAACCTTGGTGGTGTTGGATCCGGAGTTGATGCTGGCTGAGGACGTTTTTCTGTGCGAAGACGGGCACGCCCAAGAACGCTCGTTGCTCGATCAGGTTCTCACCAGCGTCCAGCCCTCCGACCTGTGGATAGCCGACCGGAACTTTTGCACGATCGACTTTATGGGCGGCATTGCCGCACGGGGCGGCAGTCTCCTCATTCGGCAGCACGGCACGCTGAAGGGTGAACGGATCGGCAAACGCCAGTCCAAGGGCAAGGTGAAAACGGGAAACGTCTACGAGCAAGGGCTTGGCATCACCGGCTCCGGGGGCAAGACGCTCACGCTACGTCGCATCACGGTCAAGCTGAACGCACCCACCCGCGATGGCGACCGCGAGATCCATCTGTTGACCAACCTTCCTGCCTCAAAGGCCAGCGCCCGGATGGTGGCCGAACTGTATGGCAAGCGCCGGACCATTGAAACGATGTTCCAAGTGCTGGCCGAGACATTGACCTGTGAAGTCAACACCTTGGGCGACCCGAGAGCGGATTTGTTTGGCTTCTGCCTGGCCTTAGTGGCCTACCATGCGGTTTCGGTGATCAAAGCAGCCTTGCGTGCGGTTCACGGACGGGAAAAGGTGGAGCAGGAAGTATCGGGCTACTACCTGGCGCTGGAACCGGGCCAGACGTATGAAGGCATGATGATTGCCATTCCGGCTTCGAATTGGAGGATCTTCCGCGCGCTGAAGCCGGCGGGAATGGCGTACGTTCTACGAAGCCTGGCAGCCAATGCCAACTTGCGGCGATACCGAAAACACCCGCGAGGCCCGAAGAAGCCGCCACCGAAGAAATCCAAGTGCAAGAACGGCGGACACGTCTCCACTGCGAAACTCATCGCTATGCGAAACTGACATGTATTCCCACCTTGGAAGGGCTGCCCCGGAGGGGCTACGTGAGCGCGTGATGCGTCGGGTCTCGTTTGAGGTGCCGCCGGACGGTCTCGGGGGAGACCGGTCCATGGCCGCGCTGCCGGGATAATCCCCTGCGCCCTTACGGATGGGGCCGGCGCGCGATGCTTTACTTTTATTGGCCGTCGAGCATTGACCGGGCCGTGTCCCAGGTGAGCCATTGCTCGAACCACCAGACGAGTTGACGCCAGTCGCCGTAACGCTCGTAGATCCGCTCGATCTGCCGCACAGTCGGTTTTCGGCCTTTCATATGATTCTCGGCGACGTAGGCGATGGTCCAACTGTCGACCGACATGCGGTCGAAGCGGCCCAGCAGGCTCAGCAGGAAGCCGGCGCTGGTAGGACCGATTCCTTTGATCGACACGAGCTTCCTGTACAGTTCGTCAGTCGAGGCTGTCTGAGCCAGGGTGTCGAGGGAGTCCGGGTCGAACGAGCCGTCGCAGGCGTTTCGGCATAATGTCAGGATGGCGTCGGTTCGGTAGCCGACCCGGGCGACGTTCAGCAGGTAGTCGCTGCCGGCCGCGAGGATCTCGGATGGCGTGGGCCAGGCGTTCTGGCTGCGGAAGTGGCGAGGGCAAGGGCCAAGCTGAGCGATGCGGTTGATCATCTTGACGGCCTGGGTCCAGTTGACGTTGGTGGCGCAGATGGTCTTGATGATGTTCTCGGTCATCGACGCGGAGCGCAGCAGACGGCCGGCGCCCACATCGATCACCGGCGCCAGCTTCGGATGCTCGGCCGCGAGCGCGTAGAACGCGCTGAGGTCGCGATCGAGACCGAGCATGACGGCGGCGCGCCGGCGCATGATCGCGCGGATGGATTTGTCGAGGGCTTCGGCCTCGACGGTGAGCGCCAACCGTACCGAGCGCCGGTTTCGTGACACTTCAGTAAAGGACAGACGTACGGGCATGTCGCCGCAGCGCTCGATCACCTGCAGGCAGCCTGCGGCCTCGCACCAGGAAAACGGGGCGCACTCATGCCACCCGTGGCCCAGGGCGGTGGCCTTGAGGCTGAACGGCTTTTCTATGGTAAACTGAATCCGCGATCGCTGCATGGTTGCTGTTTCCTGGGACACCGGGCGGATGGTGATGACGGCGGATCGTCCGGCCGGGTGCAGGTTGCTGGAGATTCGGCGATCCGAGGTGCGCCCGCAAGGCCGCAACAGGGCTGGGCGACGGGGCACTTATGGGGTGGGCACCTCAGCTCGTCGGCGGGTCTGGCGACCGCGGGGGGAGTTTGTTCACACCCAGCGTCGGAGCCTAAAGTTTGGCCCGAAAAAAGCTTAGCCTCGCATGCCCGGCGATCGCATTCCATGCGTGACATTACAGCGAAAAAAATAAGGAATCCTTTGACGACGCCGACATCTTGGGGTAGATTTGCCCATTGGTCCCAGATATGGTGGCCTCCGACGTTGGAACCATTCGGTGGCGGGAAGCAGGGACGGCACCCCTCACCTGACTTTTGAAAAATTCGTTTCTGTGTTTAAGGCCCGCGCCGGCGGAGTCGCCGGTTTGTGGGCGCGAGAGATGTGGAATGTGACCCTCGAGATCCGCTTGAAGGGAGAAAGGGCAGGCTTGGCCGATGCGGAACGCGATGGAGCGACAGAGCAAACCAGTCATGGATGACGTTCTCGGTGCGCAGTTTTCCGAGAATGCTCTTCGGGTCCTGGAGGCCCGCTACCTGATTAAGGACGAGTCAGGGTCCTGCACGGAACGCCCCGAAGATCTGTTTCGCCGCGTGGCGCGGGCGATCGCAGACGCGGAGCTTGGTTACGATTCAAGCGCAGAGCGCCGTGGCGAGTGGGAGAATCGGTTCTACGAACTGATGGTGTCACAGCGTTTCATGCCCAACAGCCCGACGTTGATGAACGCCGGTCGCGAGATGGGCATGCTCAGCGCGTGCTTCGTCCTCCCGGTCCCGGACAGCATTGACGGGATTTTCGATTCGGTGAAGTACACGGCCTTGATCCAGAAGGCCGGCGGCGGCACGGGCTTCGCGTTCGACGAGCTCCGGCCGACCGGTGACTACATCCGAAGTTCCGGGGGGACGACCAGCGGCCCGATCAGCTTCTGGCGGGCCTTCAGCGAAGCAACCAACGCGATTCAACAAGGGGCGTTCCGTCGCGGGGCCAACATGGGGATGATGTACATCGATCACCCCGACATCCTGAAGTTCCTGCACGCCAAGGAGGATCTGTCACAGTTCACCAACTACAACATCTCGGTGAAGGTGCCCGACGCGTGGATGGAGTCGTTCTCTACGGACCCGGACGCTCCGCATGTCGTTCGGAACCCGCGTACCGGAAACTGTTACCACCTGCCGAAATCTCTGGCGATCTGGGAGTATGACATTCGGTCGCTCCCGGCCGCGCGCGATGTCCACCACGCCGGCGAGGAGTTCTACACCAAGCGGGACATCTGGAACATCATCGTGAAGAACGCCTGGCGGACCGGTGAGCCGGGGGTGGTGTTCATCGACCGGATCAACGATGCGAACCCCACGCCGCACGTCGGGCGCATCGAGGCCACCAACCCGTGCGGCGAGCAGCCGTTGCTTCCGTTTGAGGCGTGCAACCTGGGCAGCGTCAACCTGGCCAGGTTCGTGACGGACCCCTGCACGCCGAACGCGGACATCGACTGGGACGGTCTTCGTCGCACGGTGCATGAGGCCACGCGCTTCCTCGACAACGTGATCGACGTGAATCAGTATCCCCTGCCTCAGATTGACGAGATCTGCAAGGGGAACCGCAAGATCGGGCTGGGCATCATGGGGTTCGCCGACGCCCTGTTTATGCTGGGCGTGGGGTACAACACGGCGGAGGGCGTCGAGTGGGGCGAGCGGTTCATGCGCTTCGTCAACGACGAGTCGCACCGCTACAGCGAGCGGCTGGCCGGCGATCGGGGCTCGTTCCCGAACTGGTCCGGCAGCCTCTGGGATACCGTTCATCATCGCCCCATGCGTAACGCAACGTGCACGACGGTCGCTCCGACCGGAACGATCAGCATCATCGCCGGGTGTTCGTGCGGCATCGAGCCGCTGTACAGCCTGGCGTTTTATCGCAATGTGCTGCGCGGCCAGGATCAGGGCAAAAAGCCCATGATCGAGGTGAACTCGATTTTCGAGCGGGCGGCCCGCGAAAGGAAACTGTTCAGCGAGGAGTTGATGGATCGACTAGCCAGGGAGGGCACCCTCGCTGGCATCGACGGGATCCCGGATGATCTGCGCGATGTCTTTGTGTGTGCCCATGACGTATCGCCTGAGTGGCACGTGGCCATGCAAGCCGCGTTTCAGGCGCATTGTGACGCCTCCATTTCCAAGACCATCAACTTCCCGGAGGCCGCCACGGTTCAGGATGTGGAGCGCATCTATCTCGATTCCTACAAGCTTCGATGCAAAGGAGTGACCGTCTATCGCAACAACTGCCGGGATCAGCAGCCGATGGCCCTGCGTGACAGGAAGAAAGAGAAGCGAGACGAACCGGTTGCTTCGGATGAAGCGCCGGCGAAGTCCAAAGCGTGCGTTCCCGAGCCGCGCGATCTGAAGGACATCACGGGCGCGGTGCGGATCCGGCAGATCACGCCCTTCGGCAACATGCACGTCCAGATCACCGTCGATGTCCCCAACGACCAGGAGCTCGAGGTGTTCGCGCAGCTTGGCAAAGGGGGAGATCTGGCCAACAGCGACCTGGAGGCCATTTGTCGTCTGACCAGCCTGTGGCTGCGGTCGGGCGGGAAGCTGCACCACGTGATCGGTCAGCTCAAGGGGATCGGCTCCAGCCTGCAGGTGGCCACCAAAGAGGGCAAGGTCCGCAGCCTCGGGGACGGGCTGAGCCGCGCGTTGGACAAGTACGCCCGCGCAAAGGCGAAGTTCGGATTGACCAACCTGATCATCGGCGCCTTCGACCCGGCCGAGCTGGGCAACGACTGGGCCGACATGATGCGACATGAGACCCGGCCCGCGGGAGGTAAGTCCGGAAACGGGCGCAGCAACGGGGGCAATGGAAACGGCCATAAGCACGCGGATGGCAATGGCCGGCGGATTCCTGCGGTAGCAGCCGAAAGTGGCGTCGGCGGGGACCGGGTTCCCGGACCGCCCGCCCGCGAGGAGCTCTTCAAAGTAATTTGCCCAGAATGCCGGAATCCCCTGCGCTTCGCCGAAGGTTGTGTAAAGTGTGAATTTTGCGGATTTTCGCAGTGCTGAGGAGCAAATGGCCGATAAAATCTGCGAGATTTTGCAGACTTTTCCGGAAGTGAGTGTAGAATCACTTGAGATTCTGCTAAGCGATTTCGGACGAATCGCCGATACTGTACGTCGAGGGAACGAGTACCAGCGTTGAGAGGGCTGGTCCGCGGTTGTTTCTCACTGGGTCTCGTTGCCCGAATTGATGACGGATTCATTGGAGGGAAGGTCGGCCTCGAAGCGGGTCGGCGCATATAACGATTTGGCTTCTTTCCCCTCCGGAAAGCACCGTCGCTGTCCTTAGGACGCGCGGTGCTTTCTTTTTACACAGGCTGCAACGACCCCTGCCCTGCGAGTTGATACGTTCCTTAAACATGCCTGCGAACGCCCCCCTTCATCGCCATGGCGCCACGGCCCGCCAACGGCAGCGGTTCGGGGCGCACATGTCCATCGCAGGAGGTCTGGAGAATGCGTTCGCCGCCGGGATGGCCGCCGGGTGCGATTGCCTGCAGATCTTCGTAAAGAACCAGCGGCAATGGTCGGCTCCTCCGCTGGGTGATGAAGCAATTGAGCGTTACAAGTCCGCGGAGCGCGAGAGCGGGCTTCGACCTGTGGTGGCGCACGCAACCTATCTGATCAACCCGGCATCGCCTGATACAGACAACCGCCGCCGGAGCCTCGCCGCGTTGATCGACGAAACGAATCGCTGCGGCCGCCTGGGTGTTCCTTATCTGGTGTTGCACCCCGGCGCGCACATGGGCGAGGGTGTGGACGCGGGCATCCGGCGAATCGTTCGGACCCTGAACGAGCTGCATCGGCGAACGGCGGCCGACTCGGTGCGCGTGCTGCTCGAGACGACCGCGGGCCAGGGCAGCTCCATCGGTCATGAAGTCGAACATCTGGGCCGTATTATCGAAGCGGTGCGCGAACCCGACCGGCTCGGGGTGTGCGTTGACACATGCCACGTGTTTGCGGCCGGTTATGATATTCGCAAAGAGGCGGGCTACGAGAAGCTGGTCGGCGAGTTGCGCGACCATGTCGGGCTCGAGCGCGTGTGCTGCATCCACGTCAATGACTCGAAGGGCGCCTGCGGCGGGCGGCTCGACCGGCACGAGCACATCGGCAAGGGGAAGATCGGTAAAGCGGGGTTTCGCAATCTGCTGTCCGATCCGCGATTCGCGGATGTCCCGAAGATCCTCGAAACGCCGAAGGGCAAGGACGGCCGCGGCACCGATCTGGACCGCGTCAACCTGAAGCGTCTGCGAGGGCTGCTTGCCTAATCCCGGCCGTCCGTTGCCGATTTCGCTGGCGTTCGATGTGTACATCATCCTGGAGGATGAAGAGCTCGAAGTTGGAGGCCTCACATGCGCCGCCGGATCGACCAAGCCCGAGTTCGATCAGGACGTGCATTTCGATGATCTGGAGTATCAGGAGGTGTTCGTGGTGCTGAAGTCGAATCCCGCGATGGCGGAGACGACTTTGGAGATCGACGAGATATGGGAGGGCGAATTGACCCTGGGGCCCGTGATGATCGGACCGGAATAACGACCGTTTCCTCCCGCCGCTGCAGGCGCCACGACGCAAAGGTGTGGTGAGTTCGAAAGGGACGTCGGGGGTCGGAGTCGTCGCTCGGACACGCGAACCGCAGATTTCTCAGACGTGCCGCCGCGTCTGCTTCATCGCATAACGCCGCTAGCAGATGTTTTTTGGCGCACCGTACGCACAGGCGTGATCCGCCTCCTGTGATATCTGATAGTTGATGACGACGGGCAGCCTGTACCGCCGGGATGCCCGTTCGGACCAAGCATGCGCGAGGAGGGGTGTCCGACTCAAAGGAGCGGGGCTATGAAGCAGACGCGGGCCTACATATCCAGATTCCTGAGGGACGAAGACGGGCCGACCGCGGTCGAATACTCGGTGATGCTCGCTTTGATCATCGTGGCCGCCATCGGGGCCATTCAACTCATCGGCACCAAGGTAAGGGCCATGTACGAGGGCGTTGAAGCGGGTCTGCCGAGTGTAGGCGGCACGGGCTCGTAACGGCCGAAGGTGGCGGAACAGGAGGCTTGTCAGGCTGGGCCGCTCACTGTGCGCGGATCCCGCGTGCCGTCTCCCCGAACGTGAGCGGCGTGATTACGCCGTTTGTGGACGTGCAGCCTACGCTCCGCAACAGGGGTCGTCACCTGCGATGGCACCCAGAACGGCAAGCACGTCGAGCAGGTTGAGTACTCCGTTGCCGGCGCACGGTTCGATATCGTCGTCCTGAAACGAGCAGACTGAGAAGTCACCGCCGATGCCGTCCAGGATGCAGAAGACGTCGAAGAGGTTGATCGCACCGTTGTGGTCCACGTCACCGTAGTCGGCCGGGGCAAACTCGCAGACGCCGTCAACGCATCGGTCCCACGTGCAGACGTCATCATCGTCGCAGTCCGCGGCGTCTATACACTCGACACATACATCGCCGGCTTCATCGCAGGGGCTTCCGTCACATGGGGCGGCGCCGCTCCGGCATCCAAGCGTTGCGTGACAGGTCTCCACTCCGTCGCAGAACAGGCCGTTGTCGCAGGCCCCGTCATCGGGCGTGTGGTCGCACGTGTCGGTCGAATCGTTGCAGGCATCAACCGTGCACGCCACGCCATCGTCGCAGATTACTGGAGTCCCTGGGCGACAGCCGAGGAGCGGATCGCACGATTCGGCGCCATCGCAGAACAGGCCGTTGTCGCACACCCCATCGTCCGGGAGGTTGTCGCACGCATCGGTCGACTCGTTACACGCGTCGGTCGTGCAGCCGACCTCGTCAGCGCAGTCGACGGGCACGCCGGCCTGGCACGTTCCCGATACGCAGGTTTCCGCGCCGTTGCAGTACGCTCCGTCGTCGCAGTCGTCATCGTCCAGGCAATCGACGCACGCATCGGCCGCTTCGTCGCAGAACTGGCCGGGGCACGGATCGTCGCCGGGCAGGCAGGCGAATTGAACGTCGCACGTCTCGGCACCGTTGCAGAACAGACCGTCATCACAGGCCGCATCGTTCGGGACGTTGTCGCACCTGTCGGTGGACTCGTTACAGTTATCGACAGTGCACGCGATGGCGTCGTTGCAATCGACGGCCGATCCCGTTTGACAAACCCCCGAAACGCAGGTCTCTGAGCCATTGCAGTACGCTCCGTCGTCGCAGTCGCCGTCCCCGAGACATTCGTCGCCGGTCAGCCGCAGATCCATGGCGATCGGCAGATGGTCCGACGTGTTTTGCGGAAGCGTGTCGCCGGCCTGAAGCCCGGCGGCCGCCAGCGCCTGCGGCGTCATCGTATCGGTGTTGAGCACGAAGCTGTTGGCCACCGTGATGGCGGCGTCGGTGTAGAACATGCGATCCAGGGCGGAGGGGGGGAAACTCGAGCTGCCCTGCCAGGTAAACGTATCGCCGGTGAACGGGTCGGCCGGCATGAGATTGGTCAGATCGGAAACGTCCCAGTCGCCCTTTACGTCAGGGCCATACGTCCCCTCGTCCTGGATGTCGCCGGACACAATGGTGTCCTCGGGCTGCGGGCCCCCGACCAGGTTGAAGTCACCCAGGGCAATCATCGGCGTATCGACCGGCAGAACGATGTGGTTCCCCGACGGCCGCGAGACTCCGCGGGCGTCGCCGAGCCAGTTGGCGATGGCGTCGGCGCTGCCCTGGCGTTTTTCGTCCTCCGATCCGCCGGGATCGCCGCAGCATTTCAGATGTACACCCAGGAGGTACACGTCAACGGCGTAGACGGCGTCCGGCAGATCGGCCAGCGCGATCGTGACGCCGCGCGTGGACGACGCGGGGATGGTATCGACGCGCGTAAGCGAAAGTGGGTATCGCGACGCGAGCACGGTTCGGATGCCGCCCAGCAGGCCGAAATGAATTTGCCAGCTACCTCCGCCATCTATCGGCAGAATACTGTTCAGCCGGTTGGCCACATCGCCTTGAGAGACCGCGCTGCTGAACTCCTGAAAGCAGATGACGTCGGGATCGAGCGCCGTGAGGATTCGATCAAACGCCGCGTCGGTGCCAGGGTCCTCGATGAAATTGCCGGCGTGGTTGTAGCTGACGATGCGGACGTCTTCGGCGTTGTCGCGGGAGTAGTCCCCATTGAGCGGATCGAAAGCAAATGCGACCGATGCGAACCCGCTCAGCATGGCCAGCGACGTCTCAATGACTGCACGGCGTCGTGGTATCACCGCCTTCCTTCCCTCCTTCCGATCGTCGATTACGCCATCACCTGCTTCGCAAGCCCCGTTCCGCCTCCAAACCCACCATTTTCGCTGTTAGGCTCGTGCGGTGCCAGTCCTTCAGCATAGCTTGCGTAATTCAAGTCGTCGCGATGGCTCGCCGTCTACGCCTCTCCACGCCCGACACCGGCACGACGCGCCGGAGACATGCGTCTTTGCCGGTCGCGCCGAATCGGTTCGCTTTACCGCAGTTGCTCGTCGGTGAAGAGACGGACGTAGCTGTCGTAGCGCTCCGGGCGGATCTCGCCGCGCTCGACGGCCTCGCGGATGGCGCACTGATCTTCGTGAATGTGCGTGCAATCGGGGAACTTGCAGTCGGGGATGCGATCGACAAACTCGATGAAGTGCTGCTCGAGCTCGGCCGGGGGCACGCAACTGATGTCGAACGCCTTGACGCCCGGCGTATCCACGACATACCCGCCCATGTCGAGCTTCAGGAGCTGCCCGCGCGTGGTCGTGTGGCGCCCTTTTCGCGTATCCTCAACCACGTCGCCGACCGGAAGGTCCAGCCCCGGCTGGATCACGTTGAGCAGCGTCGTCTTGCCGACTCCGCTTTGACCGGCGAGAACCGAGGATTTGTCCTTGAGCACGTCGCACAGCAGATCGACGCCCTCGCCGGTGACGGCACTGGTCGCGATCGTCCGATAGCCCAGTTCACGGTAAATCGAAAGGAACGAGGACATCTCCGGCTCGGTGCCCTCGTCGATCTTGTTCAGGCAGATGACCGGCTCAATATCTCCGTGCAGCGCCGAGACGATGTATCGATCGACCAGGTGCGGCTTGGGAACCGGCACGCTGGCCGCACTGACGATGACGGCCTGATCGACGTTGACGGCGACGGTGTGCTCGCGGCGGCCGGCGACCCGCTTGAGCTCGCCGCGCCGGGGCTCGACGGCCTCGATGACGCCCTCCTCCTCGACTCCCTTCCGGTCCAGCGGCACCGAGAAACGCACCCGATCGCCCACGACGACGGCGCTGCGCTGGCGGATGCTTCGGGTCCGAAGCACGCGCCGGATCGAGCAGGGCCAGATTTGGTTTCCGTCGTCGACGTGCGCCACAGATCCGAAGACGGTCACGACCGTGCCGCTGCGCAGCGCGTCGTCCGCCCCCTCCTGCCCTTCGGGGCCTTCCACGACGGTGCGCTTGCGCGACAGGTCCCCCTTGGCCGAAACCCGCTCGCTGGTGGGCGTCTCGACCTCATCCGGCCCGAGTTCCTGGGCGCGGCGCGTCCAGTCCTTTTCACGGGCACGTTTGGCACGATTGGGCCGAAAATCGACGCGAATTTTGCGCGACCGGCCGCGGCCTTTTTTCTTGCCACCATTGGTCATTTCGATGGATTCTCAGCATTGTCGATGAAAGATGTCAAGCGAACGTCCATTGGCCCGGTGGCGACCATTAAATGTCGCGTGGTCGCCGTAATCCGGTTGCGGGCACCCGCGTGCAGGCTTAGAGTGAGCCCGGCCTGCGTCCGGCGATGTCGTCGCATGCAGGCGAGCTTGTCCCCGAACCAAGGAGGCACCGGTGATACAGCACTTTGGCGACCGTCTGGTGGCCGCGATCAAAGAGAAGAATACGCCGGTCTGCGTGGGCCTCGACCCCGTATACGAACGTCTGCCGGCCGATATCACCGACCGGGAAGGATTCAACGACCCGAGCAGCGTCGAGTGCGCCGTGGACGCGATCGGCGAATTCTGCCGCACCGTGATCAAGGTGGTCGCTCCGCTGGTCCCGGCCGTGAAGATCAATTCGGCGTTTTTCGAGCGGTACTACGCTTCCGGACTGGATACTTACTACGGCCTCGTGGAGGAGGCGCGCTCCAAGGGCCTCATCGTAATCGGCGACGTCAAACGCGGCGACGTGGGGCATTCGGCCGGCTGCTACGCCAAGGCGCACCTGGCCGATCCGGAGCTGGCCGACGCCGTTGAGCTCATGATTCCCGACGCCGTGACCGTCAACGCCTATCTCGGCCTGGACGGGGTCAAACCGTTCATCGAGGCCGCCCGGTCCGACGGCAAGGGCGTCTTCGTACTGGTGCAGACCAGCAACGAATCGGCGAGCGAACTGCAGGGGCTGACGCTGGAAAACGGCGGGACGCTGGCGGAGCACGTGGCTCGTACCGTCCACGAATGGTCCAACGATGACGGGCTGGTCGGCGAGAGCGGCTTCAGCAGCGTAGGGGCCGTGGTTGCGCCGCGGGACGCGGAGGGAACGGCGCGGCTTCGGGAAGCGATGCCGAACTGCATGTTTCTCGTCCCCGGTTTCGGCGCGCAGGGACGTGGGCCGGAAGACGTGGCCGTCTGTTTCAAGAGCGATGGGTCCGGAGCGCTGGTCACCGCGTCGCGCAGTGTGATCTACGCCTACGAGGATATGAAGTATATCGAGCGGTACGCCTCCGAGTGGGAAAAGTGCGTCGAGCATGCCTGCCGGGACCTCGTCGAATCCGTGCGAACCGTCGCCGTCGCTTGACTCGCCTGCGGCGATGCCGGTGCAGGCGGCCTGGGCCGACAAGCGCGTCATCGTGATGGGGTTGGGCCGCTTCGGCGGTGGGGTCGGGGCGGCAAGATGGTTTGCCGGTCAGGGCGCCCGCGTCGTCGTGACGGATCTGGCGGACAAGACCGCGCTTCGCCCTTCGATCGCTCAGCTCTCCTCATTCAGCATTGATTATCAACTCGGCGGACACGACACGGGAATTCTCGATGGCTGCGATCTTCTGGTGGTCAATCCGGCGATCTCCAAAGAGCGGTCGCCGTTCTTCGCCGAGGCCGTCCACCGCGGAGTTAACTGGACGACTGAGATCAACCTGTTTCTCGAGCGTTGCCCGGGCTTTGTGATCGGGGTTACCGGGTCGGCCGGCAAGAGCACGACGGCCGCCATGATCCACGCCTGCCTTAAGTCAGCGGAGCCAGCCGGGCAGGTCTACCTCGGCGGCAACATCGGATGTTCGCTTCTCAACGAGCTCGTTCGGATGACGCCGGACGACACCGTCGTGCTGGAGCTGTCGAGTTTTCAGTTGGCCGACCTGCTTTCAATCGGGCGCCTCCTGGATGCGGGCGTGATCGTGACGCTCTGGCCTCAGCATCTCGATCGACACGGATCATTCGAGTCTTACATGGATTGCAAGCTCAATCTGATTCGCGGGGCAAAGCCCGGTGCGACGATCGTCCTAGGTGTTGATGACCGTACACTGCTTCGGCCAATTGAGCGGATCGCTCGTGAATCGGACGTGCGTGTTATGGGTGCGCCGGAGCCGGCAAGCGATTACCGCCTCCAGGTTCCGGGATGGCACAATCGGCTCAACGCACGCTGTGCGACAGCGCTCTGCAAGTGCATTGGCCTGGGAGACGACGCCGTGCGCAAGGGTCTGGAGACGTTTCAAGGCTTGCCGCATCGCCTCGAATTCGTCGGAGAATACGCCGGCGTCACGTTCTTCAACGATTCGAAAGCGACCTCGCCGCGGGCGGCCGCGACCGGACTTCGGGCTTTCGATCAGCCGGTCATCGTGCTGATCGGGGGCCAGTTCAAGGACATCGAGCTTGACGAATTGGTCGCCGCCGTCGCCGAGCGCGCCAAGGCGGCGATCTGCTTCGGCGCCGCCGGGCAGGTATTGCAAACTCCGATCAGCGCAGCCCGAACATCGCACCCGGAGCTTCGTATCGCACAGGCTACGACTTTGAAAGAAGCGGTGGGACTCGCACGCGAGGTTGCCCGGCCCGGCGACATCGTGTTGCTCTCGCCCGGTTTTCCGAGTTTCGATGAATTCGACAACTACGAAGACCGGGGCCGAGCCTTCATCTCATTGGTTCGGGCGCTCTTCGCCAAAGGCGAGTGACCCGCAGTGTAAACACTTGGAAACGCCGCGTAAAACGCGGCGCACCTGGTCAGGTGCTCGATCGGCACGCTGTCCTTTACCGTGTGGGCCACGCTCTCGGGCGCCGGACCGAAACCCACGCACGGGATGCCGAACATCCCGGCGATCGAGACGCCGTTCGTGCTGAACGTCCAGCGCCCGACCTTCGGGCGGCGCTTGAAGAGTCCGCGATAGGTCGCCACCGCGGCGGCAACCTGCGGGGCGTCCTCCCGCTCGCACCAGGTGGGAAAGTAACTCTCCGTTGGATACACCAGTCCCGTGTGCGTCGGCTTCTCATAGCGGGCGACGTTCACCTTCGCGCTCACACCCGCGCGCCGGACGGCGTCGCGGACTTCTTTCAACGCGGTCGTTTTGCTCTCACCCGCCGTCAGGCGCCGATCGAGGTGGATGTATGCCTGGTCGGGCACGGCGCACATGCTCGGTGTCCGGCAATCCACGTACGAGACCGTAATCGTCCCGGTACCCAGGAACTGGTCGCTGGCCAGGCGGTCGTTGAGCTGCTCGATCTCGGGTACGATCCGCGCGATCTTGTAGATGGCGTTCACCCCTTTTTGCGGCATGGACCCGTGACACGACTTACCGTGCGTCGTCACGCCCATCTCCATCCGCCCGCGCTGCCCGCGGAGAACGCAGCAGTTCGTCGAGTCCGTCACCACGACACACTCCGGCCGAATGCCCTCCTCCCGCACGATGTACTGCCAGTTCAACCCGTCGCAGTCCTCCTCCGATACGGTGAACGTCAGCAGCAGGCTCCAATCATCGCTTCGCAGATTCAGGTCGTTGATGATTTTGCCGGCGTAGACCATCGCCGGGACGGCGCCCTTCTGGTCCCCCGCACCGCGGCCATATATCCAGCCGTTCTCCACCTTGCCCTTATAAGGATCGTGAGGCCACTCGTCCGGATTGCCCAACCCGACCGTGTCGACATGGGCGTCGATCGCGATCAGCCGCCGCCCCTTACCGATTTGGGCAAGCAGATTCCCGAAGCCGTCCATCCACACGCGGTCGAACCCGCCCACGTTCGACAGCTCCTTCCTGATGCGCTCGATCACCTCCCCCTCCTGACCGCTCTCGGAGGGCATGGCGACCAATTGGCGCAGGAAGGAGACCATACGTTTTTCGTAGCGCCGGGCCGATTGCAGAATCGCGTCGTATTTCATCGTGGCCATTTCAATAGAAGTCGTTCGGTCAACAAACCGGGTGAGGCTATCGCCCCGCCGGGCATAGCTCAAGGGTACGCACGACAAACCTACGTCGCCGGATTACAACAACGCGCGGCCAAGCTCCGCCGCGGTTGGCGGCTCTTCTTGCCCATGGCACCCTGCTCCACATGTGCTGCGGCCTGCCTCTCTTGCCGTCGGGGCATTTCGATTATGCTCTTTGCGGCGCATCGTGGCGCGGTGCGGATGATTTCGGCGACAAGGGCAGCTTCGGATGCGATTGTTCTACAAACAGGACTTGGACGGCTTCTTCGGCCTGTTCATCGACAATCTCGTCCAGCTCCTGCTCATCGTCGTTTTGTGCGGCAGCCTTTGCGGCATGAGCGGTGACTACGCCTACCTCATCCACCAGCATGTTCTCCCGGCCGCCGCCGTCTCTATCCTGCTGGGCAATTTGTTCTACGCCTGGCAGGCACACCGGCTCGCCAGACGCGAGCGACGAACCGATGTCACCGCCTTGCCTTACGGCATCAACACGCCGTCGCTGCTGGTCTACATCTTCTTCGTCATGGCGCCGACGTACCGCGCCACCGGATCGCCGGAGGCCGCCTGGAAGATGGGTCTGCTCGCTTGCGCAGGAAGCGGGATGATCGAGTTCGCCGGCGCTTTTGTCGCCGAGCGCGTCCGCCGCAACACGCCGCGCGCCGCACTGCTGGCCACGCTCGCCGGCATCGCCGTCGGCTTTATCGCGATGAAGTTCGCCCTCGAGATCCTCGCGGCCCCGCTGGTGGCGATCGTCCCGCTGGGCATCATCCTGTTGACATACTTTGCTAAAGCGAGGATGCCGTTGGGACTGCCCGGTGGGCTGCTGGCCGTCGTCATCGGTACGGCGCTGGCCTGGTCGCTGCCGGATTCGTGGCTCGCCAAGCCAATGAGCCTCGTCGGCGTCAGCGCAGCATGGAGCGAGCGCGGATTCGCCGCGCCGCAGTGGGCCGGCGGCGTCCTCTGGGAAGTGTCGTCTCTGCCGGTTGGCGAGTGGGTCGGATTCCTGTCGGTCATCGTCCCGATGGGGTTGTTCAATCTCGCCGGCAGCCTGCAGAACATCGAATCGGCCGAGGCCGCCGGCGACAGCTACGACACCCGCTCCTCACTGGCCGTCAACGGCATCGGCACGCTCGCGGCCGCGACCTTCGGGAGCTGCTTCCCCACAACGATTTATATCGGCCACCCCGGCTGGAAGGGCCTCGGCGCCCGCGCCGGCTACTCGACCCTCAACGGTGTGGTCGTCACCGGACTCTGTCTCACCGGGACCGTCGGATTGATCAACAGCATCGTGCCGCTGGAGGCCGGCGTCGCGATCGTGCTGTGGATCGGTGTCATCATCACCGCCCAGGCCTTCCAGGCCACCCCGCGGGCCCACGCGCCCGCCGTCGCCCTCGGCCTGTTCCCGGCCATTGCCGCGTGGGGCGCGACGGTCATGTGGGGCACGTTTATCACCGCCCGATGGCAACCGGTTCCCGCTGACGCTCCGGTCTCAGAGCAAACGCTCAGGCCGATCGGACCGGCCAACACCACGCAGGATTTACTCGAAATGCAGCAGCCCGGAGCCGGCCGCGAGACCACCGTCAACGGCTTTCTCATCCACGGCCTCAACCTCATGGAACGCGGCTACATCTTCACGTGCATGATCTGGGCAGCCATGTCCGCCATGCTCATCGACCGCCGCCTTCGCGCCGCGGCCATATGGGCCATAATAGGCGCGGCCTGCGCGGCGCTGGGACTGACACATGCTTATCAGCTTACGGGCAACACCATCGACTTCCTCTACGCCTTCGCCGAACCGCGCGAAAACGCCTACGCCTACCGCGCCGGGTTCATCGCCGCCGGCTACGCATGCCTGGCAATCCTGTTCGTCGCCTTCGCTCCGTTCGTCCGCCCCGAAAAGAAGTCGGACCTGCAACGGGCGGCGCATGGCGTTAGCGACTGACGATCTCTCGAGATTTGCGCTCCCGCTGGCGCGGGGGCGGAGCGGGCATCAAGGCAGAAGGTGCATCAAGATGCACTCTACTTCAATAAAGAGCGACAGGTAATCCATGAACTCCGACCTGAAACAACGAATCGACGTCGCGGCTGGGCGGCGGCCCGCCGACCTTGTCCTCAAGGGCGGGCGGATCGTTAACGTGTTCTCCGGTGAAATCCATGAGGGCGACGTGGCCATCGCCCGCGACCGCATCGCCGGAATCGGCTCGTACGACGGCGAAAACTCGGTCGACGTCGCCGGCCGATATATCTGCCCCGGCTTGATCGACGGGCACGTGCACATCGAATCGTCCATGCTCAGCGTGCCCCAGTTCGCCAGCGTCGTCGTGCCGCACGGGACCGTCGCCGTCGTCACCGACCCTCACGAAATCGCCAACGTCATGGGCGTCGAGGGCATCCGCTACATGCTCTCCGCCAGCGAGAACTGTCCGCTCGAGGTCTACGTGATGCTCAGCTCGTGCGTCCCCGCCTCCCACTTCGAAAGCTCCCGGGAGAATCTGACCGCGACGGACATGGAGCCGCTGCTGTCGCACGAGCGCGTTCTCGGCATCGCGGAGATGATGAACTTCCCCGGAATTGTCGCCGGCGATCCCGCTTGCCTGGACAAGGTCGCCCTGGCACGCAACCGGCCCATCGATGGCCATGCCCCGGGTCTGTCGGGGCGAGACCTCTGTGCCTACGTCGCGGCCGGTATCGGCAGCGACCACGAATGCACCGTCTTCGAGGAGGCCCGCGAAAAGCTCCGACTCGGCATGACGATTATGATCCGCGAGGGCTCCCAGGCCCGGAACCTCGATGCACTGCTGCCGCTGATCACGCCCGAGACGGTCGACCGACTCGTTTTTGTCACCGACGACAAGGACGTGGAGGACCTGCTGGACGAAGGTCACATCAACTTCATGATCCGCCGCGCCGTCACCTCCGGCGTGAATCCGATTCACGCGGTCAGAATGGCCTCGTGGAATACGGCCCGCTACTTCGGGCTGCATCATCTCGGCGCCATCGCACCGGGCAAGGCGGCGTCGCTTGTCGTCGTCGATGATCTCGAACGATTCAACGTACTTCAGGTCTATCAGTCCGGCCGACTGGTGGTTGCCGACGGACAACTGATCGAGCAGCAAGCCCAGGCATCCGACACGGCTGTCCCGCCGAGCAGCGTCAACATACCGGACCTCAAGCCGGAGGACTTCCGGATTCTCGCTCCGCAGCAGCAACCATGCCGCGTTCATGTGATCGAGGTCCTTGAAAACCGCATCGACACCGAAAGGTCCGTCGAGACCATCGCGCCCGACAATGGCCAGCTCGTGGCCGACCCGTCGCGCGACCTCTGCAAGATCGCCGTGATCGAGCGTCACAACGCCACCGGCCGCATCGGACTGGGGTTCGTTCGCGGCTTCGGTCTCGCCGGCGGCGCCCTGGCCTCCACTGTCGCCCACGATGCGCACAATCTGGTCGTTGTGGGAACGGGTGACCACGACATGCTCGCGGCCGCCAACGACATCGAGAACATCGGTGGCGGCCTCACCGTGGTCAGGGACGGCAAAATGCTGGCTCACGTCCCACTGCCGGTCGCGGGCCTGATGACCGACGCGAGCGCCCACACCCTTCGCCGCCAGTTCCACGACCTTCACGAAGCAGCCGCCGGGCTCGATGCCAAACTCCGCCGCCCCTTCATGGCATTGGCCTTCTTGAGCCTCTCGGTGATCGGCAAGCTGAAAATCACCGACAGGGGCCTGGTGGATGTGGAGCAGTTCAAGGTGATCGAACTGACCGCCGACGATCAGCGCTGAGTGCACCAAGACGGCGCCCTGTAACGGTGGAGCACATGCCAACCGCATGCTCACGCGAGCATGTGTTTAGCGTGCTGGGACGGGTGCCCGTGCCGCTGTCAAACGGGGGAACGCACGGGCAAGCTCCGCCGCCGTTGGCGGCTCCGCTTGCCCATGGCACCCTCGCTGAACACGTACCCACGCGAGCGTGGGCATGGCACCCATGACTTCTGAGCCGTGGCGCCCGGCCGGGCTGACTTTATTTGAGTACGATGGACTTGTCGGAGGCGGCTTCCACCCTGCCGACGACGGCGGCGCACTTCGTTCCGTTCTCGCGCAGCGTCGAAACGAGATCGTCGCACCGGCTATCCTTCACTGAGATAAACAGGCCACCGGAGGTTTGGGCGTCGGATAGCACCTTGATCAGCGTCTCGTCCACGCCGTCCGCGGCGAAGCGGTCTCCGATGTGACTCAGCGTCGTCTTGTGCGTGCGGGTGATCACACCCTCTTCGGCGAACTTCATTGTGCCAGCCATCAGTGGCACCGCTTTGGCATCAATAATGATCGTGACGCCGCTGGCGGCGGCCATCTCGAACGCGTGGCCGGTCAGTCCAAACCCGGTGATGTCGGTCGCCGCATTCACACCGACCGACAGCATCGCTTCGGCCGCCTGGCGGTTCAGATCGACCATCGCATCGATGGCCTCGGCCAGATCGGCCTCCAGCATTTTGCCCGCCTTCACCGCGCTGGTCAGGACCCCGGTGCCCAGCGGCTTGGTCAGAACGAGCCGGTCGCCTGGTTGAGCGCCGGCATTGGTGACGATGCGGGCGGGGTGAACCGTCCCGGTGACGGCCAGTCCGTATTTGATCTCCGAATCGCGCACGCTGTGGCCGCCAATGATCACGGCACCGGCCGCGGTCGTCCGTTCCGAACCTCCCTTGAGAATCTCGACCAGGATATCCGCCGGAAGGTCCTTGTCGGGGAAGCCCGAGATGTTCAGCGCGGTGATCGGCGTGGCCCCCATGGCGTAGATGTCCGACAGGCTGTTGGCGGCGGCGATCTGCCCGAAGGTGAACGGATCGTTAACCAGCGGCGGAAAGAAGTCCACCGTCTGCACGAGCGCCATGGTATCGCTGATGCGGAACACGCCAGCGTCATCGAACTGGTCGGTGCCGACCAGCAGATCTGGGTGTTTAACCGGGGGTAACTGACGCAGAACCTGCGCCGTGGCGTCCGCCGCGAGCTTGCCCGCTCACCCGGCGCAACTGGCGTAGTCGGTCAATCTGATCTGACGTCCCGAACTCATGCGACGCAGAATACCAGAGGCCGTCCCGGCTGCCAACTCGCTTCCCCATGTGATCCAACGATTACAAACGGTTGCCCATTCTCTACTTGCCGCCGAGCACGGTGGGGTTTAGGGTCTACTGCGCGGTCAAGAGAGCAATTGTCGAATTCTGTGGCCAATCGCGCACCGGGCCCGAGAGGGAAGAGCCATGCCTGAAGAGGCCGTACAATTAAAGGGCGTCCCCGAGCCATTGCAGCAACCGATTCAAGAATACAGCGAGTTGCTGCGTTCGCTCGGCGGTGCCAATGTGAAATCACTCACGCTCTTCGGCGCCGTTGCGGCCGGGAGGTTCGACGCCGCCCGCCACACGATGCGCAGCGTGCTCGTGGTGGACTCGATCGACCTCGACATGCTTCGCCGCCTCTCGGAGCACGGGCCTAAACTCGGGAAACGTCGGATTGCAGCGCCGCTGATCATGACCCCGGCGTACATCGAGAACTCCCTGGACACGTTCCCGCTCGAGCTGATCGAGATCCAACAGAACCACGTCACCGTTTTAGGCGAAGATCCGTTCAGCGGATTGACGTTTCAGGATGTCCATGTGCGGCATCAGTGCGAGCGGGAGTTCAAGACTATTCTGATCGGCCTGCGGCAAGGATTGCTGGCCGCCGCCGGAAAGGAAAAGGCGCTCGAAAGCGTTCAGGTCGAAGCGGCCGAGGAGTTGATCCGCACGCTGCGCGGCATGCTGTGGCTGAAGGGGCAGAAGAAGGGCAAACCGGCTGAACAAGTCGTCGCGGAAATCGAAAAGTCCTTCGAGCGGAAGCTCAATGGCGTCCGGGCCGTGTTGAATCCCGGCGGCCCGCACGGCTGGAACGAGTTCCAGGCCTTCTATCGCGACGTTGCGGCCCTGGCGGAGAAGGCCGATGCGGCATAGAGCCGTTACCAGTGATATCCGATCAGTTTCACGTCGTCCGCTCCCTTACGGTCGCGGCTCGGAAAGGCGGCGATCCTCGCTTTTCGGGCATGCCACTCGTTGGCGAGGGCTGTGCTGCTATGCCGTTCTCGTGGCCGCGCTCGCGTTGAGCGCGTCGGCCGAGCTGACCATCCAGGACCCCGGCACGTACGTGGTGGATCGAGCGGGCGTAGTCGCGGGCAATCACAAACGAAATATGGAGGCCATTCTTGGCGAATTGGACCGCAAGACCGGCGCGCAGATCAAGGTGCTGATCGTCCAGTCCACCGAGGGTGAGGACGTGTTCACCTTCGGCCACCGGCACTCCGAGCTGTGGAAGCTTGGCCAGGAGGGCAAGGACAACGGGGCGCTGATCGTCATGGCCATCGAACAACGCCGTGTCGAGACCCACACCGGATACGGATTGGAGGGTGTCTTGCCGGATGTCTGGTGCGCCCAGGCGGCCCGCGAGTTGGCCGTGCCCTATTCCAGACAGGGCAACTACAGCGAGGGCATCTGGCGTCTGACGGTGGCGACCGCAAGTCGGGTCGCCGAGGACGCCGGCGTTCAACTGACTGGCGTGCCCGAGATGCGACAAACCGGCCGACGGCGAGGCCAGGGCGGCGCGCCGACCGCCTGCTGCGGTGGCTTCGCCCCGCTGATCATCATATTGATCCTGTTGTCGTCACTCAGCCGCCGGCGCCGGCACTATCGCTCGTGGGGCGGCGGTGGATTGTGGCAGGGATTGTTCTGGGGGGCGATCCTGAGCAACATGATGGGCTCGGGGCGTTCCTCGTGGGGCGGCGGGTCCGGCGGCGGCTTTGGCGGCGGTTTTGGTGGCGGCTTCGGGGGCGGATCATTCGGCGGGGGTGGTGCTTTCGGCGGAGGTGGCGGCGGTGCGAGTTGGTAAGACGTGTCCCGCCTGTGGGGCAAGCAATGAGCCGGGGGCGCGGTACTGTGCCTCCTGCGGTGAAAAACTGGGCCGATCGCGAGGTAGCGGCATGAACACAGCGGTGAAAGTCCTTCTGATTGTCGTGGTGGCGTTCGTCGGCATGGGGCTGTTGGCCGGCGGCTGTATCATCAGCGGTTACAACAAGGCCAACAGCCTGGACGAGAACGTCGACGGGACATGGGCCGAGGTCGAGAACCAGCTTCAACGCCGGTTCGACCTGTTTGAGAGTCTTGTTGCGACCGTGAAGGGCGTGGCCAAGCAGGAGAAGGAGATCTTCCTGGGGGTCGCCGAGGCTAGGAAATCATACTTCCAGGCCGATTCGGTAAGCGAGAAAGCCCAAGCGGCCGGCGGGATCGAACGGGCGTTGTCCCGGCTGCTCGTCCTGCGCGAGAGATATCCGGAACTGAAGTCGAACGAGGCATTCCTGAATCTCCAGGCCCAAGTCGAGGGGACCGAGAACCGGCTGGCCGTCGCGCGAAAACGGTATAACGATGCGGTTCAAACCCTGAACACGTATTGCCGCAAGATCCCCGGTCGCTTCTACTGTGCGCTGGCCGGGGTAGAGAAGGCCGAGTTCTTCGAGGTCGAGGAGGAAGCGAAGGAACGCCCCGACATTCGCTTCACGGATGAGGCGGACACCGAGACCTGAGTTGTGCGGCGGGGTTTGAAAGGGGCACGCACCCGCGGGTGACGCTGTTGGCCGCCTGAACTGTCACCGATCGGTCGGCGCGCGGGCGGCGGCGTTGGCGACCTGAGCCCGACGTTCTAGGATATCTTACCGGACGGCGCTGTCCGGGGTGCGGCTTGAAGGAGTGAACTGATGTCAGGTCTGTTCGCAGGAGCGATCTCAACAATGCCGGTGACGCTGGCCCAGTTGTTCCCCGACGTCGGCGGCTATCTGGTTAGCTCCGAGTTCCTTAGGCTGGTAGCGAACCTGGTCACGAACTTCCTGCTGACACTGCTCAGCGTGCTCGTCGGCGAGGCTATTTCGTTCACCTAAACAGCGGCCGTTTTTAAGGTTACGCGACCGCAGGCCGGGTTGAAGGCGCCGCCCTGCATTGGTGCACCTCGCCCGCTCGAATCGGGCCGACGGGGTTACAGGTTTGTCAGCTTGACCCGAATGGCCGATGTGTTATAGTGATGATGGCAAGTGGGGCGCCCGCGAGAGAGTGGGTGCCGTCGCGTTCGGATGTGTCGAACGGCTCAAAACCCATGACGCGTTTCACAAGTTAGCCACGTGTACGGTCCATTGGCCCAATTCGTTGGCTGGCGCGCTCGCGGTTTTGTGCCGTTTCTGCGTTTTACGCCGGCGCGATGATCTCTATATCGCAGGAGAAATGTTCTGAAGGTCTCCCTGCCTGACGGCTCCAGCATCCAAGTCGAACAAGGCGCGACGCCCGGCGACGTCGCCCGGGCGATCGGTCCGGGGTTGGCCAGGGTCGCCGTGGCCGCCCGCTATACGGTCAACGGTCACCAGGAGACGGTGGACCTGTCAACGCCTCTGCCCGGCGACTGCGCTTTGAACATCCTCACCCAGTCCGACGACGACCCTCACGCGCTGCACACCCTTCGGCATAGCGCCGCTCACGTGATGGCCGAGGCAATCTGTAACCTCTACCCCAGCGCCAAGTTGGTATATGGCCCGGCGATCGAGGACGGGTTCTATTACGACATCGACCTGGACGAACCCATCCGCCCGGAGGCGTTCGAGCGCATCGAAGAGGAGATGCGTCGGATCATCAAGGAGGATCGCCCCTTCACGCGATACGAGATGCCGCGTGACGAGGCGATGCACAAGCTCGAGGCCGAGGGCAACCGCTACAAGATTGACAACGCCGAGCGGGCGGAGGGCGACAGGCTGAGCTTCTACGCCACCGGAGACGCACCCGGCGGATGCTTCGAGGACCTCTGCCGTGGACCGCATGTGCCGTCCACCGGTTTCATCGGGGCCTTCAAGGTCCGTCAGGTCAGTGCGGCTTATTACCGCGGCGACGCGAACGAGAAGTCGTTGCAGCGCGTCTACGGCACCGCCTTCTTCAAGAAGAAGTCGCTCGACGAATACCTGAAGAGGGTCGAAGAGGCGAAGAAGCGCGATCACCGCCTGCTCGGACGCCAGCTCGACCTGTTTCATATCGACGAGGACGTGGGACCGGGGCTTGTCCTGTGGGCACCGGCCGGTGCGACCGTTCGCAAGGAGCTCCAGACCTTCATCGCCCACGAGCTCCGCAAGCAGGGTTACCACGAGGTCTTTACGCCGCACATCGGCAAGCTCGGATTGTACCGAACCAGTGGCCACGTGCCGTATTACGAGGACTCGCAGTTCCCGCAATTGCACCCGGTTCGCGAAAACGCCCGGCCGCTGCTGAACTACCTGCGCGAGTGCAGGAACGAATACCGACTTCCCGAGATCGAGAAAGAAAAGCCGCTGGTGCGACAAGCCGGCATTCTCGAAGCCGAGTACCCCTGGGATGAGCAGGACCCGGTGAAACGTTTCGCGGTCGCTCGGCAATTGTCCATGGAAGGTACCGAAGGGTGCAGTTGTGCCGAGATTGCAAACCGCTACGCCCAACGCGGCGAGGAGGGCTTCCTCCTGCGGCCCATGAACTGCCCGCACCACATCAAGATCTACTCCAGCCGGCCGCGAAGCTACCGCGATCTGCCTTTGCGGCTGGCCGAGTTCGGCACCGTGTACCGATGGGAGCAGTCGGGTGAGGTGGCCGGCATGACCCGTGTGCGCGGCTTCACCCAGGACGACGCCCACATCTTCTGCACGCCGGAGCAGGTGGGCCAAGAAGTGCTCGGATGCCTGGAGCTGGTCAAGGTCATCTTCACCACTCTAGGCATGGCCGATTACCGGGTCCGCGTCGGGCTGCGCGACGCCGACTCCACCAAATTCACTGGCGACCCTGAAGCATGGGCCAAGGCCGAGGTCGCCTGCCGGGAGGCGGCACAATCGCTCGACGTGCCGTTCACCGAGGAGCCGGGCGAAGCCGCCTTCTACGGTCCGAAGATCGACTTCATCGTGAAGGACTGCATCGGGCGCGAGTGGCAGCTCGGTACGGTCCAGGTGGACTATTCGCTCCCGGAACGCTTCGAGCTGACTTACGTCGGCACTGACAACCGCGAGCATCGGCCGGTCATGATCCATCGCGCTCCGTTCGGCAGCATGGAGCGGTTCGTGGGCATCCTGATCGAGCATTTCGCGGGCGAGTTCCCGCTCTGGCTGGCCCCGAACCAGGCCGCCGTTCTCACAATCAGCGAAAAGAGCGAGGAATTCGGCCGGGAAGTCTACGACGCTCTGCACCGCGCGGGCCTGCGCGTCGAGTTGGACGTTTCTTCGGAAAAAATCGGCCCCAAGAAACATCGTATGCGGGCGAAGAAGGTTCCGTATATCCTCGTGGTCGGCGAGAAGGAGGCGGCCGCGCGGACGGTGAACGTGAACGACGCCCGCGGGCGCAACCTGGGCGACTTCCCGCTCGATCAATTCCTGGAAAAATGTCGCCGTGAGATCGCGACCCGTGTCCGTGAATCGTCGCTCGTCGGGGGTGACGGCGGACAGGACTAAGCGTTCATTTCAGAGACGGAGGTGATCAAACCATCGCAAAAGTAACACGTTTCAACGACATGATTCGCGTCTCGCCGGTGCGGGTCATCGACGAAAAAGGGGAGCAGTGTGGCGTCATTCCGACGTTCGATGCACTGCAAATGGCGCGGGAACGCGGGCTCGATCTGGTCGAAGTCTCTCCGAATGAGCGGCCTCCCGTCTGCCGCATCATGGACTATGGCAAGCACAAGTACGACCAGAAGAAGAAGCAGAAGCAGCACCACAGCCACGAGCAGCAGGTCAAGGAAATTCGCCTGAGACCGAAGACCGACGATAACGATCGCAAGATCAAAATGAATCGGGCCCAGAGGTTCCTCAACGAAGGGCACAAGGTCCAGTTCACGATGCTCTTTCGAGGAAGGGAACGGGCCCACAAGGAACTGGCCGTGGGCGCCTTCAATGAAATCGTCGATTCCTTGAACGAGACGGCCAAGGTCGAGCGCGCCATCCGCATGGACGGGAAGAGACTCACCATGGTGCTGGCCCCGCTGAAGAAGAAAAGCGGCGCCACCTGAACCGTGCGTAATAAAGATCACGTGCGTGCTTGGCGAGGGTGCCATGGGCAAGCGGAGCCGCCAACGGCGGCGGAACTTGCCCGTGCGTTACTCCGTTCTGGGGGCGGCACATGCAGTCCGCCTGCGAACAGGGCAGCAATACTCAAGGGATAACTCGCAACAGGCCACCAGCACTCACTCCCATGCATAAGAATCCCACCCAGGTTCCACCGGTTCACACGCCCGTCCCCGAAGGCCTGATCGAGACGCTCGAAGCGTGGGAACGCCCGGTCGTCATCGGTCACGTTCGCCCCGACGCCGACTGCCTCGGCTCGATGTTCGCCGTCGCGTTGACCTGGCCCGGACACGACCGAGCTGCCCCCGTATCCCTGCCGGCCGGATCGATCTCCCAACGGTTGGAGTTCCTGGTTGAGTGGGCGGACCTTCCGCTCGCCACCGCGGATGACTTCGCCGGCGCCGACGGATTCGTGGTGACCGATACGGCCAAAAAGTCGCGCTGCAACGTGGACGAGGCGCTCGGCGAAAACTGGTCCGCCGATCGCCGCATCATCAACATCGATCATCACGTTTCCAACACGCGCTTCGGGGACTTCAATTGGATTGATCCCGCGGCGGGCAGCTCGGCCGAGCTGATCTACAGAGCCATTCGAGCCGCCGGCCGGCCCGTCACGCCCCTGGTCGCCTCTCTGCTCTACGCCGGCATCCACAGCGACACGGTCGGCTTCTCGCTGCCGACCACAACGGCCTCGGCGCTGCAAGCGGCCGGTGAGTTGGTCCAGGCCGGCGCCCGCGTCGCCGAATTGGGCGAGAAGCTATGCAGAAGCCAGACGCCCAGCGAGTTCGCACTCAATCGCGTGATCTACGACAACACCCAAATTGTGGCCGACGGACGGATCGCCTACAGCACTGCAAATTACGACGAGATCACAGGTGCCGGCTGCACGCGGGCCGACATCGACGACCAGGTCGTCATCCCGCGCAGCGTGAGAGGCACGCAAATGGCCATCCTGTTCACCGAGGGTGACAAGGGCAAGATTCGACTCAACCTCCGCGGCGAAGCGGGCGTCGATGTTCTGCCTCTGGCTCGAAAGCTCGGCGGCGGCGGTCACGACGAGGCCGCCGGGGCCATCATCGACGGAACGATCGAAGAGGCCATCGGCCAGGTCATCCCGCTGGCCACCGAGCATCTCGACGACCGCACGTCCGGTGTCTAAACTATCCCAATCATGAACAACATCGAAAAAGTCGCCGTCATCGGTCTGGACTGTGCTGAGCCATCCCTCGTCTTCGAACGCTGGGCCGACGATCTGCCCAACCTGAAACGCCTGATGTCCGCCGGTACGTACGGCAACCTGACGAGCTGCATCCCGCCGATCACCGTGCCGGCGTGGTCGTGCATGGCCTCGAGCTGCGATCCCGGCAAGCTCGGCATCTACGGCTTCCGCAACCGCGCCGACCATTCGTACGACAAGCTCAGCATCGCGACGTCGCTGGCCGTCAAGGAGCCGCGCCTGTGGAACATCCTCTCCGACCACGGCAAGGAGTCGATCGTCGTCGGCGTGCCGGGAACCTTTCCCATCGCCAAGCCGAGTAAAGGCTGCATGATCACCAGCTTCCTCACGCCGGGGGTCGATTCCGACTACACCTGGCCGCCGCAACTCAAGAAGGAAATCGCCGACCTGGTGGGCGAATACATGGTCGACGTGCGCAACTTCCGCACCGACAACAAACAGTGGCTGCTCGAACAGATCTACGAAATGACCGACAAGCGTTTCAAGGTCATCAACCATCTGCTCGAGACCCGGCCGTGGGACCTGTTCTTCATGGTCGAGATGGGCGTGGACCGCATCCACCACGGCTTCTGGAGCTTCATGGCCCCCGAGCACCATCGCTACGAGCCCGGAAACCCCTTCGAGAACGCGATCCACGATTACTACGTGCACCTCGACGACCTGATCGGCGAGACGCTGCAGCGCATGGACCTCGACAAGACGGCGGTCTGGGTGGTCAGCGACCACGGCGCGAAGACCATGATCGGCGGCTTCTGCTTCAACACCTGGCTGATGAACGAGGGCTACCTGCACCTCAAAGAATCCCCGGCGCCGGGGCAGAAGTTCGACGTCAACAACGTCGACTGGTCGAAGACCCGCGCCTGGGGTGACGGCGGCTACTACGGGCGCTGCTTTATCAACGTAGAGGGGCGCGAGCCGAACGGCCTCGTGCCGCAGTCGCAGTACGAATCGTTCCGCGACGAGATCAAGTCAAAGATCGAGGCCGTCCCGGACCACGAGGGCCAACCGATGCGTAACGTAGCCCACCGCCCCGAAGACCTATACAGCGAGAGAAACCGCGTTCCCCCGGATCTGGTATGCATCTTCGGCGAGCTCCGCTGGCGCAGCGTCGGCTCGTTAGGCCACGATTCCATTCATACCTTCGAAAACGACACCGGCCCGGACGACGCCAACCATGCCCAGGAAGGCATGTACATCATCGCGCATCCCAGCCTCGCCCCCCAAGGCCGCCGGGACGACGCGACGCTGTATGATGTGGCGCCGACAATCCTCAAGATGCTCGATGTGCCCGCGCCGCCGCACATGCGCGGCCGCGTCTTGACCTGATCGGGGCTGCTTTGTCACCCGCGCACCGGAGCTTACCCCGGGAACCGTCGATAGATGCCACTCGCAGTTCGTCCGCCAATGCATTGCTGCCTCCAACTCAGTATCGGGATAGGTTCTAATATCCGGCTCGTGCAGCGTTAGTGTTGCGCGAATTGCCTCCCGTACATCAAGATAGAGTGATCATTTTCAACCGTCCCTCCAGGACTCGACCGGGTGTGGGCGGCATCGTCTCCCAGCGAAAAATCGCTGGGCCATTCTCAATCGCCCCTACGGGGCTGATGTGGGCATCCGCCCGTGCGGTTCGGCGTCCGCCGGGCGGTGTCCTGAAGTACCATTCGCTATTTTATCAACGACTGTTTCCAAAGCGCGAAGCTCGCGTCGGGTACCGGTTACGCCTCCCGCCTTGATCCTGGATAGGACACGCCCGGCCTGTTCGGACAAGGGCATGAAGCCCATCATGCCGCCCGTACCGGCCAACTGATGGAGGATTTCTCGTGCCACCTTCAAATCCCCCTTATCTACCGCTGCCTCGATGCGCTCGAGTCGGGCAGGTAGGTCGTGCGTGAATTCGGCCACGAGCGCTGCCCGACGTGCGCTACCCGCGGCGTCGCCGCCCTGCGATCTGTTCCCCTCATGCCGTGCAGGTCCACGCAGGTAGTCTGCGGCTCGTTCGACAATCTCCCCCAGCGACATGGGCTTGATCCATAAATCGTCGAATCCGCTCTCGATAATCCGACGACGTTCGTCGCTGGTGACGGAGGCAGTGGTTGCAATGATCGGTGCCAGGCAACCTTTCCGCCGAAGCTCCAGCATCGCCGCGGTACCGTCCATGACCGGCATGCGAATGTCCATGAGGATGAGGTCGTATGTTCGTTCCGTAACGGCGTTGACGGCGTCCTTTCCGTTGTCGACCGCGGTCACGGCGGCGCCCGCGTCACGGAGGGCGTGGGCGATCAGGGCCTGGGCATCCCGAGCATCCTCCGCCAGCAACACCGAGCCGGCAACCTGGTACCGAAACGGGGCAGGCCGCTTGCTTTCCGAAGTTTCCGGCGACATCCCGATTTCACTGGGCGAGACCCACTCCACTGCATCGACAGGACCAGTCGGCACCCGCAGCGTGAACGTGCTTCCGCGTCCCTCCGCACTTTCGAGTTCAAGCGTTCCCCCCAGTTCCCTGGCGATCGTTCGCGCCAGCGGCAAGCCCAGCCCCACGCCCACGGAAAGGCAACCGGGACAGGGCTGTACCTGCTCGAACGCCTCGAAAATGCGCTCGTGGTCGGCATCGGGAATCCCCGTTCCCGTGTCCTCGACGGCGATGACCAGCGCCGGCTCCCCGTTCCGCGCGTGCATTCTCGCGCGAACGTGCACGTGCCCCTCGCTCGTGAACTTCAGCGCGTTGTTGACCAGATTGATGACCGCTTGCTTGAGCCGCAGGGGATCCGTGCGGATTCGGCAGGGCACCGCGCCATCGCAGAACACGCGGAACTCGACGTCCGGTTTATGATACGGCAGTTGGGCGACGGTACGTACGTCGGACAGAATATCCACAACGGAGCACTCGATCGGATGAACTGCGAACTTGCCCGATTCCAAACGGGCAAGATCGAGCAAATTGTCGAACAGTGACAACAGATAGCGGCCGTTTCTGGAAATGATTTCCTCATAATCCATTTCCTCGTCGGCGCTGCCGGCCCGCTTATTGGACACCTCCGCGGCACCGAGCATGGCCATCACGGGCGTCCGAACCTCATGCGTCAGATTCGCGAGCAGAACGCTTTTCGCCCGGCTGGCCACCTCCGCCGCGCGGCGGGCGCGCTCGAGTTCCTCGGCCGTGTGCTTCTGCTCCGTGATGTCATGCAGTCCTCCGATCAGCGCCGGCTCACCGTCGTAGACCATTCTTTGCAAGGAGACCAGGCACCAGAGAGGAGTGCCGTCCGCTCTCCTCGTAGTCAGCTCGTGTCCCTGTGCGTGGCCGACTTTCCGAACCTCTGCGAGCATCCTTTGGCGCTCCGCGGGGCCGCCAAAGAACTCTTCCGCACGGCGGCCGATCAAATCCTCGACGGGTATTCCCAGCGTTTCGGCCATCAGCGAGTTGGCGTACAAAATCGTGGAGTCTGATTCCCGACCTATGAGCATCGGGATCGGCACCGCCGCGGTCATCGCCCGAAAACGCGCCTCGCTTTCGCGAAGCATGGCAGTCCGTTCGGCGACGACCTGCTCCAGTCTGATAGCCTGACCCCTCGCCCGATATCGCGCGACCACCGCGACGACACCAAGCAGAGCCAAACCAACGACCATTGCGGTCGCAAGAGGCCAGAACCACCGGCGTTGGGCCAGCGGAATTGCCGCGACGCGAAACTGCATCCGGGCCGGCGTCGGGTCGACGTCCAGCCCTTGATCTCGCGCGCGGACTTCAAGCGTATGTCGGCCCGGCCTGAGCGAAGTCGCAAGTCCCCCCACCGTCGCAAGTCCCCCCACCGGCGCCGGACCGAATTTGGACCACGGCTGCCCGTCTATCCGCCAGGAATATTCGAAGGAACCTTCGCTTCGCACGCGAAAACGTTCGACCGCCCCAAACGCCACGGAAAGCGGGTCGCCTTCCTTCGCCACAGTCTGCGCATCAACGATCAATGTCTCCGGCGGAACACCGTCCCGTCGGTAGCGAAGAACACAATCGTCCAATCCAATCCACAGGTCGTCTTCGGCGCTTCCGACCGCTTTATACACCACACGTTCAACGGGCAATGCGAGCGGCGCGGGCACCGCGCGCGCCTTGCTCCCAACCGCGTAGACAATCCCCTGCGATCCAAAAAAAATAGTCCCATCCGGACCGCGCCCACACGCGCGGATTCGCCTGTCCAAGTCGTAATAGTTCCACGCCCCGTCCCTGAAGCAGCCGACCCCTGTTCTCCCCCCGGCAGTACCGTCGTAGGCGAACCAGGTCTCGCCTTCACGGTTCACGGCCCCGGAAACCCTCTCGCCCGGAATATCTTCAATCCGGCGCCACGATCCGTCCGCAAAAACGAACAGCCCGAAGTGACCGATAAGCCAGGGGCAGCCACTATGGTCCACGTGCAAACTTGGCCTGTAATCGGTGATCAGTTCGGGCACGGCAATTGTGGTGATCTCGCCACCCGCGACGTGGACCATGCGCGGTTGCCGTCCGGACTCCGGCAAGATGAGACAGTAAACGCCACCCTCCGGATCGGCGTCGCATCCTCGGAAATGACCTTCCTGCAACTCAGCGGGAGACCAGTCACGCCATAAAACGCCGTCAAAAACGCTGAGCACGTTGTGCCCGCGCTCATCCATCCCGTAGAGCCAGGAACGGTCGCGTGCATCGAGCGCGTGGCCGCAAGTCGTGTGGATACCCGTCTCGGCGGGACCGTAGGTGATGATATCATCGTCTACGAAGCGAAAAACGGTGGTCCGGCTGAGGCCCCATACCTCCGAATTCCGGCCACGAGAAATCGTGAACACGGGACACGGAACCGACGCCCAACCATTGTTTCCTGTCAAACGAACGATGGTGCCATCCCCGATGAACCATACGCGGCCCTGGTCGTCCACCAACGTTGGTTCCGGCTCGCCCGTGTACTCCGCCCACTCACCGCTCGACCGACCCCAGCGTACGAGCAGATCGTAACCCACGGCCCAGACGGAACCGTCCGGTGCCGCGGTGACGTACGTGGCCTCGCCGGGCAAGTGAAACTTCTCCGTCAAGGCAACAAAGCCCGAACCGGTCCACGCCTCGAACCGTTTCGGCGCGTCGTAGCCGCCGGATAGCGTGACGATCGTGCCATCGTCAAGCACCGCGAGCTTCAGGTGGTGCAACTCGTTCCGAGCGTTCTCAATTCGCGACCACTTCCCATCCCGAAAGGCGAAGACGGCGTGTTCCGCAGTCGCCAGAACGCCGAAAGATGGCGACTCCGCGATCGACCAGAAGTATTCGTCGTGTTCCGGAAAGTCCGAAGCCTCGAGCGGTTGGTGCCAGCGCCCGCCGTCTCTGACGGCCAGTCCGTCTCTGCTGAGCACGTATTGGCGGCCGCCGGAATCGCGGAAGTAATCGCTCACGTAGTCGCTGGGTAGACCGTCGTATTGGCGATAAACCGCCCATACCCCCTGCCGATACGACGCCAGCCCCGCCGAAACACCCGGCGTCAGCCACGTGTCGCTGCAAAACCAAAGAGTGCCGTCCGAGTCCTCCACAATTCGGCGCACGTTCGGACCAGCCAGATGCGTGTTCTCGGGAATCGAGATGTCACCCCGTAGGTCACGTACCGCGATGCCCCTGTCCGTTCCGGTCCAGACCCGGCCGTCGCGCGCAACTTGAAGACAGCGCACAAAATCGCTCGGCAGACCATCGTCCTGGGTGAAACGGGTCCACGTGTAGCCATCGTAGAAAAGGAGCCCTTCGGCCGAGGCGATCCAAGCGTTCCCGTTACAGTCAAAGTCCACGAAGAACACGAACCGCCCGGTGAGCCCGGCGTCCTCCAGAAGCGACTCCACCTGCCAGCTACCTTGTATGGACTCGGTCGGTTGAAACGGCTGCCATTCAATGACCCGGCTGTGCGAAGCGCCACCGGCGAACACGACGGAGCATGCCTGCAGTAATACGAGACAGGCCAGGACCCTCCTTTGCATCCCCATCGGGCACGGCATCCGTCAGAGTAAAGGTCGTGCTCCAGATCTGCACCCGCCATCTTACCACAACACCGCGGCAAAATCGAAGAATCCCGAGCCCCAACGTGGAATCGCCAAATTGCGTAGCCGAGACCAAACCTGCAACTGCGCCGATCCTCTGGCGTACGGCGCGGCCCCATAGAGAAGCCGCCATCAGCACGGCTTTAATGCAACGGTACGCCCCGGGACCACCGCCAAAGGAGACCCTGCGAACTCTGCGGACAACCACGGTCTCCAACGTAAATACCTGGCCTTTCGGTTCGACAGAGTCGTTCGTCTGAGCGGTGGTACTCGATTGATGTGGTGCGATAATAATGCCATCCTTAACGGAGATTGCGGTGTACCGATGGCAATGAAGAGTCTGACCCGATCGAGGGCAGGATGACGACGAACGAGTTGCGGATCACGTCCGACAGAAAGGTGGGGCCCGTCACGTCACGTCGCCGGGCCGCGTGGGCGGCATCGCTCGCGTCCGTTGTGTTCGCCATTTCACCCGCGCATGCCCAATGGATGCAGTACGGCGGCCCAGGGCAGAACTTTCACGTTGAAGATGTCGGCATCGCCGCAAAGTGGCCGGATGACGGCCCGCGGAAGACGTGGGTTCGCAAGCTGGGTGAGGGGTACTCGGCGATCCTGGCCGACGCCGGCCGGCTGTACACGATGTATCGCGCCGGCGAAAACGAGGTCGTGGTCTGCCTCGACGCTGCCGACGGCAAAACCGTTTGGGAGTACGCCTACAAGTCCTCGCCGGTCGAAGGGCATCTTGACGAGTACGGGCGTGGACCCAACGCGACGCCGCTACTCGCCGACAGCCGCCTCTACACGATCGGCATCGCAGGCGACATGCACTGCCTTGACCTACGCGACGGCCACGTCCTCTGGTCTCACGATTTCGTGAAGGAATTCGGTGCCTGGATGCCGGAGTTCGGATATTCCCAGAGCCCCATTGCATACCGGGACACCGTGATTGCCCTGGTCGGTGGGAAGGATCACAGCATCATCGCCTTCGACAAGGCCGGCGGACACGTCGTCTGGAAGAATCTGCGCTTCGTGAACAGCTATTCGACGCCGAGAATCCTGAAAATCCACGGTGAAGATCAACTCGTGACGTTCATGGGTCAGGAGCTGATCGGCACGGACCCGACCTCGGGCGAACTGAAATGGCGATACCCGATCGAAAACCAATACAAACAGAACATCACGATGCCGATTCCGCTCGACGACGATTTACTTGTTGTTTCGCAGTACCAGATCGGTGCACGCGGGCTGCGAATCACAAAGGGCGAGTCGTTCAGTGTGAAGGAACTTTGGTCACAGCGTAAAGTACAGTTCTTCTACGCCAGCTCAGTGCGCATCGGCGACTACGTCTACGGTTCCTCGGCTTCCCGCGCCGCGCCCATCATCTACGCCGTGAACATGAGGAGCGGTGACATCGCCTGGCGCGAGCGCGGCTTCGCCCCGGCGTACTTCGTCGGCGTGGGCGACCGCGTGATCATCCTCGACGAAGACGGCTATCTCGCGCTGGCCACCGTCGATCCCAAGGGTCTGAATGTCCATTCCAAGGTCCAAATGCTCGACCCTCCGGCCCGAACCGCCCCGACCATCGCCGGCCACATGCTCTACGCCCGCGATCAAACGCACATCATGGGCCTGGACCTCCGCTAGGAGCGTTGGCAGAGCCATCACCATTGCCGTCTCCCCCGCGCGTGTGATATACTTTGACGGGCATGTTCCGTGGTTGATCTCGATGATCACCGGGCCGGAGACTGACCAGAATGGACGAGGATTCCGCGCTGTTGGGGCAAATGGTCGCCGGGGATGCGCAGGCGCTGCGGACGCTTCTGGAGCGCCATGGGCCGCGCGTGTGGGCCGAGATCGACGCCGACATCGGCCAGCGCTGGCGCTCCATGCTCGACGCGGATGACGTGATGCAGGTGACCTATCTGGAGGCGTTCCTCCGGGCGGATCAGCTCGAAGCTCGGGATACGGCCGGCTTTGTCGGGTGGCTGCGGCGAATCGCCCGGAACAACCTTCGCGACGCGATCAAGGAGCTGGACCGCAAGAAACGCCCTCCCCCGGGCATGCGCGTGCACGCGCCGGCCGGCGAGGACTCCTACGTCACGCTCGTCGAGATGCTGGGCACCGAGACCGCAACGCCGAGCCGGCACGTCGCTCAAAAAGAGGCGGCCGAGGCGATTGAGGCCATGCTGAACCGACTGCCGGAGGACTACGGCAAGGTCGTGCGGATGTACGACCTGCAAGGGCGAGAGATCGGAGAGGTCGCCGCGGAAATGGGTCGATCGGCCGGAGCCGTGCACATGCTGCGGGCCCGGGCCCACGATCGGCTTCGAGACCTTCTTGGCGCCGAGACGAACTTTTTCACGCATACGGCGTGATAGCGGGGCTGTACCCGTCGCCTCTGAAGCAGCCGTCTGCCGCCGCTCCGCAGCGGTGTGCCACTGCTCTTGAGCAGTGGTGCTGCTAACAGGGTGTGATGGGTGCACTGCGCAAAAGCAGTGCCACCCGTGCTGTCTAGCGTGCTGAGGAGGGTGCCATGGGCAAGCTGCGCCGCCGTTGGCGGTTCCGCTTGCCCATGGGGCCCCTCGCTGAACACGTACCTGCTATTGAGCAGTGGCACCCTTGTGGAGCCGCGGACAACAACTTATGCCGTTGTTTAACACGGAACAGCCGTGAACGGTGGTTCATTGACAGGTGATTCCCACAGAAGCCAGAAGCAGCTGATCGACGCCGCCTGGCACCAGGTCGAACGCGCCCGCACGACCCAGGCCGCTTCGGGCGCATCCACCGTCCGTCGCCGCTCTGCCGATGCCACCCTGCCGCCCGGCACTTTACCCGGATATCGGATCGTCGAGGAGATCCACCGCGGCGGGCAGGGTGTCGTCTATCGCGGCGTCCAGCAGTCCACCGGCAGGACCGTCGCCGTCAAGGTCATGCTGGGCGGGCCGTTTGCCGGCCCGAAGGAGCAGGCCCGCTTCGACCGCGAAGTCCAGATTCTCGCGCAGCTCAAGCACCCCAACATCGTCACCATCCACGACAGCGGCCGCGCCGACGGTGCCGCCTACTTCATCATGAACTTCATCGACGGCGAGCCGCTCGACGTCTACGTCAAGACCAACGCCCTCGACCTCCGCCAACGACTGCGCCTGTTCGCCACCGTTTGCGACGCCGTCAACGCCGCCCACCTGCACGGCGTCATCCACCGCGACCTCAAGCCCGGCAATATCCGCATCGACCCCGGCGGTGAGCCCCACGTCCTCGACTTCGGCCTGGCCAAGCATTCCCAATGGGACGCCACGACCCCACAAACCGTCACCATCACCGGCCAGTTCGTCGGGTCGCTGCCGTGGGCCAGCCCCGAGCAGGCCAAGGGACTCCACGACGAGGTCGATCTGCGCACCGACGTCTACTCACTCGGCGTCATGCTTTACCAACTGATCACCGGCAGCTTCCCCTACGAAGTCACCGGCTCACTGACAGAAACCGCCGACAACATCGTCAACCGTGAACCGAAAAACCCGCGATCGCTCAACGCGCGACTCGACGACGAAGTCGCCACCATCGCCCTCAAGGCGCTGCGAAAAGAACCCGAGCTGCGCTATCAAACCGCCGGAGCGCTGGGACGCGACATCGAGCGCTACCTGTCCGGCGAACCCATCGAGGCCAAGCGCGACTCGATGACCTATATCATCCGAAAGCACCTGCTCCGCCACAAGCTGACCGTCGGCGTGGCCGCCGCCTTCGCGCTGACCGTCACGATCGGCTTCGTTGTTTCGCTGGCCTTCTGGCGACAGGCCGCCCTGGCCCGCGACGCCGAAGCACAGCAGAAGAGCCTGGCCCAGCGGAACGAAGCCCTGGCCGAGGAGCGCGCCGAAATCGCCGCCGTCGAAGCCGCCAAGGCATCCGCCGTCACCAACTTTCTCACCGACATGCTGGCCTCGGCCAGCCCGGCACGCGGCGTCGGCGCCGGGGTCACCGTCCGCGAAGCCCTCGACATCGCCGCCCGGCGCGTCGAGTCGGGCACGTTCGACGGAAAGCCCGACATCGAGGCCTCTCTGCGACGCGTGATCGGCGAGACCTACGGATCGCTCGGCGCGTACGACGAGTCGATTCACCACCTGCAACAGGCCCGCGCGATCCATCAACGCTCGAATGAAGCCGCGGCCGACGCCCTGAACTACGACGTCGAGCTGGCCGAGGCCTACCTCGCCAAAGCCGACCTGGCACAAGCCGAAGACCTGTTCAAGGAAACCCTCGGCCGTGCACAGGCCCTTGCCGACGGCTCCGCCGATGTCGTCGCGGGCTGCCTGAACGGCCTGGCCCGCGTCAATCGCGAGCGAGACGACTTCGACGCCGCCGAGCGGCTACACCGCGAGGCGTTGGACGTCCTGCGGCAGGCCGAAGGCGACCACGAGGCGGAGATCGCCACGACGCTGAACGATCTCGGTCTGGTGCTCGATCGAAAGGGCGCGCTCGACGAGGCCCTGGCGGCTCAGTCCGAAGCCCTGCCGATGTTCCGCCGCGCCTACGGCACGCATCACCACCATACGGCCGTGTCCATGAGCAACCTCGCCGGGCTCTACGCCGACAAAGGACAATTCGCCGAGGCCGAATCGCTGTACGAAGAGGCGCTGGCCGTCTTCCGCGAGGTCGGCGGTCCGACCCACCCGAGTGTGGCGAGCTGTCTCGGCAGCCTGGGCCGGTTATACGCCCAGCAGAAGAAGCTCACCGAGGCCGAGCGCTGCCACCGCGAAGCCCTCGACATCCGCCGCGAGGTGCTCGGAGAGAACCACCCGCTCATAGTAAACAGCCTCAACAACCTGGCCACGGTACTGTATCACAAGGGCGACCTCGACGGCGCTGAGCAGGCCTTCCGCGATGCGCTGGCCCTTTTCAAAGAAACGCGAGGCGAGCACCACCCGTCGGTCGCCACCATAGCCGGTAACATCGCCGGCGTCCTGCGGATCAAAGGCGATTACGAGGCCGCCGTCCCTCTGCTGCGCGAATCACTCGCCGTCAGCCGAAAGCATCTGGGCGATGACCACCCCCTCGCCCTCAACGCGCGCCACAACCTCGGCACCGCGCTGCTCGAAACCGGCCGACTCGAAGAGGCCGAACCCCTGCTGCGCGATGCCGCGATGTCACGGAGGAAAGTCCTCGGTGAGGATCATCGGGACGTGGCCGTATCGCTGGACGTCCTCGCCGACCTCCTCCGCCGCAAGGGTGCTCTTGCCGAGGCCGAGTCTCTGTGCCGCGAAGCGATGGAGATCCGCCGAAGCGCCTTCGGCCACGAGCACCCCGACGTCGCTGAAAGCCTCGACTCTCTTGCACAGATTCTCACGACCGCCGGCCGACTCGACGAGGCCGATGCGGCATCGGCCGAAGCCCTGCGAATCGCCGAGAAGACGCTCGCGTCAAACCACTGGAAACTGGCCGAAACCCGGGCAAACCGAGGCGAAGTGCTCTACAAGCTCGGACGCCTCGAACAGGCCGAAGTTCAGCTTCTCGAGAGCTTCAAAGTCCTGTCCGCCGATCGCGGCCCAAACCACCCCGCAACGCGCCGAACAGCCGAAATGCTGGCCCAACTCTACGAGACCCAGTCCAAACCGAACCAGGCGACCGAGTGGCGCGCCAGGGCCAATCCGTCTCAGTGACGCACGCCGCGAGTTTCAACGCGTTAGTACCGGCGCGCTTATCGCATGCCGATTGGGATACCTTGTGCCCATTTTGCTCAACAAGCGCCCTCAGCTCGGGCCAAGAAACGATAGGATTCTCAATTACCAGCGCGGGTGGCATAAGCATCCCGGAGGCGGGGCGAGCCTGAGGCGGACTTGCCCCCGGCTATCAGCCCTTCGGGCTGAGAGGCAAGCGAGTGTATCGAGATGCGCCCTATGATGCTAAATGACCAGACGCATCAAGTTGAACCCTACGACGCCAATGTCCGGCCTGGTCGCTTGCGGCTCCGATGCTTGTGCGTCGCTCCTTCCCCCGCCCTTTCGCTTCGCGAAAGGATGAGGCACGCGCGCTGAGAACGGATTTGGGTGCATCGAGATGAACGCTACACTCGGGCGGTGAGCCACTTGCCTCTGGTGAAGCGGGTGAAGGCGAGGCTGCCGCGCACGGCCATGTCGATACACATGGCACCCCAGGCGCCCATCAGGCCCCAGCCCAGAGTGATGCCCAGGAGGTAGCCCAGCGGCAGGCGGACCAGACCCACCGAGACGATGGTGATGATCAGCGGATAACGCGTGTCGCCGGCGCCTCGGAGGGCGCCGATGTAAATGATCGAGGCGAGCAGGAAGATCTGGAAGAAGGCGGCCATCTTCAGGGCGGGGATGCCGACCATCCAGACGATGGGGTCGCTCTGCATGGTGCGGAAGATGAGATCGGCGCCGAAGTAATAGAAAGCGGTGAGTCCGATGCCGAGGATTCCGCACTGGAGGACACCTTCGTGGCCGGCGCGGACGGCGCGGTCGCGGTTGCGGGCGCCGAGGGCCTGGCCGACGACGGTGGCGGTGGCCTTGGACCACGCGCTGGCGGGCAGATAGGTGAAGGCCTCGATGCGGACGCCGATGATGTGGGCGGCGTAGTAGATGGGGGCGATCTGCTGGTCGCCGAGGTTGGCGATGATGATCAAAAAGATGAAATGCCCGGTCCACATGGTGGCGCCGTCGAGGGCGGCGGGCAGCCCGATCCGGAGGATGCGGCGAGTGGACTCGATGCGGGGGCGCAGTTCGGCCGGCGTCAGCCGCAGGTCGCTGCGGCCATGGGCCAGGACGAGCAGCGTGAGGACGCCGCCGACGAATCGCCCGGCGACGGTGCCGATGGCCACGCCGTCGGTGCCGAGCGCGGGCAACGGGCCGGTTCCGAAGACGAGGGCATACGAGACGGTCATGTTCACGATGTTCACGACCGTGAGGATCTTGAGCGGCGTGCGCATGTCACCAACGCCGCGGAGGGCGGCGGCGCCGATGAGCGTGAGGCTGGTGAAGACGAAGCCGGTGGCGTCGATGCGGAGGTAGCGGACGATGATATCCAGCGTCTCGCCGCTCATGTTCTGCACGCGGCCCAGCCACGGCGCGATCCAGTAGATGAAAGCGAAGGCGGCGAATCCCATGCCGACGGCCAGCACCATCGATTGGTTGGCGTAGTGGTTGGCGCGTTCCCGCTGGACGGCGCCGGTGAAGCGGGCCACCAGGGCGGTCGTGCCGATCCCGACCAGCATGAAGAGCATCGAGATGAGCCACTCGACGTAGGCGCCCAGGCCGATGGCGGCGGTGGCCGCGACGCTGATCCGGCCTGCGAGCCAGATGTCGAAAATGCCGACAAAAGAATTAAGCAGTTCCTCACCGAGGACGGGCATGGCCAGGACAAAGACGGCCCGGCGGACGGTTCCTCGGTTGGCGATGGAAACAAAGGCGGTTGGAGAGACCGGATCGGGGGATTGATCTGCGGTGGTGGCTGAGTTCGCCGATTGCCCCACGGGGTGCATCTCCGATGCGACTGGAATGCGAGGACGGAGCGTACCGCGCGTCCGAAACATCGTCAATTTGAGCAGAGCGCTTGAGTCCGGCCGGATGTTGAGGCAACCGGCGATCGCGTGCGTGACGATTCAGGCGGGTTACACTGGTCCGCGTCAGGCGGACTGCCAGTGGGAATACCTGAATCGGTAACTGAAGAACCGCACGGGCGCCAGGAACGATGACAGGCCGACGCAAGCGTGGGCATAGCACCCGCGGTACTTGAGGAACCGAACGGGCGGATCGGCCTAAGGCCGACCCGTGGCACCGAAGATCGAATGCCGCCTAAACTGTCGCGGCAGTCCGGTGGTGGTTGAAGAGCACAATTGATCGGTGCGTGGCCTGGTGTATACTTCTAGTGGAATTATTGTGCTGATAAGCGGGCCCGCTTTCCGGCCGATGCTCGGGTCGGTTCGGGCGCCACTTCCCTGACATCAGTCAGCACACCTGCTCGCAAAAGAACGCGTCATACAGGAGCAGCCATCATGCTGGTCATTCTTCGAGCCGTCTTCATGCTGGCGCTGGGCGTGGTGGCCATCACGTTCATCGTCGGCTCCGAACCGCAGGCCGGTGCGACGGAGTGGTTCCATCGACACGCCGACCTCCTGCTGATCAGTTGCCTGGGGGTCGCACTGATCGTCATTGCAATTGACATCTTCATCCCGCAGAAATCGCTGAAGGGGATTTCGGGCGTGTTCTTCGGGCTGGTGGTGGGGATGGTGATCGCGTTCGGCCTGTCGCTGATTGTGGACCTGGCCGTCGAGTCGCTGACCCGCACGTTTCCGGATCTCCGTCGCCCGGTCTTCGCCGACGTGCCCGTGGAGGAGCCGATCATCGAGGTCGATGAGCAGGGGCGGCGGCTGCACACGACAAAAACCACCATCAAGAGGCAGCAGATCGGATACAGCGATCATCCGTTCGTCAGCACGGTGAAGCTGATCCTCGGCGTAATTTGCTGTTATCTGACGGTGAGCTTCATCCTGCAGACCAAGGACGACGTGCGCTTCGTCATCCCGTACGTGGAATTTGCGCGGCAGGCCAAGGGCGGCCGACCACTCGTGCTGGACACGTCGGTGATCATTGACGGCCGCATTCTGGACATTGCCGACACGCGGGTGTTCGAGTCGGAGTTCATCGTGCCGAAGTTCGTGCTGGGCGAGCTGCAATCGATCGCCGACAGCGCCGAGAAGCTCAAACGCAATCGCGGGCGTCGGGGGCTGGATATTCTGAACAAGCTGCAGGGAATCAGCACGATCGACGTTCGCATCATGGACTACCGCGCCGAGCCGGGCGGGCCGACGACGGTCGACGAGCGGCTGGTCGATCTGGCGATGCAGGTCAACGGGCGCATCGTCACCAACGACTACAACCTGAACCAGGTCGCGCAGGTGCACGGCGTGGACGTGATCAACATCAACGATATCGCCAACGCGTTGAAGCCGGTGTATCTGCCGGGCGAGCGATTCCGGCTCAAGATCGTCAAGCCGGGCGAGGACCCGGGGCAGGGCGTCGGCTACCTGGAAGACGGCACCATGGTCGTGATCAACGGCGGGCGGGACTTCATCGGCCAGTCGGTGGATGTGTCGGTCACCAGTTCGCTGCAGACCTCGGCCGGCCGGATGATCTTCGCCCGGGCCGACGGGGCCACGCCGGCGCCGTCGAAGGAGCGTTCGACGCAGCGGTCGAAGACGTAGCGGGCGGGGTTGGCCTGACGGCTCGGCAGGAGCCTTCCCCTCCCTGTGGCCGCCAAGCATCTCTCATGTGCCGCGTTCGGCGCGTCACCCTTGCCTCGTGCCGGGTCCACGTGTTTAATGAACTGATGGGCGGAGTCTCGCTTCACGCGCGTCCGGGGCGGGCATTCGGGTTCCAACTTCGACGAGGAGCAACCCATGGCAGACACGAAAGTCAGCGTGATCATTCCTGCGGCCGGCAAAGGGGAACGTTTCGGCGGCGGCGATAACAAGACCTTCGCGAAGCTCGGGGGACGGCCGATGTTCCTGCGGTCAGTCGAGCATTTCATCAACCGGGAGGACGTCTGTCAGACGATCCTGGTGGTCAGCCCGTCGGATATGGAGCAGATGAAGGAAAAGTACGCGGCCAACCTGGCGTTCATGGGCGTGACGCTCGTCGAGGGCGGCGATCGGCGGATGGACTCGGTGGCCAAGGGGCTGGAGAAGGTGTCCGAGGAGGCCGGCTTGGTGGCGGTACACGATGCGGCCCGGCCTTGCGTCACGAGCGATATGATCGACGCGGTCTTCGCGGAGGGAGGCAAGAGCGGAGCGGCGATCCTGGCCACGCCGCTGCACGGGACCATCAAGCGCGTCAGCGGGGCGGGCGTGGTTGAATCGACGATTCCGCGTGAGAGCCTGTACGAGGCCCAGACGCCGCAGGTGTTCAAACGGGAGTTGCTGGTCGAGGCCTATCAGAACCTGCCGGAGGATGCTGAGGAGCTGACCGACGAAGCTCAGTTGTTGGAGCGGCAAGGGCATCCGGTGAGCATCGTCGCGTCGGATGCGACCAATCTGAAGGTCACCACCAAGGGCGACATCACGCTGGCCAACGCGATTCTGAAATCCCGCCCGGCCAAGCCAACCAAGGCGCTGGGCGCGTTTGAAGAGGCGCAGTGGTAACGGGGCGGCCGCACAGGCATCTTGGCCCCCGTTTCATCGCCGAATTCGCGATTCCGCTTCTTTGCCCCGCTGATGCGGACGTCCTGCACCGGCGTGGCGGACCGATGGACGGCGTGCGTCCACCGCGCTACGATCCTGTTGATTCTTGCGAGGAGGGTTCGGGCCGGCACGCCGGGCGGCTTTCGGCGGAACTCATGAGGGGCCGATACCGTGTCGGCCGTGCGTGGCGGGCTTTATCTCGATAAAACTGCGTTGCGGATCAAACACACAGTTTATATCTCGCTCGGTCTGTTGTGCGTTGTGCTGGGGAGCATCGGCCTGTTCTTGCCGCTGCTGCCGACGACGCCGTTTTTGCTGTTGGCGGCGTTTCTGTTTGCCGGGAGCAGTGAGCGCCTGCACGAGTGGCTTCTGGCGCACAAGCATCTGGGGCCGTATATTCATGCGTTTCGCGGCAAGCGCGGGCTGACCAGGACGCAGAAGTTTCGCATCGCCGCTTCCTTTACAGTTCTCTTCGGGATCAGCATCTACGTCATCCCACACATCGCCGTCAAATTGGCGCTGGGCTTCTGGTGGTTGTTCTGGGTGGTGTTTATCTATCGCATCAGAACGGCTGCGGAATCCGCGACGCCGGACCAGGCGAGCGCGCCTGAGACTCCTCCAACTCTCAGATAACATTCTTCTCAGCCTGAGGTTGTACACGCCAACGATGGTCTGGGGCGTTCTCAACCGCTATTCGTAGTTGGCGGATTGCGGCCCGCGGCCGCGAAAGGTCGCTTGACCGGGCCTTCGGCGTCGGGTATTATGGTAGGTCACCGATGGAGGCCTGCTCTTTGGAGCAGTGCCATGAATTGTCATAGCGGTGCGCCGATCGGCGCCAGCGCCCCTGTCTTTGCCGGCGGCCACGCCGGTTCTCCCGGTCGACCTGTACAAGCAGCTCGCGCACGGATTGCCTGCGTGTCATCCCCCGTCAATCGGGCGTTTACAGCAGAGCGCGCCCCAACGGCCTCGTTTTCTGATTGCAAGAATGATGGAAGGAGAGACATCATGCGCGCGCTTTGCTATTTCGCCGTGGTGCACGCATTGCTGTGCGCCGTGCCGGTCATGCCGGCCCGGGCTGCCGGCGATTCCGAACCCAACAATACGATCGAGACTGCAACGCCCACCGGTCTGCAGCTCTGGGACACCGTGGTGGTTTCAGACGGGCAAATCGGCAATGGCGTACTCCGGGCAGCCGACCGGGATCTATTCTCGTTCGAGGTTTCGCCGGAGGTGGCGTTGCCGGTGCATCTGACGGCAAGGCTGGTGACGACCAACGGGAATCTTGACGGCTACGTTCGGGTGTTCAATTCGGCCGGATTCGACGTGGCGCGGCTGGACGACTCGGACGGCACTATCCATCCGGTTTTACAGACCTACCTGCTCGAGCCGGGGACTCACTATGTGGCGGTATCGGATGCGTTAAACCCGGCTTACTGGTCGACCGACGCCCAGACCGGCCGGGCGGCGAAGACCGGAGAGTACGAGCTTGCGCTGACGCTGTGGCACGCCCCCAGCCTCCAGGAGTCCCTGGAGCTCGAGGGCGATGCTCCGATCATGGTGAACGAGCTGCCATTCGTGGCCGAGCGGCAGTTCATCGGCGACGGCCCGATCCTCCCTTCCCGCGATCTTGGTCGGGATCTTCGACTTGATGAAGATCGCTACCGTTTACATGTCGATGCGACGTCGATCCTTTCGATCACGGTCACGCCGAAGCCGTCGGAGGCGCTCGATCCGCACGTGAGTGTGGTCGTGGCCGGCGACGTGATGGAGGAGCTAGAGGGATTCGCGTCGGTGGGGAACATCACGCGTACGCAGCGTATCGAGTTGGCTCTGCCGGCGGACTCGGGCGATGTCGACGTCGTCATCCGCGGCACGGTCGATGCGCCCGACGAGCGGGATCGGCAATACGGGAGCGTGGGGTTCTACGATCTGGAGATCGACCTACAGCCGACGGGGACAGAAGGCGGGCCCTACGAGCCGAACGATTCGTTGGTGCTGGCGACTCCGAGTGGAACTCCCGGCGCGGGCACGGAGACTTTTTCGGCATACGTCGGTGACGGCGAGTACGGCGCGACGCGAGGGGACATCGATATGTTCTTCGCGGGTCTCCAGCACGAATCCGTGCTGCAGGTAGACGTCGTTCCGGTCGATGGCAGCGATCTCAATCCCGTGGCCGTTCTGTACGATCGCGAAGGGCTCGAACTGGCCAGATGGCACGCGGACGCCGATCGGGAAATTCACGTGGAGCAGTCGCTTTCCTGTGAACATCTAGGCCGGACCTTTTTCGACGAGGTACGGTTCAGCAGAATCGCCATTTCGGTCATGGGTGTGGGCGACCGCGTGCCGATGGACCCGTTCATTCCCACTTGGCGATTATGGTGGTCGCGCCCACCGCCGAAAGTATCGCTATCGCGCTATCTGCTGGACGGCGGACCCGGTTCGACCGGGGCCTACGAACTGACGCTCACACGTACGACCTCGCCTTGCGACGATGAGCCCAACGACACGATTCCCGACGCGACCGAGACGGAGATCGTGGACGCAGGGCAGTTCTCCTGTCTGGGTGTCCCGGCGGGTAACGGGCCGTGCTTTGCCGAGTTCGGGTATGAGCGCGATGTGGACCTCTACCGGGTGAGCGTCACGAATGTGCCCAGGATGCTGGATGTCTCGTTGAAATCGTGCAGTGGACTGGCGGGCTCATTGCGGTTGTTCAACGGCGAGGGCGGTGATTTAGTTGAACCGTTGCGGTTGTACTTTCGGGAAACGCCCGTGGATGGTTCGATTTCACTGGTCCTGGAGTCAGCTGGGGATTACTTCGTCGGCGTTTCGTCTAATGAAAACCCTGCATACGACCCGTTTGAAGCCTGTTCAGGCTGGGGCGTCCAAGGACTGGGCCGGGCCTCGTACGACCTCGATATTCGAATGTCGGCTGCCGATGGTGAGCCTGCCGTTGCGACGGAAGGCGCCCTGGGGGCCGGGGAGTCCGTCCGGCGCCTGTTCGCAACGCGGATGGACCCCTTTCCCGAGACGATCGTCGAGCTCGACCCGGACACCGGCGATACGCTCAACGAACTGCCGGCCCCGGAAGCGCCGCTTGGCGGCGGGGAAGGCATCGCCTTCGACGGAATCGAGGTCCGCGTGATGGGCGGCAGCGGCCGCTTTCCTTTCCTCTATCGGCTCGACTCGGATACCGGCGACGTGCTGGACCGCCGGATCGCCTGGTTCGGCTCGGGATTCTACGGCGGGATAGCCCTGCTCGGCGGGAATCTGTACGTCGTGGACCTGCTCGAAGATGCCATTTGGGTGGTTACGCGCGACCTTGATCGCGTCGTGCGGAAGCTGGACGTCGGACGGCTCAACGGTGTCTCGATGTTCGGGGCCATCGCGGCCCAGGCCGCTCCGGCCCGGCTGGTGGTGCCCGACGCCGCGGAGCCGTCGAAGCTGCACGTTCTGGATGCGTCCGACGGGCGGCGTCTGACCAGTTTGAACCTCGGCGGGGTCTGTCTGTGCGATGCCGACTTCGACGGCGACGGGGATGTGGACGCTGGCGACCGCGCTTTCCTGGAAGACTGCGCTCGACTGAGCGGCGTGGCCTTCGGCTGTGCTGCGGCCGATCTGAACTGCGACGGCGCCGTTGACTCGGCGGACGGCGCGGTCTTCTTGTGCCAAGCCAATGGTCCGGGCCTGCGGCCCAATGGCGATTGTTGCGCCGAGGGCCTTCCTCCGTCGAGTATTCGGGCGACCGGAGTTGCCGTCACCGGTGTCGACACGCTGGTGGCGGCCGACTGGGCCGTGCCCTCTGCAACATTGCTCGACGGAGGGGGCACACCGCTTCGAACGATTCGGCTTGACGCGCCCGCCGGTGGAATGGGCGGCACTCCGTTCGCCAACTTCGCCGATTTCAATGGTGACGGAAACGTAGACTTGTTGGATTGGCGACATTTCCAGATCTGTTTCGATGGGTCGGCCCGGGAGCCTCCGGCAAGCGGGTGCGAGATCTTCGACTTTGACGGCGATGGCCGCCTTGATCTGTTCGACTACGCGGCCTTCTTCGACGCGATGACAGGAGCCCGGCCATGATGGACTCGAAACGTCATATTCAACGACTGCGTTCTCGCGCGCGTTACAGCCGGCGCGGCGTCTCGATCCTGGAGGTGGTCGCCTCGGGCGCCGCGGTGGCGGTGCTCTCGGTGCTGGTGCTGCCCGCGCTGCATGAGGCCCGGCGGGAGTCGAAGGAGCTTCGTTGTCTGGCGAACCTGGGGCGGATCGCGGAGGCGAGCATGGTTCATGCTTCCCAGCACCCGTCCGACTTTGCCACGCCACAACATGAACTTGCGGGTACGGACAACGTGTCTTTAGGCGAGTACGAATGGGGCGGCAAGAGCGGCGCGGGGCAGCCCACGGCCGGCACCGATCCGACCTCCTCGATCTGGGGGACGGCGGAGGGCCGCGGGCCGGCCACCCGACCGCTCAACAGAATCATCTACGGGGACGTGTTTCCCGACCATCGCGACGACCCGGGCGCGTTTGGCGCCAACTGGCTGGACGACGCCCAGTTGGAACTGGACGTGTTCCGCTGCCCCGCCGACTACGGTTACTCAGGACACCACTACGTGGCGTGGCGCGACAGCGGGTTGACCTCCTACGATCATTACGGCAACAGCTACACGGCGAATGCGATGTGGATCGGCGTACCGGGGGCAGCGTGTCGATTGGAGAGCAACGGTCCGTTTCTGAGACCGCTGTCTCGAGTGCCGGTTCCGGCGATGACGCTGCTTTATTACGAGAACAGCGGTCGCTTCGGCTACCGCGCCAACTACGGCATCGACGGCTGCGACTCGCTAAGTGGCGCCCTTGGAGCCGACGTTGAAACGGACGTGCGGGGGTGGCACGGACAAATGTGGACGTTTCAGGCGGCTTTTGTCGACGGACACGTCGGCACCGTCCGGATGCAGGGTCACGATCATCCCCAGCCTGTTCTGGAGCGCTATCCGGACTGTTTCGACAACGTGGATATCTGTGATGCAATCTGGCATTGTGTGGTGACTCGCGGTCCGGGTTGGCATCTGGACACTCTGCCGGCGCCCCCGGTGCCCACGAACGTACCGTGCGGCGGAGGCGGCACCTTCAATCCCATCGAGTAAACATGCTCAATTGTGCGGAAACACCCGGAGCAATCTGAGATGCCTCACGGTCACGGCAGTTCAGGACTTCTTTCCTCAAACATCGCCGCGCGGGGCGAATCGTGGGTGCCACGGGGCTTGTTCGTCGCAGGCGTGCTCGCATTTGGTGTTGGGATGGGGATCACGGCCCCGGCACCCCAAGCGGAAGAACCACCGGCCGTCGCCTACAACTCCGGCGAGGGCAATCCAGGGGGGCTGAACGAATCTCATCGTCGCATTGTGCTGACACCTTCAATGGCACCGAATGAGGATTCCGACTGCAACAATGAGCAGGCAACCGCCGACGTGATTCAATTGAATCAATCGATAATCAATCCTGTCCGATCCGCGGGCAACGCGACGAGACGATTGATCCGACGCCGGAAATCGTGTAGGATGGGCCCTCACCGATGGAGGCCTGCTTTTGGGGAGCAGTGCCATGCAGTGCCGGTGCGCCAGCAGGTTCCGATGGCCTTGCGGCTGTCGGTGGCCACGCGGAAGTTTCAGCGTCTCCTTTCAAACGGGTTCGTTCACGAACCGCCGGCGTGGCCTCGCTTCAAGCTCAGAGAAACTCCGAAAAATTGCCCGAACACCCTCGCTTGCTGCACGTAAAGGGTACGGAAGGAGAGTCATCATGCGCGGGCTTTTCTATTGCACCATCGTGCACGCGTCACTGTGCTTCCTGCCGGCCATTCCGGCCCTTGCCGCCGCCGATTCCGAACCCAATGACACAATTGAAAACTCAGTTCCCACCGGGCTTCAGCTGTGGAACACGGTGGTGGTTTCGGGCGGGCGGATCGGTGATGGCCCTCTGGGGGCGGCCGACCGGGACATTTTCTCATTTGAGATAGCACCGGAGGTCGTGCTGCCCGTTCATCTGACGGCGAGGCTGGTCACGACGGGCGGCGATCTCGACGGGTACGTTCGGGTGTTCAATTCGGCCGGGGTCGATGTGGCCCGGCTGGACGATTCGGACGGGACCATCCATCCCGTGCTGCGCACCTATCTGCTCGAGCCGGGGGTCTTTTATGTCGGCGTCTCGGACGCGCTGAACCCGGCTTATTGGCCCATCGACGCACAAAGCGGCCGGGCGGCCAAGACCGGCGAGTACGAGCTCGCGCTCACGCTCTGGCACGCGCCCAGCATGGAGAAATCCCTGGAGCTCGACGACGATGCTCCAATTATGGTGAACGAGCTGCCATTCGTGGCCGAGCGGCAGTTCATCGGCGACGGCCCGATCCTCGAACCTGATGGTCTCAGCGGGGATTTTCGACTCGATGAGGATCTCTACCGTTTGCATGTGGACGCCGCATCGATTCTCTCGATCACGGTGACGCCGGAGCCGTCGGAGGCGCTCGATCCGGACGTAAGGGTGTTCCTGGGCGGCGACTTTCCGCAGGAGCTCGACGGATTCGAATCGGTGGCGAACACGACGCGGACGCGCCACATTGAGTTGGCGCTGCCCGCACAGCCTGACCCCGTGGACATCGTCATCCGCGGCACCGTCGACCCGCCGAGCGAGCAGAATCGGCGGTACGGTAGCGTCGGGTTCTACGACGTACGCATCGACCTTCAAGCGGCCGAGGATGCGGGCGGACCGCATGAGCCGAATGACTCCGTGCTGCTGGCCACCCCGACCGGGCTCGTTGATTCGAACACGGTGACCTTCTCGGGATTCATTGGCGACGGAGAGTACGGTCGGACGCGCGGTGATCTCGACGCGTTTCAAGCATCCCTTCGGCAGCAGTCGGTCCTGAAAGTGGACCTCCGTCCGGTTGACGGGAGCGATTTGAACCCCGTGGCGGTTCTGTACGATCGAGAAGGGCTCGAGCTGGCCCGGTGGCACGCGGATGCCGACCGGGAGATCCACGCTGAGCATTCGGTTTCGTGTAAAGACCTCGCGTGGTTTTACAAGTGGCACGAATGGCGTAACGGCGCCACGCTCGCAGTCATGGGCGCCGGTGACCGCGTGCTGATGGACCCGTTCGTTCCGGCACCACTTCCAACTTTCTCTTGGCCCTATTACTACTACTACGGCATACGGTACCCGCTGTCGCGCTACCTGCTCGACGGCGGACCCGGTTCGACCGGCGCCTACGAGCTGACACTCGCGCGTGCCCCCTCCCCCTGCGACGACGAGCCCAACGACACAATTCCCGACGCGACCGAGACTTCGATCGTAGATTCAGGGGAGTTCTCCTGCTTTGGAGTGCCGGCGGGAAACGGCCCGTGCGATAGCGGCGACATTGAAGAGAGCCGCGACGTCGACCTTTACCAGGTGCACGTCGTTAAAGCGCCCCGGAGGCTCGACGTGTCGCTCAAGACGTGCAGTGCGCTCGCCGGTACGGTGCGACTGTTCGATGCCGACGGGAATGAGCTGGACGCTGCCGAGATGTTCTGGTCCGAGAGGAGAACCCCCCCCGAAGAGATAACCTTGTCAGCGATTCTCGAGTCAGTTGGAGAGTATTTCATTGGCGTTTCGGCGTTTCGGGCCGACTCGTACGACCCGTTTCAAGCATGTTCGGCTCAGAAGGAGTTCACCAACGATGACGGTGATCGCTTTGCATATGACATCGATATCCGGATGAGCGCTCCCGAGGGAGCGTCTGTTGCAGCGGCGGCCGGTGCTGTAGCGGACGGCGAGGTGATTCAACGGCTCTTCGCCGCCCGAATGGACCCCTTTCCCGAGACGATCGTCGAGCTTGACCCGGACTCCGGCGATACGCTCAACGAGCTGCCCGCCCCGGAAGTGCCGCTCGGGGGCGGGGAGGGCATCGCCTTCGACGGGACCGATGTCCGCGTGATGGGCAGCAGCAGCCGCTTTCCTTTCCTCTATCGTCTCGACTCGGATACCGGCGACGTGCTGGATCGGCGGATCGCCTGGTTCGGCTCGGGATTCTACGGCGGGATGGCCCTGCTCGGCGGGAATCTGTACGTCGTGGACCTGCTCGAAGATGCCATTTGGGTGGTTACGCGCGACCTTGATCGCGTCGTGCGGAAGCTGGACGTCGGACGGCTCAACGGTGTCTCGATGTTCGGGGCCATCGCGGCCCAGGCCGCTCCGGCCCGGCTGGTCGTGCCCGACGCCGCGTCGCCATCGAAGCTGCACGTTCTGGATGCGTCCGACGGGCGGCGTCTGACCACTTTGAACCTCGGCGGGGCCTGTCTGTGCGATGCCGACTTCGACGGCGACGGCGACGTGGACGCCGGCGATCGCGCTTTCCTCGATGACTGTGCCCGACTGATTGGTGTGGCCTTCGGGTGCGCTGCGGCCGATCTCAACTGCGACGGCGCCGTTGACGCGGCCGACGGTGCGATCTTCACGTGCCAGGCCAATGGTCCGAGCCTGCCGCCCAATGGCGACTGTTGCGCCGAGGACCTTCCGCCGTCGAGTATTCGGGCGACCGGGGTTGCCGTCACCGGTGTCGACACGCTGGTGGCGGCCGACTGGGCCGTGCCCTCGGCGACTCTGTTCGACGGAGGGGGCACACCGCTTCGAACGATTCGGCTTGCGGCGCCCGCCGGCGCCATGGGGGGGACGGCGTTCGCCAAATTTGGGGATTTCGACGGTGACGGGAACGTAGACTTGATGGACTGGCGGCATCTGCAGATCTGTTTCACCGCGGCGGCCCGGGAGCCTCCGATCACCGGTTGCGAGGTTTTCGACTTTGACGGCGACGACCGTCTCGATCTGTTCGATTACGCGGCCTTCTTCGACGCGATGACAGGAGCCCGACCATGATGGACTCGAAACGTCACATTCACCCATTGCGTTCCCGCTCAAATCACAGCCGGCGCGGCGTCTCGATCTTGGAGGTGGTCGCCTCGGGCGCCGCGGTGGCGGTGCTTTCGGTGCTGATGCTGCCCGCGCTGCACGAGGCCCGGCGGGAGTCGAAGGAGCTTCGTTGTCTGGCCAACCTGGGGCGGATCGCGGAGGCGAGCATGGTCTACGCCTCGCAGGATCCGTCGGACTTCGTCATCCCTCAGCACGAACGCGCCGGCAAGGACGGCGTATCCCGCGGCGAGTACGCATGGGGTGGCAAGAGCGGTATGGGCGAACCCGCGGCCGGCACCGATCCGACGTCCTCGGTCTGGGGGACGGCCGAGGGGCGCGGACCCGCCACCCGCCCGCTGAACAGAATCATCTACGGGGATGTGTTTCCCGACCATCGCGACGACCCAGGTGCGTTCGGCGCCAACTGGCGGGACGACAGTCAATTGAATTTGGATGTGTTTCGCTGTCCGGCGGACCACGGCTACACGGGGTACCACTTTGCGACGTGGCGCGACAGCGGGTTGACCTCCTACGATCATTACGGCAACAGCTACACCGCGATCACGCAATGGATCGGCATTCCGGGTGCGGGCTGCAATCTGCTGAGCAACAGCTCCTTTCTGAAGCCCTTGTCTCGGGTACCGGTTCCGGCGATGACGCTGCTTTACCTGGAAAACTGTGGCCGTTTCGGCTACCGAGCCAACTACGGCCTTGACGGCTGTGAGTCGGTCGATGGGGCCCTGGGCGTTGACGTCGACACGGATGTGCGCGGCTGGCACGGGCGGATGTGGACGTTCCAGGCCGCGTTCGTAGACGGGCACGTGGGCACGGTGCGCATGGAAGGCCACGAGCATCCGCAGCGCGACCTGGGACGCTATCCCAATTGTTACGACGATGACGAGACGTGTTACCATATCTGGCACTGCGTGATCATTCGCGGACCGGGTTGGCATCTGGACACGCTGCCGGCGCCACCGGTGCCCACCGACATGCCATGCGGCAGTTCCGGCGGAGTCGTTAATCCCATCAGGTGAACAGGCTCAATCGTGCAACAACACCCGGAGTAATCTGAGATGTCTCTCTTTCACAGCAGATCCAAGCCTCTCTCCACAATAAATGTACCACGATGTAAATCGCAGGATTTGCCGGGTATTCTCTTCCTGGGCGTGCTTGCTTTTAGTATCGTCATGGCAATGGCGGGGGGATCCCGAGGGGGCGAGCCTTCCGCCGTCGTCTACGACTTGGGCGAGGGGACCGGCCCATCGGCGCTTCAGCGTGGCGGTCCCACGCCTGCCGTCCTGACCAGGGGTTGCACCGGCCCGCGCCTTTACGACAACACCGTGATGTGCACGCCGTTCGTGCATTCGATAGCGGTCGGGGGTACGTTCCATCCGCCACCGTCGCTCTGGGTTCGCGACTGGTTCGTCACCAGCGGCGGGCAGGTTTCGGGCTTCGATCTTTATGTGGTCAACGGTGGTCCCGGGGCTGTGCCCAATCACATTCACTTAATGCGGTTCTTCCGTGGGACGGATGCTAATAACCTGGGCACGGCAATCGAGGAGCCCCCGCTGGCGGGCTTTTCTACGAGGATGACGCCAGAGTTACCTCCCGTTCCTGTGCATCGCGATCCGATGACCGGTGAACCCCGCGTGATGCGCGTGAGCGTCGATTACATCGCCCGCACCTACACGATCGCGGACGCCGAGACAGGGGACGTGTTAGTCGGGCCGGAAGATATCAGCGATCGGCGGGAGCCATTTCGGTTACCCCCGGGAAAAACCGGATTTGAGGTGCGGTTCACTGGGGAAGACTCACTGTGTGCGGGCGGCCAACCCGTCTGCGGCGTAGCGCTGGCGAAGGGCGGTTCCGGCAACGAGAACGGCGTTCACTTTGTCAATGCAGAGCTATGTCCTGAGGAGCTTTGGCCGCTCGTATGCGACAATGTCTATTGGGCGCCCCTCGATCGCGACACCGGCGCACCTGTTCCTTGTACCGGGGGAGACGTGTGCAGCCTGGACCGGCCTCACTTCGGCATCGCGCTGACCCTGTACGCGGGGCCGAACGAGGACGCGGACTGCAACAACGATCTGGGCTCGGCCGACCCGATCGTCATGAACCGTCCGGACACCTCCGATCCTCCGCGCTCCTGTTCGAGCGGCCGCGTGTCCGTCAGCGGCTACCTCGGCGATACCGGCTGCTCGTACACGTTCGAGCCGGACGATTTCTTCGATGCCGACGACGACGGCGACGTCGACCTCCACGATTTCGGCTCGATGCAGGCGTGCTTCGAACGCGAGGGCCTGTTGCCGTTCCCGTGCCGCGTTCACGATGACAATGCAGACGGCGGTGTGAATCTGGACGATTTCTTCGGATTCCTCATCTGTTCCACTTTCGCCCCCGGTGACCCGATGTGCTCCGGGTTTGTGCCCGAGCCGCCGGTTCCGTTGCAGGACATCGACCTCTACAAAATCCCGGACCTCGAGGCCGGGGATGTCCTCTCGGTTCTGGTGGAGGGCGAAAAAAGCCCATCCGCCGGCCCGACGTGGGATCCGTACGTGAAGATCTTTAGATTGCAGGGCGGTTCGCTCGTCCAGCTTGCCGCCAGCGACGACTTCGAACGCAGCAGCTTCGACAGCTACACGACGGTCGAAGTTCCTGCCGGGGTGGTTACGCTCTACGTGGGTGTCAGCGCGGCCGAGCACGCCGATTATCCGACGAACGATCCGCCCACCGTACCGGTGCTTGCGCCTGAGCAAGCAGGCGGCTACACCCTGACGCTGGTGCTGACCGATCCGGACTGCGTCGCCGACACCAGCAGCGGCGCTCCCTCGGATTGTTACGAGAGCAAGCATGAGCCGGACGACACGATAGCCGACGCCGACGCCCGCGGCGACATCAGCGAGTTCGTTCTGATCGGGGCGATCGGCGATGGGGCCTTCGCTGGAACGGGGCAGGACGTGGACATCTACCGGCTGAGTCTCGACGGGGACCTCGCCACCGCCCGAAGTCTCACCGTCCGTGCCGCCGGCGGGTTCGATACGGCGTTCGACCTGGCCATGGCGTTGTACGACTCGGCGGGCGAATTGGTGGCAACCGGGGACCAGGCCTCCGTCAGTGCGCTCGCCGGTCTGGACCAGTCCCGGCCTCAGTTGGCGGCGACGGTCTCCGGGACCGATCATGGCGGCGACGGCGTTTATTACATCGCCGTGTTCGGAACGGACCGGGGTCTGTTCGACGAGGACTGCCGCCCGATGTTTCCAGCCGTGCCGCCGTCGCTGCTGAACTTCCCGCACGGTGATCAACTTCCGGCCACCAGCGAGTCGGACCTGCGCCCCACAACCGGCGGCCGCGTGAACAAGCCGTCGGAGATGCTGGCGGGCTGCTCCGTCGATCCGGACGCCGACCCGCCGCCCACACTACAGTGTTACAGGCTGAGCGTCCTGCCCTCGCCCGAGCCACTTGGCTTGATTGGTGATCCGGACGTTGACGAGACGGCCACTCCCCATGGCAACGACTCGATCATGCACGCGGCCACTTCGGTCACGGCCGGCGACCGCCTTGCGAACCCGCACGTTGCCATCAGAACGCTGGGCAACGGTCCCTATGGAGGCTGGCAGGGCGACGTGGACTTTTACGCGACACCGGTCAGCCCCGGCGACGTGATCACCGTCAACGTCGCCCCTGCGAAACCGGCATCGGAGGCCGATGCCCCAGTGCGCCCGTATCTCGCGCTGCTGGACGGCAACGGCCACCTCCTCGACGCGCCGTCCCTTTCGCTGGAACGAGGAACCCTCTTGTGGACTTACCCCTACCGTGAGCTTGAGGACCAACTTGCCGCTGTACTAGGGGCGAGTATCCCCGACCACGTGAACGGCACGGTCTACGCGATGGTCGGCATCGACAACGGCAATCTGTCGCCCGCCGAGAACATGCCCTTTAATCCGCTACAGCCCGGGACCACGCTGTCGCGCCGCTTCGAGACCAAGAGCATGCGGGCGCGTCCGTACGTCATGTCGATGGCGGCCATGCCGCCGGTCGAGTCGATCGCCGGCACGCCGCGCATGTTCGTCGTCCCGCAGGCCGGTATTGATGAAAAGCACGTGTTCTGCGCGTTGGGCACGGAGCTCGACAGCACACCGATGTGCTATCCCCCGATTCTGGAGATCGATCCGATCACCGGTTTCACCCGGAAGCTGATTGACGGAGAGCCGTCCTTCCGCCCATGGCGATCCGCCGGAGAGTTCGCTGTCGCGGGGGCCGAAGTCGCGTCGGCCAACCTGCTGATCGCCTGGGACGGAGAGTTCCTGTGGGTCGCCAAAGAGAAGTGCCAGGAGCCGCTCTTTTGTGAGAATCAGATTCGACACCTGTTCAAGGTTGACCCGGACAAACCTCACACGTCAGCCGAGTACATAGAGTCCTTGGGGCAGATCCGCGGCTTTCCGACGGTCGAATCGAAGTACACCGGCATGACCGAGATTGGTGGTTTCCTTTACGCGTTGGACAATACGACGAACACGTTCCGCTACTGGGATAAGGCTCTGGAGCCGACGGCCACCAACGGCGGCAACATGACGCCGGCGCCGAGCGACGAAACGGACGATCCGCGCTGGAACGATTTATACGGCGACATCGGCACCAATGGCCACCGCCTGTACGTGCCGTGCAGTTGGCAGGAATTCGATCCGGACACCGGCGAGGTGACCGGCACCGGCGAATACGGCCTGTGCGTCTTCACGCCCGATCCGATCGCCGACACGATCACTTTTGTTGAGAAGCGGCCCGATCCGGTGACGAATTCGCTGTTGACGCCGGGTCCGAGGCTGGGCGGCGTCGACATCCTCAACGGCGACACGCTGATCGCCACCGACCGCAACGGGCCGATCGTCGAGCATCAGAACCTGACCACCGGCGAAGTCCGAGCCCTCGTTCTGCCACGCGGATTCGTTGTGGATCGGCTTACGATCCGGTAGGTGTCCCCGCAAGTTGAAGCGCCGACTGCGACTTGATCTCTTCGCGCCACGGCTTGTCAGTTCTGCGGCTCCCAGCTTACTTCGGTCGTGCGGACCGTGGCCACCCAGCGGATCGTGGTGTCGTCGGCCCCGGTGACTTTGATCTCCAGTTCGTGGTCGGTGAAGAAATCGTTGATGTCCACGCTGACGCCCCAGCCCAGGGCCAACGTGTCCTCGCCCAGGGTCCTGATCATCGGGGTGCCGATGAATGACGTCGTGGGGCCGGCCCGCTTGATCGCGCCGGTGATTTGGTATGCGGCGGAGGCCCCGCCCTCGGCGCGGGCGACGACCTGGATGTCAAACGCCCAGGTCTTGCCGTCGTGAACGTACAGCGCCGCGCTGCCGTCGGACATGGTGTACGGACCTCTGGAATAGGTAAGCTCCCGAACCACATAGATCGACGTCTGGGCCGAGCCGCGTTCGGAGCCGAAAGCGCCGGCGGCGTAAGCGAACTGGTAGGGCATGCGGGCTTCCGCGTACGCACCGCCGGGGATCGTGCTGCCGGCGGCCTTGGCGTTGTTGTAGTTCCCGCCGCCGACCGTGGCCCATCGCCCAAGACTGGGCCAGGGCGGGTCGTCGGGATCGCCGGTGATGTTCCTCGAACCGCCTGCAACGGTTGACTCGCTGCCGTTGGCCTCGTTGTTGACACCGCCGCCGATCGTCGTGCAGAAGTTCGTGGCATCGTTTCCCTGGCCGCCGGCGACGGTGGCCCATTGCCCGTACGGCGGCTCGGCGACGTTGTCGTTGCCCGCGACGTTGCCGATCCCCCCGCCGACGTACGAACCGATGCCGGCCTCGTTGTTGTAGCCGCCGACCACCGCCCCGAAGCTGCCGATGACGCGATTGGGCCGCGGGCCGACCTGAGGAATCGGGTCGGTGTAGCCTCCGCCGCCGATGAACGCGCCCTGTTCGCCCAGTTCCACGTAGTTGCCGCTGTGTCCGCCGACCACGTTCGGAGCGAAGCCGTGGGTGTCGCTCTCGGCCGGCTGAAGTCTCAGGGCCGTCTTGTTATCGGTTCGAAGCGTAACCTCCTCGAAATCGTCGGTGCCGATCCAGCCGGTGACTTTCGCGTTTCCGTCGACGTGGAGCTGCTGGTCGGGGTCGGGCGTTCCCGCCCCGAGGCGTCCGGCGAAATACCCGCGGCCGCTGAAGTAGCCCGCGTAACCGTTCGCCGAGGGCGCCAAGCCTCGCACTCCGTATGTGAGGCCCCGCGAGGCGGTGGCCTCGCCGAAGACGCCGGTGCCCGTCCCGGTCGTTCCGTAGACGCCGACGCTGCTGCTGCCGTCCGCTTCGCCGACGACGCCGCGTCCTCTGGCGCCGTTCGATTTACCATAGACGCCCTCGCCGCTGTCGCCGTCGGCGACGAAGAACCCGCCGTAGTTCTTCGACAGGCTGGCAGCCGACGCCCAGCCCTGCACGGCCTTGCCGATCTTGCCCTGCGTCCATCCGAACACCGCGGCCTTGTCGTTGTCGGACTCGGTCACGTTGAACTCGCCGGCCCGGCCGCCGCCGTAGGCCAGCGCCTGAATTGCCGGCCCCGTGCCGTCGGTCGCTGCCGTCAATGCCGGCAGGCCGTTGGCGGAGTTTTCTATATGAAAGTGACCGGCACGCCCGGCTCCCTGGGTCTTGGCTTCGAGGGCGTCGCTTTCGTTGGCGGCATCGACGTTCAGGAAGAACCCGGCCCGGCCGGTGCCGCGCTGCTCGCCGTACACCGCAATGCCGCCGCCGTCGCTCTTTCCGATCAGTGCGGGGCTGTTGTTGGCGGGGTTGTCGATCGCGAAGCTGCCTGCGCTGCCGGTTCCCGTGGCACGCGCCACGACGCCGTGATGCGCGCTGTTGGTGTCCACCCAGACGGCCGGGTTGTGCGCGGTCGGGTCGGTCACGATAAACGCACCCGCGACACCGCCGCCGTCGTTCGTGATGGAGAAGGCGTCGCCCGTCGAAGATACTGTATCTTCATAAGGCATCATCAGGCCGCCGGCCCGTCCCGCGTAGATGGCATACGGCACGCCGGCCAGCTCCTGCCGCGGGCTCAGCACGGTGTAAGGACCGGCGCCGTCGCCGGCGCGCGTCTCGACCTGCAAATACAGGTCCTGCTCATTGAACAGCTCGATGTCGAAAAGCAGGTAGACTTTGAATACCCCGTCGATCACCTCGACGTTCTCACGCGTCGCCGCCGCGCCCAGTTGGACGCCCCCCGCGTAGGAATCGAAGAGCTTGAATTCGAAGTCGTACTCGTCGTTCGCGGGCAAGCCGCCGTCCTTGAGATACCCCTGGTAAAAGAAGCCCTCCATCAGAGGTGGACCGGCCGGGACGGAGCGGGGAAAGACCAGGCTCGCCCCCGCCACCGCGATCGCAAGAATCCAGCGGATATGCATGGTTGTTCCTCCTGCTTTAGACTTTCAAAAGTTTACCACCTTCGCAGGCTGCGATTCAAGCAGAGAGGGTGCGGACCTGGGCTGGAGTTATGAGTATCGGAGGAACGATCGCCGCATTGATGCGTCGTGAGGAAGGCCCTTGGTGCTCGGCGGCGCGCAGGTGGAGCGATTGCTTTTGTTTCAGGCCGTGTCGTCTAACGGCGGCGGCGGAGGAGCAGTCCGGTTGCGCCGATGAGGAGCATGCCGGCCGTGGTTGGTTCCGGTATGAAGGCCAGGCCGGAGATGCCTACTCCGGTGATGGTGTCGTCGAAATCGCCGATCAGGGTGCTGTCGCCGGTCAGCGGGTCAAACGAATACAGGCTGTTCGTGCCCGGATTGATCGCCAGCGGACCGGCCGTCGCGAAGTACCGTGTGTCGTTGAAAAGCACCATGCCGCCGACGGTGCCCACGTTCGGAGCGACCGAGTCGATCGGGGTTCCGGCGCCCGTCGCGGGGTCGATCGACAACAGCGCGTTATCCGTGCTGTCCAGCCCGACCAGCACACCGTCCGACCGCCAGCCCAGCCCGGCGATGTCATGCCGGCCGCCGATCTCGCCGATGATTGCGGCCGCACCACTGGCCAGGTCAACCGAAAACAGGACCGGCGTGGTCGTCCCGCCGTTCACGCCGTAAGCCGTTCCGTCCGGGCCAAATGCCAGGCTGCCTTCGAAGATGGGAATGCCGAGTCCGCCGATGGCGGTCGCCACCACGTCGTCCAGACCCGGCGACACGTCGAGGCGGTAAAGCATCGCGTCCTGCTCGCCGGTGGTCATCCCATAAAGGTTTCCGTCGAACGGGTTGAACTCGAGCGCCCCCAGAGCGGACAAGCCGGTCGAGCCGATCAGACTCAAACCGGCGTCGGACTCCGAAACGCCGTACAAATCGCCCGTATCCCACTCCACCGCCATGAGCTGAGCCTGCGCAAGCGGCGCACCCCCGCAAAGCACCAGGATCGACATGAAAGCGACAGTCCATTTCGTGGATACACGAAGATGCATGACTCACTTCCCCTCTTAAGCTGGCCCGACGGGCCCTCAGTCATTCATGCAGTACGCGCTCACCGGCCCGAGCACGGGCCGGTCAAGAGCCAGTGTCTATTATACCTCACCCGGCGGGCCGGAGTAAATGGCCGCCAGGGGGTAAGATCGGCGTCGCGACTCCCGAAATGACACCCCGGCGCGACCGCCCCGGCGCCGGTCCAAAAAAACCGGAATATCGGAAGTCAGGCGTGCATCCGCGCCGTCGGGCGCGGCTGTTGGACGGCCTTTGCCTGCGAAGTATCGAGTGCACCCGGGACCCTCAGTCGGTGCATCGCACGGCGCGCTTTATTGGACCCGTCTCGTAATGATAATTTTCTGCGGATAACTTTTCACTTAACAGGCCGTGCTGGAGTATGATTAGGTGCGAGCATGTGTAGAAGGGAGCACATCATGAAAACATTCAGACGATTGGGTGGTTATTTCGCCGTGACATGTATGATTGCCGGACTTGTGTTCAAGCCGGGTTGCGGCACTAATCCTTTCCTCGGCCTCGAGGATTACCAGCGCGATATCCTCTTCGCCGGACTCGCCTACGCGCTGTTGCTTAATGCGCAGGGCGGCGAACAACCCCCGGGACAGCCGATCCCCGGCCCGGAAGGTCCGCAGGGGCCCGAAGGTCCGCAAGGTGAGCCCGGCCCGCAGGGACCGGAGGGGCCTCAGGGCGAGCCCGGACCCGAGGGGTCCGAAGGTCCGCAGGGTGAAACCGGCCCGCAGGGACCCAGCGGTCCGCAGGGCCCGGCCGGCCCGGAGGGACCCGCCGGCCCGGCGTTCTTCGATCAGTTCATCGATGATTTCTTCACCTACGCCGATCACCAGCCGGGCGAGCTGCCGATCGGGATCGTGTCGATCATCGAGCCGGCGCTGGGTGCTCCGGAAGACACGGCCGGTGATGCCGGCGCGATCGCCTACCGCTTCGCCATCCCGCGATCTTACGACGCCGGCAACGCGGTGACGATGCGTCTGTTCTTTTACCGCATGGGCCCGTGGAATGAGGAGTGTCTCATCTTTACCTTGGATGCCGTTCGCCTGCGCTCCGGTCTTCCGATCGATCCTTACGGCGAAAGGCTCTGGGTGCGACCTGATTGGCTGCCGTTTGCCGCGCCGACAGGCGTGAACCCGTTTGAGCTGTTCCTGATCATCGACATTCCGATCAATACACCCGATGGACTCGACGACGATGTCGAGCTGGCGCCGGGAGACTTCCTCGCGTTCGAGCTCGCCACGGCCATCAAGGACAACCTGACCCCATGGGACGACGGCGGGCGCTTCGAGATCCTGGGCGTCGAGTTCTACGAGTCGGAGCAGACTGCGCTCGAGGGCGCGACGATCTTCCGCGACGAAGAGCAGCTCACCTGCTTCGATGGAGGCGACATCCCGGAGTGACGACGAATCGAGCGGTAAAAAATTAAGACAGCATGGAAAGGCGCGGGGCAAACCAGGCGTTGGTCCCGTGCCTTTGGCTTTCTTGGTCAGCTTGGGGCCGGGCGTGTGTCGCGTCGTCCGGCTCTTCACCCCGCTGGCCGGCACACCGGCGGGGCCGGGGTGATACGGTACCGCTAATCGTTGCGAAAAACGCCGCATCTCGCTAAACTTCATGATCTGTGGGGGTGTAAGCGCGGGCCGGCCAATCCGGCCGTTCGCGTCCTTCCGGCGGGGAGCGATTCCAACATCGCAACATCACGAACCAGTAGCCGCGGGAGAACCTGAAATGTCGTACCCGACCGAGCGCGACTTCGATCATCGTTCCAATCGTTATGGTTTCTCGAGGGTCGCCCGCCCGTGCTGTCTGCTGGCGACGCTCGCGTGTGCCGGTGCCCTGATGCTCGGCGGGCCAACGGCCGTCGCCGCCCCCGTATGGGGCGAGGTCTTTCCCCTGCAGCAGCCTGACGGCACCGACATCCAGGTGCGCATTTGGGGCGACGAGTTCTACCGCGTCGTCGAATCGCTCGACGGATACACGCTGGTGCGCGATCCGGAGTCGGGCTTCGTCTGCTACGCCCGGCTTTCCGCTGACGGCAACGAACTGGTCTCTACCGGTGTCCCGCTCGGTTCGCCGCGATTGAATACGCTCAACCTGTCCAAGCACATCCGCATCAACCGCTCCGCCGCGCGCGCCCGAATCGACGCCGTCCGCGCCGAGGCCGAGCGCCTCGACGCCGAGGTCCTCGCGGCCTCGCAGAGCAGCCGGCAGGCCGGGCCGCCCAACATCGGTGACGTCAAGGGCATCGTGCTGTTGGTCGACTTCGACGACGACCCCGCCACCATCCCCCCGAGCGACATCGACGACTACTGCAACCAGATCGGATACACCGGCTACGGAAACAACGGCTCGGTCCGCGACTACTTCCTTGACGTGTCCAACGGCCTCCTCGATTACACCAACTTCGTGGCCGACGCCTACTATCGGGCCGAACACCCCAAGACCTACTACGAAGACCCCGGCGTCAGCTACGGCACCCGAGCGCGGGAACTCATCCGCGAGGCGCTGGAAGACCTCGAGGCCAACGGGTTCGACTTCAGCCAGTACGACTCCAACAACGACGGCCGCGTCGACGCGGTCAACTGCTTCTACGCCGGATACGTCAACAACGCATGGGCCGAGGGCCTCTGGCCGCACTCGAGTTCGGTCTACTTTTCCGCCGACGGCGTCGAGACTTACCGCTATCAGATCACCAACCTCGGCTCCAGTCTCCGGCTGGCCACGTTCTGCCATGAGAACGGGCACATGATCTGTTACTGGCCCGACCTGTACGATTACGACGGCGATTCTCGGGGCGTGGGCCGCTTCTGCCTCATGTGCTCGACGGGAACCGGCACCAATCCGACACAGCCTTGCGCCGCCATGAAGTACTACGCCGGCTGGACCGACACGCATCTTCTCACGGAGCCGCAGTCATTCCTGCCCCTGCCGGCGATCGGCAACGTCGTGTACAAGTACGAGCGTCCCGGTGCCACGAACGAGTACTACCTGATCGAGAACCGCCAGCGCACCGGCCGCGATGCCTCCATCCCGGACAGCGGCCTGGCCATCTGGCACGTGGACACCTACGGCAGCAACAATTGGCAGCACCAGTTGCCGAGCCAGCACTACGAAGTCACGCTCGTCCAGGCCGACGGCGACTGGGACCTCGAGAACAACCGGAACGGCGGCGACTCGACCGACCTGTGGGCCGACCCTGACTACACGGAATGCAGCAGTTGGACCTATCCCAACACGTTGTGGTGGGATGGCACGCCGTCGGGCCTGACGGTGCGCGACGTCAGCGTCTCGGCGCCGACGATGACGTTCGGCTTTGGAGCGCCGGTTTCGTGCGTCAACGCGGGCGACTGCGAGGACGGCGATCCCTGCACCGTCGACGAATGCGTCGACAACACTTGCGTAAACACATTGATCTCGAACAAGGACGTCGACGGCAACGGGGTCCTGAACCTTTTTGACGTGTTCTGTGTTCTCGACGTTCTCGCCGGCGACCAATCCACTTGCACGTACACGGACTGCGACGTCCAACCGTGCACGCCAAACGGCGTGGTCAATCTGATGGACATTCTCGCCATCCTCGACGCCGTCGCCGGCTTCGATCCGTGCTGCGGGTAAAGAAGATGCCGTCAGCCGTCAGCTCTCGATTTATACGCGCTGTCTGTAAGTAAACAGAGCGCAGGAGGATCGAGTCCTCATCCTGCAATATGGCTGCGCGACGAGCCGCCCCGTTTGCCCCAGCATTGCTTTCCGCCAGGCGGGCGCGTTGAGATCGCGGGCGGAAGCGCTTCGTCTCTTTCTTCGGTTGGGCCGTTCTTGTCCAAGAGAACGCATCGGTCGCCGACCCGAACTTTTCCTGACCCACATGGCAACGGCGTTTTCGGCGTTTTCCGAAGCTACCAGTAGCTGACGGCTCTCCGCGCAATTGATCGTTTCCGGTCGCGGACAGGCCCGAATGCGCCGGCAAAAGCTTGAGTTTGGTAACGATTGTGCTATAATAGAGGCGATCCGAGCGGAGGGGAACCGGAGGAGTCGCGACACGTGATCCGTCCGCGCTAGAACACATCCACGCTTCGGGAAGCCGTCGCCGGTATTCAGGGTGCCGTGCGCGCGTTTGGTCAGCGCTGGCGTCCGTCATTCCAACCCGGCGCGATGGCCCTCAGCCCGTCCCATCGAAACAAGGAGGCCCGAGATGTTCCGCAATCCGCCAACCATCGCGGCGCCCGTGAGCCTGTGCCTCGCCGTCGCGTCGGCCCCATTGCACACGACGCATACCCTGGCCGGTGAGCCGGCGGCGGTGTTGCCCCCGCAATTCGAGTGTCTGTCCAAGAGCATCGATGGGCTTGACTGCGCCACGTTCATGTGGCGCGTCACGAACATGAATACCGACGATGACATCGACCGCCATACGCCCTGCAACTGGATCTGGACCGAGGCCGACTCGGGCGACATCAACGGCCGCTCGGCCATCAACGACATCAGTGGCCGCATCGTGGTCGCCACGCCCGACCCGTTTTTCGCGCCAAGGAGCACGGTGTACCTCGGCACATACGCCGTCCGCGCCACCGATGACGCGTACGGCACATTCCAAATCGGCCTGGACAGCGACCCAAACTACCTGATCGTCGCCGACGCATAAGGAGAACTCTACGCCGTCAACGTGACGCCCGCGGCGATTGCCCTCGATCCGCCGCGGGACTAAAATAAGGCGTCTGCCCTTCGAAACAGGAGTTACGTCATGTCAAGACCAGTATCGCTCCTCACGTTTGCCTTAACAGTGTGTTTCGCAACGCATGCGGCACCCGGACAGGCCTGCACTACCGACTCCGAATGCTTCCCCCGCCCCAACGTCTGCTACACACCGATCTGTTGCAGTCAGGACTACGTCGACGACGGCTGGTGCGCCGTGGAAGCGATCGGCAGTTGCACGGTCAAGCCGCGCCTCTACGCCGACATTAACGAGGACGGGATTCCCGGGAAGCTGTTCGACATCTTCGCCGTGCTTGACATCATCGCCGGCAACCCGTGGGGCGCCACGTTCGAGCAGGCGGACATCGTCGGAAATGCCGACTCGCCGTGCACGCCCAACGGCGTGGTGAATCTGTTCGAAGTGTTTGCGTGCCTGGACCGCGTCTCGGGAATCGACCCCTGCTGCGGCGGCTTCACGCCCGCGGCGTGTTGCGTCGGCACAACATGCAGCCTCGAGTTCCAGATGGACTGTCACGACCTTGACGGTTTCATGGTCGCCGGCGTGTCCAGTTGCACGCCGGACCCCTGTGCGTCCCCGGCTCCGGCGTATGCTCGCACGCCTCAGCATGCCGTTCGCCCGACGCGACATTACGCCGCCCCTGTCGAGATCAAGCTCGTGCCGTCGACACGCAAGGCAAAGCCGGGCGATACCGTGGACATCCACGTATTCGCCACCGGCGTGACCAGCATCCGCGGCTACGAGGTCAAGGCGGCCATTACCGGCGGCCGCCGCGGCTCGCTCGAGCTGGTCTCGGCCTCCATCCAGGACCGCCGCGACACGCTGATGAGAGGTCCCCTGGTGTACTCGGCCGTCAACGACATCAGTGGCCGCATCGTGGTCGCCACGCCCGACCCATTCGAGGCGCCGGAGGGCACGGTGTACCTAGGCACATACGCCGTCCGCGCCACGGATAACGCGTACGGCACATTCCAAATCGGCCTGGACGACGACCCGAATCACCTGATCGCTGCCGATGCGTTCGGCGATCTCTATACCATCACGGTGACACCCGCGACATTTGCGATTGTTCGGCCGCGCGACGCGAGATAAGGCGCTTGAGGAGCTGAGGGCAGGTGTGACTCGCGAGCCGCTGCGGGCAGGTGGAGTTGCGTACCCCGTCAGAGCTTGGCCGAGCGGTCCTCTGTTTCGACGACGACCGCTGATCGGGGGCCGTAGTGCCTGGAGGCCCTCCCGGCCGACGAGCGACCTTTCGGTGGTTTGATAGACGTAAGTGTTTTGAAAACAATACCTTATGGCAGGTTCTGGTCACCGCTGAGCAGCCGCCCCATTTGCACTGCGTCTGCGGAATCCGATGTGGATAATCGGCTCGTACTGATCAGCGTTTTGAGCCGATGTATCGTAAGCTCTCCCAATGAAGGTAAATTGACCACAGGAGTTGCTTATGCGTGACCGCCGTCGTAACGATCACGGTACGATTCTCGATGTTATCTCACCTCCCAGGCCTCAGTCCGGCGCCGTTCGGGTGCGTAAGGCCCCTTCGCCGTGCCTCCGGCGGGACGATCCCGCGGCCCCTCGCCGCGACCCCTGCGCCCGAGACCCCAACCCGTAATGGGCTCAAAGCCGAACGTCTGGGTGGACCACGGCTCGTGAGTGTGACAACGTGCAACCGCTCGTGCACTTGCAAATATGCCACTGCGCTTGAGCAGTGGAATCGCGCCACCGCCACTGACCCGCGAACGTGCCGCTCCTCTTGAGCGATGGCTGTTCCGCCACGCCCGGCGGCCCGAATGTCAGAACTTCCCCGCCTCCGCCGTCCGCCGTTCTCCGCCGACTTCCGTACTGATATAATGAGAGATCAATGGCTCTGAACGCTCATACCGTGCTCGAGACCTTCCTGCTGGGGTTGACCAACCTGCGGCTGCACAAGCTGCGCAGCGCCTTGACGGTCCTCGGCATCATCTTCGGCGTCGCGGCGGTGATCTGCATGCTCTCCATCAGCGAGGGGGCCGCCACCGACGAGGAACGCCTGATCAAGCTCCTCGGCACCCAGAACATCATCGTCAACTCGATCAAGCCCCAAGGCACTACCCAGGCCTCCCAGGAAACCACCCGGATGGTCGAGTACGGCATCACGAAGGCCGATTATCGGCTCATCTCCAACACCATCCCCCACGTGCGGCACTTGATCCCGCTCAAAACCGTCGCCTACGCCCTCCAGTACCACGAACGCAAAATAAACTGGAACGTGATCGGAACCACGCCAGAGTTCTTCGGGACCGTCAACGTCCAGGTCGATCGCGGCCGGACCCTCACGCATGCCGACATGTTCGACAAGAAGAGCGTCTGCGTGCTCGGTGCGGAACTCGCTCGCGAACTGTTCGGCTTCGAGGACCCCATCGGTCGATCCATCTACGCCGAAAGCGCCATGGGACTGGCACCGTACGAAGTCGTGGGCGTGCTCGCCCCGGTCATTACGGCCGGCGCCCCCGCCCGGGGCGTCGAGGAACGCAACCTGAACCGCGAGGCCTATATCCCGTTTTCGACCGCCCGGACCACCTACGGGGCCATCACCGCCAGGCGGACCAGCGGCTCCCGCGAGCTGTTCAAACTGGAATACAACTCCCTTTACGTGAACGTGGATGACGTCAGCCAGGTGATCCCCGTCTCGAAAATGGTAAAGCGCGTCCTCCAACACAACCACGAAGAGCTGGACTACGAGGTCAAGGTCCCCCTGGCCCGGCTTCAACTGGCCCAGAAGAAAAAGGCCAACCAGCAGCTTCTCCTTGGTTTCATCGCCGGAATCTCGCTCCTGGTGGGCGGGATCGGCATCATGAACATCATGCTGGCCACCGTGACCGAGCGCACCCGGGAGATCGGCATCCGGCGGGCCCTGGGCGCCCGACAGCGCCACATCATCGTCCAATTCCTGATCGAGACGATCGTCTTGAGCACCGGCGGCGGCCTGCTGGGGATCGCCCTCGGCTGGGCGTCGGCGCACGGCATCAACCACCTCGCCGAGTGGGATACCATCGTAAAGCCCTGGACCGTGCTGGTGAGCTTCACGCTGTCGGCGCTGGTCGGCGTCTTCTTCGGCATGTACCCGGCCGTCAAAGCCGCCAAGCTCGACCCGATCGACGCCCTTCGGCACGAATAGTCTCGCAAAACCGCGTAAATCCCCAGGCCTTCCCAATCGAGTCGATGCCCGCTTGATTTCGTCCGGTAAGGCTCAATCAATTGAGGTATTGACTTGTCGTTTCGGTTGCTTTGCCCCCTGCATGTGGTATATTTCCATTGAGGTCAGGCTCCCCACGACACTCTCCCCGCAACGGACAGGCTCCAGCGGCAGGCATTCGTCTACGGCGATCGCTTTCCGCCCGGCGGGATTATTCGGCGCACTCGGAGGTGCGTTGACGCGTAAAAATACAGGAGGGCTTCGCCGCTGCCCGGTTGAAATCCGGGGCGGGGCCTGCAGGTATCGAGGGGGTGCAACGATGGCCGAAATGCAAGTCAACGAGGCGAAACGCGAGCCGCCTGAAGTTCGCGTCGCACTGCCGCCCACCCGTCCGGTGGTCGAGGCCCTCTCGGCCGAAGACCAGTTGCTCCTGACGCAGCTTCTGACCGAGCCCCCCGACTACATCGATCATCCCGACCTCGCCAAGCGCGGGGCCGACAAGACTCTTTTCGGCGTCGAAACCAAGCTGACCGAGCGACGCGGCACCCGTTTCATCCGGCCCAACCCCGTCGTCCAGGACCAGGACGCCGGCCCGAGCCGCGTGCCGACGCTCACCTACGATCAGGAACGGCTGCTCTTCTTGCGATTCAACTTCGCAAGACGCCGCATCCGCACGATCCTCGATCGCTGCGCCGGACGACGCCTGACCGCCGCCGACACCCGCAGGCTGCTGGCCTGGGGCCACCGCATGCTGAACACCCGCAGCGAGATCGTCCGGTTCAACCTGCCGCTGGTCCTGGCGATGGCCAAGCGCACCCGGCTGAGCAGCATCGATTACAACGAATTAATCTCCGAGGGAAACGTGGCCCTGCTGCGCAGCGTCGAGAAGTTCGACTGCGGCCGCGGCTTCAAATTCAGCACCTACGCCTGCCGCGCGATTCTCAAGAGTTTCTCCCGCGTGGCCATGCGCGCCAGCCGCTACCGCGTCCAGTTCCCCTGCGAGTTCGACCCGTCCATGGAGCGGAGCGACTTTCTCGATCGCAAGCGCGAGGGTGTGGTGATCGATTGCGTGGACGAGTTGAAGCGGATTCTGCTGCAGAACCTGGCCGATTTGAACGACGTCGAGCGCACGGTGATCAAGGAGCGTTTCGCCCTGCTGCTCCCCACCGGCGACCAGCCCCCGGTCCCCGGCGAGGCCCCCAAGACCCTCGAGCAGGTGGGCTTGATGATCGGCGTAACCAAGGAGCGCGTCCGCCAGATCCAGAACAAGGCACTACGCAAGATCCGCGACGCATTGGAAACCGAATACCTCGTCGCATAACCAAGACAAGGCCGCCGCACCCGGCCTGGCAGAAGAAGGCCGCCCAAGGGCGGCCTTTGTTCTTTGCTCAAACCGCCAACCACTATCGCTCGTAAAGAAAAAGGATTTCCGCTTGTTCATCTGCAGCTTGCTCGCGGACCATCGCGTGCGGCGCGTCTTCGGCATGCACTGAGTTTATGAAGAACGCTATCCTTTCATCGATCAGACTCCAGCAGGCGACGTACTGAGTGCCGTCCGGTCGTGGCAAGATTGCGAGTTCTGCGATCGGAATGCCGGCCTCACCAACGCCGCCGATGGCGTAAGTCCGCGGAGCGCGCCCGCTAAGCAGCCGGGATGCATCGGTGAGACATTGAACCGTAATCGTTCTCTTGCAGCCGTCCATGTGCGGCACATCCGTCGCGAGAGCGGCTATCGCGGACTGTCGTTCGCGGTGTTTGTTGAAACGTACTCGCCCCACCACAGCGAACAGCACCGTGCCGAACAGGATCACTAGCAGCACCAGTTCGAGCACGCGTAGTTTTCGTGCGGACGGCATATCGAGATTCCTTGTAAGTGCAGGCAGACCACCCATTCTTCATCGCCGATTTCTGAGCCTACAGATCATCCGAGGGCTGCGTGACCGGCTCCCATGGACGGGCAATATCGTCGCCCGCCCCTTGCTCGTCCTTTCCATTGGCTCCAAAGCTCCAAACGATAAAAAGCCCTTCGTCGTTCATGCTCCACCAGACCGGGTTTCCCCAGCTATCGAGGATGGTCCCGTTTCGACGATCAAGTGGCGCGTTCAGGTCCACGTCGCCTTCGATTGGCTCGAGAATCGGCAGCAATCGGCAAGTCCCGTCTTTGGGCGGAACGGCGCCTGAGACGTCCAACCTCGGCGCAAGACTAAGCAGCAGAGCTGCGGTTCGGACCTCACGCGATCGTCGCACGTTCTCTTGACGCCACGCGTATAGACACCACGCCGCGCAGGCGGCGCCGAGGATCACGCAGGCGCCGATTAATCCGGCCCTATGTCCTAACACCGACTTCATCACAAAGCGTCGCCGAACCTCGTGCCGGGTTGACCCGTCCTGGCAGAAAAGATCCAGGCCACGTTTCGGAACTCCCGCCCCTGGGGCATTCGCAGCCGTCAACGCGGCAGTGGCCGAATCCCTTTTCTACGCCTGTCTTCGGCACACCGTGCTTCTGCAGCACTCTTTGGCCACCTTATCGTACGGAAAGGGCGGGCGGCTCACCATTGCCCGGCGTGGTGTATTGCCCCGCCGATGTCCTAGAGGGCGCGGGCGCGTTTCTATGGCTTGGGGTCACCATTGCCCGTCGCGTGGTTCACGATTGCCACGGAATTGCGTCGAGCGCTTAAGAGCAGGGATTGGCTGGGGGGACGCACGAAGATGACCTCCTCGTCAGTTCCGCGCCTGTAGACCCGCTCACCGCGAACCTCGAACTGCCGAACATGCCCGCCATAGGTAAGCTCGAATTTCCCCAGGTAGAATAGCTGCTTTCCGTAAAAAACCGGAATCTGCTCCGGCGCCGCAGGCCGCGGCCCGAGATAGACCGCGCCCTTCTCCACAACCGTCAGGTACGACCCGCTAGTCAGGTCATCGAAGCTGGTCGGAAGGGCCCCTTCGTGGTCGCGAACGAAGTGAAAATAAGCCCGGGACAGCTCCATGCCGTTGTAGTAGAGCTGTTGCTGGCGGTGAATGTGCCAGCCGTACCACACCAGAGCCGCCACGAGCACACACGCTACGGCCCCGAGGAACCAGAAGGAAACAGACCAGCGCTCCCCGGCTTTGCCAAGGTCCAGGGCGCCGCTACGAACCCAACGCCGGCGATCGTCCGTGCGCTTCACGCGAACCGATGAGCGTCCTGCATCCAGCCGCATTCGACCTTCCGCCTGTTCTTCACCTTGACGCGGGTCTGGTCGCCGGGAGCCGAGTCCTTCCGGCGAGCAATGGGCGGCCGCCCACGGTGCCGCCAATCAAGACGGCGTCGCCTTGAACCGGCTACTCGTACGAGAGGTCCACCTTGTCCGCGCCCTTCTCGAGCGTGAACGTTTTGGACTCGTTCTCTTCAAACTCCCATAAGGCCAGGAACAGTTCCTCTTTGCCAACCTTCCCGCTCTCCTCGTGAATGCCACCGTCGGGCGTGATGTGAAACGCCTCCGAATAGACCGCATCAGGGTACATCTCGTACTCGTGGAGATCGAATTCGTGTTCAGCCTCGGGGTGGATGATCCACATTCTGATCAAACCGTCGTCCTTTCCGGTCCCCCTTTCGACGCTGACTAGGAGTGCGAGATCGCCGCAACCGCGAGCCGCGGCATACGCATCGGCCAGAAGCGGCCTCACGCGATCGATACGCTCCAGCCGTTCCTTCTCCGCCCTTTCATCGCGCTGAACATTGCGGTCGGCAAGCTCGCTCACGACCGCATCGAGCTCCTCTTCTGCCAATGCCCGGCTGGTGCACACGGCTGAAGGGTAGATCAGGATGACTTCCTCGGGGCTGTGAGCGCCGATGGCAATCCGCCACTGTCTGTAACGTGGCTCCTGCAGCATCTGCCGGAGCTCGCGAACCAGCGCCGGCGTCAGCATGTTGAAATCAGGAAACTGAAGACACTGCGTCCGGTCTCCGCAGAAGTCGCCGATGAAGTAACATCGCTGGTCAAACTTGAGGCCCTTCCAGCCGCCCAAACAGGCTTTCAGTCTCCTGGAAAACTCTTCATAAACACGATCGTATTCGTCGTCGGTTACGTCGGGATCATTCGGAGCGCTTTTCCAGAGGCCTGGATGCTCGACATAAGGTAACGGTCCGCAACGAAACTGGGAGGATTCCTCAGTCATCTGTGCCAAACCTTTTCCCGGCGGTGCTGACCTGCGCCGTCCAATCCATCCCCCTCAATCTTATCGTACCCCACCACTGCTCTTCGGGCAGCATAATGATTCCGCGATCGCAGTGGCTACTCAACATCGGCCGGGCGGCGGCTCGACACGGTGTACGGGCGTGGTGTCGGGCACGGCCCGACCTACATGGGGCGGCGGCGCCGCGTTCTTTCGACGGGTGGGGGCGTTGGGGGTACACTGCTCTGTGATTCGGTGGAACCTCACTTCTGCCGGCGTGTCCAAAAAGAAGAGGCGAGGGAATCTTCCGGGTGGAGGTGCGTCATGATCGCGATCGCTCGTTATACCGTGCTGGGGTGTCTGATGGTTACGCTGGGACTTTACGGCGGCTCCGGCGGCTCGCTGGAGGAGGCGCAGCGGCAATTCGAACTGCATAACTACCACGCCGCGCTCGAACAACTCGACGAGTTCCTGGACTCGGCCGAGGCGGGCGATGACGTCGGCGAGGCCTCCGCCCTGCGGGCACGCTGTTTGCTCAAGCTGGGCCGCCGCGACGAGGGCGTGGCCGCCATGGAAAAGCTCTTCGAGGAACGGCCCGAATTCGCTGCACGGCCCGAGCTTCACATGGCCATCGGCGAATCGCGGGGCCGGCGACAGATCGCCGACGCCCCGGCCATCAAACACCTCGAGATCGCCTTCAACCTCTACCGCAAGGCCGGCCAATCGGAGCAGGCGGCCGAGGCCGCTTTCCAACTCGGCGAAGCCTTCGTCCATTTCCACGAGTGGGAGAACCTGGAGGCCCCGGACGTCGACGTCCCCGACGACTGGCAGGAACGCCGCAAACTGCAGCAGCGATTCGCGATTCAGTGGCTCGACCGCGCCCTCGAGCTGACCGACGACCCGGCGATGGCCGCCCAGGCGACGTTCCGCAAGGGCCGCGTGCTTTACCGCGAGTTGCGGATCGATCCCGAAGACCTGGACCGGGCACTGGAAACCTACAAGGAGCTCCTGAGCCGCTGGCCCGACGCAACCGAGGCGCCCTCGGCGCTCTTCGACATCGCCCAGATCCATCAGCAGCGCGATCAGGACTACGCCGCGGCCGCTCAGCGCTATCGCGAACTGATCGAGCGCTTCCCGCGCTCACGCTCGGCCGCCCGCGCCCGCCGACTGCTCGAACAAATCGTCGAGCCAATTGTCAACGTCGGCGTCGAAGGACCGGCAATGCCCGGCGAACGCGCGAACCTGCAAGTCAGCCTGCGCAACGTCGGCCGCGTCGCGTTCAAGGCCTATCGTGTCGACCTCTTCGACCTCGTGCGGGACGTCGGCCACCCCGGCCGCTTGTCGGACTGGTCGCCGTCGGGGTCGCCGGCCGAAACCTGGTCGATCGACGTCCCCGACAAAGGCAAGCACGAATACTTCCGCACGCACGACGACACGCTGGACCCCGTCACCACGCCCATGCTCGAGCCCGGCGCCTACGTCATCCTGGCCTCGGCCGAAGGACTCCATGGCGGATCGGCGAAGGGAACCGCGCTGCTGGTCGTGTCGCGGCTGGCCACCGTGACCAAGAGCGGCAAGGACGGCGGTCTGGTGTGGGCCGTGGACGCGCTGACCGGCGAGCCGATCAACGGCGCCGACGTGCTCGTTCAGCAGCGCATCGGCCACGATCGCTACGACTACACCGAAGGCACCACCAACGACGCCGGCCTGTTCTACGCTGACCGGGCACGCGACAAGCGGCACGGCGGTCACTCGCTGGCCGTCTACGTGCGCGACGCCGAAAGCTACGCCGTCTGCGATACCGCCTATTACTGGTACTGGTGGGGCTACCCGGAGGGCTACCGCGCGTACACCTTCACCGAGCGGCCGGTCTACCGCCCGGACCAGCCGATCCGCTTCAAGCACATCGTGCGGCGGTACATCGGCGGCGCCTATCAGAACGTGCCCAACAAGCGAGTCCAAATGACCGTTCGCGACCCGAGGGGCGAAACGGTCGAGGAACGGACGCTGACGACCAACGACAACGGCACCGTCGCGGGCGAGCTGCGCCTGCCGAGTCAGGCCGCCCTGGGCATGTACCGGATTCAGCTTCAGATCGCCGGGCAGTACGTGGACTCGGGCGCCGGCTCGCGCTTCCGGGTCGAGGAGTATCGCAAGCCGGAGTTCGAAGTAACCGTCAAGTCGGCACAAACGCGGTACGGACTTTTTGAGCCGGTCGAAGTGCGGATCGAGGCGAAGTACTACTTCGGGTCCCCGGTGGCCGACGCGGAACTAAAGTACACCGTGCACCGTGCGCCGATCCGACCCGTCTTTCCTTATCCCGTGCCGTACCCCTGGTACTTCGATCAGCTCGCCATGATGTGGCCCGGAGGCGGCGCCCATGAAGCGCCGTGGGGCCGGTGGATCTGGCGCCCCGAATCCAAGGAGCTCGTCGATCGAGGCGAGCTGCGCACCGACACCCAGGGCGTGGCCATCGTGCGCATCCCGCCGGAGAAGCCTCTGCCCGATTCGATGAAGGAACACGGTTTCCGCTACATCGTCGAGGCCGAGGTGATCGACTCGTCGCGTCGCACCGTCACCGGGTCGGGAAGCGTCAATATCACGCCGGCGCCCTTCACGATCAAGGTCACGCCGCAACGGCAACTCTATCAGCCCGGCGACAACGTGCAGATCGACATCCAGGCCCGCGGCCCGAACGGCGACCCCGTCGAATTCTCCGGCAAGCTGCAGGTCCACCGCACGGAAGTGCGCGAGGTCCAGAAGCCCGACGGCACAAAGGAACAGGTCAGCGAGCCGGACGCCGTCGTGGCCCGCGGGAAAGTCGAGTCCGACTCGCAGGGCAACGCCCGCTATCGCTGGGTAGCGGACGAGGACGGGCGGTTCCACGTATCGGTGACGGCGGACGACACCGACGGCGCCGTCGAAGGCACGTGCGATGTATGGGTCGCCCGGCCCGGCGGGCGCTTTGAGCATCACGCCTACCGCGACGTCGAGCTCGTGCCCGACAAGTTCGTCTACGAGATCGGCGAGACCGCCCGGGTGCTGATCAACTCGCGCCGCGACCAGGCCGATGTGCTGGTCACGCTCGAAGCCGACGACCTCCTCGAGCATCGCATCGTCCGTCTGACCGGCGGTGGCGCGATCCTCGAGATCCCCATCGATGCGACCCACACGCCCAACTTCTATATGACCGCCACGCTCGTCCGCGACAACAAGGTCTTCGAGGACAAGCGGGCCATCGTCGTGCCGCCGACGCGGCAGTTCCTCACGGTGGACATCGTCTCGCCCGAGACCACGTTCGGCCCGCGGGACGAAGCGCCGATCACGCTGACAACGAACGATTCGGCGGGTCGCCCGGTCAGTGCGGAACTGGCCGTCATGATGGTGGACGCCAGTCTTTACTATATTCAACCGGAGCTGCGCCAGGCCATCCAGGAGCACTTCTACGGCCGGATCCGCCCGCACATGGTGCGCACCCAGACGAGCTTCGACGTCACCTCCGGCGATGTAGTCTACACGCTCGGGGGCGAAGGAATGCGGCAGGCGAAAGGCATCGCTCTCGAACAGGCGGCGCCAGCGGCCGCGGTACCGGCCCGGGCTGCGATGGCCGATTCGGCCGCCCCCGAGGAACCCGAGTTCGCCGTCGCCGAAATCCGCCGCGAATTCCCCGATTCGGTCTTCTGGGCCGGACAGGTCGCAACCGGATCGGACGGCAAAGCAGACATCGACGTCCAATTCCCCGACACGCTGACGACCTGGAAGATGATCGCCATAGCCGTCGATGAAGACACGCGCGTCGGCGAGGACTCTCAGGAGTTCATCACGCGAAAGAACGTCATCGCCCGCTTGCAGACGCCGCGTTTCCTGGTCGAAGGCGACCGCTGCGCCATCACCGTCATCGCCCGCAACGATTTACCTCAAGAGAAACTGGCCCGCGTTTCGCTCGAGGCCTCCGGGCCGGTCACGATTGGTGACGCCCGCGTGGACGGCGCCGAGGTGGATTACGTCAAGCCGGACACGGTTGAAGTGCAGGTGCCGCCCGGTTCCGAGGCCGTGGTCGACTTTACCGTGGTGGCCATCGAACCCGGCTCGGCCACCTTCACCGGCACGGTGGCCACCGACGTCGAAGCCGATGCCATGGAGCTCGAGCTGCCCGTGCTGACCTACGGCGCGCCGAAGCTGGTGGCGCAATCGGGCGTCATCCGCGCCGGCGACGACGTCACCTCCGCCCTGATCGCGTTCACCCTGCCGCAGGAGATGAACACCGAGACGCCGGTCCTCGAGGTGCACGTCAACCCGACGATCGCCGGCGTCATGCTCGACGCGATCCCCTACCTGCTCGATTACCCCTACGGCTGCACCGAGCAGACCATGAGCCGGTTTCTGCCGGCGGTCATCACCCGCAAGACGCTCGATAAGCTCGGCGTGCAGTTGGAGGAGCTGGCCGACCGCATCCCCGAGGAAACCGCCCGCGACGAGGCCCGGCGGCGATGGCGGCAGCGAAACCCCGTCTTCCGCCGTGCTGTACTCGAGGACATCGTCTCCGCCGGGCTGGCCCGGCTGGCCGAACTGCAGTCGCCCGACGGCGGCTGGGGATGGTGGAGGTCAGCTTCCAGCGATCCGTACATGACGGCCTACGTGGTGTACGGGCTGGCCGAGGCCAAGCGATCGGGCGTGGACGTCGATGACACCATGCTCAACCGCGGCGTCAACGTGCTCCAGTCGTTCATCGCCGACCCGGTCCGCCTCGAGCGAAGCTACCACCGCACGAGCACGATCAACCTGCGGGCCTGGATCCTGTACGCCCTCACGACGGCCGACGCCCTCGATCGATCCGACCCCCGCACCCGGGGCGTCGTCGACGACGTCTACGCCGGCCGCGACGACCTCACCGACTACGGCCGGGCCATGCTCGCCCTCGTTCTGCACGCCGGCGGCGACGAGCGGGCCGACGTGGTCATCGACAACCTGGAAAACACCGTCCGAATCGACGAGGAGACGCAGACGGCCAGTTGGGGCCGGGCGACCGGCTACTGGCGATGGTACGACAACGGGCTGGAAGCGACGTCGATGGTGCTGCGGGCGCTGCTGACCGTCCGGCCCGACCATCCGCACGTGGACGGTGCGGTCAACTGGCTGGTGCGTAACCGCAAGGGGGCGCGGTGGCACTCGACCAAGGACACGGCGTTCGCGGTGTACGCCATGTCCGAGTACCTGGCGCATTCGGGCGAGTTGGATGCGGACATGACGGTGACGGTCACGCTGGACGACTCGGTGACGCGGTCGTTCCGCATCACGCCCGAGAACGTGCTGACCTTCGATGCCAAGCTCATTTTCGCCCCGCACCACGCCTCGCCGGGAGAGCACGAGGTCCGCATCGAGAAGGACGGCAAGGGCAGCATCTACCACGCCACGTACGTGGACTACTTTACCAAGGAGGACCCAATCGAGGCCGCCGGCCACGAGGTTGTGGCCAATCGCACGTTTGAGAAGCTCACGCCCAAGGAGGTCGAAATGACCCGCAAGGTGTGGCACGCCGAAAAGCGTAAGTACGTCGACGAGACCTACCAGGCCATCAGCTACGACCGCAAGCCAATCGAACCGGGCGACGTCCTGGATGCCGGCGATTTAATAGAGGTGACGCTGGAGATCGAGGCCCGCAACGACTTCGAGTACATTGTCGTGGAGGATCCCAAGCCGGCCGGCTGCGAGCCCGTCTCGCTCCGCAGCGGCCCGCAGTACGGCGACAGCCTCTACGCGCACTCGGAGCTCCGCGACAAGCACGTGGCCTTCTTCGCCAACTACCTGCGCCAGGGCACGCACAAGCTGAGCTACCGCCTCCGCTGCGAAACCCCAGGCCGCTTCGCCGTCCTCCCCACCCAAGTGGAGGCCATGTACAGCCCATACGTCCGGGCCAACGCAGCAAGCAACCGCCTGGAGATCGAACCATGACCCCCGCGTTTGGGGCGCATATAGTCGATAGCGAGTCCCTCCGGAACCTGGATTGAGTGGGATCAGACGGCCGACAGGCGCGAGAGGCGGATCAGCAGCGTTTCGATGCACAATTGGGCGTTTGCGTTCAGGTCGAGCTGGCGCTCGGCCGTCACGATCGTGCGGATGGCCCGGGCGGCGTCCGGAGGTGAAAGTGACGCGGATACCCGGCCGCCCTGAGAGTCGGCCGGGGCGCCCACCGCAGCGTGCAACTCATCGCGATACCGACTGGCCAGCAGCGACAGCATCGCTTTGAGGCCGATGCGCTGCGCTTCAGTGTCGGAGAGCTCGTCGTCGCGCTTCTTGTATCGGCCGCCGAGTTCCTTGGCCTGGGTGATGAGCTCCTTGGCCGCATTGGTGACGCCGGCCTTGCTCAGGTCGTCGACAAGTTTGTGAAGGTGCGTGTCGTATGCGGCCAGCCCGTCGTCCACGTGCCGTTGTGCAACGCCGAGGCTGCCATTGGCGTAAGTGGCGCAGACGGTGAGCTCTTCGTCGCTCAGGTCCGGGTATCGACGCCGAATACGCTCTATAATAAAGTCCGTCGGCAGGAGTCCGAACGGAATGATCTGGGAGCGCGACCGCACCGTGGGCAGCATCACATCGAGCGAGGTCACGATCAGGATCAGAAACGTCGTGTCCGGGGGCTCCTCGAGCGTCTTGAGCAGCGCATTCTGCGCCGCAGGCTTCATCCGGTCCGCCTCACGCACGATGAAGGCCTTGGCGCGGCCCAGCATGGGCTTGTTGGCCACAGGTTCGATCAGAAACGTTCGAATGACGTCGACGCCCAGGCCGAGGGCCTTCCGCTTCTTGACCACGGGGTCAGGGTGGACCCGTCCGAGTTCGCGATAAATAAGGTGGAGGTCGGGATGAGCGTCATTGTCCACCGCGATGCAGCTTTCGCATTGATGGCAAGCGTCGATGGCGGGGCCAGTCCAGCTCTCGAAGCCTTCGGTGTCCGGCCTTCCGTTTATCTGCGCCCGATTCGGGCAAAGCAGGAGCTTGGCGAATCGTATTGCGAACAGCTCGCGCCCGACGCCCTCGGGGCCATGGAAAATGTATGCGTGGGGGACGCGCTCGTTGGCGAGCGCCCGCTGAACGAGCCGCTGGGCGCGCGGCTGATAGCGAACGTCAAAAACGGACACGTTCGACGGCCTCCGACACGCGTGCGTGGACCTCTTCCGGCGTTCCCGTGCCGTCGACGACCACGACCGGTTTGGGGTACTCGGCACGCAACGATAGAAATCGTTTGCGGACTTTGCGGTGGAATTCCAGGGAGCGCGCTTCCATCGCGTCGTGCGGGCGGGCGTCTTCGATCAGCATACCCTGCTCCGCGTTGCCGGCGTTGCGGCTTTGTCCCTGGCGGGCCGGTCGGCCTCGGCCGGTACGCTTGAAGCCGTCTTCAATCGGCACGTCAAGTATGATCGTCAGGTCGGGCCAGAAGTCGCCCACGGCAAGGTTGCCCAGCTCCAGCAGCCCGCTCACGTCGTAACCGGCCGCCCCCTGGTAGGCGTAGGTCGCGCTGATAAAGCGAGAGCACAGAACCGTCGCGCCCTCGGCCAAAGCCGGCTCGATGACCTCGGAGACGAGCTGCGCCCGAGAGGCCATGAACAGAAACGTCTCGCAGCGGACGTCCATCCGGCTCAGGTCGTAGTCCAGCAGGACGCTTCGGATGCGGTCGCCGATTTCGGTGCCGCCGGGGTCGTGTGCCCTGACGACGTGTTGTCCGAAATCGGTGAGGCGTTGTTCGAGGCGGGTCAGTTGGGTGGTTTTGCCGCATCCGTCGGGTCCGTCGAAGACGACGAACCGGCCGGCGAGCTTGCTTGTGATGAGGTCTTCGGTGCTCACGGGTGGCGGGTCGCTGATCCGCGTCGCCGGGTCTCGGCGAAGACCTCGGCGGCGTTGTAGCTGCTTCGGACAAACGGCCCGGAGGCCACACTCAGAAAGCCGAGCCCACGGGCGGCCTTGGCCAACTCGTCGAACTCTTCCGGCGGGTAGTATCGCTGGACCGGCAGATGCCCGTCGCGGGTTGGCTGCAGGTATTGCCCGACGGTCAGCACATCGCACCCCACCTCGCGCAGATCGGCGAAGGTGCGCAACAGTTCATCCGTGGTCTCGCCGAGGCCGACCATGATGCCGGATTTCGTGACGACGTGCGGGGCGATCTCTTTGACGAGCCGCAGCACTTCGAGCGAGCGGTGATAACGGGCCTGCGGGCGAACCGAACGCGTCAGCCGCTCGACCGTCTCGATGTTGTGGTTGTAGAGCTGCGGGCCGGCGTCGCAGAGCGTCTTCACGCACTCGTATCGCGCGTGGAAGTCGGCCGGCAGCACTTCGACGCTGGTGTTCGGGCATCGATCATGAACCGCTTCAACGCAGCGGGCGTAGTGGCCGGCCCCCTCGTCCTTCAAGTCGTCGCGCGCCACGGCCGTGATCACGACATGGACGAGTCCCAGGCGTGCGATGGCATCGGCCAGCCGGTCCGGTTCGTCGGCCGCGGGCGGTTCGGGTCTCGCGGTAGTGACGGCGCAGAAATGGCAGCGCCGGGTGCATCGATCCCCGAGGATCATGAAGGTTGCGTGCCGCTTCGCCCAGCATTCGGTCAGATTGGGGCAGCGGGCCTCGGTGCAGACGGTGGATACGCCGCTATCGGCGACGACCTGCTTGGTGTGCGAGAAATCGGCGCCGCCCGGCATAGGCCGCTTCATCCAAGGCGGCAAACGCCGCTGAGGCTGCTCGGGCGCTCCTTCCAATACCTCCAGGCTGACCATGTTACGTGCTTTCCGCGAACAATCCGGGGCGAACAAAGGGCCGACACGACCCTGATAGGATGCTACCGGCCGTCGGGAGGCGGTCAAGGGCGGCACGGTTTGGGACCACCAGGGGCTGTTTGCGGCCTTGTCGCGTGGGTACACTGCGGATTGACGGTTCTCGTCACGCATGCTAACCTTCAAGTGGGTCTTTCATGACGCACTGGGCAGGTCGGCCATGAACCTGAAGATTTCGAAGATTCTGTGCCCGACGGACTACTCGGACCTCTCGCTGCAGGCTGTGAAATACGCCCGCGCCTTCGCAGGAACCTTCGCCGCCCAGATTCACTGTCTGCACGTGGTGGACGAGGCCTACCTGCACTGGAACGCGATGGGGCCGGAGGGCGCTCCCATGGTGCCGCCCGTCGAGGACCTGACCAGCTACGCCGAAAACCACATGCGCCAGTTCGCCGACGAGCATCTGATCGGGCTGAAATACGCGCCGGTCACCAAGGTCGCGTCGGGCAGGCCTTACGACGTCATCGTGCAGTATGCCCTGGAAAACACCATCGACCTGATCATCATCGCCACGCACGGACGCGGGGGAATCGCCCATGCCCTGCTGGGCAGCACGGTGGAGAAGGTGGTTCGCAAGGCCTGCTGCCCGGTTCTGGTCGTCCGCGAGACGGAACACGAGATCATCAGGTCCTGACCTTCGACAGATGGATCCCCGACCTCGGTCGGTATCCCGTCCGGTGCGCTTTACAACCGTGCTGCAGAGTTGATTCATGCCGGCTTATTTCCAGGATGATCGAACTCCCTCCGAACTCAGGTCGGCGGTGCGGGCGAGCGCATGGGGGCCGGGGCTGGCGGCCCTCCTGTTGCTTTACTTCGCTTATGCCGGCGGCCGCTTTCAGGTGCCCGAGGGGACCGGCGCCTTCGAGATCGGTGGACGCATTGTCGTCCACACGCTCGAGATCGGCGCGTGGTTGATGGTGCTCGTAACGCTTTGCCTCGTCATTGGGCGAGTTTGGGCATTGTTGTTCGACGCCGTTGCATCCATCCTCGTCGGGTCTGCCCTCTGTGTCGCCGCCGCTTTGATCATGTTCGGCGGAGGTGGCGGCTTTCAGAGCGGCTTGTACGGAGTCTTCGGCCTGATGTTCGTTCTGTCCGGCGTCCGCACCGGTAGAGAGTGGAGCCGGCTGCGATGGTTCGTCGAGGTTGCACCGGGGGAGTCGAATGCTCCGACGCCCGAAACACCGGCGCCGACTGATTCGCTTCCTTCACAACTTCGCAAGAGTATGGCCCGCGTCGAGGGCGACGACCGAACCGAGGCCGGCAGCGTGGCCACCGCGCCTCCGCCGGCTGAATCGGTGGCGGAAATCGAACCTGCCGCCCCCAAGCCCCCGCCCGGCGCGACAGACGACGTGGCTTCTCCCGAGGGATTTCTGGCCTCATTCGCGCCCGAGGACGATCGCGAGGAACGCAAGCATGAGTGAGAGCACGACGCCCAAGCCGGGCGCCGGAGCGGACCTCTCCCGGTATTCCCGCCAGGTGCTGTTCAGCGAGATCGGCGAAACCGGTCAACGCAGCCTGCGCGCATCGAGCGTCACCCTTTTCGGCTGCGGGGCCCTGGGCAGCGTCCTGGCCGACACCCTCGTCCGGGCGGGCGTGGGGCGGCTTCGCATCTACGACCGCGACTACATCGAGCGGAACAACCTCCAGCGCCAGGTGCTCTTCGACGAGGACGATCTACGTGCCGACCTGCCCAAGGCGGAGGCCGCCGCGCGTAAATTAAAGCGGATCAACCCCGACGTCGCGATCGAGTCCGCTGTCGTCGATGTGAACCACACCAACATCGAACGGCTGTGCGGCGAACCCGACCTACTCCTGGACGGCACCGACAACTTCGAGACGCGCTATCTCATCAACGACCTGGCCGTCAAGACCGAAACGCCCTGGATCTACGGCGCCGTCGTCGGCGCGACCGGACTGTGCCTGCCCATATTGCCGCCGGAGACGGCGTGCCTGCGATGCGTCTTCCCTGAGGCACCGCCGAGTGAGATGAACCCGACGTGTGATACGGCCGGTGTCCTCGGCCCGGCCGTGCATCTGGTCGCCGCGGCCCAGGCGATGGAAGCCCTGAAGGTGCTGGCCGGCCGGCGGGACGCCGTCAACAGGCGACTGTTGAACATCGACGCATGGACGGGCCGATACACAAACCTCAACGTCGAGCGGCTCGCCGAATCCGACGAGTGCATCTGCTGCGGTCAGCGCCGCTTCGAGTATCTTGAGGGAAAGCGGACATCGGCCGCAACGGCGTTATGCGGCCGCAACGCTGTCCAGATCAACCGCACAGGCGGCCGGCCCATCGACCTCGCAAAGCTGGCCCGGCGAATCGAACCACTCCCCGGTGTGCAGACGATGCACAACCAGTTCATGTTTCGCTGCATCGTGGAGAACTACGAAATCACGGTCTTCCCCGACGGCCGAGCAATAGTTAAGGGTACAAACAACCCCGACGCCGCCCGCACCATCCACGCAAAGTACATCGGCACCTAGCATCTGGGGTCAGAGCGCATTTAGTCGTTAGTGATGTCCTCGCGACCGTCCAAATCACCGCTCAAGGTCACCGCACCCCGGAATCCATGCGGCGGACGGGCGATCGTCGTAATAGCCAACGGAAGCAAGTTCAGTGCCGATCGCTATCGACTAAATGCGCTCTGACCCTCGACGGCTCGCCGTTCGCCGTATAATCGGGGTGGGGCGGCGCTTGCTGCCGGCTTGCTAACCGTGCGGCAATCAACTGATTTGGAGCCGGCAATAGCGGAGGCCAACATGGCCGAAACATCGCCAAGTTCGCTGAGGACGCACGAGTCAGCGCTGATGATCGCCCCATCGCTGGTTCGTGAGCTGGAGCGGCATGCGCTGGAGTCCTTGCCGGAGGAGTGCTGCGGCGTGCTGATCGGGCGGGTCGAGGGGCGCACTCGCATCGTCGAGGAGGTTCGAACGGCTGCCAACATCTCGCCGGATGATCGGACGCGAACTTACCAGATCGAGCCCCGGACCGTCTTCGAATGCTTCCGCAACGCCAGGCAAACTCGCCGGCACGTGCTTGGCTTCTATCACTCCCATCCGGATGGCACGGATAACCCCTCGAACCGGGATCGCGACGGCATCTGGCCGAATATGTCCTACGTCATCGTGCCCGTCGCGGAAGGGCGAGTCGCCGCTTTGCGTAGCTGGCACGCCGGCCCGGCCCGCAGCGCGTTCATCGAGGAGAGGATCAATTGACTTGGAGCAACCGGCTTCGTTAAAATGACCGGCTCGGAGTTCGGGTCCGGGCCGATCAAGTCGGAGAAACGAAATGGGTCGCCTTTTCGAGAACATTGTCGAGACCGTTGGGCGCACACCGCTGGTCAGAGTCAACCGTATTATCAACGCGCCGGCCACAATCTACGCCAAGCTGGAGTTCTTCAACCCGCTGTCAAGCGTGAAAGACCGCATCGGCCTGTCGATGATCGATGCCGCCGAGCGGGACGGCAAGATCACCAAGGACACCGTCCTGATCGAGCCGACCTCGGGCAACACGGGCGTGGCCTTGGCGTTCGTCTGTGCGGCCAAGGGGTACAGGCTGACACTCACGATGCCGGAGAGCATGTCGGTCGAGCGTCGGTCGCTGCTGCGCGCCCTTGGTGCCGACCTGGTGCTCACGCCGGCGGCCGAAGGTATGCCGGGGGCCATCCGCGCCTGCGAGAAACTCGCCTCCGAGACGCCGAACTCGTTCGTGCCGCAGCAGTTCAACAACCCGGCCAACCCGGAAATTCACCGCAAGACGACGGCGGAGGAAATCTGGGAGGACACCGACGGTAAAGTGGACATTCTCGTCGCGGGGATCGGTACCGGCGGAACGATCACCGGCGTGACCGAGGTCATCAAAGAGCGAAAGCCCGAGTTCAAGGCCTACGCCGTCGAACCGGCCGACTCGCCGGTCATCACCCAGACGCGCGAAGGCAAGGACATCAAACCCGGTCCGCATAAGATCCAGGGCATTGGCGCCGGCTTCATCCCCGAAGTCCTGAACCTCGATATCGTGGAAGATGTTATCCGGGTCGGCAACGACGACTCGTTCCATTGGGCACGCCGAGCGGCCAAGGAAGAGGGCATTCTCTGCGGCATTTCGTCGGGTGCGGCGCTGTGCGCGGCGAACGAGGTGGCCCACAGGCCCGAGAACAAGGACAAGTTTGTCGTCGTCATATTGTCGAGCAGCGGAGAGCGATATCTCTCCACGCCCCTGTTCCAGCAGGTTTGATAAGAAGCTGAAACCTTTCACGTCCAGTTACGTACGACCTGTATAGGCAAGGTCGCACCGCCATCTTGTCGAATAGGCTGAAAGGCGCCGCCGCCGATCGGTGTCAGGTGCACGTGCGCCGCGATGGGGAGGAGAGAAGCGACCGTGGAAAGAAGATCTGTCTGCGTACGAGAGCTGGTCGTGCCAATGAGCGGGCTCAAGCCCGGCGCCCGCGGTCTTCGCATCGCGCACGTTTCAGATTTTCACTTCGCCCGATGGAAGCCGCGGCTGGACGCCTGCGGGCGGCTCCTGAAATCCCTGGACTACGATCTGCTGGCCGTCACCGGCGACTTCTCCGCCCGGCCCCACCAGTGGTCGCAGGCGGCCTACTTCTGCCGACGCTTCTTCGACGGGATCAAGCCGCGGTACGGCGCGTTCGCGGTGCTGGGCAATCACGACGACCGGCGGCTGGCCGAGCAACGCAACCTCCCCTTTCGAATGCTTCGCAACGAGCACGTCCGACTGAACGTCGGAGGAACCTGCGTCGTGGTGGCCGGCGTCGAGCAATCCATCGGGGAGCGAGGTGACCTGGATTCCGCCCTGGCCGGCGCCCCGGCATCAGCCGCAACGATCCTCCTGGCACACTACCCTTCGACCGTGTTCAACGTGCCTCAGGGGCGCGTGGGGCTGGTATTATCGGGCCATACCCATGGCGGACAGATTCGACTGCCGTGGTTGGGCTGCATCTGGACCAACGACCGCCTTCCGGTGTCAATGGCCCGCGGACTGCACGAGGTGGGCGACGTGTCGTTGCACGTGAATCCCGGAATCGGCGCCTCCGCCCTGCTGCCGATCCGGTTTCGATGTCCGCCGGAAATATCGGTCATGACCCTCGAATGCAGGCAGCCGGCATACGACCCTGCCCCCGGCCCGTCGAATCGGCCACACTTTCATAAGTCTCTGCGGCGCCGAAGATTACCGGCACGGGTTTGACCACCCTCTCGTGTCGCCGTATACTGACCATATAACGAGGTGGTGCAGAGGCGGCGGTCGCGGCCTTATCCAGATTACCGCCATTATCCTTTATGTCATGTTGCGGCCTCCCCATGGGGCCACCTCGGAAGTCCGGGAAATCGAAGTATTGTCCGCGGCCGATACTGGAAGCCGAAGGAGGCGGCGCCAGCAAGGCGGGTGAACGGCACTACTGTGCTCCGTCGTGACGTAGCGCGCACACGACGCGAGATCATGCGCACCTGCGCATCGAATGGCGCGTCGGTGGTCGAAAGGCCGATAGCACGCAGGACGGCGCCGCGACCGCGAGCAGCAACGACAATCAACCGATCATCAGATTGTCGGCGTGGTCCAACCGTTGGCGCGTCCGGTGAGCCACGCGCATTGACCGCAGGGACAACGGGGCGCGAGACGGAACAAACTCGCTGATCAAGCCATGAGCCTGATACTGCCCGATTATCGTGTCGTGCAAAAGCTCGGCGACGGCGCCAACAGTGAGATCTTCTGCGTCGAGAACATCAACACCGGCGAGCTGCGGGCCGCCAAATACGTCAAGCTCAACTCCGAAAACGACCAGAAATTCATCGACCAGTTGAAGGCCGAGCAGGCCGCGGGGCAGACGCTCGACCATCCCGTCCTTCGCAAGGTGTACGACATCCGCTATTTGCGTAAGCGCCTGCGGCTGCGCGCCGCCGTGCTCCTGATGGAGTACATCGACGGCATCCCCATGTCCAACAGCCAGTTCCGCCCGACGCTCGAGGCCCTGCTGCGCTACTTCCGCCGGGCGGCCGAGGGGCTGCGGGCGATGCACCTGGCCGGCTACGTTCACGCCGACCTCAAGCCCGGCAACCTGCTCGTCACCGACGACGACGAGGTCCGGCTGATCGACTTCGGCCAGACTTCCGCGATGCTCCAGGCCAAGGAGCGCATCCAGGGGACGATCGACTACATGGCCCCCGAGCAGGCCCGGCGGTCGGTGCTCGATCAGCGGACCGACGTCTTCGGACTCGGGGCAACGTTGTACAAGGTCCTGACCGGCCAGGCCATCGCCACGGAGATGAACCGCACGGCCGGCCTGCACTCCCCCACGCGAATCGGCCGGCGGGTCACAGACTTCAACCGCCCGGTCACGGTTCAGATTCCCACCTGCGTCACGCGTCTGATCGAGGACTGCTGCAAGGACGAGCCGATCGACCGCCTGGCCGACATGCGTGCCGTCATCAACCGCATCGAACTGACCCAGACCATCCTCGAGCACCAGAAAGCCGAGCAATCCGACAACGGCTCCCAAAAAAAACGCAACCGCCCCCGCCGCTCAACAAAGAAATCCTGACCAACTGAACGCCCACGGTCGATCAAAGCAACCCATCGCGCGCACCATGTAGGCCGGGTTCCACCCGCCAGATGACTCACTACAGAACGCAAGGCGGGTATCGCCCGCCAGAAGCGCTTTGCGGGCGCGCTCCGCCCGACGCCTCCGCCGCAGAGATCACAACCGATACGCTCGCACCCACCGGCCCGTCTACTTTATCAAAGGCGCGTACGTGTTGCTCGCAGCGGCCTCCCCATCCAGCCTGCAACGGTTTGTAGGGCGGGTTCCACTCGCCGGCGGATGCTCACGCAGAGACGCCTACATATTGATCGCACAAATGCAGCGGCCGCGCTGTCGAGCCTGAAGAACCGGCCGCGCGATCCAGCCTGAAAGGCTGGCCTAAAGTAGCCGGTGGCAGAGCGCAGCGCCGCCACCGGACCCCGGTACCACACACCAACCCGACCCTGAAGGGGTCGTCTAACCGCCCGACAGATAGGCGGCTCTTCAGAGATGCGATGTCTTATGTTACAGAACCCCCGACCACCGTACATCAATTCCAAGCGCTCCGCGCAGGGCAGCTTGGATCAGTCCCTCCGCGACAGCGCCAGTCCTCGCCTTCCGTGCCGACATGCGTCATGCTCCACCACGGGCCACCGCGCAATTGCATTCTTGCTTCAATTCGCCGGTTCCATTGCACCCGGCCGACCCCCTACCCTCCAGGTTGGCGGACTTGGATTCGTCGAGTGGTGCGCATGTGTAAACCAAACTGAACGAGAACTAAACTAACTCACTATTGACTTCGCTGTCTCCCTCCGATAGAATGTTGGCTTCCTCAGGGAGGAGACTGGAGGCAAGAAGGTGCGACAGCTTCCCGTCATCACCTTCTTTTTGTAGCCGTGTTCTCGCGCGGCAATCCGGCACGATTTCTGTTAGCGAAAGGCAAACCCCATGATCGGCAAAGTGTTCGCGTCACTTGCAGCCCTTATGTGTATTAGTATTGGACTGAGTAGTGCACTGGCCACGTCGTCAGAGTTTAATGTCGAAGTCTATGCGGAAACGCCTAGCGGAAGCGGAGCGGATGGGCTAACCTTTGACCCCGCCACCCGTGTCCTTTACATCGGGGAGGATGGATCGACGGTACCCACGCCCATATACTGTGCCCAGCCGGGCTCTATTCCAATCCAGGCAACCGCATGTTGCTGTCCGTTTCTCGATCCAGATACGGTACTCTTTGACGTTGATGGGTCTTTCTCGGGCATCCCCAATTCCGTGATTGTCGGCGGCAATGGGCACATCTCAGTAGCCTGTCCGGTCGAAAGCTGCGGGCAGTTATGCGGAATCTCGGGTAATCCCCAGAACCTCCGGTTCACCTCAAGCGGTAACATTGTTTATGCTGACGTCGCAGATTCGAGAGTGAAGTCAATAACCAGGGGCTGCACGGTAACCGCCCTCTCTCCGGTGATTTCAGGGGGCCTAGCCGCGCCCCTTGCAATTGACACCGCAGACCGTATCGCGGTGAGTTCCATCTCTGGAAATATAGTGGTCCTCAGTCCCCCGTTATACGATAGTCCAAACATGTGCCTTTCGGGTCGTGGGACTCATGTTGCTTTAGCCTTTGGACCCGGTGACATTCTCTACGCCTTCGACGCGGGTCCAAACGGAAACGGCGAAGTACTGCGGATCGACATCGATGACAGTTGTGCTACCACCGTCCTGGGAGTGTTCAACACCACTGCCGACGCCACCCAGTTGATCTTTGGCCCGGACCGAGCACTGTACGCTGCAATGCATACTGAGGAACGCGTTTTGAGAATCAGCCTTGAAAGTCCCGTCCCAGTAACCTCAACCTGGAGCGTAGCTCTTGTGGTCCTGACGGTCCTTTCCGTCGCGACACTGACAATCCGAGGTCAACATTTCAAGGCTGCGTAAGTGATTGGAACTTGCTGGCTGCACCGTTTCACACCGAATGGGGCTTTCTTGACGTTTGAATAAGATGATGCCGGGCTCGCTCGGGTCTCGGGGAGCCCGTCCGCAGGCGGGGCCAGCGGCCCACGAACCTCGGGTAATGAAGGGGGCTTACTTTTCTCACCGAGGTCATCTGCACCGGACGCGAATCCCCCGCCTCGCCACCATGCCCACGGCGTGTCGGAATCCTCGCAAGCAACGCTCCGGCCGAGTGCCGTCCCTCCGCCTCGGGCCTCCGCCGCCAGCCCCGGCGCCCGCCCCAGGCCCCCCGCCTTTCCCCTCTCTCCTGTTCATCTGTTCTCCTGCGCTCGTCGCCCCGGGCCGGCTGGGGCAACGCCGTCCCATCATCCAACCACACGCCAGAACGCCCCGCGGCCTCGGCCGACGACCTGCACTCGGCCATCCTTCTTCAGGCTCGCCAGCACCTTCTTGACGAGTTGCGGGCTGGCCGCCGGCACCTGAGCAACAATATCGGCCAGCGTAAACGCGTCCGGCTCTGCAAGCACCACCTGTCGAACCAGGTCAGTTTTCACCAGCCGCGGCCCTAGCGATAGTGCGAGTGGCCTATTGGTAGCTTATTACCCCAGCAAGTAGCCATTCCCATGCAGCAGCCGGCGTACTCCTTTCCCCCCTTCCCGCCGCCGCCTGCTCGCCTGTTCAACTGTTCTCCGGCTCCCGTTGCCCCAGCCCGGCTGGGGCAACGCCGTTAACGGCCGCACCCAATCACACCGCAAGTGTCAACGAGCGGTCGGGCTACCAAGCGCCACCGCCGGCAAATGAACGCCAACGATCACCGACCCATGCTCGACCCCTTCCGGCTGAAGGCTGACGGCTGACGGCTGACGGCTAATGGCTGACGGCTAATGGCTCCACCAGCCGCCCAAGACCGATAATAACAACCACCAAGCGCGCGCAATCACCTGTTCCAACTTTCAAAGGCAAACCTGGAACAGCCACCGTGTTCTAAAGGGTTGGATAGGAGAAGCGCACCCAAAGTGCGCGCCTGAGGAGCCGACCACGGATGAGCGAGCAATGCACAGCCGGCCAGCCCACCCCAGACGTGCAAAGAGCCGTCAGTTGTCAGTTCTCCGCACCGTGGCCAGAGCCGCGGTCCACGCCACCATCAGAGCCGGGAGCGCCGTGTCCTTCCGGTAAGCGTGCATGAAGTGGTTTGAGCGGGCCGGTATTGTC